>NZ_CP086555.2 GCF_020882015.2 Candidatus Borrelia undatumii | reverse complement strand
CTACTTCTTAGTATCACGATTAATTAAAAGTTCATAATCCGTGCTTGAATTACTTTCAAATGAAGCCTTAACAGGCTCAAAGAAATTCCATGAAATATAAATTGAAAAATTATTCCTCCATATAGAAGAATACTTACCACTGCTAGCATCTTTTAAAATATCCGGATTTAAATCATATTCTCCTACAAACTTCCAATCATAAAAATTAAACTTGAAGCCTGTGCTAACCTTCTTAATTTTAAATAATGAATCTTTCCTGTCTTGTAACTTAAAGAAATTGAACGATTTAAATAAATCTGAAAAGACATTAACTGCCTCAAGGCCAACCTGATTCATATATCCTCCAAAATACTTAAAAGTCTTTGTATTAATAGAACGTGTAGAAAAGTACAACTCAAAAAATTCAGTATGTTTAAACCTAAGACTAAACTCTGCCCAAAGTTCATTATCATCGATAAACTTTTGCAAATTCATTTTCCATCCAACATCTACTCCTAATCCCACTGAAAATTTCTCATCAAAAAATTTGAAAGTATATAAATCTCTTTTATATCGAGAATTTAGAAGATATGGTACAAGCTTAGTAGTAGTTCCTACCTTTAAAAAATCACCTAGTGCTTTATCATACTTGCACTCAAACTCATCCTTCATTGAAAACGTGAGCTCAAAATCATAAGCATTTAGTTTAAAGGAAAGTTCAGAAACTCTGTTGATCAAAGGATCATAGGCCGCCAACAAGGCAATCTTAAAATAATCTAAATATTTTGGCTCTATTTTATAATACAAAGCAGGATTCATTTCCAAGCCTTTATAAGGAGAAATTGGCCTTGATGATCCTTCTGTACTAACAACCGTCTTAGTAAGTCTAGACTTGTCATTTTCCTTAAATTTTCTATCGTACTTTACCCCAATGCCTACTTCTTGCAACAAATAAGGAAATTCTAAAGAAAATTTAAGTTCAGAAGAAGCATATACATTCTCAAAGGTATTTTTCAACAAACTTGAAAGACTAGTAGTAAAATATCTGTAGTCATAAATCAAATTAATGCCTACCTCCTGATAAAGAGTTTCAGGACTTCTCCAAAAAATACTACTACTCCTTCCATCCAGTACTTTAGCTTCTCTATCGTACTTTTTATCAAATAAATAAAGAGTAATTTTATTCTCGAGCTTAATACTACTTCTAGAAAAAGCAGGATACATAATAAAAGGCAGTAAATCCAAATTTATCTTATTAATAACCGCATGTTCCCCTTTCTTTTCTTTATCTAGCAAATTATAGTCTTTGTCTAGGGGATTATACTCAGCAGTATCCAGATACACAACTTCTTCAAAGGTAATAAGTCGATTATACAAATCAGCATGAAGCTTTAAATCTATTTTATTTTTAATATCAAATAAATAGCTTTTTACATCATATTTAAACTCCTGGGGAGACTTGAAGTTAGAGTCATCAAAAAATATATTATTTTTAAAATAGGGATTAATTCCAAGTCTAATGTAAAAAGAATCTGAATGATTAACCTCATTTGATGCAATTACTTCAGGAGAGATATGTAAATCTTTACTTAAATCATTCTTTTCCTTAAGTTTTTTGGCATTATCTTTATTTTCTTTATCCCCTGCATAGTCACCCTTCTCGTCAATGTTTGTGACTTTGGGAGTTATAATCATTTCTTTTTCTTTATCCCTATTATCAAAAAAAGAACTCCAGTTGTTATTATAAAGATCTTTCTGAAAATTAATGTCAACATAGGGAACGTGAACCCTCTCTAAATAAAACCACTTTCTGGTTGGATCCATAATATCTTTTGGTTTTACTAAAGGGTTCTTACTATAAATATTATCAGAATCTGCCAATTTAAAACTAAACCCGAGGTTATTTAGCTTATAATCAACGATGGTATTATCATCAAAAGTTCGATTATAAAAGGAAGACAAATTCCAATCAAATGTCTTTATCATGTTGTCTACTTCTGAATACTCTTTCTGAGACCCAATGAGGGAGAGAAGAGTTGAGCTTTCCAATCTATTTTTAAAGTCAATCACCACATAAGGGTCTGAATAATGCTCAAAACCCACTGAAAGCAGCGCATCACTTATTAGAAATTCCGCTTTAGTTCTAAATAAATATCTAAAAGGAACCTCAAATCCGAATATATCACCCTTGTTCAAATTATCAAAATTAAAAATAGAATAATTAATACTTTTTTCTTTAAAAGGCCGATAAATCCCAGTACTACTATGTTTGTATAAAGTCCTTGTAAACCCCAAACCAAAACTACCTTCAAAAGTCTTAAAACTACCTAAAGTGGTACTAACATCAAAATCAAGCCCCAAATAAAATCCCAAATTGGAATAGATATCGAAAATCAACTTAACATGGTCTTTACCAACTTTAGAGTCAGAACCCTTAGCAAAAAAATAAGTCAAATAACCATTTCTAATATAAGGATCTTTATTTGAGTTATATACTGAATTAAAGTCAAAATCCAAAAAAGAAGCTTCTTCATTACTAACAGACCTTTTCCCAAATAAATAGACAGTATTAAAAAGAGTAAGCCCTTTCCTTGAAGAATACCCCAAAGACGGACTAAAAAATAAACTATCGCCTGGTTTAAAAAAGAACGGAATATATAGTATGGGTACTTTTCCCATATAAAATAAAGCATTTACAACTCCAAAATCTCCAGAAGGCAAAACCCATATTTTGGAAGCCTTAATAGAATAATAAGGGTCTGGGATTTTACTAGTTGTAATAAAAGCCTCTTCTAGTATATTCGTATCATTATCTAGCCTCTTTAACACCTTTCCACCAAATGAAACAATATGATTAATTAAATTTTTGTACATTTTCTTCTGAATAATTCCATTTTTTAGAATAAAATTCTGGGAATCAAAATCAACAAACAATTCGCTGCCGTAAAAATACAACTTCTCATCAAGGGTTAAATCAAGTGTATAATCAACATTTCCACTGGCAAAAAGCTTTTTAGTATTTCTATTAAAAATGATTTGATCACCCTTGATATTGTGCTTTTTATTATCTTTAACATCCTCAATGGTAAGACTCACTTTCCCTTTAAATACAATATTCTCATCCTTAGTAAGCCCGTAGGTAAAATTCTCAAGATTATCCGTACTTTTAATTATTATTTTATATCTGCCCTTATCTTTGTCTCCATCTTTTGAAAGAAAACTAGAAGACAAACCAAATTTTTTCAAAAGTAACTCTCTTATCCTGTAAACATCTTCCTCTTCAATACCCTCTTTTAAAGCCCATTTTCTTAAATCCTCATCACTAGAAAGCTCAAGTTCCTTTAAGTTAGCTTTTTGCATTAAAGTTAGCTCTCTATCCCCCTCGGATTTACCCCCTCTCTCTTTATCACCCTGAGCAGACAGGACAAAATAATTAACAATAATTAGTAGTATTACAAAAGATTTTTTAAAAACATTCCTGTATAGGAACTCTTGCATTTTGAAACCTCTTCAGGGGTTCCAGATACAACGATACCCCCACCAGACAAACCACCTTCAGGTCCTAAATCTATTATATAATCCGCTTGTTTTATCACATCCAGATTATGCTCTATAAGAACTACCGTATTTCCATTTTCAACAAGAAGCTGCAACACCTCTAATAATTTTCTTATGTCATCAAAATGCAAACCCGTTGTGGGCTCGTCAATAATATAAAAAGTTTTACCCGTACTTCGCTTAACAAGCTCAAAAGCCAATTTGACACGCTGAGCCTCCCCTCCCGAAAGAGTTGTTGATGACTGACCTAATTTAATATACTCAAGCCCAACTTCCTTTAAAATTTTTAAATAGTGTTCTATTTTTGGAATATTTTCAAAAAAATCTTTAGCCTCAATTACGCTCATTTCTAAAACATCATAAATATTTTTGCCCTTATATCTTATTTCTAGGGTTTCTTCATTAAACTTTCTACCCTTACACAAATCGCAAGGAATAAAAACATCTGGCAAAAAGTGCATCTGAATGTTTAAAGAACCAGCTCCTTGACATTTTTCACACCTACCCCCCTTAACATTGAAAGAAAATCTCCCAGCCTTAAATCCCCTTGCCTTGGATTCTGGAAGCCTTGCAAAAAGTTCTCTTATTTCTGTGAAAAACCCAACATAGGTTGAAGGGTTCGATCTTGGAGTTTTACCTATTGGTTTTTGATTCACCTGAATGATCTTATCGACCTGTTCATACCCGATAATATCCTTAAATCCATCAAAATAATTCATATTACCTTTTAACCTACTATCAAGAGCCGGATATAATACCCCATTTAAAAGAGTACTCTTTCCACTACCGGAAACCCCTGTTATTACAGTAAAAAGGCCTAAAGGAATCGTAACATCAATATTTCTTAAATTGTTTCTATTGGCTCCCAAAAGTAAAATTTCCCCCCTACCCGCCTTGCGCCTTATCTTTGGAACATCTATTTTAAGCAGACCACCCAAATACTTCCCAGTAAGACTATTTTTATTGTTTAAAATGTCGGACAAAACCCCCTTAGCAACTATTTCCCCACCATGAATACCAGCTCCAAGGCCAATGTCGACAATATAATCAGCAGTCCGCAAAGTTTGTTCATCATGCTCTACAACAATTACCGTATTTCCAAGCTTTTTTAAATTGATAAGGGTATTTATCAACTTTTCATTGTCTCTTTGGTGTAATCCAATACTAGGCTCATCGAGTACATAAAGCACCCCAGCTAGTGCTGAGCCTATCTGAGTGGCAAGTCTAATTCTCTGGGCTTCCCCACCCGAAAGAGTTCCAGATATCCTATCCAAATACAAATATGAAAGCCCCACATCCATCAAAAATTTAAGCCTATTCTTAATTTCTTTTAAAATTTCCTTAGAAATCTTTGTATCAACTGCATCAAGGTTGATCTTATCAAAAAACGAAAAAGAATCTACCACAGAAAGATTACTAAGCTCCTGAATGTCTTTTCCACATAATTTAACAGATAATGCTGCAATACTCAATCTCTTACCTTTGCAAGAGTTGCACATCTTGCGAGACATTAAACCCTCATAAAACAGCCTAGCACTTTCAGATTCTGTTGTAAGATAACGTCTCTTTAAAATAGGAAGGAGACCTTCAAACTCTTTAGAATAATGGAACCCCGCCTCTACTTCCCTACTATCCATTTCTCTGGACTGATAGATAAACTCTATTTTTTCATTTGATCCATACAAAATCTTTCTAAGCACATCTTCTGGAATATCCTTCACAGGAGTATCTAGACTAAACCCGTAATGATTAGCAAGCCCCCTAAAAATTGCCACAGCCCAGGAAGAACTAGTTTTAAATGTAATAAATGCATCATCATTGAAAGAAAGCCCTAAATTAGGACAAACCTTTTCAAAGTCGAACTCAAGCGTAACGCCAAGACCAGAACACTCACTACAAGCCCCGAAAGGACTGTTAAAAGAAAAAAGTCTTGGCTCTATTATGGGTAGAGAAAATCCACACAAAGGACAACTATTATGCTCCGTAAAAATCTTGTCTACCTTTTCTAAACTATTTTCAATTTCCACACGTAAATACCCATTGGAGACAGACAAAGCAGTTTCAATGGACTCTGAAAGTCTAGTTCTTAAATCTCCAGCCAACTTTATCCTATCTACTATGATTTCGATATTGTGCTTCCTATTTTTATCCAAACTCAAATTAATTGCATCATCTATTAAATAATCTTTAGAATCCACTCTTACCCTATTAAATCCCTGATTTAATATTCTATCAAGCTCCTTTTTGTGAGTGCCCTTTGCCCCCATAACAACGGGAGCAAATAAAACAATTTTAGAACCCTCGATAGCACAACTTAAAACAGTATTAATTATTTTATCTAAAGACTGCTCTTCTATAAGACTCCCATCATTCGGACAATATGGCTTCCCGACTTTTGCGAATAAAAGTCTATAATAATCGTAAATTTCAGTAATTGTCCCAACCGTTGATCTTGGATTATTGCTTATCGTCCTCTGTTCAATCGAAATAGCCGGTGAAAGTCCTCCTATATAGTCAACATTAGGCTTTTTCATGACTCCCAAAAATTGCCTTGCGTAAGCTGAAACAGACTCCATATACCTTCTCTGTCCTTCTGCAAAAATTGTATCAAAAGCCAAAGAAGATTTGCCAGAACCACTCTTTCCAGATATTACTACCAAGCTATTTCTCGGAATATCAATATCAACATTCTTCAAATTATGTTCCCTTGCGCCTCTGACAGTTATCTTTTCACTCAAAAACTCACACTCCTTGTGTACACAAATTTTAGCCCCTAGTCAGCTCTTTTATTTTATCCCTTAAAAAGATGGCATCTTCAAACCTCTCCTCACTAACTGCCTCTTCAAGCTTAAATTTAAGTTTACTGATAAGATTCTTTTTGGACAATTTTTCATCCGAAACAATTTTTTTAATATCATCATTAACCGTTTTGATTTTTAACTCTTTCTCCAAAATATTTTGCACTTTTTTAACAACAGTCCTTGGAACGATATTATTCCTTCTATTGTACTCAACTTGGATCTTTCGTCTTCTATTGGTTTCATCAATAGCCTCTTGCATTGAAAAGCTTACCTGATTATGGTACATGATAACACATCCATTAGAGTTTCTAGCGGCTCTCCCTATTATCTGAATTAGAGAAGTAGAAGATCTTAAAAATCCCACTTTATCAGCATCCAGTATAGCAACAAGAGATACTTCCGGAATATCTAACCCCTCCCTTAATAAATTAATTCCCACAATAACATCAATCTCCGATTTCCTAAGCGAAGTAATAACACCTACTCTCTCAATAGCATTAAGCTCCGCATGTAAATACCTGGCCTTAACATCAAGACTTAACAAATAATCAGTTAAATCCTCTGACATTTTTTTAGTCAAAGTCGTGACTAAAACTTTTTCATTCAAAGCAACTCTTTTTTGTATTTCATTGTAAAGATCCTCTATTTGTCCATCCGAATTCTTAAGAATAATTTTTGGATCCACAAGTCCTGTAGGGCGAATTATCTGCTCAACAACAACGCTACTCTTTTCACGTTCTTCAGATCCGGGAGTAGCTGAAATGAAAACAACTTGATTAATAAGAGACTCAAACTCAGGGTATCTAAGTGGTCTATTCTCAAGTGCTGATGGCAACCTAAATCCAAAATTCACAAGATTCAATTTCCTTGCATAATCTCCATTATACATTCCTCTAATCTGTGGCAGGGTAACATGTGACTCGTCAACAAAAAGCAAATAATCTTTGGGAAAAAAATCAAAAAGACAATAGGGTCTATCTGTTTCACTCCCACTAAAATATTTAGAATAATTTTCTATACCTTGACACGTTCCAGTTTCCCTTAACATTTCAATATCATATTCCACCCTTTGCCTAAGCCTCTCAGCTTCAACAAGCTTGCCGTTTTCTTTAAAATAATGATATTGAATCTTCAAATCAGCATATATTTCAGGAAGAACGTCTAATATACTCTGATAGGGGATAACAAAATAAGACTTGGCAAAAAGAGTAAACTCATCTACAGTTCCTAAAACCTTCTTTGTAAGAGGACTAATTCTGTTGATCTTGACAACCTCGTCAAAGTCCAAATAAATTCTATAAGCAAAGTTATCGCGCTCATTGCTGGGCCATACCTCAACAATATCTCCTTTAATAGAAAATTTATCATGCTCAAGATTCATAAGAGTCCTTGAATACTGCAATCTTACAAAAATGTCGGCCATCTCCTTAATAGAAATCTTTTGTCCTACAAAAAAAGCATGAGCTGAACTTTTAAAAAATTCTGGAGAACCAAGGGCATAGATTGAAGCTACTGTAGCAACGACAATAACATCTCTTCTTCTAGAAAGAGATGTTACCGCTCTTATCTTCTTTATCTCAATCTCTTCATTAATAGTAGCTTCCTTTTCTATGTACAAATCTCTCGAAGCAATATAAGATTCAGGCTGATAATAGTCGTAATAAGAAACAAAATACTCAACTGCATTCTCTGAAAAAAAATCCTTAAATTCTCTATAAAGCTGTGCTGCCAAGGTTTTATTATGACTAATTACCAAAGAAGGTCTATTTAAGTCCCTAATAATATTGGCTATTGTAAAAGTTTTACCACTCCCTGTCACTCCCTTTAAAGTCTGATACTTATTATTAGATAAAATGGACTCTTTAATTTCTTTAATAGCCCTTGGCTGATCACCAGCAGGAGAATAATCAGACTTTAAAAAAAATTTCATTAAAACCTCAAAAAAAACTAACAGATTATTTTACATTTAAACTGTAAAATACTTATGTATAATTTTATATGAAATTCTCTGATATAAAAGAAAGGAAATGGTATGGAAAAAAATAAACTCTTAAGAAAGGTAGAGGAGTACATCTTTCTTGAGAGCAACGAATATTTTAGAGATGAAGCAGTTAAGTTGCTCAATGAAAACAATGAAAGCGAATTACTCAATAGATTTTATAAAGACCTAGAATTTGGCACCGCTGGCATGAGAGGAGTTGTTGGAGCCGGTACTTGTTATATGAATACCTACAATATCAGAAAGGCAAGCCAAGGAATTGCTAACTATATTCTTAAAATAACTGCAAGCCCCAAAGTTGCAATAAGCTATGATTCAAGATATTTTTCAAGAGAGTTTGCATACGAAACTGCTGAAGCTTTTGCATCAAACGGTTTTAAAGTCTATATATATAAACAGCAAAGATCAACACCTCAACTGTCCTATACAGTTAGAGAATTAGGATGTGATGCTGGAATAATGATAACGGCAAGTCATAATTCAAAAGAGTACAATGGATATAAAGTTTATTGGAAAGGGGGTGCTCAGATAATACCTCCTCATGACTCATCTATAATATCCGAAATTCAAAAGATATCAACTATTGAGCCTCTGATTACAAGGGAAGAGTGGACAAACAAGCAATTAATAAAAGAACTTGAAAATGAGATTGATGCTCTGTACATAGAAAAAATAAATGAAGAATTTCCTGACTTCAATGAAAAAAGCAAGAAAACGAAATTAAGAATAGCATACACTCCTTTGCACGGAGTAGGAGGAACAATAATAGAAGAATTATTTAAAGGTAGCAAAGTAGAACTATTGTCTGAACCAAGCCAAACAATCACTGATCCGGAATTTCCTACAGTAAAATATCCCAACCCCGAAGAACAAGCTGCTATGTCCAAAGTGATAGAATTCGCAAAGGCAGAGAAATGCGATGTTGCATTTGCAACCGATCCAGATGCCGATAGAATCGGCATTGCCTTTAAAGAAGGCTCAGAATGGAAAATTTTAGACGGTAATCAAATCGCATGCATTCTAATGAATTACTTATTGTCTAAAGAAAGTAACCCTCAATACACATTTACAATAGCATCTTTTGTTACAACTCCAATGCTGGATAAAATAGTGCAAAAATACAATTCAACATTATTTAGAACATATACAGGATTTAAATGGATAGGGAACTTGGTCAACGAAATGACAATCAAAGAACCAAACAAAAAATTTATTTTTGGCTGTGAAGAAAGTCATGGATATCTAATCGGAAATGGAGCCAGAGACAAAGACGCCTTTTCAGCCATCAAGGGATTTTGTGATCTAATGCTTACCCTCAAAGAAAAGAAAATCACAATAGAAGGTTATCTTCAGGAAATGTACGAAGAATTTGGATATTATGAAGAGGTTACAATCACTAAAACACTTAAAGGAGCGGAAGGAGCTTGTTTGAGAGAGAAATTGATGGCAAGGCTTAGAAATGAAGAACAAAAAATATTTGCAGGCATTAAGGTGATTAAAAAACTAGATTATAAAACACTGAAAGAGAAAGATACTAAAGGAAATATCAATGAAATTTCAGATTACAAACATCCCACAAATGCAATAAGGTTCTTATTAGAAAATGAAATAGCAATAACTGTTAGGCCTTCTGGGACAGAACCAAAAATTAAATTTTACATATCTATACACTCAAGATACAAACAAAAAGGCAATATTTCTGGTATAATTAGCAGCATAAATATGGAGATAGAAGAGTATTAACATAGCAGAGAACCTAGTAAATTTAGTTGAAGTATCCGCTAAAGAAGTTGCTAGAAAAAACAACAATAGGGAAGTTTCGATTTGGCATCTGTTAATGTCTATACTCATTCGTCCTAAAAGATCTGAACTAGAGAACATAGACGCTAAGACCCTGAAAAATATTAAACAAGATGCGTTATATGAAATAGAAAAGCTGGAAAAAATTCTGGCAAATCCCAATGAGATTATAATTCCGAAAATAAGTAAGGAGGTTTTCGTCCTTATTGAAAAAGGGAAAAAGGAATTTAAACCCAAAACTTCAATGGGAATAAAGGAGATTTTTTATTTAATACTGAAGACAAAAAAACTACTAAAAAAGTATAAACTCAATAGATTGAGTTTCGGCTTTCATGAAGAGAGTATAATAACAAACACAGATAAAATAAGATTGATTGAAACATATAAAGAGTTTGAAGACGAAATAAGACTTGAGAGTGACCACTTTGAAATTGGAAAATATGTTAAAAATTTGACAACGCTTGCAAAGGAAAATAAGCTTGAACCATTAATTGGTCGTGAGAAAGAAATTCAGGCGCTAATCAACATACTTGAAAGGCGGAATAAAAATAGCACAATCTTGCTAGGAGAACCTGGTGTTGGAAAGACGGCAATAGTTGAAGGGCTTGCAATCAAAATTGCAAATAAGGAAATAAAAAGTAAACTACAAAACAAGACGATACTAAAGGTTGATACCTCTGACTTGGTGTCGGGGACAAAATATAGAGGAGAATTCGAAGAGAGACTAAATAATATAATCAAATCCATTAAAAACAATAAAGATACAATAGTGTTTATTGACGAAATACATACGCTAATGGGAGCTGGAAATTCCGAAGGCGCTCTTGACGCATCAAATATTTTGAAGCCTGCCCTATCTCGCTCCGAAATACAAATTATAGGAGCTACGACCCATGATGAATATAGGAGACACATCTCCAAAGACAAAGCATTTGTACGCAGATTTCAAACAATATCAATAAAAGAACCCAATGAAGAAGAAACTCTGAATATTCTAAATAACGTAATAAAAAATTTTGAAGACTACCACGGTGTCACTTACAGGAAAGAAGCCATCCAGAATGTCGTCACATTATCGTCAAAATATATAATTAACAAAAGATTCCCTGACAAAGCAATCGATCTGATTGATATTGCTGGTGCTCGTAAAAAGCAAGAGACAATATCTGGGATAATCAATTCTGAAGACATTAAAAATGTAACCGATGAACTGTTAGACATTAAAACAAAGTCTAACATTAGAGAAGAAATTGATAAGCTTAAAGAGGCAGAAATATTAGTCAAAGAAAAAATAATTGGACAAGAATGTGCTATAAGTGAAATGTTTAAAGAAATAGTTAAAACAAAGCTTGAAATTAACGAAAGTGGTAAACCTTTAACGTCAATGTTGCTTATAGGTTCAAGCGGATGCGGGAAGACAATGTTGGCAAACGAAGTATCTTCCATTATTATGGAAGATAAAAATTCGATATTAAGGGCAGACATGTCAGAATATAGAGAAGAAAATTCTATTTCAAAATTGATAGGAACAAACCCTGGATATGTAGGATACACTGATGGGGGTCTGATAACAAATAGATTAAAACACAACCCCAGATCCTTCATCATCTTTGAAAATATCGAAAATGCTCATAATTCAGTTCTCAATATAATCGAACAGATAATTGAGAATGGTGAGCTTGTTGACAGCCAAGAGAACAAAATATCTTTCAGAAATGCTATCATAGTTCTTATTACATCTATTGGCTCTAAAATACTCCTTGGGAAGGGGAGCATTGGGTTTAGTAGGGCAGATGGTAGTATAAATATCAAAAGCGAGATCGGCCATGAACTTAAAAAAAGATTTAAGTCGACGTTATTAGATAAAATACAAAAAAAAGTGATATTTAAGGCCTTGCAAGAAGAAGATGTAAAAATAATCTGCGATAACTACTGTAGGGAACTTGTTGCGAAGTTTTGTTCCAAAAATATTACAGTAGAAATTGATGAAGCTCTTAAGGATCATATAGTTAAAAGTTTTTATGATAAGATCTCTGGGGTAAGAAGTATCTTAAATGCAATAAAAGAAGAGATAGAAGAAAGGATTATCAGCAAAATCTTTAATAACCCCACTATTAATCTAATAAGGCTATATCTAGAGAAGGGCAATATAAAAATAAAATAAAATAAAAGGGAACTTTATGTTTAAAAATGTAGATAGCAAAGTGAATTTTCCTAGTATAGAAGAGAAGATATTAAAGTTTTGGAATGATAATAAAATTTTTGAGAAATCTGTTCAGCAGAGAGAAGGCTGCGAAGAATTCACATTTTATGATGGCCCTCCTTTCGCAACAGGGCTTCCCCACTTCGGTCATTTTGTTCCAAATACAATCAAGGACATAATTCCAAGATATAAAACAATGAAAGGAAAATATGTTAAGAGAAATTTTGGATGGGATACTCACGGCTTACCTGTAGAGTATGAAGTGGAGAAATCTTTAGGAATCTCTGGAAGACATGAAATAGAACAATATGGAATCGAAAGATTTAACGCAGAATGCAGAAATACGGTTCTTAAATATACAAAGGAGTGGGAAAAGACTATTTTAAGATTAGGTAGATGGGTGGACTTTGAAAGAAATTATAAAACAATGGACACAAGCTTCATGGAATCTGTGTGGTGGGTGTTTAAGGCTCTTTATGATAAAGGACTGATTTATGAGAGCTACTATGTATTGCCATACTCTCCAAAACTCGCAACCCCTCTATCAAACTTCGAGGTAAATCTTGGTGAATACAAAGATGTTAATGACCCGTCACTCACTATTAAGTTTAAAATAAAAGATAGGAATGAATACTTACTTGCATGGACAACGACCCCTTGGACACTGCCCACGAACCTTGGAATTTCCGTTGGTAGTAACATAGAATATTCTAAAATATTTGATAAAGAAAGAGGCGAGACTCTAATAATTGGAACAGAAAGATTGAATCACTATTACAAGCGTGAAGAAGCATATACAGTACTGGAACGCTTTAGAGGAGAACATATTGTTGGCATTGAATATGAGCCAGTATTTGACTATTTTTTAAAACAACGCAACAAAGGCGCTTTCAGAATTCACACAGCAGAATATGTTACAACTGATGACGGGACAGGGATAGTGCATATTGCACCCTTTGGAGAAGAAGATTATCAAGTGCTTAAACGCAACACAAAAGTTGATATAGTAACTCCCATAGACGCTGAATGCAGATTTACAAATGAGGTAAAAGATTTTGAAGGCTTGTTTGTCAAAGACGCAGACAAAAAAATAATAGATAAACTAAAATCAATGAATCTAATCTTTAAAAGAGAAAATTTTGTACACAGATATCCATTTTGTTATAGAACAAACTCACCTTTAATTTATAGACCTATAAATTCATGGTTTGTAAATATTGAAGCAATAAAGGAAAAACTCATGGAGTCAAATGAAAAGATCAACTGGATGCCTGCTCATTTAAAAAAGGGAAGATTTGGCAAATGGCTGAAAAATGCGAGAGACTGGGCAATAAGCAGGAATAGATTCTGGGGAAACCCGATACCAGTTTGGGTTTGTTCAAAGACAGGAAACAAGATATGTATAGGCTCTAAAGAAGAACTTGAAAGGTATTCAGGGCAGAAGGTAAGTGACCTACACAAGGACAAAATTGATAAAATAACTTGGCCCAGCGAACACGGTGGGACTTATGTTAGGACAAGTGAAATTCTAGACTGTTGGTTTGAATCTGGTGCAATGCCTTATGCAAGTAATCACTACCCATTCACAAGTGCGGGCAAAGATAATTTAAGTAAAATTTTCCCTGCGGACTTTGTTGCAGAAGGGCTAGATCAAACAAGAGGATGGTTTTATACATTAACTATATTAGGAACTGCCCTTTTTGAAAACACAGCATTTAAAAATGTAATAGTCAATGGCCTTGTGCTATCTGGCGATGGGAAAAAGATGTCAAAATCTCTCAGAAATTACACAGATCCAATGGAAGTGATAAATACATTTGGAGCCGATGCTTTAAGACTTTACCTAATAATGAGTCCCGTAGTAAGAGCAGACGATTTAAAATACAGTGATGATGGGGTTAAAGATGTGCTTAAGAACATTATCATACCTATTTGGAATGCTTACTCATTTTTTACAACTTATGCTACAATCGACAGGTTCGAGGTTAATGGTAACATCAATTTATTTAAGACTAATACCCTTGATCAATGGATAATTAGCGAAATTGAAAGTTTAAAGAAAACGCTAAATGAAGAAATAGATAAGTATAATTTAACAAAAGCAATAGAAGAACTTCTTGAGTTTATTGACCAATTAAATAATTGGTACATAAGACGATCAAGGAGAAGATTTTGGAAATCTGAGAATGATACTGATAAACGGGATGCTTATGAAACTCTATACTATGCACTGAAAAGCTTGATTCTAATGCTTGCACCATTTATTCCTTTCTTAACAGAAAACATTTATCAAAATTTAAAGGAAAAAGACGAAAAAGAATCCATTCACCTAAACGAATACCCAAGAGAAATTAAAGAACTTATAAAACAAGATCTTGAAGACAAAATGCACTTCACAAGGAAAGTTGTGTCAATTGCAAGAGCACTTAGAGCCTCGCATGGCATCAAAATACGAAGACCTATCAGTACGATCTATGTTGTAACTAGGGATCGAAAAGAGAAAGAAATACTAAAAGAAATGCAAGAAATAATACTTGAGGAAATAAATGCAAGAGAAATAAAAATAAAATCAAACGAAGAAGAACTTGTTACTTATAAAGCGAAAGCCAATTTTAAAGAACTTGGAAGCAAGCTTGCAAAAGACATGAAATCTATGTCATTAGAAATAATGAAGCTAGATAATAAGGATATATTACAAATAATAAACGGCAATACGCACACAATTAAAATAGAGGAAAATACGTATGATATCACGATAAAAGACATAATACTGGAGAGAAAAGAAAAGGACAATCTGAGAGTAATAAATGAAGATTCTATCACAATTGCGTTAGACGCACTGATAACAGAAGAGTTATATCTGGAGGGCTTATCAAGAGAACTTGTAAGAAAAGTTCAGAATTTAAGAAAAGAAAATAAATTCAATGTTAGTGACCGAATAATATTGTACACAGGACGCAATGAAAAATTAGCCAAAATAGTAGATAAATTTGAAGACTATATTAAAGCTGAGACACTTGCTTTAGAAATAGAGACAAACGAAGAAAAAGCAACAACGAAGGTAGATCTTGATGATGGCATAGAAATAATGATAGGCATTAAAAAATGCATAAATTAATTACTCAGATCTTCATAATCTTTTTTTTTCTAGGATGTTCAACATTAACTTATTACTCACCCAGAAACAAGGTATCCTCAATCATGTTGCTGGATCCATCCTCAGATGTTTACGCATACGTAAACCTATCCAAGAACAGATTTATATATGACGACCTAGACTTTAAATACAAAATCGGAGTTAATTCCGTCGGAAATCTATACTTCAGTTACACTAAAGATCCGGAAAGCTTTTCATCAGTAATAACAGGAAATTTTCCCAAAAATATCTTCTGGGGAATGCAAAATAATTCAAACTTTAAATCTAAAGGTAACATACTGACGAATCCAAAATGGCAGGTTAAAAACTCAAACGTGTATATAACCCCCACTAAAGACAAAACCGGAATTCTAATAAATCAAAGAGAAATAACACACAAAAACGAAAATATATTGACAACACAAATTGATACGCTTGAAAAGAATGAGATGTTCCTCTGGATAAGGGATGTTGCTTTATTATTGCCAAATAACATAAGCAAAAAAAATCTAATTCCATTCAATAGCGCAACTCTTGTTGTAAATAGCACAAATGCCGTTGATTATCATTTAAAAGCTTATTTAACAACTAATAATCCAACAATATCGTCTATTCTATCAAAAAAATTAATACCGATACTTCTAGAGAACACAACAAAAATAATAATCTCAAGTCCCATAAAATCTAGAGTACAAGACAGAAGCACCGTAGAACTTGAATTTAGCGTTGAAAAAACAAGTGTTAAAGAATTTGTATCAACCCTATTGTATCAAGAAAGCAAGAAGAACAACTGCTAGTGGAGTCGTTCCAACTTCCATATATCTTGAACATAATCCTCAATAGTCCTATCGGATGAAAATATGGAGCTCCTAGCTATGTTAACTAAAGATGAAGAGAACCAAGAATCTGAGTCTCTATATTTAGACTCAACTAATCTCTGAGCGCATACATAACTTCTGAAATCTTTTAATACAAAGTATCTATCTGGAGAACCCCCATAAGACTCATACAGCAAACTATCGTGTATCTCCTTATAAACCTCATAATGCCCCTTAAAAAATTTCCCATCAACCATACTGCTAATAATTTCAAAAAGCTCAGGATCACCCTCTAAAATAGAACTGGGCACGTAAGAATGATTTTTATCATATGCTATAACTTCATCTTTTCTTAAACCAAACATAAACATATGCTCATCCCCTACCTGCTCATAAATCTCGACATTAGCCCCATCCATAGTTCCTATAGTCAAAGCTCCATTCATCATAAACTTCATATTGCTTGTCCCTGAAGCTTCTTTTCCTGCCAAAGAAATCTGTTCAGAAACATCAGACGTTGCAATAATTTTTTCCGCCCAAGAAACATTATAATTTGGGATAAAAATAACCTTAATTTTGTCATTAACATCAGGATCATTATTGACCTTATTTGATATATCATTGATGAATTTAATAATATTTTTGGCCATCCTATAGCCTGGTGCAGCCTTTGCTCCAAAAATAAAGGTTCTAGGATAAACACAAAAATTTTTATCTTTTTTTAACTTATTATAAAGATACAATATATGCAAAGCATTTAAAACTTGTCTCTTATACTCATGCAGTCTTTTTATTTGAACATCAAAAATTGAACCTGGGTCTATTTTAACTCCCAATTCACGATAAATAAGATTGGAAAAATCCACCTTATTTTCATGTCTTATATTTCTAAGGGAAGAAATTACATCCTTGTTGTCCTTAAAAACTAAAAATTTTTCAATATCGTCAAAATTTTTAATCCAAGAATCACCTATTCTAGAACTTATAAACCTTGAAAGTCTAGGATTTGAAAGTAATAGCCATCTTCTCTGCGTTACACCATTAGTTTTATTATTAAATTTTTCAGGATAAAGGTCATACCAGTGTTTAAGTTCGTTCTTTGTCAATATTTCTGTGTGTAATTTGGCAACTCCATTAACAGAAAAACATGAATGAATTGCAAGCCATGCCATATTAATTACGCCATTATTTATTATTAAATAATCATCATAAACAAAATTAAAGCCCTTTTTGTTCTCAGCTTCTATTTCTTCAAAAAATCTTTTATTTATTTCTTGAATTATCTGATAAATTCGAGGCAAAAGTTCTGAAAACATACGCAAAGGCCACTTCTCAAGCGCCTCTGCCAAAATTGTATGATTAGTATAGGCGAAGCACTGCCTTGTAATCTTCCATGCCAATTTCCAATCAAATTTTTCCCTGTCAATCAAAATTCTCATTAATTCAGGAATTGCAACAACAGGATGAGTATCATTAAGCTGAAAAACTACATACTCCGGCAGCCTCTTAAGATCACTGCTGTAGTGCTGCTTAAAATCATGTATTACATCCTGAATTGAAGCACTACAAAAAAAGTATTGTTGACGAAGCCTTAAAAATTTACCTGTAAGGTCTTCATCATTTGGATAAAGTATTTTGGTAATATTTGATACTTCCATTTCCTTTTTAGATGCATCAAAATACTGCATATTGTTAAACAAGTTCAAGTCAAATCCATCCTTAGCATAAGCCTCCCATAATCTTAAAGTATTTATAGTCTTTGAATCATACCCAACTATAGGCGCGTCATAAGCTATAGCATTTACAATGTACGGATTTTTGTGCGTAAAAATCTCATTTCCAGCAGAGTCACGCTCAATTTCAATATGGCCTCCAAAACTAATATCATAAACTCTACTTATATTTTTAATAACCCAAGGATACTCATACTCGCTCCACTTGTCAGGTTCCTCAACCTGATATCCATCAACAAAACTCTGTTTAAAAATTCCATACCTATACTTTATTCCATACCCCAAAGCAGGATAATCAAGTGTTGATAGAGATTCTAAAAAACATGCTGCAAGTCTCCCAAGACCACCATTCCCCAAGCCCGCATCAATTTCTATATTCTCAAGGTCGTTAAAATCAATACCAAGCTCCCTTGCCAATGACTCTACCACATCAAAATAGCCCATGTTAATTAAAGTATTACTTAAAAATCTACCTACCAAAAACTCAGCAGAAAGGTAACACACCTTTTTTTTTCGTTTTTTATCAAAATCCAACTTAGTGTCAGCCCACTTTTCTAAAAAGTAATCAATCACCGTTTTTGAAAAACAATTATAACGTTCGATGCCAGATAAATTTTTAACACTTTCAACCTGATAATAACACTTCAAATTTTTATTAAAATTTACCTTAAAATCTTCCTTATCAATATGCATAAGCAACCTAACCTCCACCTTAAAATTACAAATTTAAATTACCAACAATGAGTCTCCCGTGATAAGCTCTAGCCCCTAAAATAGAATCAAGTCCATCAATATTTTGATCAGTTACCCCTCCTGAGACAATAATCTCTAGCCTATCTCCTGCAATCAATATCAAGTCTTTCAATAAGTCAAGAGCATCCTCCGCCCTCAAAGCCCCACCTGAAGTTAATATTCTATGAACACCAATATCCATGAGTTTTAATACGGAAGCCTTAATATTACAAGTAATATCAATTGCCTTATGAAAGGTTACCCTTAAAGGTTCAGACAAACTTAATAGCTCCCTAGTTCTAGCCATATCAATCTCATCGCCATCTAAAATTCCAAAAACAACACCCTCTACCCCAAGCGCCTTGCAAACCTTAATATCTTCTTTCATAACTTGAAATTCCAAATCAGAATACACAAAATTCCCACACCTTGGTCTAATCATTACCGCAATAGGAATATTCAAATTCTCCTTTAAAATCTTTATGGTACCATAAGAAGGTGTAGTCCCCCCGCAAGTTGTATTTTCACAAAGCTCAATTCTGTTAGCACCAAGTTTGGAAGAATTTATAGCCTCCGATACATTGAAAACGCACGCCTCCCTTGTCATGCTAAACGCCCAAACTGCATAGCAACTTATTTTCAACAAAATAATGGTATAACGCTCCAATTTTGCCAGAATCATTATTAAATCTAGTTGTTTCAATTTTCACAAGATTCCTAATATCATTACCATAGATATTAGCCAATTCCAAAGACCATAAGTTTTCCAATTTTTTATATATGTTATTTAATAAATCGGGTCTTGCGCTCACTCCTCCTCCGATTAAAATTTTCTCAGGGTTTAAAATGAAAGTTAAATTAAAAATTCCGAACGATAGAGTTTCAAAAAAATTTTCAACCTCGTTCCTAGCATGAATATTGCCATTACCAGCCAATTCAAAAATATATTCCCCAGAAACTTCATTCAAATCCATTTCTAAACGCGCAGCTACTCTTTTCCTTAAGGCCGAAACAGAGGCTATAGACTCCCACCTACAGTTAAAAGGAATATTATTGTCAAGACCCCTAGTAATCATAAATCCGATCTCACCAGACATAAAGGAATGTCCTCTTAACAGTTTTCCATTGACAAATATTCCAGCACCAATGCCTGTTCCAAGTGTCAGAGCAATAAAATCATTAGAATGAATAGCATTACCTCTGAATTTTTCAGCTAAAGCCACACAATTAGCATCATTTTCAATCTCAACATTAACACCTGTTAAAGCTTCAAGCTTTTCTTTTAAAGGATAATTAATGAATCCCCTAATGGCATTTACTCTAATCACAATTCCCCTAGGATCAACAAATCCAGGCATGCAAACCGCCACACCTTTAACATTTTTCTCTTTTTTATAAAAATTAATCACATTAACTAAAATATCAACCTGTTCATCAGGAGTAACACCCGAACCAATTTCATGCTTGTCAAGTAAATTGCCGCTACTATCCGCTAAAGAATACTTAGTACTAGTACCTCCAACATCAATTGCCACGTAGTATTCCATATAAACTCCATATTTTTAAAAACTTAAAATAAGTATATAATAAAATTTTAGGAACTTTCTATAACAATACTAGAAATTTTTAAAATTTTACTTACAATTATTCTCGCCTTAATTTCTTCCTTCAAATAAGCAACATGAGAGATTATACCTATCTGACGCCCATCAATACGTTGAAATTCGGAAATTTTTGAAATAACCATTTTTAGAGTATCCTCATCAAGACTCCCAAACCCCTCATCAAGAAAAAATGCCTCTATTTTAAGTTCACTATCTCTTATCATGTCTGAGAGCGCTAAAGAAAGTGATAACGACACAAGAAATTTCTCACCCCCAGAAAGGGTCTTTACATTACGAGTCATGTTTCCATCTCTTTTGCTTTTGACCAAAAAGTCAAAATCTCTACTCTCCGTATTAATCTGAAGCTCAAATTCAGGAAGAATAACGCTTAAATATCTTTTATTGGATATACCTAGAATTTCTTCAATCAAAAAACTCTGAACATAATATTTTAAACTAGGAGAAACGGTAATAACCTTCTTTAAAATTTCAAGCTTTTCATTCCGTTCGTTTACACTGCTTAATTCTCTTTGAATATTCTCTAAATTAGTCTTTTGTTCAATGAGCTCATCTTTTAAAACCTGCAAACTTGAAAAAGCTGACTCATACTTACTAATATCTTTGGATAAAAGTTCAATTTTAGCTATAAAATTGGGTTTCAGATCTAAAAAATAGTCCAGGCTATCTCTGCTGGGTTTTAAAGAATCAAAAGAAAATATATCTCCTTGGACATCAAAATTATCCTCCATTGATCCCTTAAGATCTGAAAAATTAGTATCAAATTTTGTTAATTCATCTTCAAGTTCCCTACTCAAGTTTGCCTTTCTTTGATCCATAAGCTCAATTTGACTTTCAAGTTTCAGCTTTGAGTTGTTTATATCACTCAAAACTGAATCCAATTTTAAATACTCATTCTCTAATTTCTTCTTATTCCTTAAAAAGTTTTCAAATTCTTCCTGCAATAAAACAGGATTTTCTAGGCTTAAATTTAACTTGTTATTGGATGACAAGATTCTTACCTTATCTAAATTTTCCTTAAGTTCTAAATCTTTTAAAGCAATTTTAGAATTCAAATCACTTGAAGCTGTTTTTAAAATCTCAACCTTCCTAAGCTTGTTCTCAAAAATCAAAATCTTATTTTTATCAGAATAATCTATGTACCTGCCAAATAAATCGTTACCAATTCTTTTTAAAATCTCTGCGTTCTTCTTATTAAATTCTAAAATTTGATTTTCCCACCTGATTTTATTTTCCCTTTCCTCTGATATGCATGTCTTAACCGTATCCAATTTATCCTGTAGAACCTGAATCTTTGTATTCAATTCTAAAAGACAATCTAAACTGTTAGTTTTTAAATGCTTCTTTCTTTGATGTGCCCTGTACTCATCTTCCAAAGACTTAAGCCCTTCTATATCTTTTTCAATAGATTCTTTATTATCACCTAAATCCTTTAAGAACTTCTTGTAAAGATCTATTTTCACATTGAGCCCAGCATTCTGCAGCATATCTTTTGACTTTAATAGTAGATCTAATTCACTTCCATATTTTAATATCAACTCCTCATTAAAGCACCTAAATAAATTTAACGCCTTATAATAAACATACTTATCAAGATCAAATGACTCATCGCCCAAAGTAACACTTTTAAGCTCCACACTTTTCCTATCCCGCTCCGTTGATAACTCTTTTATACCTTTCTCCATTTGTCTTTTTTCTACATTCAATTTCTCATAAGCATTTCCGTCAAAACCTATCTCAGAAAAAAGAACATTTTCATAATACAATTCCTTTATATAATCAAAATTAAGCCTGTCTAGATTTAAATATTCTAATTCTCCTAAATCCGTTTGTACAATTGAAAGCTCTGATGAAAATCTACTCTTATCGCTAAGAAGCTCGCTTTGTTTTTTGACACAATCTCCCAAATAAAAAAATTCACAGGAATTGTAAAATTTAAGTCTCTCTTCTACCTTAGCTCTATCGTTTTCATGCAAATAATACTCATAGTCTAGTCTCTTTTTACTCTGAATTTTAGAAAACACTTCCGATTCTAAATTATCTATCCCGTTCTTTATATCCAAATACTTTTGATTTATCGTTATTGTCTTGTCGCACATAAGTATTAGTTTATGAACCTTTTTAAGACTCATCCTTAATCTTTCGATATCAACCGAATTTAAAAAATTAGTTAATTCGTCTAATTTTTTGCTATTAATGTCTATTCTATTTTTTTCTTCTGTCTCTAAAATTTTCAATTTATTTCTATTCAAATTTGTAAATTCAAATTCTCTCTTTAAAAAGATTTCTATATCGTCATACTTTTTTAAATTAAAAATATTATCAATTATCGCTGTCTTACTCTTTGGTTTCGAGGTTAAAAATTCCTGAAAGTTACCTTGAGGCAATATAACTGTTTGACAAAACTGCTCAAAATTTAATCTACAAAGACTATTTATATAAGCTAAAGCATCTTCCCTATTCTCAATATAACCATCAGCCTTAAGATCCTTTAGTATCATATTTGAAGGAGTCTTCTTTTGCTTTGTACTGAGCTCAACAAATGATTCATAAACCTTATCAGAAACAGTGAAAGTAAGCCTAACATATGCATTATCAAACCCTTTAGAAATTGCATCTGAGATGTTCCCACCAAGCCTATACACCCGTGCGTAAAGTGCAAGAGTTATGCAGTCAAGAATGGTACTCTTCCCAGATCCCGTATTCCCAGAGATCAAAAAAATGCCAGAATTTTTTAAAACAGGAACATCAAAATCTATCTCATATTCCCCCTTATAAGAAGCGATATTTTTAAATACAAGCTTATTTATCCTCATATTCCCCTGCTCTTCCCTTAAGTAATACCTCTTCGAAAAGAGCAACGAGTTCTTCTTCTTTAAATCTGATCTCCCTCCTAAAACCATTAATAGTATCTCTTTTTAATTTTTCTTGGAAAAAGTACTTTTCATCCCTACTTAATACCTCATCTTTGCTAACTATCTTACCTTGCTCGTAAAAGTTTTGATCTAGACTCGGAAGATGGTAGTCAATGTCAAATATTTTAATCAAATCCGATCTTGCCAAACCATAGATCTGTTCTTCCAATTCAACGTCTACTCTCTCATTAAGCTCAATTTTTAAGTAACAAATACATGAAAGCTTTTTTTTAATACTATACAAATCATTCATAATCTCTTTAAAAGAACCCTTTAAAGAACGTAACTCACCAAACACAGGAAGCAGATCCTTTTTTTGCAATACTAATTTGCCATCATTAAAAAGCAAAACATTAATATATTTTTTAATACCCTCATCAAATGAATACTGAATCGGCGATCCTGAGTAAACAACATTGCTCTTCAACTTTTTAAAATCATGTACATGACCAAGTGCAACATAGGAGAAACTATCTCCAAAAACACTAACAGGAAGAATAAAACTGCTTCCAATAATATTAACACTTCTGCCACTACAAAAAAAAGAATGCGCAATCAAAATCTTGGGAACAAAGCGGTACTGATCATCAACAGAATTCACAATGTTTGCTATTTTATATCGATAAGCATTCTCAAGTTTTTCAAGAAATATATCATCATTAAGCTCTCCATCTCCATATTTTTGATTTAAAATAAGCCTTTCATTAACATAAGGAACACAAACAACGACAAACTCAACAACGTCACGGTTTTTTAAAAACACTACCTGATCAGTAGATTCCTCCTCCGTGACCAGAAAAAAATTAAACCTTGAGAATATCTTTTTATTAATACTTAAATAGTCCTTCTTATCATGGTTTCCAGAAATAACTACGCACCATTTACAGGAAGTAAAAGATAATTCGTAAAAAAAATCATTTATTAACTTTTGTTCTTCAAGCCCCGGTCTCCTTGAATCGTAAATATCACCTGCAACAAGCAAAAGATCAATCTTCTCATTTCTAATAAATTCCAACAAAAAACCCAAAAACCTTCGTTGCTCCTCAATTCTGGAAAAATGCCCAATCTTCTTCCCAATATGCCAATCAGAAGTATGCAACGCCCTATAGCTACCCATAAATATCAAACTATTTTTACTCAAAATTATAAAATATGCACATTGTATTATACTATGAAAATATAAGGGATTTATGCAAGAAGAAAAATTGATAATAGTAGAGTCGCCTACAAAGGCAATAACAATAAGGAAATACCTTGATAGCTCATTTATAGTAGAAGCGTGTATGGGACACATAAGAGATTTACCAAATAGTGCTAAAGAAATACCCGAAAAGTATAAAAAGTTCGAATGGGCTACACTATCCATAGATTATGAACATGATTTTAAGCCTCTTTACATCATTCCAAACAATAAAAAAGTAGTAATTGAGAAGCTTAAAAATCTCATAAAAGGAAAAGGTGAGATTTATCTTGCCACCGACCAAGATAGAGAAGGAGAAACAATTGCATTTCATCTGAAAGAAGTTTTAAAAATCAAAAATTATAAAAGAATGGTATTTCATGAAATTACAAAGAGTGCGATAATTGATTCACTTCAAAATACAAGAAAAATTGATATGGATCTTGTTAACGCTGGAGAAACAAGAAGAATATTGGACAGACTTTATGGATATACAATATCTCCTTTACTCTGGAAAAAAATTGCTTATGGACTCTCTGCAGGTAGAGTGCAGTCTGTTGGTCTTAAACTAATCATAGAAAAGGAAACGACGAGAATCAATTTCAAGAAGGCCGATTATTACTCAATTTCACTTGAATGTAGACATAGCAAAAATGATATACAGATTAAAACTTTAATAGACAAAATTGAAAATAAGAAAGTAGCTGAAAGCAAGGATTTTGTAAATGATACAGGATTCTTGCAGGATCCTGTTAGAACAACTTTAATAGACAAAGCGTTAATGAGTAAACTTGTAGGAGAGCTAAAGCAGGCAAAAGAAATAGAAGTAATTTCAATTGAAAAAAAAGAGTTAAGACAAGTCCCTCCTAGACCATTCATCACGTCTTCACTCCAGCAAGAGGTAAATAGGCGTCTTAAAATAAGCACGAAACAAATTATGAGTTACGCCCAAAAGCTGTATGAGAATGGATACATAACATATATGAGAACTGATTCCTTTAATATTGCAAAAAGTGCAAGGGAAAAAATAAAAAACATCATAAAAGAAAAATATGGGGAAAAATACGTAGAGATGAATGATAGAATGTACTCTAAAGCAAAAATGGCTCAAGATGCACATGAGGCTATAAGGCCTTCTGAACTATTCACTCCCCCTCAAAACATAAAAGCAGAGAGCGAAACTGCTAGAGAGATATACAAAATAATATGGGACAGAACCATTGAATCGATGATGCCAGATGCCGTAAAGGAAGTTATTAAAATAACATTTCAGTACAAAAATCTAACTTTTAAATCAAGTTTTACAAAAATAATTTTTGACGGCTTTCTTAAAAACAGCAGAGAGCATTACGAAAACAGCACTATAGATTTTTCTCTAATTGATAAAGGGGACAAGTTTGTGATACTAGATATAAAATCAGAAGAACATGAAACAAAGCCCCCATTCAGGTACACAGAAGCATCACTTGTGCAAAAACTTGAAAAAGAAGGGATAGGGCGCCCTTCAACATATTCCACTATCATTTCAACTCTTCTTGAAAGAGAATATGTATTTAGACAAAACAACACACTAATACCAACTATAAAAGGAGCCGCGGTTGTCAATCTTTTGGAGAAATATTTTCCATTGTTAATCGAATTAAAGTTCACATCCCGAATGGAAGAAAACCTAGATAAAATCGCAGTGGGTCAACTAGACAAAGTAAGATATTTAAGTCAGTTCTATAATGGGGAGAGGGGGCTTAAGAATACAATAGATAAAATAGAACCTATCATTAGCGCCGGAGAATTTAGAACAGTTTATGAATATAAAAATGACAAAGAATTCAATTATGCAATAAACATCGGAAAATTTGGCCCTTACTTAATTTCTAAGGGAAATAATTATTCCATCAATATCACAACTCCTCTGGAAAGTCTTTATAAGGAAGAAGAAATCAGAAGAATAATAGAGGAGAAAGAAACCCAGCCCAACATTCTGGGAGTTGATTCTGAAACAGGACTTAATGTAATATACAAAAATTCAAAATATGGAGGTCTTATCCAACTTGGAGAAGACGTTTATGCTCCACAAGAATTCACAAAGACTGGAAAGCCCAAAAAGCCTAAAATAATTAAAGCTAAGAAGGTATCAACCAAAAACATAGAATATGAAAACATAAATTTAACTCTAGCACTTAAGCTACTCTCACTTCCAAAAGTGATCGGTGAGTATCCAAAAACCAGTGAAAAAATAATTGCTGCAACTGGCATTTTTGGGGATTATATTAAGACTGAGAACAACAGCATAATATGCCCACTAAAAAAAAACACAAGAGCATATGAGATAACGCTAGAGGAATCCATAAAACTTTTGGACGCAAAATTAGAAAAGAGCGGACTTATTGTGAAAGCAATATCCTTATCAAAAAATAAAGTTGGCAGCAAAATCTACATTTACAAAAAAAACGATAAATTCTATGCTAAAATTAAGGGAAGGAAGGTTGATTTACCCGCTGATGTTGATCTTGGGCAAGTGGACGCACCTTATGTTTTTGGACTAATGTAGAGAATGGACGATCTTAAGCTTCCTATTTACAAATATAAAGACGAATTGATTCTACTGTTAAGGTCAAACAGCGTTTTGATAGTGGAAAGCCCAACGGGAAGTGGTAAAACAACACAAATACCAAGAATAATATACGAGGCGGGCTTTGCAAAGGTTGGCAGAATTGGTATAACTCAACCAAGAAGAATAGCAACTGTGTCAATAGCGGAGTATATTGCTAGACACATTGGGGTGGAACTTGGGGAAGAGGTAGGTTACAAGATAAGATTTCAGGATGTTGTAAGCCCTAAAACCAAAATTAAATTAATGACTGATGGTGTGCTCTTGCAAGAGCTTAAAAAAGACACCTTACTTTATGAATATGATGTAATCATAATAGATGAGGCACATGAGAGAAGTTTAAACATAGATTTTATATTAGGCCTTATTAAAGATATTTTAAGTAAAAGAAGTGATTTTAAGGTTATAATTTCGTCCGCTACAATAAATACGCAGATATTCTCAAATTACTTTAATAACGCCCCGATACTTAACATAGAAACGATTACTTATCCTGTACAGATAATCTACAACCCTCCTTTACTTAACACATCGAAGGGGATGATACTTAAAATCAAGGAAATAGTTGGCAACATAATTAAAGACAGACAAGAGGGTGACATACTTATTTTCTTATCTGGAGAAAAGGAAATAAAGGAAACAATAAAAGAACTCCATGACTTGAACTTAAAGAAAGACTTGATCATTTTGCCCTTGTACGGACGGATGGCAAAAGAAGCACAGGAACAAATCTTTATGCCCACACCCAAAAATAGAAGAAAAATCATAGTATCAACAAACATTGCAGAGACTTCGATTACGATTGAAAATATCAAAATAGTAATTGATAGCGGAAAAGTAAAAACAAACAAATTTCAGATGAAAACACATACTTACTCACTTCAGGAGGTACCAATTTCAAAATCATCTGCAACGCAGAGGGCAGGTAGAGCGGGGCGGCTTTCTAAGGGGACATGTTACAGATTATACAGAAGAGACGAGTATCAGTTGAGGGACGAATATCAAAAGGAAGAAATATATAGAACAGATCTATCTGAAGTAGTACTGAGGATGGCAGATATTGGAATTAAAAATTTCACAAAGTTTGACTTCATCTCAAGGCCTTCAATTAAATCTATTCAAACAGCAAGTGATATACTGAAGTCTTTGGATGCAATAAATAACAAAAATGAGCTTACAGAAATTGGGAAATATATGATTATATTCCCTTTAGTACCAATACATTCAAGGGCTTTAGTTGAGGCGATGATTAACTATCAGCAGGCCATATATCCAACTACAATTGGTTTGGCATTCCTATCTACAAGTGGAATCTTTTTATTACCTCAGGATAAAGAAATAGAGGCTAGGCAAGCTCATTTAAAATATAAAAACCCGTTGGGAGACTTAATAGGCTTTATTAAAATATTTGAAGACTATAAAAAAGCGTCTAATAAGGAAGACTTCGCTAAAGAGAATTATTTGGATTTACAAGGCCTTGAAGAAATTGTTAATGTACAAAAACAACTTGAAAATATTGTAAGTAGCTTTAACATTCCGATAATACGTAAACCTGAAATTGACAACGGTGAGGGCTATCTAAAATCTATAATGAGAGGTATGAAGGACTATATTTGCTTTAAAACTTCGAGGAATAAGTATAAAACAATAAAAGCGCAAAATGTAGTAATACATCCTGGATCACTTATTAACACAGACTCTGTGAGATACTTTGTTGCAGGTGAAATAATAGAAACGAGTAAAAGATATGCTAGGTCTATTGGAGTGCTTAAAAAAGAATGGATAGATGACGTTGGAGTTGATGAAAATATGCGAAAAAGCCATTCCCAGGAAAACAAAACTTTAAACAAAGCTCACAAGCCTTTACCAAAAAAAGAGGAGAAACCTTTAACAGAAAAAGAAGTCTTTATTGGAGGAAAGAAATTTAGCGTTCAGAATGAAAACAACATTCGCTACATAGAACTTAGCCTAGAGGAAGCTAGGGAGCTAGTATTAAAAGGCCTAACAAATGCAGAAGAACAAATGACTAAAAAAATTCATTTCAAATTAACACACAAAGATTTAATAATATTTAAAAGTAAAAAATTGATAGAAATAATCAACATAGTGGCCAATATGGGACCCGATTGGACCCTTGTGGAGAAGTACGAAAATACTAATGTTAACATTAATGAAGTTCTTCTTATTAAAGACATCCTAGAGCGCACCATGCATTTTGTTAAACATCCAAATAAAAAATCCGTACTCTTTTTATCACTCAGATATGATCACTCTGACAATTTTTGGTTGAAACCTCAAAAAAGCTTCATAATAGCAATTGAAGAATCAATGGATAGCATAAAAAGCCTCATCGATAACCAATCCCATATTAACAAACTTTCTACAATCAAAAAGACAATAAACAAAATCTATAAAAAACTTAATGTTTTTTTCTAAAAAAGACTAGCACATTCTTTATATTGGTTTACCCGTGAATAAGATATTGTAAACACTAGCATCACGTTTAAGATTAGACTAAACTTTACCTAGCAAAGGATACAAAACTAAGGAGAATAATATGATCAACGTAACGAAAAATTTACAAAACCTTGGAAAAGCAGTGCAAACCCCTGCAGCTGTCTTACCAATTGCTGGGATTTTACTTGGATTTGGATATTTAATAATAGAAGCTACGGATCCCTCCGGGCTCTTTAGGCAAATTGGAAAATTGATGGAACAATCAGGAGGAGCCATTCTTGGAAATTTACCAATACTATTTGCAATTGGAACTGGTATGGGTTTATCTAGAGATAATAAAGCTGCTGCTGCCCTTGGGGGAGCGGTTGGATACTTAATTCTGAATGCAGGCTTGGCTACATTTACAATAACAATTAACGGGAAATTAGAACCTGTCAACATGTCTGTATTGGGAGGTATCATTGCAGGTACAACTTCAGCCGCGCTCAGCGATAAAGTGGTAGACTGGAAAATCCCACAATTTTTAGGATTTTTCTCAGGCCAAAGATTAGTACCAATAACAAATGGATTACTTTCAGCATTACTTGCAGTAGTGTTTGGGTTTTTATGGGCACCTTTACAGATAGCAATTAATCAAGTCGGGAATTGGATGGTAGAAGCTGGTCATTTAGGTTTATTTGTATTCGGCTTCCTAAATAGATTACTAATAATAACAGGCCTACATCAACTCCTTAACACTTTGGTATATTTTGTATTTGGGGAATACACTGCACATGATGGAAGCATAGTTCAAGGAGAAATTACAAGATATTTAAATGGAGACCCAAATGCTGGAACATTTACAGCAGGGATGTATCCTATGATGTTATTTGGACTACCCGGTGCTTCTCTTGCCATGTATTTGACATCCAAAAAAGAGCGAAGAGGAGAAGTAGGGGGACTTCTACTCTCAGCATCGCTTACTGCATTCCTTACAGGAATTACAGAACCAGTAGAATATACGTTTATGTTAATAGCACCTTTACTCTACCTAATACATGCTGCCCTAACCGGCCTATCACTAATCATTACTAATATCTTCGGGGTGCACATAGCGTTCGCACTCTCAGCAGGCATAATAGACTATCTCTTAATGTTTCCAAAATCAACAAAAGCTCTCTTAATATTCCCAATAGGACTCGGTATTGGAATACTTTACTTTACTATTTTCCTAGCACTAATAAAAATATTTAAAATCAAAACACCCGGACGCGAAGATGATAATGAAGAAGAAATAGTATCCTACAAGCACTCAAATATCCTTGATGATGAAACCTTTGATTTAATTATTAAGGCACTTGGGGGTCTTGACAATATAAAAAATGTTGATTCATGCTTCACAAGGCTTCGAGTCGACGTGGAAAATCCCAAATTAATAAACAAAGATTTAATGAAAAATCTTGGAGCTAGCGGAACAATACTTGCATCAGGAAACCAAGCCCAGGTAATATTCGGAGCTAAATCTGAAAAAACCGCAACTTATATAAAGTCTAAACTTTAGGTTTTAAAAAGTAAGGATAGGGAGTCAACCTTTTACTTATAACTTCTTATTCTTACGAAAAAATTATATATCGTCTATAATAACCAGGATGAATAAAATCTCATTTAATCTTTCTTTAGCCCTCTTCCTAGTGTCCTCTCTTACGTCAAGTTATAGTACAGATGAAGAACAACTTGAAAAACTAAATAAACTATACATGCTTTATGACTTGAGTAATAATTTAGCAAAAGAATTTGAAGTGATAAATGAAATCAAGAATCTCAATTTAGAGCTATACCACTTACTTATGACAAAATACCTACTTAAAATAAAAAAATACGAAGAGGCTAGTCTTTTTTTTGAAAAAATAAAAGAATCAAAAAACAAAAAAATAACAAACGAAGTTATACTATTGAAACTTAGACTCAACGAAGACAAGATAGGAGAGAAAGAAATTAACGAAACTTTAGAAAAGTATCAAAAAATAGACGCAAAGGTGCTGTATCAATTATATCTTATTGCAAGAAAAAAAATCAAAGCAGTGTCTTTAAAGATTAAAAACGTAATTTTAACAAACTATCCTAAAAGCATTTATTCCTATAAAATAAAGGGAAATGAATAAAAAATTTTCGTATCTAACACTATTGATTCTATCGCTAGGTGCCCTGTATACATCAAAATTTCTCAACTCGAAAGAAGATACATCTAAATACGAAATAATTCAGGGCTCTTTTATGGAAAGCAACTATTTCATTGTCAAGGTTAAAAATAAAAATTTAAAGTTTATAATTTCAAAGCCTATCTTCGATAAAAAAATAAATAATTATTACTTTGAAGGACAAACAACAAGTCAATTTTTAGTTTCAAACGAAGTAGATATTGCAATTAACACCAGCCCATTTGGAATAAAAAAAAACGTGTTCTATCCTCGTGGATTATATATATACGAAAAAAAAATAATATCTAATCCAAGAAAAACCTACGGAGCAATTGTAATTAGGAACAACCAAATAATATTAAATCCTAAAATAGATGAAATAAAAACATCTGATTACGGATTTAGTGGCTTCTTCTCCTTAATCAAAAATGGAAAGTACACTAAAAATTTTAAAAAAAACAAACATCCAAGAACGATAATAGGGACTGACCAAGGAGATAAACATCTATATCTAATAACAATCGAGGGACGAGGCATTAACAAAAGCAAGGGAATTTCCTTAAACGATGCAATAGAATTATCCTTGCAATATGGCATTACCAATTCCATTAACCTAGATGGAGGTGGTTCAAGCACGCTCGTCATAAGATCAAACAACTCACCACACAAACTCAACGCAACACCTAATCTCTTCGGGCAAGAGAGAGTAGTACCATTTCACCTAGGTATCAAGCTACCTAATTGAGAAACTTCCAACCAATATTAACCCCAAGCGTAATTTCCGTTGTCAAGGAAGAATAACCAACAGAGGTAGAAGTTGGCGAAATCGCAAGCATCAACAAAGGCCTGACGTAGAGCCCCCTAACCTCAGGTATAGAAAGGTCTGTAGCAAGTCCTAAAGATAAAAAAAACAGGTCTTGCTTCGCATGACTCAAATCAACTGCATACTTGACCCCAAGAAGAGGAAATAATACCCTAACATATTCTTTAAAAACAATTGGATAAATCCCGTAAAGCTCAATACCAAAATATCTGCTGTTATTTTCAGCCACAAAAGCGTCCTTATAAGACATATTAAAAATGAAATAGTTAGCATCAAAAAATAAATTCAAATTTATTCCGTTATCTACTCTATTAGAATTTTGTGCAAATTTATTTGCATCGCTTTTAATGGTATAATTGGTAAATTGGTAAGAAAAACCTCCCCCAAAAGACAATGGATAGGCTAACAAATTGTTAAAACAAAAAAATAACAACAAGCACACATACTTTTTCATTAATGTTCCTTAAACTTCATAAAAGTATTATATTATATACAACTGTATATCAAGTAAGTTATACAATAAATTAATGAGATTATGAAAAAACAATTATTTTGCGCGGTCTGCATGATGCTCTTGTCGTGTAGTAAAAGGCTGGAGGTTTCATTGGTAGAAGACTTCAAGCTACCCAAAAGTAGCATTTTAGGCTTCTCAAAAAAAGTAGGAATAGTTGTAAAGGACTATGCTCTCTTAACTAGCGAAATCAAAAAGAGCAGTACTGATTATGACTACTTGACAATAATTAAAAAGGACGAAACAGTACGAATTGAAAAAATAATGCACTCGACAGAAAAATACGGACTCAAGGGAAATTGGATACTAGTAAGCTACAAAGGGAAAACGGGCTACATCTTCAGCGGAGACATAAACATAATAGACAACATAATAATTGACTGAAACAACCTACTACCGGAATACCATCCAGGCGAAATACCGTTCCAACATTATTTATTCTTCTTCTTGTGTCTATTCTTTCTCCTCTTCTTCTTTCTCTTATGTGTAGATATTTTCTTCAGTTTTCTTTTTCTTCCACAAGGCACGGCCCCAAATCTCCTTACTAACCAAAATTAATCAAAAATTAAACTCAGAATACTCCCCAAATCATCCTCCGGATGATACCACAAAACACCAGGAATCTTACCAAAAAAAGTCATTTGCCTCTTTACATATGAAAACGAATTCCTAATCACCAAGTTTATTATATCATTTAACATGTAATAGGGTCTACTTTTCCATAACAAAAACTCACGATACCCTATTCCCTTAAAGGCCGGAGTTGACTCATTGTATCCCTTTCCCAACAACCTTTTAATTTCTTCAAGTAATCCACAATCAATCATATTATTAACTCTATCCACTATTCTAGCCCTAATCTCCTCCAAAGGTCTTTTTAAACCAATAAGCAAAATATTTTCAAGCCTCTCCCCCCTTTGTAAAAACTGACTAATAGGAATACCTGTTTGATAATAAACCTCAAGAGATCTTTTAATTCTATAAATATCATTTTCATTTATTGTAATATATCTTTTAAAGTCCACCTTTTTAAGTTTCTCCAGTAGATAATTCTTCCCCTTAACCCTTAAAAGATCTTCCACGTAATGTCTTATCTCAGAAGAAATAGCTGGAGTGCTAGGTAGCCCACATTGTAAATGTTTAAAATAAAACACAGACCCACCTACAAATATAGGAAGCTTTAATTGCTCTTTCAATTTTTTTATTATTTTCAATGATTCTTTATAAAAAATTCCAAGGGTATATTCTCTAACCGGATCCAAGAAATCCACTAAATGATGCCTTATGTGAGTCCTCAATTGCATGCTCGGCTTACAAGAAGCAACATCGAACTCCTTATACACTTGAATGGAATCAACATTAATCACCTCGGCCACGCCTTGAGGAAAATTGAATAGAATATCACTCTTACCCACAGCCGTAGGTCCAAATATAAAAACTATCTTATCTCTCTTCAATTGAATACGTAAACTTACCAGTTAAAATATCATTAAAAGCTTGCCCCACCACCTTTTCATCAGAAACGGCATGCTCCACTATAGAAATTTTATCAATAATCTGCTCTGTACGCATTATGACAGCCGTAACAAGCTCATAATAATTACCATCAAAATCCTGTATCTTCTTCAAAGGCACTTTCATCCTCTAAAGCCTCCTTATTTTATTTTATTTTCTAGATCAAACCCCTCTTTTCTATTTCACCCCTTATTAACTCAAAAACTCTACTTGCAGACTTATCTGTTGAATCAACTATCAAGTCGGCCACACACGAATAATTATCAATATCCACATTATACAGCGACAAGTACCTTTTTGAATCATTAAAATCCCTACTAAAAGTAGCACTTAAAATATCAGAGTATATCCCACCCTCTCTATTAATTATCCTCTCTGCCCTGACCTCTATTTTAGCATAAAGATATATTTTCAAATCAGCATTATCTGAAAGCCAAATTGCAAGACGAGAGGCAAGAACCGTATTATCCTCTTTCGAAAATTCCAATAACTTATTATCAAGATATCCATCCCAATAATAATCAGTTCTACCAACGACTTCCTTCTCATAAAATAAATCAAAGGGCATGCCTTTTTCTCTGGCTATGTCATGAAAGGTATAATTAATAAGTTTTAACCCATAATGCCTTGCAAGCATCCCACTAACAGTCGTATTTCCACAACCACTCTTACCAGACACAGCTATTCTCACTCAATATTCCTTATCTGTTCTTTTATTTTTTCCAAATTTAATTTCATATTTAAAACCAAATTTCTAACATCAAGATCAATCGCTTTACTACTCATTGTTGTAATTTCTCTTTGCATCTCCTGAGCAATAAATTCCAAAACTTTGCCACACATCTCATTTTCAAGGTTTTTATAAAAATTATCTATGTGTGAATATAGTCTAACTATTTCCTCATTAATATCTAGCCGAATAGCCATTTTCGCCGCTTCTTCTGCAATATTGACATCACTAAAATCGTCCATTAATTTCAATAAATTTTCCTTTAGTCTTAAGAAAAGCTTATTATTCATGCTACTTTGAGACTTTTTCAAAAAGTCCAAATCACCCCGTAACAAAAAAAGAGTTGAAATTATATCCTGTTTTGTGTTTTCACCTTCAAAGATCCTACTCTTATCATAACTAAGTAAAACCTCTTCCAATACACTCTTAAAAGCCCCATAAATCATTTCTTGCTTTTCAACGCCACTCCCACCCTCATCAACAATCAAAGCTCCTCTGAAAGACAAAAAATCAGCAAGACTTACCTCATCATTAATCTTTAAATTACAATCTAATAAGCTATCTTTAAGGCGAATCATAGCCTCAATATAGTTAGGGTTTAAAACAAAGTCAATTGTCGGAACTAGTTCTTTATACCCCACAGTTAGAAAGACATTCCCCCTACTAACATAGCTTGAAATGAGCTTCCTTATCTCAAATTCATAAGCACATAAAATCTCAGGCAATTTAAACTTAAAATCCAAAAATTTACCATTATAAGATTTCAAATTAACACTAAACATATAATTAGCCACGATTTTTTCTAAATGAAAAAACCCAGTCATGCTTTTCATCAAAAACTACCTTCACAAGAGGTCATGCAGAATAAAATTATTACCAGCCCCCATGGTAATAAATAAATCATTTTCCTCCAATAAACCCCTTATAAATTCAACAGAATCAATCACATCTTTAAAAAAATAAACATTTGGATTTAAATCCTTAAGAGCCAAAAATAATTTCCCAGAAAGTTCATCGGGATCAAGATCCTCTCTAACCGAAAGATATATATTATGCAAAATCAGTATGTCAACACCAGTTAAAGCCTTAACAAAATCATTAAAAAGAACTTCTGTCCTTGTAACTGTATGTGGCATAAAATCCAAAACAATTCGCCTGTCCTTATAAAAACTCTTAAGTCCTAAAAGCGTGTTTTCAATCTCCTTTGGATGATGTGCGTAATCATCAAGGTATACAACTCCATTCTTACTTTTAATAAATTCTATCCTTCTTTTTATTCCCATATATTCTTTAGCTATCATCTTTATTTTCTCTTCAAAGTTAGAGATCAATTTTTCTTTTTTTTCTAGAGTTAGTTTTAAAGCTAAAAAAGCAGATGCAAAATTTAAAACATTATGAGTCAGAGGAGTCTTTATCATAATATCGGAAATTCCCAAAAAATCAAACCTTAAAAACTCATCCATCACCCCAAGGTTTTGAATCTTAAAATCAGCTAAAGAATTAATACCAAAGCTAAAAATTCGAATATCCTTCCTTACAATCTTATCTTTAAGTTTAATTAAATTAAACTCATCAGAATTTATGATTAACATTCCATTCTGCTTCAAATTATTAATATACTTTAAGAAAACGATTTCAACTGCTTCATAGTTTGAAAAAAAATCGACATGTTCGTAGTCGATATTGGTTAAGACAATGACATCCGGATAAAAATGTAAAAAATGATTCCTGTACTCACAAGTCTCTGCAATAAGTATATTGCTCTTTCCAACAAGACTAGACCTATCTCCAAAATCCTTAACACTTGCGCCAAGGATCACATTAGGTTCAAGACCTAATCCATTAAACAATATACCCAAGAATGCTGCTGTAGTAGTCTTACCATGGGAACCTGCAACTCCGATACTATAATATCTTTTTGATATCTCTCCAAGAAATTCAGGATAGGATAGAACGGGAATTCCAAGTTCACAAGCCTCTTGTAAAACTAACAACTGATCCTTGTCATAAGCGGGCGAATATATCAAAGCATCATACGACTTCTTATTTTCTTTTAATGAAAACTCATAAATATTTTCATAATAAGTTATGCGATTACTGTCAAGTAGATCATCTGTATAAAACTTAGAAGGAACATCAACCCCCTCCACCAACCCTCCTTTAGAATGCAAAAAGCAAGCAAGAGAACAAAGACCAGAACCCTTAATTCCCACTAAAAAGAATCTGCCTAAATTATTCAAATCAAGCTTCATTAATTTCTTCTAACTCACCTTTGTCATAAAATTTATGTATGATAACATCAACGGTAGACATATTAATTACAGTGTATTTTAGTACATTTGCCATAATGTAGTTCCTGAGCATTTCTGCATTGTTAAGTAGGTTGTTCCCAAGAGGAATATCTAGAAAAAGCTTAAAAGAATAACTTCCCTTATTTTTTTTAATCTTTAAATCATAAACAACATAACTTCTATCATATTCAGACACACAGTGTTCAATAATTTGCCGTACGGCACTCTTAGAAACAGACAAAACCCCCTCTTCATGGAAATGGGGTCTCACAATAGAACGAATATAGTTCTTTTTCCTGGAAAAAAACCATTTACTTTTAAAAAAAACTCGAATGGAATCTAATAATAGGCTTGGTTTAACAGATGTTATCTCAAAAGCTGCTGCTGGAACAACATGTTCCCCCATTTGCCTTGAAATTCTAGCCTTTTCCATTTCCTGTCTAGTAGAAACATCTGTTATATAAATAATCTTAAAAGGGCTAGGCAAAAAAAGTCTGGCCACTATTTTATCTATCATTCGAATACTTGTTCCCAATATCAGTATCCTATGAAAATCCTCCCTACGTAGAACTTCAACAACCTCATTTCTATGAAGATCATCCTCAAAAACAGAACGCCTTATTGCATTAAACACATTATCCTCAAATTTGGCAGAACTACCCGCAATAATCTTCATATTCTTTATCAGGACACCATCATCAACTATTAAAGGAATAGCATATTTATCTGCTATTAAGTGAGATCTAAAACTTTTCCCAGTACCAGCTGCTCCTACCAAAGCATAAACCCTTATCTTAACAAACTTATGCCTAATAGCAACCGATAAACCCCTAACAGTATTTAAGATATTACCAAATACGAATCCACTAAATAAACTCTTTAAACCCATACACACCAAAAACGTCAACTATCTGCTGCAAAAAATCCGAACTAGGCTCAACAAAAAATTCATCTTTTAAAAATAATGACTCACTAAATTCTATCAAAAAAGAATGTAAAAAGTAATTAGCTTTTCTGTATTTAGAATGATACTTTTTATCACCGACCAAAGCATGATTGTTAAAAGCACACTGCGCTCTTATTTGATGGGTAAAGCCAGTCTCTATTGAAATTTCAGCAAGAGTAAAAAATTTGGAAATTAAAATTGGTTTAACATGAGTTACAGCATTTACTTTATCCGCTTTTTCGAGCACCAAAGTTTTTCTTGCAACCTTATCTCTATACAAAAAATTTCTATAAACTACAGCCATTTTAACCTCACCTTCTAGCAAGGCTACATACTTTTTAATAACGGTACCACTACTAAACGCACTGCTTAAAATCCTTGCAGAACTCACATTTTTTGCAAAAATAATAATCCCTGAAGTATTTCTATCAATTCTATGCACAGCCGAGGGTTTAAAACTAATAGATTTAAGATTTTCATTTAAGAGATAAAAATTAACCAAAGTATCAAGCGAATTATCTCCATGAACCAAAACCCCCCTCCTCTTATTAATTACAAGCAAATCCTCATCCTCATAAATAATTCTTTCCCTAACCTCCTTTGTTACCGCACTTTCTTCAATCTTGGCCACTCCCAAATCAGCACTTAATTTTTGCATCAAAGGCTTGTATAAATAGATCTCATCACCCTGAAAAACTCTATGGGAAAAAGGAACTTTTGATTTATTTAAAAGGATATCTCCATTTCTAATATGCTTCATTATCCTAGATTTAGGAAATTTCAAAAACTTTATTAATACCGAATCCAATCTCTTCCCATTATCATTCTTAAGAACCTCGACAATGCTATATTTTTGAGAATTTAAGGATCTCATACTATTAAATACTACTATATCGCCTACAAACAAAATTAACTATCAAAAATGAAAGCACAGAGATAGCGAATGAAGGAACAACAGGATGAAAAGAATAAATATCAACTTCACAAAAAATTATGATTAAGTAACTTAAAAGCCCTGAAAACTGAGAAACAAAAGCCGAGACTTTACTTACAAACTTGAAGTAAAGCCCAAAAACAATAACAGAAAAAAATGAAACTTCTAAAGCTCCAATTGCAAAAATATTTATAAAAAGCAAAAAATCAGGTGGTTTTAGAGAGAAAAAAACTATTACTACAATAAAGCAAACATTAGAAACGGTGATAAATAAATTGATCTTGGCTTTATCTTCTATTTTTTTGCTTAACGTCATCGCTGCCTTTACCCAAATCGATGAGATGAAAAGAAAACCCGTGTCTATTGTAGACATTATTGCCGATAGAAGCCCTATGAAAAACAAGAGAAAGACCCCAGGACTTAACACCTCTAATGCTACGCCTACGATAACCTTATCATTTGGTTCAAAATTAGGAAAAATAATAAGAGAAAAAAACCCTATTAAATGCATAATGAGAACTAAAAATCCTATTAAAAAAGTAGCAATAGGGAGGGCCAGTCTAATATCTCTGCTATGTTTGAATGCTATAAAGTTGTTAACAAACTGTGGAAACCCCAATGTTCCAACTCCTGTTAATATCCAGAAAGAAACTATATACTCAATTTTTAAATCCGAATTTGAAGGCGAGAGTAAATTACTCTTAAGATTCAAGATTGATTCCTTGAAGATATTTTCAATCCCACCACCCAAATTAACTAATCTTAAAAATAAAATCACAGACGCTATGATCATAAAAGTTCCCTGAATTAAATCCGTATACGCTACCATTTTAAAGCCCCCTAGACAGACGTATAGGAAAACAAATAAAGAGAAAAAAATAAGAGAATCACGATAATCGACTTTTAAAAAAAACTCTAAAAGCTTAGCCCCCCCAATAAGTTGGGCTGAAATCAAGAATAAAGAGAAAAAAATTATTACAAAACTACTAACAAGTGCTAAAGAATTACTAGCATACCTATATCTAATGTAGTCGATAATATTTATTGCATTAATTTTCCTAGCTTCCGCATTCAATCTCTCTCCAACAATAGTAAACGAAATTATACCCGCAGGAATTTGAATAACCGCTAGGAAGATAAAAGACATTCCATACTTATAGACAGCCGAAGGCCCTGAAATAAAACTACTAGCACTAATATAACTAGAAGCAATAAACAGTGCCATTACAAAAAAATTTATACCCTGATTGGCAAGAAAATAATCACGTAAAAATAAAATCCCTTCTCTTTTTTTCTTAAAAAAAATGCCAAAAATACAGTAAAGAATTAAAAAAAAAGTAAAAAAAATCCTCTATTCATCTTTTGAAAAATAAACAAAAATACAAACCGATAACAAACTTAAAACAGGAAACAAGATGCATGACAAAAAAAACCAAAGAGGGATATTGAATACTACGGTAGAGGAAGCAAAAAAACAATACGACGAAACCCACAAAAAAAACAAAAACAAATATATCAAACTTGAAAAAAATACATTACTCATCACATAAAATCCTGTTTAGGATATAAGATAGAGTTATATAATATCATTGATAATATCATTGCGTGAAGTTAATATGAACAAAAATGTACTAGTAGGTGTATGTGGCGGTATTGCGGCCTATAAATCGGCCTATGTTATTTCAAGTTTGGTAAAAATGGGGTATTCCGTTAAGGTCGTCATGACAAAAAACGCCACTAAATTTATTACTCCACTGACACTAGAGACTGTTTCAAAAAATAGTGTAGTCCATAGCCTATGGAACACAGCTCATGAAGAAGTAGAACACATTAATCTAGCAAGATGGGCAAACTTAATATTGGTTATCCCTGCTACCTACAATATTATTTCTAAAATCGCAGCAGGCATTGCCGATGACGCTTTAAGCACAATAATATCCGCAAGTAACGCCCCCACTTATTTTGCAATAGCAATGAACAATGTAATGTATGCAAATCCTATTCTAGAAGAGAATATTAAAAAGTTAAAAAAGTACAATTATAAATTCATTGAACCTGATGAAGGATTTCTAGCTTGCTCTTTAAATGCTATTGGACGCCTTAAGAATGAGAATGACATTTTAAAAATGATATTGGCAGAGATGAAGGCACATTTGCCATTACAAAACAAAAAAATATTAATAACTGCTTCCAGAACCGAAGAAACACTAGATCCAATTCGCTACTTTTCAAACAAATCAACAGGACAGATGGGATTTAACCTAGGAATTGAGGCAAAAAACCTCGGTGCTAATGTAACAATAGTTTCAGGCCCCAGTAATGAAAGAACGCCCATCGGAATAAATGTCATCAGAGTAAGAACAGCAATGGAAATGTATGAACAAACAACAAAAATATATCAAAAATTTGATGTAATCATCGGAGCTGCCGCTGTTGCTGATTTTAGACCTGAAAAAATTTATGCCAACAAAATTAAAAAAAATGAACTAGAAAATTTTCACATTAAGCTCACAAAAAATCCAGACATAATAGAGTGTATAGGTAAAAATAAAATTAAAAACCAAATTATTATTGGATTTTGCGCTCAAGAACCTGAAAATCTAATAGATAAAGCCAAAGAAAAACTTAAAACAAAGAATTTAGACTATATTATTGCAAATGATTTAAAATATTTCGGATCAACCCTTAATAAGATCTACATAATAGACAGTAAAAACAATATTCAAAAAATTCCTGAAATGTCAAAAAAAGAAATAGCGATAGAGATTTTAAAAATCTTATACTAATAATCTCTTAAAAGTTTTCTTAAATACTCTGAAGTTGTCATCTCTTTTATCTCTTTAAGCCTACCCCTGAGTGCAGAAGATTTGTTGTAAACAGCCCCCTTAATTGCAAGATTTCTTAAATCAACATCTTTGCTATTAATAATCTTGGAATAAAAATCATCAAAATTACCCTTTCTGGCTGCTAGAAGTACAGCAACATCGGTTAAAATTTTTGAAGGTTTATTAATATTTTCCCTTTTCAAAAGATCTAATGCAACCAAAAATGCAAAACCCTTATTTTTGTCCAAAAGATAACTAAACATAGTGAGTTTAAAATTATTTTCAATAGTAGGTTCTAGTATTATATTTTTTATCTCCTGATAACCAGAGCTCATATCAATTAACGCTTTACCTGACGCTTCCCTAACCTTAAAAGAAGGATCGCCCCTAACCTTATAAACCAATGCTTCCTTTGCAGAAACATCACCATGACCCTTAATGGCATTAACAGCCCTAACCCTCAGTGTTTCATCGGAATCTCTTAAAAAATCTTGCAATACCTCTTTTGATTTCAAAGATACATCCCTTGAAAGTGCTTCAATAATGGCAATCTTAATGTTAGAATTGTTATTGCTCCCTTGAAGATAAAGCTCAGCATTCTCTGTCACTTTTTCGGGCACGAGGTACGATAACGCTCTGATTGCAGAAGCCTTGATTGTTGGAGTTTCATGACTGTCCATAGAGATCTCATAAATCTTGTTCTCATACTCAAAAGCATTAGACTTGCCAAGTGCAATAAGTATTGCAGATCTAACACCATCATTACCAGAATATTTATTATAGACGCCCATTATATTCTTCGAATATTCAATGGCAGAAAGTTCACCAAGATAATGCGCAGCCATAGCTACAATGTTTCCTTCTTTATTCTCAAGGATGTCAACAAGAATTTTCTTCAAGTCATCTTTGCTTCCAAGTTCCTTAAGATATAAAATTGCTCCATTAATTAGATTGGTAGGGTATCTCATGGCTTCATAATTGGTAAGAATATAATTAGCAACATCAGCACCGCCTTTATGCTTAAGAGATAAAAATAAATCAAGAATTGCTACCTTGAGATCAATATTGAACGTTTTCTGTAATCTGTTCTCAAGTAAGGAATTGTACTCACCATCCCCCGACCTCTTAAGTCTCTTAACAATCTCAATCACTTGAACATCAAGCCCATAAGAAATACTATCTCTTACTTGATTAACATCTTGGGTAGTAGCACTGCTGTTTAAACTATTTTCTGCATCTTTATTATAATTAAACTCAGGCAGATTAGGTTCTATAGGCTCTAAAGGTTCTGTTGGCAGCAGGGGGTCGTCAACAGCAAAAGCACTAAACACAAAAAAGTACAAAAGAATTAATACCAAACACTTCATACAATCTCCCTATTAACAAGTTTAAAAAAGCTACCAATTCCAAGAAAATAATAACACACCACTAGAATAACAATACTAATGCTACCTGCAAAACCTAGGAGATAAAAATTACTGAAACTAAACCCCATATCCCACTTAAAATCTTTAAAAGCCATATAAACTAAATACAAAGGAATAAGAGATATACATACCTTAAGAAGCACTACAAGAGACCTAACGATTTCAAATCTCATACCTCTCCTTAACCCAACAAAATAAAAAACAATCACACAAAAGGCAAAAGAAATTGATTGTGCCATAGGTAAAATGTTTACCTTAAAGCTGCTAATACCAAAAAATGATATAACGATATCAATAACGGAAAAAAGAAGATTAAAATAAAGAGGGGTTTTTTGGTCACGAATAGAAAAATAATATTTCTGAAAGAATCCAAAAATAGAAGAAAACGTCAAACCAACCAAAAAATACTGTAATACACTAACTGTCCTTTGTGTATCATATATGGAAAATTCACCTCCTGTAAGCAATAAGTTTAAAATGGGACCAGCCCAGATATACATTAAAAATGATATTGGAACTAGAAGCAAAATTAAAATCTCTATTCCCTGATTTAAAATATCATTTAACTTTCCTCTATGACCCAAATAAGCATGTTCTATCATTTTAGGAAAAATAACTGTGGAGATAGAAACATAAAAAATACCAACAGGAAGTTGATAATAAACAATCGCATTGCTTAAAACAGAAACACTCCCAACCTCTAGCGTTGAAGCTAGTGCAAATGAAATCTGCTGCGTAGCTATAGAAAGCAAAGCTGATAAAACCATACATGACCATCTTTTTAAAAACCTCAAAAAGGCATAATCATTAAAGCTAAAAACTGGTATGTATGTAACTCCGATAAAAATACAATTTATTAATTGAACTAAAAATTGAAAAACGCCGCCAACAAGCACTCCAATAACAGCACTGTATATACCATACTGTCCATAAAGGAAAAATATGCTTAATATAGTACCAATGGAAAGCATAACAGGTGAGATGGATGGTATGAAGAAGACCTTATACGAATTAAGCACTGATGCAAATATCGACGCCAGACTTATAAGCAAAATATAGAGTATTAAGTAATTAAACATATGACTTGCCAGTGCTAAATCTTCATTCCTATAGGAAGACACATAATATATAATCTGCTTCGAAAAAATAATCATAATAAGGCTAATAAAACCAATACTTATTATATTAAAGGTAGCAACACTCCTAAAAAAAGAAATAGCATGTCTACTAGATTTATTTCTCTCATAAGTAAACTCGGGCATAAAAGCCGAGGTCATTGCGCCTTCTGAAATAATTTTTCTTAAATTGTTTGGAATATTGAAAACATAATTAAAAATATCTGCTTCAAGATTTGCTCCAAAATAGTAAGAAAATACCTTTACTTTCACAAAACCCATTATTCTTGATAAGAAGACAGAAATCATAACAACAATTGTTGAGATAATATCTTTATTCATGAAAATTACCCTCATCATACCTTTTTAAATAAAGTGTTCTAAATCTTGCAAAATCATCATTAATGATTGCACTCCTAGCCTTTTCAATAAGCCTGAACATATAATACATATTATGTTCACTGGCCAGCATTATTCCAAGAGTTTCTTCTGATTTTATTAAATGCCTTAAATATCCTCTTGAATACCTCTTACATAAAGTACATACACAATCTTTCTCAACAGGAGAAGCATCGTTGCTAAATTCTGATCTCTTAATCCGCAATATTCCGTTATCAGTCAGAAGTGCACCATGCCTAGCAATTCTTGCAGGATGAACACAATCAAAGATATCAATACCATAATATATTGCGTCCAATATATAGTGAGGTGTACCAATCCCCATTACATACTTCGGCTTATCTTTCGGTATTGAAAAAGAATTGTATTCAAGAATTTCTAAATATTTATCCCTTGGTTCTCCAACAGAAATCCCACCTATCGCAATACCTGGGCTATTTAATTCTAAAATCTCTTCTGTACTCCTTTTTCTTAAATCTTTAAAAAAATTACCCTGAGTGATTAAAAACAAAAGACCATCATATCCTTCTTTTCTACTCTCATAAGCACTAAATGTGCGCCGAGCCCAGGAAGTCGTAATATTCGTATATAAATTTGCCTCATTGTAATCAATACCATAAGAACTACAAATGTCAAGCGACATAATAATATCGCTCTCAAAAATTTCTTGCATTCTAAATACACTCTCAGGTGTAAAATAATGCCTAGAGCCATCAATATGAGATTGAAAATGCACTCCCTCAGCTTCAATCTTTCGAAGCCTAGACAAAGAAAAAACTTGAAACCCACCAGAATCTGTTAAAAAATTTTTATCCCAAGAAGTAAATTTATGTAAACTTCCGTATTTCTTTATTACGTCCATTCCAGGTCTTAAATAAAGATGGTAAGTGTTTGCAAGAATTAAATTACATCCCAATTTCTCAAGTACACCATGCTTTAATGCCTTCATCGCTCCCAAAGTGCCAACGGGCATGAAACACGGAGTACTTACCTTTCCATGGGGAAGATCAAGCACCCCAAGCCGCGCATTAGAATTACTATCGTTTTTAGTGATACTAAACATAAATTCCTAAAACCTGCTACTTACGCACAAAACTATAAATAACGACATTGATGACAAGAAACAAAACAGTAGTAAATGAACTTGCAACTGTTATTGGCAAATAACCAAGATCAGCTAGAAAATTAAAAATCACAATTGAAATAACATATATAACTGCAAATGCAATGCTGTTTAACAGGCTGAGTATAAAAATATTTTTTCTTAAAGCAAGACTTATGAAACCAACAGTGAAACTCAGAAGGATTAATCTAAACGAAAAAAATATCCTATTTAAAAAATCAAATAAAGCCTCAGAATAATCCAAATTTTCTATCTTAAGAGATCTAATCCAGTCAGTAAGTCTGGAGAAATTCAATGTTTTTGAAGACAACATCACTATCTTAACATATTCAGGATCTAGGTTAACAACCCCCCTACCATCAAGAATCTCATAAAAATTTTCTATAATCTCCCTGCCAACCCTAGTAAATTCTCTTACATCATAAAGATTCCACTTATTATCAACCCACTCAGCCTTACCCACATCATACCTTTTACTAAAAACATCATTACTATCTCTTAAAATAATTATCAAATTAGAAATGGTATCATTATCAATATTATAATATCTAATATTGTAAATTTCTCTTGCAAAATCCCTTATTATTACAGTTCTATCATTGGAGCCTTTCCCCATATTTTTAAGAAAAGCATCCCTTTGGGTAAGGGTATCTATAACCAAATAATTATCAAAAAAAAAGAGAATTATCGATATTAAAACACTAATTAAAATTATTGGCCTTAATATCCTAGACAAAGAAATCCCACAACTAAAAAGCCCTATTATTTCGTTTCTCATAGAAAGATTGCCAATAAGATTAGAAACAGAAAAAAGAAAAGATAAAGCAACACCATCTGAGAAGGATTTCGGCAAGTAGAGATAATAAATATAAACAATATCACTAACACTAAATTTATTATCAAGGTAACTTAAAAGATTTACAAATAAATCGCCAAGGACAATTAAGATCATGAAAAGAAAGTTCATAAACAGAAAAGTCAATGTTATATTCTTTACGAAAAGTTTATCTACTCTCATTTCTTTAAAAGTCTCAAAAAAAGTATTGCCCCTGAAACAATTAATAATACATTTGGAAAAACAGCAACAAGAAAAGGATTTGGGGCATTCTGAACAGTGTATACTTTTCCACCAATAAACATTACCCAATAGGCAACGCAAATAAGAATTGAAATTACAAGTTCAAGAATAATAGAATATTTTTTATTTGAATACATTCCCATTCCAAAAGCCAAAAAAATAAAAAATAAAACAGACAATGGCAGGCTGATTTTTTGATAAAGCTCCAACGCAAAAAGAGTATAACTTCTCCGAACCGTCATATCCTCATAAGGGCTGTAATTTAAATTTAGATTATACATGTATTCCACATTATCAAGAATAGACATTTCATCTAATATCCTACTCTTATCATACAAATAACTTAAGTAGCTATTTGAAAAATTTAAATTCAAAAAATCCTCTTCTAAATCATTTTGTACATTCAAATCTTCAATTAACTTGGTTTGCTTATCAACAAGTTTAAGAACATCTCTTATACTCATCTGAGAAGGAGTTATGTAGTTTAACAAAACCCCATCGCTAAATGATACCTGATCAATTGAATATTTCATCCGATCCGCATAAAAATAATCATAAAATCCAACCTCATCATCTGTTAAAGCAATTGAGAATACATCATTTAAAATAAAATACACCTGATAATTCTCTTTCTGGATATTAAGATTTTTAGCCATAAATACCCTATCGTAACCTTTAAGTCTAGTATTATCAAAAAAGGTAACATTCTTGTATCCTGTCTCCGCCTTTTCCCCAGATACAAATATCAAATCTCCATACTGTTTGCTTGAATAAGGCTTTAACACTAAATGAGGAACCTCTTCTTTTATTTCATTAAAAATCTTCAACCTACCTATAGACCCAAGAGGAAGTAAAAAATCATTTGAAATAAAAGAAATAAACGCAATAACTATCCCCAATTTTAGAAAAGGAAATAATAAATCTAGAATAGATATTCCAATTGATCTGAAAGCCAGTATTTCATTATTAAGTTTAAACCTATGGACAGTAAGAACCACTGAAATTAAAGCTGCAAAGGGAGGAGAGAGCGCAACCACCATTGGAAGAGAATATATGACAAAAATAAAAGCTTTCAAGAATGGAACGTAATTTTGAAGGAGTATTCTCATAAAAAAAAGTATTTGATTTATGAAAAACACGAAGAAAAAAAATAAAAAAGTAATTAAAAAATACTTAAAAAACTCAGCGATTATATAAGATTCATAATTGTTTTTTGATACTTTCATCCACAAAAACCAAACCATCATTGAGAGTACCAAGTACTACATAGTTATCGAAATTTAAAACTTTAACCAAATTTAAATTGAGAAGTCCATCACGAGGCCCCAGATAATCCCAACTACCACTCACAGTATCATGAACTACCAAACCATGCCCAAAAGTAGCAAACAATAACTTATTGCCTCTAACCTCCATATCAAGGAAATACTCAACGCTAAAATTATTGTCAACCTCACATTTAATATATGTCCTATTTTCCAAATTTAACATGAAAAGACCATGCCCATACGTCCCTACATAATAACGACCATTGTAGCTCTTTATAAAATTAATATTCCTCTCACTATCTTTACTACCAAAAAAGTTTAAATGCCTAATATCTTTAAAATCGGCAAGATTGACAGTATAAATGCTATTGTCAGTCGTTCCCACAAGCAATACATCTTTTCCCTCGTCTAGGTACATCGAAGAGATCCTGTTAGAACCAAGCCCTATGTAAGTCCATTCCCCTAGGTCAGAACAAAACCATAATCCAGAATCCAGAGTCCCAACAAATATTCCATCCCTAACGCCCATTAAAACCTGTATGTTATTAAACCCAATTCCCAAAGGCATCTTAACCTGCTTGATAGAACCTTCAAAATCTTCAATATAATAAAGAACACTACCACCGCCAACGTATATAATACCCTTATGCTCAGTAAATCCCTTAAGTCCATTTAAAACAATACTTTTCTTATCCTTAATAAAAACTCTATAAGAGTTGTTCTTAATATCGTATCTTAAAAGACCACCAAATATATTTGAAACAAAAACATTATTTTTAAAAATAAACATATCAAATATGCTATTATCCAGAAACCCCAAAGTCTCCAGATTTAAATAATTTACCCCAAACTTGTTATTTAAGAAATTATAAATCCCCGCATCGTACTCTAGTAAAATAGAAGATTCAACAACATCTCTTAACGCAGAGACTGCCCCTATTCTATCTCCGGAAAAATACCTCAATTCAGAAGCTCTCAGGCTGGCATGAGAGTATCTGTAATACCTCAAAAAACAATCAAAATTATGTTCAGAAAGATCATAAGCGCCTCTACTGTAGTTCACATAGCCAAAAAACAAACTGGCCTTAGAAAACAACTCCCTACTATAGCTCTTCTTGTCAGCTAATATTTTATTCAAATAAAAACTAGCCATCTCAAGATCTTTTCGAGCGTAACTCTCCCTGGCACTAACAAAATAAGGATTATCTTCCTTTAAAAAAGCACCACTTAAAAAAAAGGACTCATCATCCCTCAACCCTAATAAATAGCCCCTACTCCTAGCACTTAACTCTTCCTCATCTCCTAAAAGACCAGAGTGAGAGCTAGTGTCCCTGCCGGCCGTATGACAAGAGAGCAGCAGAAGCAAACCTAAAAAGATAAGTTTACTTCTGCTAACACTACTTAATATAGGCTCCATAACTACCCATTAATCTCTGACGAATTCAAGTTCAATCTTGCCAAATTTGTCTATCTCAGATACCCTAACCTTAACTTTTTGCCCTTCATCTAATCTCGGAGGACGGACACCCACCCCCCTTTTGCTATCACCATATCTAGCATTTCTACTATCACCATATCTAGGGCTCCTATCGCCAACATCCCTAGTTCTTGGCCGAGTACTTAAAAAACCTTCCTTTGCAGGAGTAAGCTCAATGAAAGCCCCAAAACTGTTGATCTTTTTAACAACTCCCTCATAAATTTCACCAACCTTGGGCTCCCTAACGATACTCTCTATCCTCTCTTTCGCCTTCTGCATCTTTACACTATCAGCTCCAAAAAGGATAATCCTTCCATCTTGCTCAATTTGCACCCTAACCTCAAATTCGTCCGTGATTGCTTTAACTGTCTTGCCAGTAGACCCAATAACGAGAGAAATTTTATCGATATCAATTTGTAATTGAAGAATCTTAGGGGCATTATCGGATATATCCACCCTTGACTTCGAAATTACAGAATCCATAATGGACAAAATATGCATCCTGCCCTCACGAGCCTGCTCAAGAGCATCCCTCATCAACTGTCTCGTAACATTTAAAATTTTAATATCCATTTGAAAACCAGTAATTCCTTTTTTAGTTCCTGCCACCTTAAAATCCATATCACCCAAATGGTCTTCTTCACCCAAAATATCACTTAAAATAACATACTTATCACCCTCACTAATAAGCCCCATAGCAATTCCTGCAACCTGATCCCTAGCGGGCACCCCAGCAGCCATCAAAGACATACTACTAGAACATACCGTAGCCATTGACGATGACCCATTTGATTCAAGCACCTCAGATACAACCCTAATAGTGTATGGGAAATCGTCCTTCTTGGGCAACATAGCCTCCAAAGACCTTTGAGCCAAATGACCATGCCCAATCTCACGCCTCCCAGTCATGAGTCTACCCGTTTCCCCAACAGAAAAGGGAGGAAAATTATAATGAAGCATAAAATTAAGACGCTTATCTCCATCAATATCGTCCATTATCTGCTCATCGATACTTGTTCCTAAAGTAGTCACAGCTAAAGCCTGAGTTTCACCCCTTGTAAAAAGAGCAGATCCGTGTGTCCTATTTAAAAGATCCACCTCTGCAGAAATATTCCTTATCTCCCTAGGAGCACGACCATCCGTCCTAAGGTTATTTTCAAGAATCGACTTCCTAACAATCTCTTGCTCAAAATCATCAAAAGCTTTAAGGAAAAGACGTTCATTCTCATCATTTAACTTATCAATAGAAGAAAAATGATCATGAGCCTTCTTCTTAACCAGCTTAATAGCTTTATCTCTATTAAGCTTCCCCAAAACAAAGCATGCATCCTTAAGCTCAGAATAAATCAAATCTTTAAGCTCATCCCTAAATTCAAACACCCTCTCTTCATAAGCAAGGGGCAACTTTTCTTTATACCCAACAATAGACACGAACTCCCCTTGCATATTGCATATTTGCTTAATGTATTCATACGCTTTATCTATTGCAACAAGCAATATCTCCTCACTGACCTCATTAGCACCACCCTCAACCATAGTAATACCATCTAGACTCCCCGCAACAACGATATCAAGCAAGGAACCTTGAATCTCTTCAAAAGAAGGATTAACCACAAATTCGTCATTCAAATAAGCTATCCTAACAGCCGCAATCGGGCCATTAAATGGAATATCCGATAAAAAAACTGCCGTAAAAGCAGCATTCATACCCACAATATCAGGAGGATTCATCTGATCCGTAGACAAAGTAGTCGGAACAACCTGAATATCCCTGCCAAATCTCTTATCAAAAAGGGGCCTCATAGGCCTGTCTATTAGCCTAGAAACAAGCACCTCCTTATCCTTAGGCTTACCCTCTCTTTTAATAAATCCCCCAGGTATTTTCCCAGCGGCATAATACTTCTCGTTATACTCAACCGAAAGAGGCACAAAATCTAAATCCTCGCGTACCGAATCTGAACAACAAACCGTAGCAAGCACAGCAGACCCACCATAAGTAGCAAGTACCGCACCATTAGCCTGCCTAGCAAGCACTCCCGTTTCCAAAACCAACTCCTCTCTTCCTATTTTCAACCTCAAAACTTTTCTCAAAATTAACCCCTTATTATTTCCTAAGCCCAAGCCTAGCTATCAAGGTTCTGTAAGCTTCCAAATCCTTGCCCTGATAATATCTTAACAAGCTTCTCCTCTGTCCAACTAGCTTCAATAAACCTCTCTTCGAGCTATGATCCTTCTTATTAACCCTCAAATGTTCTGTTAAATATTTTATCCTATTCGTAATCAAGGCTACCTGAACCTCAACAGAACCAGTATCATCCGCATTCCTGCCAAATTCTGAAACTATCATTTGTTTCTGTTCCTTACTAACCACAACCGACTCCTAACACCATCATAGCAAGGCACAAAGACCACTTGCTACAACTAAAATCCTCAAACTAAATTATAATATTTTTTCATCAAAATAACAAAAATGGACCAATAATTTATCAAACAGTAAATAATATTTACAACTTACTAGAATATAATGAGATATTTATATTTGCCCAACCCAATACCACACACGACCGCTAACATCTCTTCTTCTCTGGTCTTAACTATCTTAAATTCATTTAACTTAATAACGATATTAATATAAACACCATTCTTAACAGATTTAACCATATTAGAGTCAACATAAATTACTTCAAAAAGGCTTAAGGAGTCTAAACTTATCAAAGAATTATCATCTAGATTTTCACAAAAGCAAGCATCTTCCAACTTAAAAACTCCAACACCTACTCTTTCAAGGCTCTTAACATAAGCACACGAATTCAAGGCTAAAGCTAAGTCTCTTGCAATACTTCTAACGTAGGTCCCCTTAGAACATTTTATTTTCAATTTTAAAATACGAGAATCGGTATTATAGTTTAAGACCTGCATATAATATATTTCAACTTTTCTAGATTGAAGTTCAAAATCCTCTCCTCTGAGAGCCAATTTGTAAGCTCTATTTCCGTTAACATGCACTGAAGAAAATTTAGGAGGAATTTGATAAATCTCACCCACAAAAGACATAAGCCCAAGATTCAACTCCTCCAAACTTGGAATGTAATCTCTTTTATTCGTTACTCTGCCACCAGGATCAAGAGTATCTGTCTGGATTCCAAATTCAAACTCTGCCACATATTCCTTACTCAAAGATGTAATATAACCCGAAAGACTAGTATACTTTCCAACAAGAACCACCAAAAGTCCACTGGCAAACCTATCAAGAGTCCCCGTATGCCCAACACGACTTCCCGCATAATACTTCCTCAGAGGAGACAGAGCCTCAAAAGAAGTCACACCACTTCTTTTTTTTAATAAAACAATTCCATTCATTAAATCTGCTATTCTTTACCAATACCCAAATTATCAATTATTTTGTTGACATAAAAAGACCTTGCAACAGTGTCATCTTTTAAAAAACTCAATTTCGGAGTATTTCTAACCCTAATCCTCTTTACAATCTCCCCCTGAATAAAGCCCTTAGCATTATTTAACGCTTTAATAGCATTATCAAGAGACGCACCTTCCTTAATAGAGCCAACAAACACCTTGGCATTTATCAAATCACTTGAAACCTCAACCCTTACAACAGTTAAAAACTCATGAACCCTAGGATCCTTAATGCCTTTTGTTACTATCAAATTACCAATTTCTTGAACTAGCAAACTTTCAAGCTTTGTCTTTCTTATCTCTTTTTCCATATCCAAATTCAAGACCCCAAACGTCTTTTTATCTTTTTAATCTCAAATGCTTCAATGATATCTCCTTCCTTAATATTAGAATAATTATCAATTATAATTCCACACTCATACTGTGCGCCGACTTCCTTAACATCATCCTTAAACCTCTTAAGTGAAGATATCTTACCAGAATGTATCTGAAACCCTTCTCTCATAACATTAGTTACAGCATCTCTTTTTATTAATCCTTGTGAAACATAACAACCAGCAACCACTCCGACCCTAGGAACACTAATAACAGCACGAACCTCGGCAAATCCAATAAACTTTTGCTCAATATCAGGTTCAAGCATTCCCTCAAGTACAGACTTAATATCATTTATTGCATCATAAATTATATTATATTTTCTAATTTCAACTTTTTCCTGGTCAGCTAACATTTGAGCCTTCGCCGTAGGCCTTACATGAAAACCAATGATAATAGCCTCACTTGCAGCTGCAAAACTAATATCTGTCTCTGTTATTGCCCCTGCTGACGAATGAATGACCCTAACCCTGAGTTCATCATTAGTCAACTTTTCAAGAGAATACTTTAAAGCCTCAACGGAGCCCTGCACATCAGCTTTTAAGATTATCTTAAGCTCTTTCAATTCTCCATCTTTAATTGAATCATAAAGATTTGATATAGTAATTTTTTTAACATTTTGAGCATTTTCATATTTCTTAAGATCTTGTCTCCTAGAACTAATCAACTTAGCTTCCTTCTCCGTCTTCGTTGCCTGAAACGGATCTCCAGCCTGGGGAATAGAAGAAAAACCTAAAACGCTAATAGCCTTTGCAGGTCCAATGCTCTTTACAGAAACCCCTCTCTCATTTATCAATGCCCTAACCTTACCATGATATATTCCACCTACAAAAGAATCTCCTACAGAAAGAGTCCCATCTTCAATAATTACAGAACAAATGATTCCACGTCCCAAATCAACCCTAGCATCAAGTATCCTACCAATGGCTCTCTTGTTTGGGTTCGCCTTCAACGCCATTAATTCAGCTTGTAAAATAATCATATCAAGAAGTTCTGAAATGCCAATGTTCTTAAGAGCTGAAATCGAAACAAAAATTGTATTTCCTCCCCATTCTTCAGGAATGAGCTCATACTCTGCAAGCTGATGCTTAACCCTATCCAAATTAGCATCTGGTAAATCTATTTTATTAATAGCAACTATAATTGGCACCTTCGCTTCCCTAGCATGATTAATAGCCTCAACAGTCTGAGGCATCACACCATCCACAGATGAGACAACAAGAACTACAATGTCTGTAACCCTAGCTCCCCGACTTCTCATCATAGTAAAAGCCTCATGCCCTGGAGTATCTAAAAACGTTATTTCATGATTATTATAACTAATGGTATAAGCACCAATATGCTGAGTAATGCCCCCCGTTTCTGTTCGATTTATATCAATATTTTGCAAAACCGACAAAAGTCTAGTTTTCCCGTGGTCAACATGCCCCATTATGGTAATAACAGGAGGTTTTTCAACCCTTTGACTCTCGTCCTCTTTCTCTGCCTCTATCATCGTTTCATCATAAATCGACACCAAATTAACCCTAGACCCATATTCTTCAACCAAAATAGTGGCCGTATCAGAATCAAGCTTCTCATTAATAGTTGCCATTACGCCCAAAGACATCAATTTAGCAATCAAGGCTGAAGATTTTAAATTCATCTTCTTTGCAAGCTCCGCTACAGTGATAGTTCCCATAATATCAACTGATTTAGGAATCGGATTTGCCAAATTTTCTTTCTTTTTCTTCTGAAGCTGTTCAAAGACTTTTTGTTCTATTGTCTTAATCTCAGTCTCTTCCTTTTTTCTCTTATAGCTTTTTTGACTCTCCTGCTGTTGCTTCTTCTTCTCTCCAAGCTTCCTATTAATTCCCTTGTTATCAGAATCAACAGGAGCGGATGCAATATTGGGCGCAACCCTAGCTCTTATGACTCTCCTGAAAGTCTGAGGCCCACCGCTAGAGTCCCTACCATGAGTATAATTCCTACCAGGATATCTACTCCTACCTCCTTGCTGCTGACTCCCCAAATTATCTCTATCTCTACCAAAAGCCCCCCTTACATTAGAAGACCTCTCCCCTCCTACATTTCCACTTCCGTAAAAATGCCCACCGCTAGAGTCCCTACCATGAGTATAATTCCTACCAGAACCTTGTCTCCTGTATGAATTTGAAGGACTAACAAAACCACTTCCAGATTCAGCTGGATTCACATTCCTGTCCAATCGAGCTACAACCTTTACCACCTTCTTACGCAACTTGACTACTTTAATTTTTTTCTCATCTTCTTGATCATCGATATTATCTGACAAACTATCACTCCTCTTCAAACTCAAAGCTGAGTCCTATCTTACAGCCTGGGCAGAAAGTCATATCCTCATTAATGACACTTCCACACTCAGGGCAAAGCAACTCTTCTTCCTCTCTTATTCTCTCAATGGACTCATTATCGTTAGAAATTATTACCATTCCCTCCTTCAATATCCTATTAATCTCATCCTGCTTCTCATAACTTATCCCAAGACTTAAAAGCTTTTCCTCATTGGCTCCCAAAAAGTCATCAATACCGTCAAGACCCGATTCAACTATCCTGGAAACAACGTCTTCATCAAGAATCTTGAGTTCGCTAATCTTATTCACCTCCTCAAATTCATCTTCCTGAACAGTCTCCTGAATAATTTTATCAAACATCTCAAAAGTCTCTTTTTTGAACTCCCCACTTGCCTTCATTTCCGCAAATTGACTACTAGTCTTGACATCAATCGCCCAATCGAGCATCCTATTTGCAAGTCTAACATTTTGTCCCATTTTCCCTATCGCAAGGGACAGTTGATCATCGCTAACAACTACTAAAGCTTTATGCAAATCTTCATCAATAAGATACACACTATCTACTTTTGCGGGAGTTAAAGCATCTTTAATAAACTCTTTAACATCTCTGGAATAAGGTATAACATCTATCTTCTCCCCCTCAAGCTCTTTAATTATTGATTGGATTCTCACACCTTTCTGGCCAATACAAGGTCCCACAGGATCAATCTCCTCCTTATCAGTATAAACAGCAATCTTGGTCCTGTAACCTGGATCTCTGACTATCTTGTAAATCTTAATAATACCTTCTTCAACCTCGGGAATCTCAAGAGTAAGAAGTTCTTCAATAAATTTAGGATGAGTCCTTGATAAAACCACTTCTATCCCATTTCTGCCCTTCTTTACACTATGAACAAGCACTCGAATCTTCTCATTAAGCCCATAAACTTCCCTTGGAGATTGATATTTCCTAGGCATAACACCATCTGTGCTGCCTAGGTTAACATAAAGATCTCCATTCCTATTCTGCTGCACATAGCCAATAATGATTTTATTTAACTTGCTTTTAAACTCCAAGTAAAGCTCATTATCTTCGATTCCTTGTAAATCACTTTTGGTTCTCTGCTTGGCAACTTGAATCGAAAGCCTATCGAAAATCCTAGGATCAATCTCAACATATGCATATCCATCCTCTACTACCTTCAACTCCCTAGCATCATCTTCCAATATTTCAAACACATCATCTTGAACTTCTTCCACAATCTTTTTTTTTGAATAAACCACCAAATCCCCAGTGTCTTCATCAAACTTAATTAAAGCATTTTCACTCGTTCCAAAGTACTTCTTATAAGCTACCGCTATAGATTCCTTAACCGTCTTCCGAATAGCGTCAACACTCATACCTCGTTCATTCGCAATATTGCATATCATTTGGCCAGTACCCTTTATCATTGCCAAGACTCCTTTATAATAATCTAGCCTTTCTTACGTCACCATAGAAAACCTTCATCTCTTTACTACCTGTTTTAAAAATAAAACTATCTTCCTCGGCCTTTAAAATAAGTCCTTCCTCAAATTCATTATCCAACATCAACTTAATCTCTTTACCCTCAAAAATCTTAAACTCCCTCTTACTCTTAATTTTCCTATTCACCCCAGGTGTAGACAACTCCAAACTGAACTTACACTTAAGAGCAGACCCTAAACTCAACAAAATCATTTTATGTAAATCACAAAGCTTATCAACTCCAAAATCTCCCTGCCCACAAAGAACCACCCGAACCCTGCCTTGATCCCTTTTTCTAAAAGTGTTAATTTCTAAAATCTCAATCCCCAATCGATCCGTCAGACTCTTTACTAAACTATAAACCTCATCCTCTGCAAAACTTTTACTCAACCAAACCCCTAAAAACAAAAAGGTCCCCAAAAAAGAACCTTATTAAATAAAACAATCCATACACCACAAGGATAGCATCAATGGCAATGGATGTCAATTCTAGGGCTTTCAAACTAAACTTTAGAAATTGACATCTTTACCACACTCCGGGCTCCATGCAGCATCAATACATTCTCACAAAAAAACATAGATGCCCCCGTAGTAACAACGTCGTCAATGAGAACAATCTTCTTGTCCCTAACAATTCTATATTTCAATTTAATCTTATTTTCTAAATTACCAAGCCTCAATCGTCCACTTAAAAACTTCTGGCTCTTTCCCCACCCTCGCTCCAGGACGTTAATGTAGCATATTCCATCCTTTTTTAATAGATTTCCAATATACTCCATATGATCAAATCCGTAAAAAATCTTTCTTTTAATACTACAGGGAATACTAACCACCATATCAAAATCAATTCCTGTCAAAAATTTGGAAATTCCATCCTTAAAAAATTGACCAAAAGCCTTTTGTCCTTCTTTCTTATAAGAAAGAATAATTTTTTTATACCCAAACCTATATTTAAAGAAATAAAAAATACTATCATCAGATTTAATCTTAAAATCTAAAAGTCCAATGCAGCTTTTACAAAGCGCATGAGAGTAAACATAACGCCTTTGGCAACAAACACAAAAAGGGAGAAATATACTTTTAAATATGTTAACCTCAAACGCCAATATCTAAACCCTAGTCTTTAAAATTACTTGATTAAGCAAATCCATTGCTTGATAAGGAGTAGTATTGTTGATATCTATTTTAGAAATTAATTCCTTAATCTCTAGGTAAGCATTGATTTCAGCTTCATAACTTAAAGATTCCTCCATCTCCGACCCTACTTCATCGACAGAAACGTCTAAAGATAGAAGTTCCGCTATACAAACTCTCTCTCTGCTCGTTAAGCTTTTAAGAATAACATTAGCCCTCTCGATAACTTTTAAAGGTATGCCAGCCATTCGTGCAACATAAATCCCATAAGAATTAAGCGACGGCTTTTCCTCCACTTCCCTTAAAAAAATAAGCTCACTACCTTGCCTCTCAATTTTCATTGACAGATTGACAAAAGACTCATGTTTAATAGTTGAAAGCTCATGAAAATGAGTAGCAAACAAACTTCTAGATTTAATATACCCTAAAATGTATTCAACAATGGAACATGCAATGGCAAGTCCATCATTAGTACTAGTACCCCTTCCTACTTCATCCATAATTATTAGACTATTAGAAGTTGCATTCCTTAAAATATTAGCCGTTTCATTCATCTCAACTAGGAAAGTAGACTCTCCTTTAGCAATATTATCACTTGCACCTATCCTACAAAAAATCTTATCCGTAATTCCTATTATAGCTTTAGAAGCAGGCACAAAAGATCCAATATGCCCCATTAGAACAACTAAAGCAGTTTGACGCAAATAAGTTGACTTGCCTGCCATATTAGGGCCAGTAATTAGACAAAAATATTTTTCATTATCTATCCTTACGGAATTTCTAGTAAAAGCTTCCATTCCCTTCATATAGTGCTCAACAACAGGATGTCTTGCCCCCTCAAGAATAATTTCTTTATTGTTAGTAAGCATAGGCCTCACATATTCATTTTTCCTAGCTAAATAAGCGAAGTTGGATATTATATCACTGTATGCACAAAACTCAGATACTTTCTTAATCACCGCACTATGTTTGGCTATCTTTAAAGCTATTCCATCAAATACTTCTTGTTCAAGAGCTGATAAATTATCTTCAGCATCATTAATATCTCTTTCAAGCTCAATAAGCTTGCTTGTCTTATATCTCTTTGAAGTATTTAGAGCTTGACTTTCAATAAAATGAGAGGGTACTTGCCCATAATAACTCTTTGTAACCTCAAAAAACAAACCTCTAGCATTAGTTTTTTTTACCCTAAGACTGTTAATCTTACTAAAATTCCTCTCAAAATTAAGGTAGTCGTCGACATATTTACTTGCATTATTTTTAATTCCTCTTAAGCGATCAATGTTAGGATCATATCCTTGCTTTATAAGTTCATCTTGTTCTCTTGAGATTGAACCATTAATTAAGGAATAAATACCTCTTATGCTATTCTCATCACTAGTATCAAATATCCAATATCCAAAAGAGTACTCGTTAAATAATTTCTTTACTAAAAAAAACGCTATTAAAGCTTCCCTTATAAACAAAAAATCTTTCTTTGCATACTTTCTCATCTGAAGCCTTGAAACTATCCTCTCAATATCCCAAACATTACTGAGAATGTCTCTTAATTTCATAGTCAAATTAACATTATTGTTTAAAAACTCTACATGAGCCAGCCTACCGTTAATTCCGGAAATATCCAGAAGAGGATTTAATATGTACTCTCTTAAAAGTCTTTTACCCATAGGTGTTTTACAATCATTTAAAACTGAATAAAGAGAATAATTAGAAGTTAGATCATTACTATTCTTAACAAGCTCAAGATTTATTTGAGTAACATCATCAAGAAACATATAAGCAGAGTCGTTGTTAATATGAATCGTGTCAATATTACTCAACAAATTCTTTAAATTATTTTTTATATAATCTATTATCAAAAAAGAAGAGATATAATAAGGCTCATCCTCCTTAAAGCCAAGCGCGCTCAAACTAGCCATACCAAAATGTTCTTTCAATGACTTTACTGCAATTTCTTTATCCAAGTGCCAGTCAGGAACCTTATTTACTAAAAACCTATCAAGAACAAGCTTTTCCAGGTATTTATAATAAAAATTTTCTGAAACTATTATTTCCTTTGGAAAATACTTTTCAATATCCCGCCTTAAATTTTCCAAAAAACTATCCTCATAAAAGATTATCCCAAGTCTAGATGTTGACAACTCTATATATGAAAAAGAATAACAACCTTTATAATCGCTAATAGCAACCAAATAATTATTAACATCATCTTCTAAAAAATCCTCATCAACAACAACCCCAGGACTTATAACTTCAACAACCTCTCTATCCAAAGGTCCCCTAGAATCTGACTGTAAACCCTGCTCACAGATTGCAACCCTTTTACCCAGTAAAATTAACTTTTTTATATACTCCCTACTAGTATGGCAAGGCATTCCACACATAGGAACACCTTCCCGTTTAGTCAAAGCTAGACCTAAAAGCCTACTTCCCTCAAGAGCATCATTGAAGAACATTTCATAAAAAGTCCCCACCCTAAAAAACACAATGGCATCTTTATAATTGTTCTTGATTTTTAAATATTGCTTCATCATCGGTGTGACATTTTTTTCCATAAAACAACACTGAATTATAATTGATATTATTAACGTTTTACAATACACTTATTGATGAAAAAGAATGGAATATGAAGGAAAGTGATTCCAGGAGTAATGTTTTTTATTTATTCAAAGATGCATCTGTTTTTATAAGGCTAGTTGATAGATTTACTGCATTGCACGGTGTTAATTTTAAGACATTTGTTGAGAGTATACTGCTGAATAATAGCAGAATTCGGGCGGTGTGCCTAGATCTATCAGAAACGCAATATTTAGATTCAACATTCATGGGGACGTTGGTACATGTTAAGAACATGTGCAGTGGGTTCAAAAAAACTTTTAAAGTGATAAATCCTAGCGAGAAGGTTTTTGAGAATTTAAAATCTCTTGGTCTTGAAAAGATATTAAAGATAGAAAATAGAGAAGAAACATTTAAAAAAAGCGAGATGAGGGGTTTTTTTTGTTATAACGAACAAAAACATAAAATATTTAAATCAGTTTTAGAATCACACATTTTACTCTCAAGCATTAACAAAGAAAATAAAAAAGAATTCTGCAAATTGATCAAAAGATTAAAAAAAGAAGGTCATAAGCCATAAACTGAGGTTCTGTTCTATTGTCTGTTTAAATGCTTAATAACATCGTCTGTCATATCAACAGTGCTATTGTAATAAAGAATGTAAGGATTGTCCTTTTTCATAACCAAAGAAACACCATTGGTCTCTGCGATATACTGGACACCGCTCAGTATTTTACTCCAAAGTGCTCCATCGCTATTTATGCTGTTTATATTAATCTGTTTTTGTTGATCAATATTACTTTTGGCTAAAGTTGTAAGTTTCTTAAGATCATCTATCTTCAAATTATACTGATTACCATAAGATCTTGCATTATCTAAATCATGAACACTAACAGCTTCATCATACATTCTCCTTAAATCTTTAATCTCAGAATTTAAAGCATCTATTTTTTCTTGATAATGCTTTCTTAACTGCTCAAGATTAGACTTTAACTGCGGATTCAAAAATTCAATCACAATCTTTTCAAAATCTACAATCCCCACCTTTGTGACATCTATCGCAAAAACATTTAACCGAAATAAACACACCAACAAAAGAATAATCAAAGGCATACTCTTCCCCTTATAAAAACAAAGACAATTATATCAATATCTCATGTCAATTGCTAAGAAAAATTTAAATCCCGCATAGTAATTGTAGTGCTTATTAATGCCCTTATTATCAAAATAAAATGGATAAGCTACAACCAAAGATAAAGGCAACTGAGGCAACAAACTCCTAACCCCAAATCCCCAACTAAACATAAAACTACCAAATGGAACAAACAAAGCATTTTCTTGCCCTTCCAAAGAACACGCTGCTATGTCTAGAAACAAAACATCCCAAACCAAAATATTCTTAATTAAAGGAATTGATAACTGAATAGTATTAACAAATGAACTATAAATATTTTTTAAAGTTCCCCATCCTCTTGCCATCATAAAGTTTTCACTAATAGTTATAAAGTGATTTGGCTGTATTTCCATCTCAAAACCGTTTCCAAGCGGCGGTAAAATATTTGTATAAATACTTCTTAAAGTCAAGATTAAGTCAAAAAAAGGAGTAAAAACATCTTGATACCCTAAAAGAGAGATATACCTTTCAAACGTAGTAGTGGATTTTGTAAAATGACTCTGGCCAAATAAAAACCCACCAAAGAAATCAAATTGCTGCTTAAGCAAAAAACCATCATTGGATAATGATTGGGAGTTTCTCGTATCCCATGCTACGCTAAGGCCAAGGGAATTTTCAAACCTGATAGTATGATAATTATCCCTTAAATAATAGCTTGAAGGCCTATTAACACTGTCATCATAATGTACATACTTTAAAGCAGATTGTACAGTCCCAGTAAATATTTGCTTTCCAAGGTAATTGGAAAAAGTATATCCAGTAACCAAAGCTAAACTCAATTTTATTAAGGAATAATTCATGATATTAAAATCTGAAAAATTTTTTGTATTATGATATTCTTCCCAACTCTCAAAAGGATCTGGAACTTCTTTTTTACCCGTAAAAATAGGTCCATTAATATCTTGATAGGCAGTGTTTATAGAATGTGAGAAATCAAGAAACCCGCCAACAGTCCATCTAGTCTGCATAAACCAATAATCCTCAAATGAGAATCGCAAACTTTGCTCAGAGAAAGCAAGATTAAGCTTTGTTGACAAAGAATATCCCTCACCCAAAAAATTAGATTGCTCCCATTGACCAAACAACGAAAATGGAAACCAAGAATTACTGAATCCACCAAAATTCAAACCAAACCTGAAACTTGCTGTTTCTCTTTCCTCAACGGAAAAATTTATTTTCATTAAACCATCAATATTGCTCTGTACAATATCAGGAACAACATTGCCAAAATAACCAAGCCTTTGCAAGTTAAGCATTCCCATTCTAAACTTCTCCAGACTAAAAACGTCTCCTTCCATTAGCGGTATTTCCCTAAGTATTACATGAGGAGCCGTCTTTTTGTTACCCGAAACAGTAATAGATTCAATATGAGCCTTATCTTTTTCTACTATATTAATTAAATAATCTACAAATTCTCCTCTCATTTTTCTAGAAGGCACAATATCCGTAAATATGTATCCATCCGAATAATACTTTTCTCGAATTTTTGAAAAATCCTGCTCAAATCTTGAATCATTAAAAATATCCCCTTCCTTAAGAGTAACTAAAGACTGTAATTCCTCTTTGCTAAAAACCAAATTACCAGAGATCTCAAGCTTACCAAACTTAAAAACATCACCCTCTGAAATAAAATATTTCAAAAAAATCTCTTTTAATTTATCAGAATCACTAGGGTCTCGTATATCTACAGTATTATTTACAACCTTAACGTTAATATATCCATTATTCTTATAAAAAGACTCAAGTTGAGCCTTATCCTTATCAACATTTGAACTTAAATACTTGCCATCAGAGAACAAAGATGCTGTTCTTGATGCTAAATATTTTCTGAGAGTACTACTCTTAAAGTTCAAATTCCCCTCAAAATCGACTTCTTTAACAACATACTTAGGCCCTGCATTTATTTCAAATACAATATCTACTAAATTGTTCTCTTCCCTAGTCTCGTATTTAACAGAAACATCAAGATACCCAGCCTCTTTATACATCTCTTCAAGTTTAATAACACTTCTTTTAACATTTGCAATATTTAAAGATTCATTTACCTTAAGATTTGACTTATCACGAAGCTCACTATTCCAAAAAACTTTACTACTATCAACAAAAGAAATAGTCTTTACTATAGACTTTTCCTTTACAAAGAATGTAATAAGAAGCTTTTCGTCCTCTATCCTAAATTCAGGTCTAATAAACCCATCAAAATAATCAAGGGCGTAAAGATCAACTTGTAACTTATCAAAAACTTCATTGGAATAAATCTTCCCCAAATAAGAATTTAAAATGGAAGCAAGATCCCTTTCCTTGATATTTTTAAGTCCATTAAAATCAATGCTTTTGATCATCTTGCCCTCATAATTAGTTTGGGCATAGACCAAACCAACAGAAAACACGAAAAAAAACACAAAAATCTTAAAAGACTTCATCTAAAACCCCTTAGTCCCTAATACTTAAATTTCCAAGAAATAGATATATTATTTCCTATACCGTACAGCCCATTTTTCGTGAAATCATAATCGAAAACATAGTCAACGAAGAAAAACGGCGAATCAAGCTCAATACCAAAATTGACGCTAAAATTTAAATTCTGAGTGAATAGATTCACTTGCTCTTTTAAGAAACCAAAACCCGCTTTACCGAAAACACCATTAGTAAAATACTTACCCACCTCAACACTCGTATTATCAAGAAAACTTGCAAAAGTTGGGTTCCCCGAGACACCAACAACATTCCTCAATATATCCGTCTTTATACTCAACAGGTCTAATTTTAATACGGAACGCACATAATCTTCAATAGGCTGTACTACCAAATCCACAAGAATATCATTAGCTAATCCAATTGCAATCTCGGCCGTGTTGGTACCCGCGGATTGCAATCCACGCTCACCTCCAATTATTGAACTTGACAGAAGGTATTTTATCTCTTGCTCCGTTCGAACAGGGTAAGATATAAACTTAAAATCCCACAAGCTTAAAGGACCATCCATACCCATAGTTACAAGCAATTTCTCACTACCGTCTTTAATTGTATTTGTTGCTTCAATTCTTACCCATGGATCAAATTTAGTCTTATTCTCATTAAAAGAGATATATGAACTACTTTTGAATACAAATTTCTTGTTATTATAATTAACGGAACCACTTGCTATATTTAAATCTCCCTTAAGTATAAAATCATCCGTTCTAGTATCAGACTTAATTGCAAGCTCATTGCCTTTAGCAACAGTAACATTTAAAAATGAAATCTTATTATCCGGCCAATGAAAAGCAACATTGCTATCAAAGTTTATTTTAAGATCTGTAACAATGGCAAAATCTTTAAAATCAATGTCTGCTAGTTTAGATCCCTTTTTTCTCTTAAAAGGATCCATTAAAAAATCAAAAATTGAATTTTCGAGCAAGTAAACCCAAGAGTTTGAAATACTTAAATCTCCACTAAACACAATCTCTTCGACATTACCTTCAATAAAAAAACTACCCGAGACATAACCAATAAAATTTATGGTTACCTTATCAAATTTAATAGGGACTCCAGAACCGCTAGGAACATCAATGTCTATCTTATAATAATCAACAATGGTGTCACTTAAAAAATTAACGTTAAGACTAGCAGAAACATTAACATCAGAATAATAGCCTAAATTAAAACTATTATCTAAAACTATCCTATTGTCCTGAATCAGGATTGGGACGTTAACTAATTCCAAAATTCTGCTCTTCCCATGCTGTCTAGAAGATTTCAAATATTCAGTACTAATTGATCCATTTAATACGTTAATCTCTCCATTAAGATTTGGATTATACAGATCACCATCAATACTCAGCTCCCCTCCCAAATTAATATCATGCAAAACAAAATGCTCCTCAATATTAAAAAGAGCTTCTGAGCCTAGGAAATCTTTTGTAATTAACTCTGAATTAAACTTAATGTCTTGGACAATCCCATTAACTTTATTCTTTAAAATCTTACCCGATGCTTTAAAACTGAGGGGCAAATAATCACCAATCCTAACATTAAAATTACCATCAACATATTCATATAAAACATTAATAAGGTCATATTCAATTGATGCTGCACTAAATTCTTCAAGATTATTTCTAAATTCAATCGTAATATTAGAAAGATTATTACCTTTGTACATTACGTCCCTGAAAGAAACCTCTCCATCGGTCTCTCCCTTTAAAACACCAAGTTCTTCTTCGTCTTTATTCTCAAATTTTTGAAAACTTGCGTCAACTCTTGAAGAGAAAAGATCACTATTAATATTTAAATTAGAAACTCCAATAGAATTTTTAATATCATATCTAAAACTACCTGCAAGAATTTCTCTCTCATTCTGCTTTGCTTTTATGTTATAGATATTAAAATTATTATCGACCAACCCTAACTTAAAAGAAAAATAAGTAGGAATGCCCATTAAAGACATTCCATCTGTTTCAAGGTGTGCACTAAGAGAATAATTGAATAAATCATTTTCCTTAAAATTAAGGATAAAATTGCCATTGGCTTTCCCATTCAAGAAAGATAAAAACTTAAAATTATCAAAATCTAAACCCTGAAACCTTCCCAAAACATAATTGCCATCCTCGTTAGAATTAACTCCTAAAAAATAACGCTCTGTAGTCTCATTTGAAAATAAGTTTATCTCACCTCTAAGTTTATCATTTAAGCTAAAACGACCCTGTCCTTGTAAATTTGAGTACTTATTCACAAATCTAATATTTGAAATATTAACTTCTTTATTCTTATATAAACCATTAAAGCTCATATTAAGGTTATAAGCCGGATTGTCAGAAATCTTATCCAATCTAAATTTGTTGATTGTAACACTTAAATCATCATTTGTTTGGTCATAATTCCCATAAGAACTAATATTTAACAAAATGTCAGATTCTTTATTATGAAAACGGAAATCACCAATGTTTAAGGAGTAGATTATCATAGAATTAGCATAATTTAAATTGGCTTTCGCCCCAGGTGAAAATTCAAGATTAACGTTCCTATCCTTAAAATTAAACTCGATATAAAGAGGATAGTTCTTACTCAAGTAACTAAAATCCGTAGTAATCTTTAGTCTGTCATCAAGCAAATGTATTAAAAAAACAGAATTTACGATAAAATCGTCACTCTTGTAAGTGAAATTCCTTATCTTATAAATACCTTTTTCTCCAACAGCATTAAACATCAAATTAAAATCATCTAACTTTGAATAGATAGAAAAATTAAGACCATTCAGCCTGGACTTATCATGACTTGAGGTGTTTAAATAAAAATCTGAATCTAGGTTAAAATACTTACCAGATAATAAATGTTCGGGAATAAATTTAGTAATCATAGATTCTGGGAGGACATCATTTAAGAAAAGCAAAGGAAATTCTTTAACACCTAAATTAAAACTCAAATTTTCCTTATCAAAATCTCCTTGTAGTAGAACCATAGATCTATTGTTTTTAAAATTTAGCAAATAGTTAACGTGAGTTTTATCTTGCTCGAAAAGAGTTTTAAAGCTCAAATTTTGAACTTCCAGTCTACCAATTCTAAAATCATCAGATTTTACCAAAAAACTTTTATTGTCTTTACCAAAATCTAAATACCCATTAAGATCTTTAAAATTCAGTACTCTTGCAGATCTAAAATCAAGCCTTCCTACTGGCAATAAATCTTTCAAAGAATAGTAACCCTTATAGTTGATAAAACCTCTCTTAAGTTTCAAAAAGGCATTTTGTATTTTTACAACTCTATCATTACCTTTAAGTTGTACTCTTATTCCTTGGATCTCTTTATTTATTGTACTGTCTTTTGAGGATGAATTTAGTAAAAACGAATACCTTAAATCCTCATCTTGAAAATCATAAGAAAATGCCAATTGACCATTCAAAGCTATGTCAAAATAATCTTTATACTCGTTAAAATCTTCATTAAGTCTTATCCAATTTAAAAGATTGATATCGAAAAATAAAGCATCCAATCTTAAAAAATTTTTATTAACATCATAGCTTAAATTAAAATCTAAATTTTCCCTTCTGAGATTGAAAACCTCAAGATTCCCTTTTGAATAATTTATTTGAAAGCCCTGCTCAAGTAGAGAAAAATAATTTGCATTAAATTCTAAAAAACTGACATTAACATACCCATCTTCAAGATCCTTTTTAAACTTACCCTCAAGATAAAACGTAGAACTTAAAGAACTCTCATTACCAACATTTTCCCTAAAATCCGAAAAGGAATTAAAATCGATGATGGATCTAAATAAAAAATCATCATCGATGGTTTTTAATGCAAAACTTTTGACTTTAAATTCTAGGAATTTGTTTGAGCCTAATTTAAGCTTAATATTGATATCTTCTAAATTGATATGAAGCCTATCTAGATAATCAGAAATTTTACCAACGATTGCATGGCTGTTGTATTTATCATCATTTAATTCAAACCTAGTAAACCCTGCACCTGCGGGTTTCAAAAAGCTTAAATCATTTATATCAAAGTTTAGGGTACTACCTTCAATAAAAATATTTAAAATAATGTTTTTATCTCCTAATATTAGCTTAAACAAGTCCAAATTTATCTTAACCGTACTCATTAGTACTTTATCTTGGTCATTTAAACTCAATTCCAAATTATCTACTTTTATTGAAGAGAAAAAATAGGGCGCAATTCGACCATATTTTATTTTAAATCCCGATTTAGATTCAAGATAGCTTATGACCAAATATCTTGCAGAATAAACCTGAACTTGAATAAATAAAACAAAAACTACAAGAATCAATACAAAGGCCAAAACTGAGCAAAAAAATGCTAAAGGAACCCTACTTCTTAAAAAAAACAAATTCATATATTTATGCGTATATTATATAATAGTTCACCGATATCTAGTTGCTCAAAAAGGGAGATAAACATTTGTGGATGAGGTTCTAAAAAATTTCTATTGTATAGAAGGTATCGATGGGAGCGGGAAAACAACCATAATCCAAAGATTACAAAGACTTTGTAATAATGAACTAAAATACTACTTCACAAAAGAACCCTCAGAAGGAGTTGTTGGCGAGTTTATCAGGAAACAATTAACCACTTTTAAAAATCCCATGAAAGAGGCATCATTGGCTTACCTGTATGCCGCAGATAGATATGAACATTTGTACAATCCAAAAAACGGAATAATCAAAATATTAAAAAAATCTAGAATAAAAGTAATAACTGATAGATATTTATTCTCATCCATAGCATACCAAGGAGAATTGGGACGCGAACTAAACAAAGATTTTCCACTTCCTGAAATACTTTTCTTCATACAAACAGATCCTAGGATTGCATATAAACGTATTCAAAAAAATAGAAGACAACCTGACCTCTTTGAGCTTGAAGCAAAAAATCTTAAAAATATCAATTTTAGATACACAGAATTACTTAAAGATTTTGAGCAACTCCTTGATATAGTGTACATTAAAAATTTAAACGAAGAAGACTTGGAAATAGGTGCGAGAAAAATCTTTAATTTGATCAAATTTTAATATAATTAAAAAGAAAGGAATCAGGAATGTATTACAAAAGTTTTTTCACCTTAAGCTTATTTATATTTTTAATGTTCTTTACGGTCAGTGCGAATGCATCATCAAAATTTTTCTACGCCGAACAGTGGTATGTCATACTTAACACACAAATGAAAAACAAACCCCAAAATTTTAAAAGGAATATATTCTTTTTAAAAAATGCGCTAAAGTCTCCATTCGGAAATCCAATATACTCTCTAGCAAAAGTGGAAACAAGAGAAGAATGGGAAAAATACAAACTCTTATTTAAAATGCACGTAAACCTACTTCTTGTTAAGCAATATCTGCATTTGGGTGACTTATTTGACACAAGATATGTTCATTTTTATAAAACCCCAAAAAAGGATGGAATTCTTGAAAACTTAAATAAAGCCACTAATTTTTACAAAATATCTGTCGCTTATTACGAAGATGCTTTAAAACTCCATAAAGAGCTAAAAAAATATAAATCTATCAAAATACAAGGTGATGGGATAACAAACTGGGAAGAAGAGCATCACAGAATTGAAACTAAAAAACTTGACTACCACGACATAATTAAAAAAGAACTGTTGCGGATTGAAAAAACAAAGAATTTCTTCAAATCAAGACCAAATTACTACTAGGTGATATTAAAATTCCCTTTATGTTCTTTTGAAGCTAATATTTTTTGAATATAGCCCCTATTGAGAGAGAACGTGTCAACAAGTTCTTTAAAGTCACCCTTACTGAGGATATTATATTCCAATGCAAGCGTAATTAAAGCCCTTTCAGCCAAAAAAGGTAGTTTAAATAAGTTCTTTAAAACTTCAACCTCGCTTTTACCTCTAGATTCAATTAAAAGCGAATTTTCAAAGTTTGGACTACATTTACCGCTATTTAAACACAATATTTCTTTTTCAAGTGATTCTTTATCACCTTGAGCATATAGCAATGCAAAAGGCTTAAGAACCGTGAAAAAATATTCTCTACCCACGAGATAATGATGTTTAGCGCACCTTGTAGCATAATTTGGATAAATAGCAGACTCAACAATCTCATCTCCACCAACAATCAACAGAGGATCGAAGTAAGGAGCAGCTATTTCTTGTCCTCTGTAAAAATAATATCTGTATGTTAAAAAAGATTCATCCATGCAGTTATCATGCTCACAATAAGCACCAATACTACAAATTCTGTTCGCGTATTCTATTAAAAGTTTAGCAGTATTATTAAAAATCTCTTTTCTAAAATTATAAATTAACGTAGGCAACACAAATAAAATATCCAGGTTTAGGGCGAGCCTATTTAAAACAAAAACCAAGCGTTCTTCGTAAAAACAAGCCTCATCGATAATAAAAGTCCCATGCTGAAAGTTGTCCTCTATTATTTTTTCAACATCAAAAGAGTTGCTAGAACACCCAATGTTACTAATACTATCAATCACACCTCCTCTATAAGGAATAACATTCTCTGGATAATCTTTAAACCTTTTCCTATCAAGGATATTTCTGATAAAAAACACATTAGCTCTATTCCTATTCCCTTTAGTTATAGAATCTAAAATTTTTAAAGATTTACTCTTAATAATAAGAGAGTCCTTATAAATTCTGGCCGCATATTCTGTCTTTCCACTACCCATAGGCCCAATTACAAGCATAAGATTTAGATTACTTCTAAAATCAAAATGACTAACAGAGATCATATTATCCAGCCTGGAATCCCTTTCCCCACTAGCAAAATTCGGATAAAAATTCATCACCAACTACTTTAAAAAAGATTTTCATACAAATGCAAGAGAATCAAATGGAATAATAAGCTGTAAGGGGGATCCTAAATACCCCGCAAATAGCTTTTTAGTATAAAGCAATAAAACAAACACTCTCTTATTTTTAATATATTTAAAATCGTAAATAAAAATCTCATCATTTACCTTAAAATTAAGCTCGCTTCCTATTTTATTGGAAAACACTTTAGTAACTCTATACTTTCTTTGAGAAACTAAATTCAAACCTAACCCCAAAAAAGCTCCCATTAAATTCTTTAAAGAATCTAACTTTAAAATACATTCAATAATATCCTCTGGTCTTTCCTGCGGATAAAGATAAACTTCATAATTTTTATTATCTCTTGTGTAAGAAACTTTTACCATAGATTTTCTTTGTAAGATATAATACTGAAGTTCTCTTAAACTTTCAAACTTTAAAGAATCAACACCAAGGATGGAATCTCCAATTCTTATTCCACCAATATCTGCAGGAGAATTAGGTGCTACATATGATACTTCCAATTTTCCTAAACTTTCAGAAAATATCAAACCCAACCATTGATTTCTTAAGCGCCCCCCCTCATACATAAAGGGCAACACCTTTAAAACCCATTTTGAAGGTATAACGAAATTAAGACCTTGAGTATGCAAAATTCCAGCAAATGTAATCCCAATAAATTCTCCAGATTCATTTACCACAGGGCCACCAGAATTCCCCTGATTAATAGCAGCATCAATTTGATAAGAGTCACCAACAGGCAATAAATCCCTATTCTTCCCAGATATTATCCCTGATGTAATAGTCTTCTCAAATCCCATAGGAGAACCCATTGCATAAATCTTATCTCCAATATTAATATCTAAAGGGTAATTTAAATTAAATTGATTCTCTACTTTAAAAGCAACCTCAATTAAAGCCAGATCCATCTCATGAGAATACGCAACCACCCTTGCAGGGAGCTTCTCTCCCCTACCCCTGGGAAGTCTGACATAAAGACTTGAAACTCCACTATGATCCTTATCAACCTGAGAACTAATTACATGATAATTAGTCAAAGCATAGCCTTTAAGTTTATCAATAACAAAAGCTGTTCCCAAAGCAACATTTGGAATCATGTTTCCATTTAGCAGTTTGGCGCCCATATCGACCCAGACTGTTAAAACAGATGTATTAAGTAATACATTTCTTGAAGGAGATTCTTCCTTAACAATAAAATCTTTTAAAGAACCAAAAGTATTGTCAAACAAATAATGCTTTGCAAAAAAACTTGCAAGCATTGGATCTCTATGCTCCACACTTTCAAGATGTCTTAAAATTAGTCGTTCCTTATTCTCATTAAGCATAATCCCAAAAGAATTTAAAGTTTCAAGCTTATAAAGCGCCTTATCGTACTCTCCTTTTTGATAGAGACTCAAATATTCGCTCTCAATCCCAGATAAAGCCTTGTCCTTCAAGTCTAAAATATCTTGATCAATTTCAAAGCCACCGTTCTTCAGATTATAAAAACTAGAAAGCGCAATCTCAAAATCCTTATTCTTAATATGATTATTTATATTTTCAGATGGTAGATAATAAATCTGCTTATCATCTATTTCCCTTATTAACTTGCACGAAAAAATTAACATGATAACAAGAAAAAATTTCTTATGCATTAATAGTTCTTAAAAGCTAATCAATATAACGGTACACAGCATGACTATCATCTGGAATAACCCTTTTAGCTTTTATTTCCCCTCCATCGTAAATTTCAACATAGTTAAACTTCCTAGACCCATTAACTTTCCTATGAATTGAAATCAAATCACCAACTCTATAACGCCTAACTTCAACAACCTCATTATTACTCAATATTTGCTTCTCTATCAAATTTTCCTTAAACCTTGCAACAGAAACTCTCCTGAGATTTAGATTCAAAATACTGGGAAGAAAAATTTCTAAAACATCAGTCATCAAAAATTCATTAATCCCTATATAATCTACGTTATAAATAAAATTATTAAAAATTTCATATTTAAAGGAATTTAAAGCAAAGGTATATATCTCTTTTTTGTCGGAATAATCAAACTCAATCATGCTTACATAAGGATAAACAGAATAGATAATCTTGTAACCAAATAAATTATTTTCATAATAAACAGGAGCCTTATTCTTAAAATAAACTTTATTAAAGTACTCTTCTTCCTTACTCAATTTCGAAGAATAATCTACTATTTTTGAAAAAAAGCCTACCAAAGTACCACTATCAAACACAGCAGCACCGTTCTTATTGTCAACAAAATACATACCAGATAAATTTTGATAATGACTCAAGAATTCCTTTCTGATCTCAGGATCCGACAATAGTTCATAAAACATCTTGTATTCATCTATAGTCTTTGGGGGATCTTCCTTAAAGTGTAAGTAAGCCTCATCAGAAGTCAAAAGCCTATATTTTAATAAATAAATACTCTGGACCCCATTTAATTTCTTACTCCTAGCCTTCAAAAGAGAAAACAAAGCAACAGAATTAGATTCATTCAGCTCTACGTTCCTGCAAATGTAGTCAATATTATCACGATCAAAAAAAGAATCTTCTTTTGATTTTAGTTTATTAAACAGACTTGGGAAAAATTTATTTTCCTTTAAAAACCATTTAAAAAACTTAAAATCATCACTATATGCCGCAAAAGAAGTTACTAAAATTTCATCAAAACTCTCATCAAAATCACCAAGCCTGCTTGAAGCTTCAAGTCTCATATAAATCAAATCTCTATCATTCTTTAAATCACTATCCAGCTTATCGTATAGAACAATAATTTCTCTATTCCTAGAAATATCTTCATTCTGCCGTAGAATCAGGGAAAAATATTGATAATACAAATCCTTAGATTTAACAGATTCAAAATTATTAATATCCATCGCAGACTTTAGTAAATAAATTCTATCTAGCAATGCAATATCATCCCTCAATGAAAGTTCATAAAGAGCATCCGAGTTTCTCAAATCAAAATCAAGTGAACCATACACCATATCAATCCCTCTTTGAGTACCTGCAAAACTTTTAGCCTCATTAAGAAGGATTCTTGACACATCCCTATCTCCTTTACTTAAGAAAGCATTTAAGTTTACTAGAGGCAAAAGAAGAAAAATCTTCAAGAAATTCATACGAACACCTTAAAAATCCTATTTATCCATTAGCTATCTCAAGTTGAGTCTTTTCTAAACTTTGTTCTTGACTATCTTCAGCCATATCAAATCCCAAAAGCTCCCTTACTTCAATATCTGTCAAAGTCTCTCTTAAAACCAAAGCCTCTGCTAGTTTAACTAACTGATCTTTATGTTTAATCAAAATATCTGAAGCTTCTCTTAAACACCCCTCTAAAATCTTCTTAACTTCCCTGTCTACCCTATCCGCAGTATTCTCAGAATATGCTTTTGATTTAGAAAATTCTTTCGGAAGAAAAATAGGTGCATCGTCATCAACTAAAAATATTGGACCTACATCTTCCCCCATCCCCCATTCCGTAACCATCTTTTTTGCCAAATTAGTGGCTTGCATTAAGTCATTTTGTACGCCAGCCGTAGTAAAACCTAAATTAATCTGCTCACTGGCATAACCACCATAACATATCTTGATTTTGTCAAGGATTTGATGCTTATTAATTGAAAGCCTATCCTCTTTAGGAAGAGAAAAAGCTACACCAAGTGCTCTACCTCTAGGAATAATAGTAACCTTATGTAGGGGATCGGCATGTTCAAGATAATAATGAAGCAATGCATGCCCCGCCTCGTGATAAGCCGTCTCAAGTTTTTGTCTATCAGTAATGGTCATAGATTTCTTAGCAACACCCATTAATATCTTATCCCTAGCTTCCTCTAAATCCTTCATTAAAATTTCAGATTGATTATTCCTTGCAGCAATTAAAGCCCCTTCATTAATCAAATTTGCAAGATCAGCACCACTAGCCCCAGGAGTTGCTCTTGCTATTACCTGTAAATTAATATCATTTGAAAGCTTAGTCTTCTGAGCATGAATATTTAGTATCGCTTCCCTTTCCTTAATATCCGGGAGAGTAACCGTTACCTGTCTGTCAAATCTTCCAGGTCTCAGCAGAGCAGAATCAAGCACATCAGGTCTATTTGTTGCCGCCATTACAATCACATTAGTATATGTTCCAAATCCATCCATTTCAACCAATAGCTGGTTAAGAGTCTGCTCCCTCTCATCATGTCCACCACCAAGACCCGCCCCCCGGCTCCTCCCAACAGCATCAAGCTCATCAATAAATATGATACAGGGGGAATTCTTTCTAGCATTATCAAACAAATCTCTGACACGACTTGCTCCAACACCCACAAACATTTCAACAAAATCAGAACCCGACATATGGAAAAAATTTACACCAGCCTCCCCAGCAACAGCCTTAGCAAGCAAAGTCTTCCCCGTCCCGGGAGACCCAACCAAAAGGACGCCCTTTGGTATTCTTGCACCTATCTTTTCAAACTTTTTAGGGTTCTTAAGGAATTCTACAACCTCATTAAGCTCCTGCTTGGCTTCCTCTTGTCCAGCCACATCCTTAAAAGTAACCTTGTTTTTGCCTGCCTCATATTTTTGGGCATTGCTCTTCCCAAATGAAAAAACCTTTCCCCCTCCTCCTTGAGTTTGACGAAAAATAAAGAAGAAAAAGATAAAAAACAACACCCATGGCAAAGCTTGAAGAAGCACACTAATTAAGGATGCTTGACTCTTACCAGAACTCACCTCAACCTTTTTATTCCTAAGTTCGGCAAGCAAATTTATGTCCAAATAAGGTATGCTAGTCGAGAAGTAAGATTTTCCCAAGTTCGAATTCTTGACAACAAACTGAATCTGACTCTTATCAATTATAATAACAGATTCAATTAACCCACTATCTAGATAAGTCTGGAATGTACTATAAGGAACATTCCTGTATGTTTCCCCTCCTCTCATAAAGTAAGACATGAATATAGCTAAAATTAAGAAGACTATAACAAGACCCAATATCCAATTTTTATTTTTCTTTTTATTATTAGATTTGCCATTGTTCAAATTGTTATTGTTAATATTCATTCTTCTAAAAATCCTCCAATCAAAGATATATTAATTTTCTTAAGAATACTCTTGTCACTCCACACTAAGTCTAAAGTATTTAAATTAATAATTCCAACTACCTTACTTTTTAATACCAATAACATTAAATAGAGAGGATTATATCTTACAAACCTAGAAAAGAACCTCTTTGCACAAAGCTTATTCTTAAAAAATCTATACTTAAATTCATAAGAGCAGAATCTCAATTCCAATATGGAACTATCTTCACACTCTAAGCATTCTAACAAAATCTTACCCAAAGATAAACTATAATGCTCATTAAGTTTCAAGATAAAATCAAAAGGTTCATACAAATCTTCAACCCGTCTAAACACGAGATTGACCCTGTCTTTACGCTTTTCCAAAAAAAAATAACTATTTCTTAACAAGATTACACTCTTCTTTTTAAGGAAATCTACTTTAAAAATCTCTCCAAGGGCTCCATATGATACATTTAAGACAATTCCTTCTAAATTTAAAATCTTAAAAATAGTCCTAAAAACTAAATACCTAGGTAACTCAAAGAACACAACAGCATCAAAAGAATAATAATAATTACCCTTGCTGAAGGGCAAAAAGTTACTTTTGTCAAAAAAAGACACAAATTCGATCGAAAATTCAGATACCCTCTTCAAACTTTTCTGGTATCCTTCAAAAATCTCATCAACAACGGGAATTAGCTTATTTCTAATCTTGTTCCTTAAATGTAAATCCTCACCATTGGTGCTATCAACGGAACAAACAATCTTATTTAAGGAAAGAAACTCCTCGATCTCTTCTCTGGACACATCAAGCAAAGGCCTAATGATACTTCCATTAACGATTGGAATGCCAGCAAGCCCATCTAGGAAAGAACCTTGAAAAAACCTCATAACTAAAGTTTCGAATTGATCCCCCCTATTATGTGCAAGAGCAACATAGATAGCCTCATTTTCTCTTAAAGCTTCCAGGAAAGCATCATACCTATACTTTCTAGCAAGCTCCTCAACAGACATACGAAGCCCTCTGGCTTCCTTCTTTATATCAACACTGCAGTGTTTTATTTGAAAAGAAATGCCGTAAAAATTACAAAACCTTTCTATGTGATCTAATTCCCTACTCTGTTCCCACTCCGGCCTTATGTAATGCGCAAAATAAAGCGCCACGATATCATTATTCAAATACTCTCTCAAGTTTAACAACAAAGCAGTAGAGTCTGCGCCTCCCGAGAAAGCAACAATCACCCTCCCTCTATTCAGCTTATTCTTTGCATAAAAACTTTCTATCCTTTCCTTTATATTGTTCCAAAACATCAAAAACTACTGGAATTAATCCTTCTAACTTTATCTTCAAAATTAAACTCATCAATACTTAATATCTCTTCGCCTAAAAAACTAAATACGTTCTCAACGCATTTTATTTCATTATCGCTAAATTTTGAAAGTACAAAATCCCTCAGACTACCACCCTCACTATTATTCCCGACACCAATGTAAAGCCTGCTATATCTTGTGCTTCCAAGTCTCTCAGAAATAGATCTAAGCCCATTATGGGTGGAAACTCCTCCCACTCTCCTAAGCTTACACCTCCCCAAAGGCAAATCAACATTATCAACTATGACTAACAAATCAGATATCTTTGCAGAAAACCTGGAAAGAACAGAAGGAAAGACACTACCACTTAAATTCATATAAGTCAGAGGCTTAACAAAAACCACCCTCCTGCCTTCGCAATTAAAAACAGAATACCCATACCCCTCAGCTCTACTCAACGAAAGGCGGTGCTTTAAAACTAACCTATCCACAAGATCAGAACCAACATTGTGTCTAGTACGAAAAAAATCAGGCCCAGGGTTCCCCAGTCCAACTACTAACAAACCCACAATTCCCTATTTCACAAGCAAAACAACCAAACTATCATTCTCCTCAGAAAGCTTAACCTTATCAGGGAGTGCAATATCCCCAAAAGTTATCTGATCTCCTCTCTTAACAGGGGATAAATCCACCTCAATAAATTGAGGCAACTCCAAAGGTAAAGATCTAACTCTAACCCTGTTCTTAACCACACTCAAAACCCCACCTTCTTTAACACCAATAGAGGCTCCAACAAATCTAATCTCAACATCCCTCTCAACATCAAGCTCCCTATCAACCTCATAAAAATCAATATGATAGATAAGCTTCCCAGTAAGATTTTCATCAACACTCTTAATAAAAACACACCTATCAACATCTCCATCTCTTAAAATTAAAACAGTATTATCCGTAAACTTACCAAACTTCTTGCCAAACTCAATACTCTTAACCTTTATATGAACAACACCACTCCTCCCCCCATAAACAACAGCCGGTATCTCATGCTTTAATCTCAACCTACGAGCACAAGAAGAACCAAAATCTAACCGTCTCTCGCAATTTAAAACTCTGCTATCCACAAAAACTCCTAAACACTGGGACGGAAGGATTCGAACCCTCGAATGACTGGACCAAAACCAGTTGACTTACCACTTGTCGACGTCCCAAATACTCAAATTAACAACAAGTCAAAAGCATACAAAATACAATACTCTTTGTCAATAAGGTTACATTAACTCAATTCAAGTTCAAGATTTGAAGGATTTTCCTTCACATATTCTTTAAAAATAGAAGTTTGCAAAATTTCTCTAAAATTTTGATTAATAGGGTGTACAATATCCTTGTATTCTCCCACTTTAGTTCTTCTGTTAGGCATGACAATAAAAACACCTTTCTGTCCCCTAATAACCCTAATGTTGTGAAGGACCAAACAATCGTCAAAAGTAACTGTAACATAAGCCAATAACTTAGAACCGGGATTTTTATTATCAACTTTCCTAATTCTTATATCTGTGATATTCACCTCTAAGCCTCCCTAAAATACATGTTCTAAATCTAGAATATTTTTAATTTTTTGTAAATAATTTTTGCGATATTTTTATCTTTTTTAATTAAATACCCTTATGAGTAGACAACCCTCCCACCACTCCATAGCTTTTCAAGCTCATAATACGCCCTAGCCTTATCGCTCATCAAATGCACGATTAAATTTTCGCATGAAACAATCGTCCAATCATAAATAAAACCCTTACCCTGAATACAATAATTAAAACCTTTTTCATCAAAAAAATTAACTAACCCCTCAGAATACAAGGACTCCATATGTTTGAACGACGGACACGACACAATAATAAAAAAATCTGCCCAATTACAAACAGAACTAACATCAATACCTAACACATCAATGCCATCAAAATCAGATATTACTCTGCATAGCCCCTTAACATCATCTATGCTTAACATACCTCCCATCAAAATCATCCCCCAAAATAACTATTACATCAGGACTTATAGCAGATCCATCAAGCCCCAATATATCTGTACGAAATTCAGAAATCGGTTTAACATTCATTGCTCTAATTACATCTCCTACCTTCATAGCTAATTCCAAATTATCTGAATTGTTTATCACTAACGTGTTAGAATAACTGTCTCTATCTGCATTTGCAAACTTTATAGTATTAAATCCCAAAGACTGAAAAATATTAGCCGCCTTTCTTGCAAGACCAGAAATTCTAGTACCATTTAATACAATAATTTTTATTGACTCTTCATTTCTATTTTCACTTATTAAGTCCTTATTCAATTTATCTATTGATTCTTTAAGAACCGCCCCCCCATAATAGGGAAAAACAACCTTTATTGTACTATTATCATCGCTCCTAAATGTTTCTTCTTGTCCCTTAATGTTAACAAAGATAAATTTTTCACTGTTTATTTTGTAATTGGTAAAAATGTACTTAAATACAGTCTCGGAAAGATTGGTATCTAACATAAAATACATTCTAGAAAGATCTTCGTGAGGCTCTTCCAATTCTTCAAATTGTAAAATCACCTTCTTGAAAAACTCTTTAAAGAACTCAAATCTTTCACCAAAATAACTAATATCCTTAAAATAACTCAAATAATCATACGCTTTATCCCCATCAAAAACAGAATTACCAGAGGGTATTAAAATAGAACTCTTCGCACTGTATACCTTAACAGGTCTTTGAACAAGAAGACGCACCCCGCCAAGATAGTCAACAAATTTTACAAAAGCATCCTTTTTAAAACGAATATAATAATCAGGCTCATGATTTAACTGTCTACATACTTTAGCCAAAAATTCATCAAGTCTGTTTGTTTCATATAAATTTTCAAACCAAGATACATTACCTTTTAAATCTTCGTAGCCTGTATAAATAGGGATATCTAAAAATCCAACATTTCCGGTTTTTATATTAATAAAAATCCCCTGCATACTTAAAAGATTGCCTACATCATTTTCTACCAAGAGGAAAAAACTAATATTACTCTTAGTGTTTAACTCAAAATACACCTGTTCTTTTTTAGAACTATCAATAAAAAAAATTACAACACCAAGAACCACTAAAAAGATCAAAATCAAAAAAAACAGTTCTTTTTTCAATTAACTACCTTAAACATATAAGCTGTTATCTTTAATATACCTTAAAACATCAAAGGGAAGCAAATAATCAACAGGCAAACGATTTTTAATCCTATCTCTAATCTCCGAGGAAGAAATAGGAAAAATTTTATTATCGATATAGGTATGTTTAAAAAGGCTAACAATCTCTTCTTTATATATCCTGTGAACCACTACAAGATTAATAGATTCTGTTATTTCCTTTGGATTTTTCCATAAAGCAAAATTTTCGAAAAGATCATCACCAATAACTAAATAAATCTCATCATGAACATATTTCTTTTTAATACAATTAATAGTATCAATAGTATAGGTTATCCCCCCATTTACTATGTCACATTCATCTATAAGCATATTACTCTCGTTTTGTATTGCCAATTCAAGCATTGCAACTCTGTCTTTGATACTCACATTTCCTGCCACAATCTTGTGAACGGGCTTATGCGCGGGAATAAACACCACTTTATTGACATTCAAGCAATGTTCTATCTCCTTTGCTAGGAACATATGCCCAATATGTACAGGATTATAGGTACCGCCCAACACCGCTATCTTCATAGATCTCCAACTAAATAATCAATTTTGAAAAGGATGGAAATTAATTCCTAAAACAAATAAGAATCAACTATGCTTACTTTCTATCAAAACAAAAAATTCCTTAATAAGTTCTTCTATACCTTTGTTTTCATAGATAGAAATCCCCAAAATTTTTTCGCCATCCAAATTTTTTTTCAACTGCTCAAACTTTTCGCCTGCACCCTCTAAATCAAGTTTATTGGCAACAATCATGCGTCTTTTTTCTAAAAGACCTGCTCCATATGCCTCAAGTTCTTTAACAAGAATACGATAGTCATTCAAAAGGTCATCTCTAGATGCATCAATCAAAAAAACCAAGCCAGCCGTTTTTGAAATATGTCTTAAAAACTTAGATCCAAGCCCCGCGCCTCGACTTGCGCCTTCAATGATTCCAGGGACATCGGCTATCACCAAATCATAAAACGCATCCTTAAGAACGCCAAGATGCGGCACTTTAGTAGTAAAAGGATAATCCGCAACCTTTGATCCTGAAGAAGTTACTCTAGTAATAAGCGAAGACTTGCCCGAGTTAGGAAGCCCGACAAGCCCAATATCAGCTACTAAAGATAATTCAAGACTAAGTCTTAAAGTAGAACCCACTTCTCCAGGTTGAGCGTACCTCGGCGCTCGTCTTGCAGAACTCTTAAAATTTGAATTCCCAAGTCCCCCCCTGCCACCCTTTAAAACAATAAATTCATCATCAAAATTTCGAAGCTCATATAAGACAGATCCCGTGGCAGAATCCCGGATACAAGTATTTGGAGGAACAAAAAAAATCAAATCCTCCCCTGCCGCTCCATTCTTCTGAGATCCCATCCCAGGCCTACCATCCCCGGCAGCAAATCTCTGTCCATTCTTGTAAAGAGATAAGGCCTTAAGGTTATCTTTAGTCCTAAAAACTACATCACCCCCTCTTCCTCCATCTCCTCCATCAGGACCCCCCTTAGCCCTAAATCTCTCACGCAAAAAAGAAACACAACCAGCCCCCCCATTACCCGAAGAAACGGTTATACATAGAGAATCCCTAAACGTACGCAAAATTAGCCCCAAATCACTTAAACATCAAACAACATTTACATACTTCCGGCCTCTAGATGTCTTAAACTCTACCACTCCATCCCTTAACGCAAATATTGTATAATCCCTACCTAGTCCAGAATTCTTTCCCTTATGGAACCTAGTGCCCCGCTGCCTTACAATGATCTCTCCCGCTCTAACAAATTGTCCACCGCTCTTCTTAACACCAAGTCTTTTAGATACAGAATCTCTTCCATTCTTGGAACTACCACCACTTTTACTTGTTGCCATCAATTTCCTCCAAAACTAACCTAATATCACAAGGATATTCGACACACAAATCCCCTACTCCCCTAATCAAAAAAGAGGAATAATAGAAAAGGCTCATCCTACTTAAATCCTTAAAAGAAGACCTAAATTCCAAATAACCCTTTAAAGCATTATCAACAACAAAGTCCTCTTTCCCGCAATCAAGAACACTCAAAAACGTTCTTAAAATAAAAGAAAAAGACGAGCAAACCACATTAACACATTCAACCCTCTCAGCATGACCATTAGCCAAAATGTAAACAACCACACCATTCCGAGTCCTGATTAAAACATTAATCACCTAACAAATAATATCATTAACCAATACATAAGAATAAACTTGCCTATGCCCAACCTTCCGCTCACTAGACTTTCTCCTTCTATATCTGTAAGAAACAACCTTCTTATCCTTCCTATCTTCCAGATAAGTGCATTTAACACAAGAACCCAAAATATAAGGCCTCCCTATCTTCACATCCCCATCTATACTTACAAGCATCACACCTTCAAAGTCCACTCTCCCCCCCTCACCGGACTCAATTCTATCTATCTTTAAAACCTCACCCACAACAGCCTTATACTGCTTCCCCTTTATGTCTAACAATGCATACATCGCAACCACCCCTTGATACCCAGGTGGGTATTATAAAATTAACAAAAATTAAAGTCAATCACCTTCAGAGCAAACCAATTAAATACCCAACGTAGATACAGAATACAGATTCTCTGCATCAAATAAATCAGGGATACCTGACAAGAGAATTGATATTATATTCTCTTAAAGCACCCCTACCATTAATCCCCATAAGTTCAATGAAACAAAATATGTCAGACACTACCCCACCAGCTTTTTCAAGTAACATGGCCGCCGCTTTCAATGTACCCCCAGTAGCCAAAATATCATCTACCAGCAAAATATTTGAATGCTTTTTAACATCACCCTTATGTATCTCAATGCTACTAGATCCATATTCAAGCTCATATTCCTCTCTTAAAACTTCCCTTGGAAGTTTACCCCCCTTTCTAATCAGCAAAAGAGGCACCCTCATTCTTAGGGCTAAGGGAGACCCAACAAGATACCCCCTCGATTCAATAGCCGCAACACAATCAATCCGTCTTAACGAATAAAAGGCATACGCATCCTCAATCAAAGACTCATAAGCCTCAGTCTTTAATAAAACACCAGTAATGTCATAAAAAAGTATACCCTGCCTCGGAAAGTCGGGCACTCTTAAAATAAACCTATCATAGTATCCAGTCCTATCTTTCACTTAAGTCTTCCTAAAGATTAAACTAAAATCCCAATATCACTGCCCTACTACAGGAGGATTTGGCACCAATTCCCCCACATCCGATCTCGGTATTTCATTCTCCACAGCTCTTTTCCAAACCTTAGTCCTACCAAAAACCCAAACCTTACCCCTGGTAACAAGATCACCTGTCTTCGGATCTACCCTCATCTCAGAACCGTAAACCTTGCCATTTTTAGGGTCAATTATCTTGCCTCGATCCCATTTTTCATGGTTGGGAAAATATTCAAGCCCCCACATAAAATCAAGACCCTCAATCCCCAAATGATCAAACCCCACAACCCTAGTACCTGAAGGATTATTAACATCATACACCCTCCCCTCCCTTACAACGTTCATTATTCTACCGTACACCTTACCATCGTACTTATACACATAAATTACAGAGTTTTTAACGTTCGTAACCTCATCATACCCAACCCAATATCCCAAAACCTCTCCGCCACCTTTCACATTTTCAGCGTCTCCAGGCTCTGAGAATGCGAAAGACAGAAGACAAAACAAAAAAGCAACCGATAAAGCTTTTCCAATCACACACCAACCCCCAAATCGAACAGACAGCTAAGGGAATTATACATACTATTTTACACTTTTTCAAAAATTTATGACTCCAAGCGATAAACAATAAAACCCGCTTGTTCAACCCTGCTCAAAGCAAATTAGTTATTAAATACCATAGGTCAAAAATTAAATTGATATATCTGGGTTTTGATGATAAAATTGGTTCCAAGGAATATAAGTCAGGGGGGTTTGATGTGGTGAGGGGTATTTACACTGCCGCTAGTGGGATGGTGGCGCAAAGGCACAGGCTTGAGGTTGTTGCTAACAACTTGGCGAACGTTGACCTTGTAGGATACAAGGGAGATTTATCTGTCCAAAAGGCTTTCCCTGAAATGTTGATTAGAAGACTGAACGATGATGGTCTTTACAGATTTTCTAAAGGCTACCTCGAGACAGCTCCAGTTGTTGGAAAGCTTGGAACGGGAGTTGAAGAAAATGAAACATATACCTCTTTCGAGCAGGGTCCGTTAAAGACAACGGGTAACCCCCTTGATATGGCTTTGACTGGTGAAGGATTTTTTGTGGTTCAAACTCCGGAGGGAGAAAGATATACAAGGAATGGTTCTTTTACGCTTGGAAAGGAGGGTATACTTGTTACAAAGGACGGCTACCCTGTTATTGGTGAGAAAGGATATATTCGTCTAAAAGACAACAACTTCAAAATAACAGATCAAGGTCAAATATTTCATAATGGAACGTTTCATGCTAACCCTAAAAGGCTTGTGAGCGAACATGAAAACTCTTGGGAAAATTACGAGCTTCTCGATAGCCTAAAAGTTGTAAGTTTTGAAAAGACAAGGTTTTTGAAAAAGCAGGGTGATTCTCTCTGGAATAGCACAGAAATATCGGGACCTCCTGAAGCCATTGCTCCGGAGTTAAGGCCCAAGATTGAAGTTGGTACCCTGGAGGGGTCTAATGTAAATGCTGTTAACGAAATGGTGTCGATGATTGAGGTTAATAGGGCTTATGAAGCGAATCAGAAGACAATACAAACTGAAGACTTGCTCCTTGGCAAGTTGATTAATGAAATTGGAAAATTTTAAGGAAGTTATTTTATGATGAGATCACTATGGATAGCAGCCAGTGGCATGAGGGCACAGCAATATAACATAGACACGGTTGCTAATAATATTTCAAATGTTAACACTACGGGATTTAAGAAAACGAGAGCCGAGTTTGAAGATTTGATATACCAAACGCAAAAAAGAGCTGGAACCCCTGCTACCGAGGACACGGTAAGGCCTCTTGGGAATCAAATTGGGCATGGGACGAGGGTATCAGCGACACATAGAATGTTTGAACAAGGGAAGTTCAAGACCACCAATTTGAACACTGATGTTGCAATTGAGGGCGACGGTTTTTATAAGATGCTTCTCCCAGACGGAACTTATGGGTACACTAGAGACGGTTCTTTTAGGATAGACGCAAACGGTGATCTTGTAACAAGTCAAGGGTATAGATTGTTACCCGAAATATCTTTTCCTGAAGAATATATTCAGGACTCTCTTACAATATCTCAAGAGGGGATAATATCGGTAAAGATTGATGGTGATTTGGATCCGGTTGAGCTTGGGCAAATAGAAATTTCAAGATTTGTAAATCCAGCAGGTCTTACTGCAATTGGAAGTAATGTGTTTAAAGAAACGATTGGTTCTGGAGAAGAAATATCGGGAACTCCTGGAAGCAACGGAATGGGTCGAATAAGGCAGGGAATCCTTGAGATGTCAAATGTATCAGTTGCAGAAGAAATGGTAACAATGATTGTAGCGCAAAGGGCTTATGAGATAAACTCAAAGGCAATTCAAACCTCAGATAACATGCTGGGTATTGCTAATAACCTGAAAAGGCAGTGAGGACATACGTAAGTAAAATTGTATTTGTCTATTTTTTTACGGCGAATTTGGCGCAAGCAGCAGTCCCTTACGGCACATGTTTTGAAATATCCCCCAGCAGTGTGTATTTCTTGTCGAGGGGGTATTCAAAGATTTGTAGTGGCAGCAATGCATCACAAGTGTATGTGGGTTCGCGTGTTAAGCAAAAGCAAATAATATCTGCAATGATTAGCCATATTACAAAAAATTTAAAAAATAAAAATATTTACATACTTCAGTTCAGTTTTGACGAATCAGAGATTCGTATAGAGAACAGGTTCTCTATAAATGCCAAGTTTAGAGTAATAAAGAGTAAGTCATACAAAAACATACCCATTCAGAAGACTTTGGTCTATTATGCAAAAAAATTCGAAGATTACAAAAGGCATAATAAGATAAATTTATACATCGACATAATAGAACCAATTGTATTTGCAAAAAAAAATCTAAAGGCTGGAAAATATCTAAATGAAGACAATGTTTACTTTAAATACAAAGTAAACACAGCTAGACCTAATGAATTCTTAAGCTTAAACGAGCTAAATAGAGCCAGATATGTAGTCTTGTATGAAACAAACAAGCACGACGGAATAAAATTAGATAAAATACAAAAACAGAAATAACCCTAGAAAGGAAAAAGAGCTAATAAACCCGCCACCTGTCTTGGGTAAGAGTTGAAAAGCTATCGGGATTTGCAATAATATTAAAATAAGGGTAGACTATATTTCCTGTACGAGAGGAACTAAAGCATGGTGAAGTTGGTGGTGTTCGTTGTATTGAGCTTGAAGGCGGTTCTCATTTCATTCTCGCAAGAAGATCGGTCTTTCCTCAAGGGATCTGGTGAAAGCAGAATTCCTAGCCAACCAGTCGGAAGGATAAGGCTAAAAGAAATTGCGAAAATACAGCCTGCACATTCATCTGTCTTAACAGGGGTCGGCATAGTAGCGGGACTTACTGGAAAAGGAGATACCCTAAAGAGGGGTAAAGAGGGTCTAGTCAAGATCCTAGCTCAGATTGGAATAAAGGAAGAAGAAATAGATTTAGACGACATAAGAAGCAGAAATATCGCATTAGTAAACGTAACACTCAGGATAAGTGGCAATATGGCTCAGGGCACAAATCAAAGTGTTTATGTAGCGTCTGTACTAGATTCGAAAGATTTAACAGATGGTATTCTCTTAAGGACAGAATTGAAGGACAAGGAAGGAAGGGTAATAGCAATCGCGGCAGGCCCAATCACCACGCACGAAAAATCAAGAGGGGCAGGGTTCGTAGCAAAAGGAGCCACAGTATATGAGAGCAGGAATTATTCTCAGTACAATATCATTCTAAAGAAAGAGAGTTACACCCTAGTGAATGAAATAAGTGAAAAGCTTAAACAAAAGGATATTAAAAACAACATAAGATCTGGAGACATAATAGAAATCGAGACGGAAGAGGTTAGGCTTCTGAGTGAAATTGAACAGATAGAGATAGAAAATTCTCCCGTTGTTTTAATAAATGAGACAAATAAGGTCATAATGGCAGGCGAAAATGCTAAAATAGGGCCTCTTATGTTTTTAGTTGAAAGGAGTAATGACAACTCATTTAACAGCAAGAATAACGAAAAGTTAAAGATAGAAATACAAAAAATGAATCTAAATGAATTCATATCAAAAAATTCAGACTCACTCACCATAGAAGAACTGATAACAATAATTAAGAAGTCTAAAAAAATTAATAAATTACATGGGGAGCTAATTTTGGAGGAGCAAGGATGACAGGCGAGATTAATCTACAACATTTGGAAACAAAAAGTCAGATAAATCAGATAAAAAATCTAAAGGATAGAGTAAGGCAGGCAGACAAGCACAATAATGAACTCTATGAAGCCTCTTTGGAATTTGAGGCAATATTTATCAATCAAATGCTTAAGAGCATGAGGAGCTCTTTGAAGAAAGAAAATAACTTAATAAGCGAAGGGCAAACGGAAGAAATCTTTGAAGATATGCTTTATTTAGAAAGAGCAAAACAAATAGCAAAATCCAAAAGCTTTGGCCTTGCTGATTTAATTTACAATCAAATAGCAGAAATAAATAGTTTTAGCCGATAATTGATGCTTTTTATTGATCATTGGCATGCTTTTTGCTCTACATTTTAAACGGGGTGCTTACAAGATACGGGCAAATTTAAAAGATAGGGAGAAGTTTTGTGAATATATTTAGTAACGAGGATTTAAATATCTATTTAAAGTCAGTAAGGGAGCACAGACTAATAACCCATGAGGAAGAAATTGAACTTGCTGCACAAATAAAGCGCGGGGACATGAAGGCCAAAAATAAAATGATCAATGCTAATTTGCGTCTCGTCTTGAAAATAATTAAGAGATACGCTGGGAAGGGCTTAAAAATTGAAGACTTGATTCAAGAGGGGAACCTGGGTCTAATAAGGGCTGCTGAGAAATACGATCCGAGTAAAAATACCAAATTTTCAACCTACGCTTCCTTTTGGATTAAGCAATCTCTTCAAAGAGCATTAAACACCAAGACTAGGCTTGTAAAGGTTCCTTATAGGAAAGAGAACTTAATACTGCAAATAAATAAGTATCTCATGGAGGAAGAGAAATATCCTAAAAAAGAGGATATAATGGAAAAATTTCATTTAACTCCTGCTCAGTACATAAAAATCATTCCATACCTTGAAAAAGAATATTCCCTTGATAAAGAAATTGAAGGATCAGAAAATTCTACACTTTTAAACCTTTATGAGGACAACTCCTTTAATCCGGAAAGCACTCTTGAACAAAACTCTACTTTAAAACACTTAAATCATATATTGGACACCAAATTAAACTATAAAGAAAGATATATAATAAGGAAAAGATATAACCTAGACAACAATGATAAAAAAAGCACTCTGAAGGACATTTCCAATGAGCTTGGCATATCTTCAGAAACTGTAAGACAGATTGAAAAAAGGGTGCTGAAAAAACTTAGAGAAGAACTTTATCAATAGACATTGACATTAATGTTGGGTTTTGTTTTACTTAATCATCAAGCATGGGTGTTAAGGGCGTTTCTGCTCTAACGAAGGAGCGTAGAACAAAAATCGCGATATTATTTGTTGCAATTACTTTCATTATCGCAGCAGTCTTACTGTTCTTCAGCCTTATGTACGTTAAAAAAAATGAGGGAATAGTTAACTTGGACCTGCGGAAAAAATTGGAAAAAATTAAAAAAGAGAATTTCGTGAGGGCCAAAGAAAAACTCAAGACTCAAACTTTAAAGCCTAAGTTTTATCTCATCATTGATGATGTTGGATACGATGAGGCAATGTTAGAAAAATTCATAAAAATTAACCTAAAGATAAACTTTGCAATTATTCCTTTTCTGTCTAAATCAATGCATGCCTACAACAGATTAGCAAGCAAAAACAAAATTACAATGATTCATTTTCCAATGCAATCAAGGTACAAAAATCCGATAGAAAAATTTCACATCAACATCAATGACAACAAACATACGGTACGAACGAAAATTGAGAGAACATTTAAAGAATATCCTAATGCAAGAATAATGAATAATCATATGGGAAGTCTCATTACCTCAAATGAAAAAATAATGGAAACCATATTAATTAAACTTAAGGAAGAAAACAGATATTTTTTTGACAGCTTTACTACAAAAGAAAGCGTATCCATAAAAGTCGGAGAAAAAATTGGAATCAGAGTAGAGAAAAGAGATATCTTTTTGGATAATAAAGATAATGAAAGAGATGTCACTGATTCACTTGAGAAAGCAAAACAGATAGCAAGAACAAAGGGATTTGTAAAAGTAATAGGACATATCTGGTCGAAAAATACCCTCAAAATACTCAGAAAAGAATCAGAAAGCTTAAATGAAGAATTTGAATTTAAAAATTTATTGAACCTTTATGAGAAAGAGGAAGGCAATGAAAGTGCTTGGCATAGAGAGCTCATGCGATGACTGCTGTGCAGCCGTCGTAGAAGATGGAAATAAAATCTTAAGCAATGTTAAACTCAGTCAAGACGAGCACAAGAGGTACTATGGTGTGGTACCAGAAATTGCTTCAAGATTGCATACAGAATTTATTATGTCTGTTTGTAAAAAGGCCCTAAAGGATGCCCAAATGAGTGCACCAGATATCGATTTAATTGCAGTCACATCTAGACCAGGACTTATTGGGTCTTTGATTGTTGGAATAAATTTTGCAAAAGGCCTGTCTATTGCACTTAACAAACCCTTAATTTGCATTGATCATATTTTAGGACATCTTTACTCTCCCTTAATGACTGAAAAGATAGAATACCCATTTCTATCCTTAATATTAAGTGGAGGGCATACAATAATTGCAAAACAAGACAATTTTGACTATGTTCAAATACTTGGCCGCACTCTTGATGACGCTTGTGGAGAAGCATTTGATAAGGTAGCAAAATACTACGACATGGGTTTTCCAGGAGGCCCCAATATAGAAAAGCTAGCTAAAAGTGGAAATGAATATGCATTTAATTTCCCAGTTACAAAATTTGAGAAAGAGGAAAATTGGTATGATTTTTCATATTCAGGGCTTAAAACAGCATGCACACACCAAATGAAAAAATTTAAAGACAAATATGGAAAAATAACAAAAAACAACATCGCTGCAAGCTTCCAAAGAGCAGCTTTTGAAATCCTACTCAATCCAATCAAAAGAGCAATAAAGAATACCAATATTAAAAAATTAGTAGTATCTGGAGGAGTTGCTAGCAATCTTTACTTAAGAGAAAAAATTAAAAATCTTGAAATAGAAGCTTACTACCCCCCAATAGAACTTTGTACAGACAACGGGGCAATGATTGCAGGAATTGGATATCATATGTACTTAAAATACGGAGCAAGCCCAATTGAAACCGATGCAAGTTCAAGAATAAAAACATACAAATACATGAAGGAAGGAAAATCATGAAAAAAGTATTGGCAATGCATGATATTTCAACCATGGGGCGCACTTCACTTACAATGTGCATACCAGTTATATCATCGTTTAACATGCAAGTTTGTCCGTTTGTAACCGCTGTTCTCTCAGCAACAACAGCTTATGAAAAATTTGAAATAGTAGATTTAACAAATGAATTAGAAAGATTTATTTTGTCCTGGAAAAAGCAAAATGCAAGCTTTAACATATTCTATAGCGGATTTCTTGGAAGCAATAATCAACAAAAAATAATAAAGAAAATGTTCAAGCTATTAAAATTTGAAAAAATAATAATTGATCCTGTATTTGCAGACAACGGGCTTCTCTACCCTATTTTTGATCAAAAAATTGTAAGTGGATTTCGCAGTCTAATAAAACATGCAGACATCATAACACCCAATATTACAGAACTTAAGATGCTAACTAATACTGAAGAGATAAACAATAAAGATGAAATAATTAAGGCTATATTAAGCCTTAAAATAAATGCAATAACCGTGGTTACCAGCGTAGAAAAGGACGATCTTATTGGCACTGTTGCCTATAACCCAAAAAAAAGGGAATATTCAGAATTCTTCCTAGAAAAATTGGAACAAAATTTTAGCGGGACAGGAGATTTGTTTGCCAGTTTGCTAATAGGGTATCTAGAAAAATTAGAGATAACACATGCTTTGGAAAAAGCAACTCAAGTTATTCATAAGATAATAAAATCCTCAATTGCAGATGGTATTTCAAAAAGAGAAGGCGTGCAAATTGAACAATTCTTAAAAAACAATTTCCATACTATTTAAATGATTCCTATGCTCAATTCAAATAGTATTTTTAAAAATTATAAATTCAATGAAACAGACACCCATTCCTTAAAAGTTTGAACCCATTTCTTATTTTATGAAAGAAATATTTAATATTTGCATTAGAGTGTGATATTGGATAGAATATGGATATAATACGGCTTAAGCTTCCAGAGGTTTAATCGGTACATTAAAGAGGTATATGAGAAACGGAAGGACAATGTTTTTTGCGGGAGGAGGTACGGGGGGGCATGTTTTCCCAGGAGTAGCGATAATTGAAAGCTTAAGGGCGATGGACAAGAATATTGAATTCTTCTGGCTTGGGCAAAAAGAATCAATGGAGGCCAGGATTGTAGGAAAGTACTCTTACATCAGGTTTATTGAAATTCCATCTGGAAAACTTAGAAGATATTTCTCATTACGAAATTTCAGTGATTTTTTGAAAGTTATACTTGGGGTAATCAAAAGTTTCCTTATTATAAAAAAGTATAACCCCCAGATTATATATTCAACTGGGGGTTTTGTATCAAGTCCTCCAATTATTGCAGCATGTCTTTTTAGAATAAAAAAGATAACTCATGAAATGGATCTTGACCCTGGGCTTGCAACAAAAATTAATTCGAAATTTGCAGACACAATACACATAAGCTTTAAGGAAAGCAGAAAGTATTTTAAAAACAAAGATGTTGTATATACGGGATCACCAATAAGACCAGAATTTAAAAACCCAAACCCGAACATCATAAGAGAACTATCTTGCAATACAGACAAACCCATTATTAGCTTGCTAGGCGGCTCTCTCGGGGCGGAGGTTTTAAATAGACTAGCTATCAATATCAGAAACAAAATTGACGCATATTTTATACACCAGTGCGGCGCAAATCTAGACGAAACTAGAGAAAATAACTATCTGAGACGTCAATTCTTTAATGCAGAAGAAATGTCAAGCATAGTCAAATTTTCAAACATCATAATCAGTAGAGCTGGGGCTGGGGCTATTAAAGAATTTGCGAGTGCCGGTGCGTGCGTGATACTTATTCCATTTGAAAAAGGATCAAGAGGAGATCAAGTTAGGAATGCAAAACTACTAGAAGAACATAATGCATGTTTAAAAGTAAAGGAGGGGGATCTAAATGAAAGTGTTGTCACGGATACCATACGAGAAATACTGGAAAACAAAGAAAAATCAGAAGTACTAAGACACAATATAAAAAAGTTCCATGAACAAGATTCATCAAATTTAATAGCAAGTATGTTATTGAAAGAATTTGAGGCAATGGAATGCTAGAACATGATCCTGTTAAAATAACGGGAATAGCTGACATATTAATAATAATAATTTTTATCTCACTAGGTTTTAGGGGCTTTTTAAGGGGGTTCATTAAAGAAATAGGTGGGTTTGTTGAAGTCTTCGCTTTAATATTTTTGCTTTATAATAAAACGCATGATTTTCAAGTCTTCATATCTCCCATTCTTGAACTATCATACATTCAAGCGTTACTGGTATTTTTCTTATTAATACATATAGGTTTTTTGGTATTGCAATCACTAATTGAATCAGTAATAAGTCACCTACAACTGCTGTTCTTTAACAGAATACTTGGCCTAATACTTGGCTTGTTTGAAGCATTTGGAATAATCGCAATTGTAGTTTATATAATTCATTCACAACAAATCTTTAAGCCTTCATACTTTTTAGAGGGAAGTGCACTACTTGAATATCTAAATCCTGGAATTAACTACTTTTTCAAATTATCAAAAATACGGTAAAGAGAAGTGGAACATGGAAATAATACCTAAAATTACTAAAGAAATACTTAATGAATATGAAAGGGGCTGCCTCCCCAATGCAATTCTTTTTTGGGGGGAGAGATTCTCTTACAAAAAGCTAAGTGCCCTTGTGCTTGCAAAAAAAATACTAAAATCACAAATTTTAACAAATCCGAATCTACTGATCTCCTCAAGTCTTAATATAGTAGAAGCAAAGGCATATCTTAATACAGAATCAAAAGAAGTTGTAAATCAGTACCTAAAGTATGTTAAGAATATCATTTTCACTAAATACAATTTCAGTAGCGACAAGAACTTCAAAAAAATAGAAAAGAATATTAATTTCATCAATTACATTTACTACAAAAACGAGTATAGCAAAGCTGTCAAGGAAGAACTTATTAAAAAAATTGAAGAGATAATTAAACACATAAATTTCAACCCTACTATCAATGAGATTAGAAAAATTAGATCTTGGGCATTCTCGGAAAAGAACAAGAAAAAGGTGATCTACATCAACGAAATCGAAAATTTATCCTTTAATGTTTACAACGCTCTTCTTAAGATATTAGAAGAACCACCTTTAAATATTTATTTGATTTTATCCACAAGAAACAAAAGTAAAATTCCTAAAACGATACTGTCAAGACTTAGATGCTATAGGTTTCCAAGAGAAAATAGGGACTTTGAAGTTAAGATCTTTAAGGCAATCTTTAATAAAAATGATGAACTTACAACCGAAGAATACTTAAGTTCATTCTACAGTGAAGAAAGTGAGATATTAAGAGAAGAAGCAAGAAGAATTTTGAATATAATAAAAGAGAAACAGGGATTATTTAACCTTGATACATTTAGTTTCTTAAAAGATGAACTTACATTTGAATCATTTCTGAAAGAACTTGCCACTCAACTCAGATATGATTTCTTGGATCAATCCTTGGATATTAATACTTATCTAGGAAGACTAGAATACCTAAAACATATGTTAAGATACATGCCCTATAATCAAAGCAGAAAGCGAATAATAGAAAATCTAATGCTAACTTATGAGGATTAATGAGTAAGTTCTTTAAAAAAACCTTATCCAAGTTAAATAAACTATCAGGTGAGCAAAAATTTAAATTTATTCAGGATCTGTATAAAAAAATAGAAATATACGAGGGAATCTTTGCATCCATTAATGAAGGGATTCTTGTGCTTGATAAACTTAACAACATAATTTATTTAAACAAAATGTTATTCCAAATACTAACTCTTAATATTGAGTCTAAACTAGAGACCCTTAAAGATATTCAAATTCCAACCCTAACAAACTTGATAGAAGAACTAACCATAAATGAGGACAAAATAATAGGCTATGAATTTCAAATTTCAACAAATATGTTCATTAAAATATCATTTATGCCATATGTTAAAGACCAAAAGCTTGAAGGAAACATTATTTTAATAGAGGACATTAAAGACAGGAAACACAAGGAAGAACTTTTCAAAAGAGCAGAGGCTTTAGCTGCTTTTACAAGACATGCAAGAAATATTGCGCACGAGATTAAAAACCCACTGGGAGCAATCGACATAAACTTACAGCTACTTAAAAAAGAAATAGATAGACAGGAACTTAAAAGCACTAAAGCAGATAATTACTTTAAAATAATAAAAGAAGAAATAAACAGAATGGACAAAACTGTAACAGATTTTCTATTAACAGTAAGACCTATTAAGATAATGGCTGAAAAGAGGAATATCACCGACATCGTAAAGAGTGTGTATAATTTGTTAAATCCAGAGTTAGAAAACAAAGATATTAAACTTCTACTCCATCTCAAAAAAGTAAGCCCTGTTTTAGTTGACGAAAAACTTTTAAGACAAGTAATAATCAACATAATAAAAAACGCAGAAGAAGCCCTACTTGAATCAAGTAAAAGAACAAAAAAAATAGATTTTTCTATCCATGAAAGTAAAGATAAAATATACATCAGCATAAAAGACAACGGAGACGGAATCAAGGACGATACGAAGGATGAAATATTTAAGCCTCAGTTTAGCTCAAAAGAGAAAGGAAGTGGAATAGGACTTACTATTTCTTATAAAATAGTAAAAGAACACGGAGGTGAAATTTTTGTAGAGAGCAAGAATATGAAGGGAACAACTTTTACAATCACCCTTCCAAAATTAAACACAGACAAAATTTTAATTGAAGGATGTTTAGAAAGTGAGTAAGGTGCTTATAGCAGATGATGAGAAAAACATAAGAGAAGGGATAGCAACCTATCTGGAAGAAGAGGGTTTTTTTGTATTTACTGCTAGTGATGGAGAAGAAGCACTTGAAACAATTGAAAATGAAAAAATTGATGCTGTAATATCTGACCTCAGAATGCCCCAATTATCAGGAGAACAGTTATTAAAAATCGTAAAAGATAAAAATTCAGACATACCTTTCATTATTCTTACAGCGCACGGAACAGTTGATTCAGCAGTTGATGCTATGAGAGAAGGTGCCTATGACTTTTTAACAAAACCAGTTGACCTTGAAAGGCTATTACTCATAATAAAGAGAGCCTTAAATGGCCAAAAAGATAAGATTCACGAAAGTATATCCTCAAAGAGTGTTATTATCAGAAAGGATTTAAACTACTACGGGCGTATACTTGGTAAATCTCTTGTTATGCAAAAGACATTGGAACTTGTCAATAAAATTGCTAAATCGAAAGCGTCCGTGCTAATAACAGGGGAAAGCGGTGTTGGGAAAGAAGTAATAGCAGATGCTATTTTTGACCTATCAAATAGAAATGACAAGCCTTTTATTAAGGTAAATTGTGCTGCCCTCTCTGAGAGTATACTTGAAAGCGAACTTTTTGGTCACGAAAAGGGAGCGTTCACAGGTGCCATCTGTCAAAAAAAAGGCAGATTTGAACTTGCCGATAAGGGAACGATATTTTTAGATGAAATAGTAGAAACATCACCTGAAGTTCAAGTAAAACTGCTAAGAGTGCTTCAAAATAAAACATTTGAACGAGTGGGTGGAGAATCCACTATGAAAGTTGACATCAGGCTATTAACAGCAACAAATAAAGATATTGAAGAAGAAATCAGGAAAGGAAGGTTTAGGGAAGATTTATTCTATAGGCTAAACATAATAAATATCAACATCCCACCCTTAAGAGAGAGAAAAGATGACATACAAAATTTAACAAACATATTAATTAAAAGCGTTGCTAATGAAAACAACAGAGAAGAAAAAAGCCTGTCTAGTGATGCAATAAAGGCACTTTATGCCTATGATTGGCCAGGAAATATCAGAGAGTTAAAAAATGTACTTGAAAGCGCCTTAATACTGTCTAGGGGAAAACAAATCGTAAAAGACGACTTGCCTCCAAGAATTAAGAATAACACAAGTCAAATATTTAAAATAACATTACCAATAGGCATAAGCTTAAAGGAAGCAGAAAGGGAAATCATTAAACAAACACTTCTATATTCCAAACACAACAAAAGCAAATGTGCCGAGATACTTAAAATAGGAAGAAAAACCCTTCATAATAAAATAACAGAATACGAAGCATATGATATTCACTAAACAAAGCTTTATTAAAGTAAAATTTTAATTAGCATGTAGTAGAGTTATCTTATTATCCTGCCCCTGTTTATTATCAAATTAGAATTACCATAATGTGGTATCGTATGTTAAAACTTGCTCATCTATTTTAAAATTTTAACAGGATTGATGGGAGTATCTTTCTTTAGTATTTCAAAGTGTAGATGAGGACCTGTTGATCGTCCCGTTTGACCTACTCTACCAATAACGTCTCCTGTTTTTAAAATATCTCCCCTGCTCACAGCATAGGAACTAAGGTGTCCATAAAGAGACTTGATATTGTTTTTATGTTCAACAACAACAAAATTCCCATAAATATCGTTATAACCAACTACAGCCACAATACCATAAGAAGAACAAAAGACTAAAGAATTCATCGGCGCTGCAAGATCTATACCGGTATGAAAACTATCCACACCAGTAAAGGGATCTGCCCTAAAACCAAAATCAGAAGTGACAATAAATTTCTTTAAAGGGAAAATAAAATCAGAATTTAGAAAAAAAAGCATTTCTGTACTTGAGAAAAAACTCAAATTTGGTTGTCTAGCAGAATCAAAAAAATAGAACTCATAAATTTTATTGTCTCTTCTAACCTTTATCTTTTCTGCTTTTGTTAAGTCTCTTGTGGCTAAAAGCAGATTATTAAATCTATGCTTCTTATTATCAAGAATATAAAGACCCTTCTTGCTAGGAATTAAAATTTCTTGCCCCTCTCTTAAGGAAGGAGAGTCCAGTAAATTAACTGTAGCTATACTGGCCTGCCACCCATTCACTTTATTTGCAATCTTAAAAAAAGTATCTCTCTTTTTTACCCTGTATGAATAAATAAACAAGGGAACACCTTCCCTTTTATTGTACTTAGAAATTTTCGTCTTAAGGTCAAAAAAAACGGGATCCTTGTTTGAGAAATTTTCTATCTCAGGATAAGAATAAATACAATTAAAACATAAAAAGAAAAAACAACCCTTAATGCGAGAACTACTCTGTTTACATATAAAACTCCAAAAAAACATTGAGCTAAATATAGTAAAATTTTAAAAAAAAAGATACAACGGGATAAACTTGTAAATAATAAAAAACTGTATTAGACTGGTTCTGGTTATGAAATTGAACGAGTACCAATTACAGGCACGGGAAACTGCTAGATATAGGAGCCGCGGAGAAGAGTTAATTTTAACAACGCTTGGCCTTGCCGGAGAGACGGGAGAGGTCGTAGGAAAAATAAAAAAAGTGATTCGCAATAAGGACTATTTACTCGATGATGAGTATTTATTATCCATTAAGAAAGAGCTTGGTGATGTATTGTGGTATGTTTCAAGCTTAAGTGGTTATCTTGGGGCAACACTTGAAGATATTGCTATTGGCAATTTGGACAAATTGAATAAAAGACATGAAGATGATATTGTGGGATTGAACGAATACCAAGTACGGTCGCGAAAGACTGACAGACATGAGAGCGATAGGGAAAAATTGATATTAACTTCTTTTGACCTTGTCGAGGAGGCAGGGGGGGTTGTAGAAAAACTAAAAAAATTGATTCGTGACAAGGACTATGTACTTGATGATGAATATTCGTTATCCATTAGGCAGGGACTTGGTAATGTGCTGTGGCATATTTCAAGATTAGGTGGCTATCTTGGAGTAACACTTGAAGATGTTGCTATTACTAATTTGGATAAATTAAAGAAAAGGTGCGAAAATAACACTATTAATGGTGAGGGAGATGATCGATGAAAAATCAAGTTACGCATACAGTGAGAATTTGCTGAGCGCTTATCTAAAGGGCTTGTTGATTGGTGTTGCCAACGTGATACCTGGTGTCTCGGGCGGGACATTGGCATTAACTCTGGGGATTTATTATAGAGTGGTCTATTCGTGCTCAGCCCTCATGAAAGCAAGAGGGAGAGGAGATGTGACTTTTCTTACTGTGCTTTCTCTTGGTGTGCTAACCACGGCGGTGGTGCTTTCAAAGCTACTTAAGGTCTACATCTTGGATGGCAAGACGGGAGAGGCGTGCTTAAGTATGTTGATTACGGGGTTGATCACAGAAAGTGTATTTAGCATAAGAAAAGAAATCAAAACAAAAGAGATGAGTGATAAAGGCAGCAAGGCTGTGGCGTATTGCCTTACCTTGTTAGGTCTTTTCTCTGTGTTGTCTGTTTTAATCATAGGAAACCATGGATTATCTATCGATAACAAGTACCAAGACAGGAAATCAATGGAATACTTTCTTTTAATTACAAGCTCAGGTGTAATAAGCGGATCCGCCATGGTTATACCAGGACTTTCAGGCTCATTACTACTACTAAGCCTTGGGACTTACAAAGAAATCATACACATCGTCTCCAGTCTGAGCATTATACCATGTTTAATATTTGGAATATCAGCGGCAACAGGTGCAGGAACTACAACTCTACTAATCAAAAAGGCTATAGACAAACATCTGATTAAATTTCTTCATCTAGCAATAGGACTAATAGCAGGCTCAATACTACAAATATTATCCAGAATGTCAAAACTCAACCTCGAGCCCTCCTTACCATTACTTGTAGCCTCCACAATTCTATTCGGCACAGGATTCTACATAAACAAAAAGCTTAAAGAGACGCAGGACACATCTGAAGTATTTTATACCGAAGACCGGACTTGAACCGGTACGGAGCTTCCTCCTCAGGATTTTAAGTCCTGTGTGTCTACCACTTCCACCACTTCGGCACAGGTAATAGAATCATATAATAATCAAATTACGATGTCAATGACCAAATATTTAAAAGTTTATTTAATAACAATGCTTTTCGGGAAATTGTCCAAATGAAATTCATCATTTAAATAGCTTAAAAGCGTATAAAATAAATAATGAGGGGATAAATGGGCTACAAAATTAGAATAAACCATATAATTAACAATGTTAATTATATGTATAGGAATGCTCGAGTCTTGAATCAAGCTAAAAAACCCTTTTTTAACGATTATATCTAATATAACGAGTTCCGTCTTATCTAGGATAAAAACCAAGTTTTCATATTGAGAATTCAAGTATGCTATCTGTCCATCAACAACAGAAATATCTAAATTATTAATTACCTCATCACTAAAATTAAAAATAACTACCCCATAATTATTCCCTTTAAATATAAAATCAACAACAACGCCTATTTTTTGCCCATAAAACCCTTCAACAAAACTTAAAATTTTAACCCTAACCGTTTCTTTAGCAAGAACACTAATGGAATATCTCTTGTTTTGACTAATAAAATATGCTTTTTTAAAATTTCCAAATGAAACCCTATTATTAATTAAATCCAACTCCTCCTGACCATTTAAGTTCTTAAGAATAACTAGGTCAAAATCCGACAAAAAAACATTGTAGGAAACATCTAACAATGAATTCAGAGCAGCAAGGTTTTGATCAAAACTAGCAACACTAAACTCCAAAATACTAAACTCCGTTCTCGATGTTCTACAAGATAAAATTAGAAGACTAATTAATAAACTTCTCAAGCTCAAGTCTAGTTTCAACAACCTTAAAGACAAGACCATATTTAATTGCATCTTCACTACTTAACCAAAAATCTCTATCAGTATCCTTTTCTACTCTAGAAAGCTTCTGCCCCGTTTCCCTTGCAATAATATCATTAAGCTCTCTCTTAATCTTATTAAGCTCATTTGTATAAATCTCAATATCAGTAGCAACGCCCTTGAAACCACTTAAAGGCTGGTGCAACAGATACCTTGCACGAGGCAAAGAAAATCTACGCTTCGAGTCTGACGCTAGTAATATTAAAGCGCCCGCACTAGCTACAAGCCCAACTCCAATTGTAAAAACTTTAGGCTTCACAAATCGTATCATATTAAAAATAGCAAACCCAGCGTCAATATCACCACCCTCTGAGTCAATATAGACAAATATAGGTTTCTTATAATCTGATGCTTCCAAAAACAATATCTTTTCCTGAAATAACTTTGAAGTATCCTTATTGATCTCCCCTGTAATAACTATTGCCCTACTCTTTAACGCAAACTCCAATACTTGATGCATTCCAGTTTGCACCCCAATATCTTTACAGTTCATATTCTTACCTTTCCAACAAATATAACGTTACATATTATAATTTAAAATTAAAGGTTTTCAAATGTCTAAAATATCAAAAATTGATCGGAAAACCCATACAGAGATAGTCATAAATAACAGAATAGATATCCTGGTAAATAATGCATCAATCTTTTAAACAAAACGCTGTAAAAAATTAAATAAAGGAGCATTATTAATGGAATTTGAATTTGCAGTCATTGGTGGGGGCATTGCCGGAAGTACTTTAACTTACGAGCTAATTAAAAGAAAGAAAAGTGTAATTTTGTTTGATAATGAAAACGAAAAAGCTACAACTATAGCTGGAGGCCTTATTAACCCTATTATGGGAAGAAAAATGAACATTGCCTGGAGGGAACCTGAAGTTTTCAAATTCGCCGTTCAATACTACAAAGATATTGAAGAAAATATTAACTGTAATTTTCTAGAAGAAAAACCTATTTTCAGACCATTTACTACAAAGACACAGAAGGAAGAGCTTATTCTGAGGATGAAAAAAGATAAGAATATAAGAAGCTTCATCCTATCAATAAAAGAAGGAAAAATTTACGATTTTTCCTTCGATAATGATGGAGGTATGCTAACCAAGGGCGCCATAATTAACACGAATTTGTACATAGAAACCATCAAAGAATACTTCATAAAAAAAAATGCATACATTAAAGCAGAAATCGATGACGATACAATTCAAATAAGTGATAAATCATTTAGATTAGAAAAATTTAAATTCGAAAAATTAATATTTACAAGGGGATATAAAGAAATGACCACAGGCCTTTTTTCATATCTCCCATTCAAACCAGCAAAAGGAGAGATGCTAATATTGGAAATCGAGGGATTAAAACTTAAAGAAGTTTATAACAGATACGTGTCATTAATACCTTTACAAGATAATAAGTTCTACCTTGGTGGTACCTATGAATGGGAAAATTTAGACACAAGTACAAATGAATGGGCAAAAGAGGAGCTTGTAGGCAAACTTAAAAAAATTACAAAATTAAGTTACAAAATCATCCAGCACAAAGCACACGTAAGGCCCTCTACCCTTGACAGAGAACCTTTTCTTGGAGAGCATCCAAAATACAAAAATATATTCATATTAAATGGACTGGGAACAAGAGGCATATCAATGACGCCATATTTATCTAAAAGTATCCTAGATTACATTGAAAAAAAATCTAGCCTTCCAACTTATTACGATATTTACAGATACTTAAGTTTTTATAAAGAAACAAGCAATTTTTTTTGCAATATTTCTAAATTTAGAAAAAAATAATATAATACTTAAATGCAAAATAAATCAGATTTTCAAAGACGGAGTGGTGTCTACTTGTGTGTTAATGAAATAAGTATTTTCACTAAAATGCTAAGGAGTATTCACTATTAGAGTCAAAAACAGAAAAAAACTGAGCGCCTACACAAATCATCCGTTCATTTTTGATTCAAGATTTCAATCTTATTGCCGTGCCTTAAAAGCAACAGAGGAGAGATGGGAGAGTATTTTTGAGTTTTAATATTAATATTCTTGGCACAGGGGGAACAAGGCCACTACATAACAGATACCTAACTTCTGTCTTAATAGAATACTGTGGAGATAATTTTCTTTTTGATTGTGGAGAAGCTACACAAATGTCTCTCAGAAAACAAAAAATATCATGGCAAAAAATTAAATTCATTTGCATAACGCATCTGCATGCCGACCACATCACAGGATTACTTGGGATAGTAATGCTTATGGCACAAAGTGGAGAAACAAGAAAAGAACCTCTAACTATCATTGGCCCCGTTGGGATTAAAAGGTATTTAGAAACAAATATCGAACTTTTAAAAGTACATAAAAATTATGAAATAATGTATCAGGAAATTATAGTTAATAAAACAGAAGAGATTTTGTATGAGGACAAGAGGAAGCGAATTGAGTATAGAAAATTAAGACATTCTGTAGAATGTGTTGGATATCTGTTTATAGAAAAAGATAAGCCTGGAAAATTTGACAACCAAAAAGCAGAAATCCTTAATATTCCCAAAGAACATGTTAGAAAGAGGTTACAGGACGGACACGAGGTTATCCTTGATGGAAGAAGAATATTGCCCTCTGAAGTTCTAGGAAAACCCCAAAAAGGTTTGAAATTTGCCTACATTACAGATACAGGCTATTTTGAAGACCTAATCACGCATATTAAAAACTTTAATTTAGTCATAATTGAAAGCACATTTAAAAACGAATTGAAAAGGGAAGCCGAAAAGAAATTGCACCTAACCGCTCAAGCAGCAGCAACAATTGTAAAAAGAGCAGGGGTTAGCCAGACTGGGCTAATTCATTTCAGTGAAAGATATACACTGAATAAAGACTTGTGCGAATTACTAAACGAAGCGAGGCAAGAATACCCAAATGGAGAAATATTTTTAACAAAGGATGGGATGAGGCTTGAAGCAGATAAAAACAGGTTTATCATAAAACATTAGTATCTAAAGGAGGAGTACATGATAAATGTAAAAAATGTCACTAAAACATATGGTTCATTCACGGCTCTCTTTGATGTTAGCTTTAAGGTTAACGAAGGGGAGGTACTTGGCATACTTGGTCCAAATGGAGCAGGAAAATCTACATTGATCAAAATTTTAACATCGTTTCACTACCCCAGCAAGGGAGATGTAAAAATCTTTAAAAAAGATATTACAGAAAGTTCAAAAGAAATACTACAAAATGTAGGATACGTACCCGAAAAACTAGCTCTTTATCCCGAACTATCTGTTAGTGAATATTTAAACTTTATCTCAGAAATTAAATGCATTCAAACTCCTAAAAAAGAAATAGAGAAAGCTATTAGTATTTTTAAACTCGACAGTGTTAAAAACAAATTAATATCTAATCTGTCAAAAGGATTTAAGCAAAGAGTAGGAATAGCTGGGGCCTTATTAAACAATCCCAAGCTTGTAATTCTTGATGAGCCTACAAACGGACTTGACCCAAATCAAATTATAGAGTTTAAAGAATTTCTAAAAGAACTGGCAAAGAATAGTACAATACTCTTCTCATCTCACATCTTAAGCGAGGTGGAGTCCATTTGCAAGAGAATAATTATTATTAATAACGGAGAGGTTATTGCTGATGATACTAAAGAAAACATAGCTAAAAATAGACTAAAAGAAACTGAACTGGATCTAATTCTTTATAAAGATTCTCTAACAAATAAAGAGTGTTTTAGCAGTAATGATATATTTACATTAATAAAAACAGAGGAACATGAAAATGAAATCAATATTTCATTGAAACTTGCACCCGAAAAAACGGAAAAAGAATTATTCAATTACATTGTAAGCAAAGGCGTAATATTGAAGGCAATGATTCCTAAACATGAAAGTTTAGAAAAAATCTTTAGCAAGTTAACAAAGGAGAGAGTATAATGGAGATTAACTTAAAGCAATCTTTGGCTTTGTCAAAAAAAGAATTAAAGGTTTTATTCGGCACGCCAACCGCGTATGTTGTGATCCTATTTTTCTTAATTTTTATAAACTTTTCTTTTATTTTTTTCTCTGGGTTTTTTATTAAAGATAACGCCTCTTTAGTATCTTACTTCTCCTCAATGCCCCTTATTTTAATGCTAGTTTTGCCAGCACTTAGTATGGGAGTTTTCTCAGAAGAACATAAAACGGGAAGCATTGAATTACTTTATGCACTTCCAATAAACCCACAAGAAATAGTAATTGGGAAATTCATTACACTTAAAATATTCACATTAATACTCTTCGCCCTCACGCTGCCCCTTACAACAATGACAATTTCTATGGGCGAATTTGACCTTGGTATCGTATTTCTACAATATCTAGGAATAATTCTTTATTCTTATTCCGTTCTCAGTATGGGGTTATTTATATCTTCCATTACTAAAAGTCAGATAGTATCCTATATATTAACCGTGTTTGTCTTAATACTGATAATATTTTCAGGAAAGTTGGTAATGATATTTGGAAAAGAGAACGTATTTGGAGAAATACTCAACTTCATCTCAATTGCTAATCACTTTAGTTACTTTAATATGGGAATACTAAATCTATCGGATCTTATTTACTTCATCACATTTTCAGCTACGTTCCTTATATTAAGTTCATATAGCATAAGATTGAAAAAATGGAGATAATTACTTATGAAGAAAAAAAATAACGAAATTTTAAATCTAATTTTAAACTTTGCAATAATATTGCTAATTCTTAGTAATATATCTATTTTCGTTTTCAAAATAGATTTTACTAAAAATAAAGCTTTCACAATTTCTTCAGTTACAAAGGATTTATTTTCAAATGCAAATGAAAAGATATACATTACCTACTACAACTCTTCAAGTCTTGGTAATTATTTTGCATTTCCAGAACAAATAAAAAACTTCCTAACAAGTTTTTCTGATGCCTCAAGTGGACAAGTGATTTACAGGGAAATAGATGCTGATAAAGTATCCTCTCCTTTGGAACAAATCGGAATTCCATCTCAACAAATTGACCTCAGAGACATCAATCAACTCTCTATACTTAAGATATATTCAGGAATCGAAATAACTTATGAAGGGAAACGAGAGGTTCTTCCTATTGTCACTGAGATTGGGAATCTAGAATATGAACTTGCAAGTAGTCTAGATAAATTAATCAACAACACAAAAAAGGTTTTAGGACTTGTTTTTGGGGATACAACTTTAAGAGAGACACACAAAAGCTTCACAGAAATAATGAAGAAGGCTTTTAAAACGGATATTCAAGAAGTGGATCTCAATAAGGAACAACTAAAAGATATCAATGGATTATTTATAATTGGTGCTAAGGAAATAAACAATGACTCAATGAAAAAAATTGATGAATTTGTTGTAAACAACGGAAAAGTATTATTTGCTGCAAGTAAAATTGACTACAATCCTCAAAATCCATATGCAACAGCTCCCATTAAATCTCCACTTTTCGATTTAATTGAAAGTTATGGAATTAAATATAATGAAAATATTATACTTGACAAAAGAGCTCCAAATCTTTTCTTGGGAGGATATTTTCAGATTTACCACCCATGGATATTAATCGATAAAAGTAATATTATTGATCCGAAAAATCCTTTATTTAAAAATTTTTATGACACTTTAATACCCTGGAGTAATTCCCTAGAACTTGTAGAAAATAGAGAGAGCGAAACAAAGTACTTGCCTCTGTTTGCAAGCTCTAAAGAATCTTGGCAAGTCAAAGATGAAAATATCTCAAGCATAGCGATGCATTCATTTGATGTGCCAAAAACTTTTGACAAAGAAAACACTCATAAAATTCTTGGGTATTATGTTGAAGGACAAGTTAAAAGCTTATATAATGACAAAAAATCCGAAAATTCGAGATTGATTTTTCTAGGCTCAAGTATGGTATTTAGTGATTATATGTATAACAGTTCACCCTCAAACTTTGAACTTGCCGGTCGAATTTCAGATTACTTAATGCAAAAGGAATCATTTTTTAGCATTAAATCAAGAGAAGTGCGCTCTAAGCTAAAATTTGTAAATTCTTCGCAAGAAATGCTAAATGCAAAATTTTCACTAATAATCGTAAATTTGTTATTATTGCCAATAGCAGTGATAGCATTTGGAATTATCAGATTCACCAAAAAAAGAAGAGTCAACTAATAAGGAGATTTTATGGATAAAAAAGGTATATTTTTAGGGAAAAGAGAATACATGAAGATAGCAATAATTCTTATATTGCTATCTTTGTTTTTGTTGGGAATAATATTTTCAAATAAAAATCAGGTTAACAGACTTTTACAGGAAAAATTAGTTGAAATTGACTTTGGTCAAATTGCAAAAATTGAGACAGAGCTTGAGGGAATTCTTACAAAAACAGAAAAAGGATGGGAACTTAAATATAATGATTTCAATCTTCCAATTGATGAGAGAAGAGTAACCTCCATGATTCAGGCCTTAGAAGATTTACAAAAAAATAAACTTGTTAGTAGAGATCCCAAAAAGCACAAAGAACTGGGTATCAAAGAAAAGCCAGATTTTAAATTTTTTGATGACAAAAATAATTTGATGACAGAAATATTTATTGGAAACTCAGGAGAAGGGGATTCAAGACTATCATATATAAAAAAAAGTGATAATAACGTATACTTAACAAACAACATTTTCCTATCATACAAAGGCAATTCTTACAATACATTTGCAAATACTAAACTTTTCAGAGAAGAGAACTCAAACCTGGAAAAGTTATCTCTGGTAGTAATTAATAAACCAAACAAAGATGAGGAAGATGCAATACAAAATAATTACAATGTATCTAGAAAAGATGGCCTTTATTTTTTTAACGAAGAGCTTTTAAAGAAAGAAAAACCCTTGCAAATTATTAAAGAATACACAACAGATGGATTTGAAATAGATAAAACTAAAATCAATGAGCACAATCTTCAATACAACATTGAAGTCACATGGAGCAACAAAAGTGTAAATAACATCGATGTTTATTTTAGCAAAAATGAAAAAGACAGGGACATTTTGCTTAAAAAAGACACAGATGATTACTACTATATCACCAATAAGTGGACTTTCTTTGATGTATTCAATTTAGAAAAAAATATAAAGACAGGCGATACTCACTCTAATGATGACCATACACACGAGTATAATGATCATCCTCATTCCCATCATGACCACCACCATTAGCATTTCGATGTATGCAGTACAGAACAAAAAGAGAAAAATGAAGATAAAAAAGAGAAATTAGAACAAGATAAGAGTTTAAAACGTACAATATCCTGCTCTTTGGCAGGATATTGTAATATACAACTAAACTAATTAATTCATTACTCAATTCAAAGTTAGCTTTAAACTTCTTTATAAAAACGCTACTCTGTAAAAGCACTGGCTCCAATTTGTCTGAAGATTTATAAATCAAACCATCTTTTGTCTTATAAACCAAAATTCCATTGACCGACGAGAATAAATAGTAAGAACTAACAAGCCCATGTTCTCCCAAAGCCTTATCGAAATACTGTTCCAAATCTAAATCTTTAAAAAACCCCGTATTATAGTTTTTAACCTCATCTATTAAATAAGTAAGGTCAAAATCAATCTGGCTCATAAACTTGCTAATAAAATAAAAAAAAGTCAAAAACAAAAGCAAAACTGCAGTAATAAAAAATAAAAAATAGTACTTTATTAAACAAATAATTCTACTCTCTTATTAACAAACGCTTAATTTTCTGCAAAATCTCATACTCTCGCCTACTCTTAAAGCTACTACCCTTCCTAGAATCAACTTCAATATCCCCTCCAAGCTTATTGATAAACCTAACTAAAACCTCCCTCTCCTCAGAACTTAACTCAAGCTTGCTTAAATAAGCATCATCATCAAACTTGTTTATAACCTTTTCAACCTCAGTAAAGTTAAAACCAGATAAATCACCCCCTTCATTCTGCCTCAATTTCTCCCCCGCTCCCAAACTCTCCGACTGGCTATTATTATAAAGGTTTTTTTCTTCAAAATCTCCAATACAGCCTTGTAAATCCGAACAATCTAAATCTGCCTTTAAAACATCCTCAAAATCATCAAGTTCCTTAAAGTCAGCAGGAGCACCAACTTTCTGTTCCTGAACAAGAGCACTCTCATCTCTTACATTCAAAGTCGAATCACAATCAGCTATACCATCACAAGCCCCATCAAAAATAGCCTCTTGCTCCCCTCCCTTATGCTTCTCATTATTTAAAAGCTTTAAATCACTATCAGAAAACACCATTTCTTCGCCAACGCCCTCTCCTGGATAGCAATCAAGTCCCCCCGCGCTATCCTCTTGATTCCCAACAGCCTTCTCGCTAACAGAAGAAACAACATCGCTATTTATCCCTATATCAAGATCAGCATCATTCTCAGCTACACTAGTTAAACCAAAAGAAGAAACTTCATCCAGCAAACTCTCTTCACTTTTTACGTCAAAATTAACACCTAAGTGCCCCACACCTTCCTCAGTATCTACACATGCAGTGCTCTCCTCTAAAGATCCATTACAAGCATCTTCAACACCCAATCTGTCAAACTTCATATCAAAAAGTTCTTCAACAGAGCCGTCTCTATTTAAACCCTTCTCCAACTCATTACCACTTAACTCATTACCACTTAAAGTTTCCCTACCATCCTTTGAAATATCATTCAGGCCTTCAAGTAAAGCATCTAACTCTTCCTGATCAATTGCAATATTTGGCAAACTACTTTCTTTTCTTAAAGGAACCTCACCTAGTTCATTCTCTGATTTGGTACTAGCCCAGTCGAAAGAGGCCATGCTTTCAGCAGTTTTTAAACTAGATCTACTAAGTTCTTGAGAAAATTCTAAACCACTGCGTATTTCATCCTCAACTCTTGAAATACGAACATCAACTTCTCTTAAATAAGAGACCAACTCAGCATGCCTCTCCCTCAAAGAATCATCCAATTTTAACAGCTTTTCATCCAAAAGCCCTTCAATCCCATCAGAGCGCAAAGCATCAGTACCACCAACAACCGAAGAACGTAAAAAAACACGCTCCATATCAAAATCAACTTCCCCAGGCCCTTCTTTAATAAAAAAAGCACCCCTATAACCTGTCGCACTCATCTATTCTCCAACCTCTACTTGACAAAACTAAAATCGGGCACATCACACAGCCCCCATAGCAAAGTTCACACACTTGTAAATATAGTATATTAGGAATACAATTACAAGGTGATATGTTTTTGGTGAAGAAAATTGTGTTGTCGGTCTATGTGGGTCTGGTGAGTTACTTCATAATCACCCCAGTGTTCGGAGAGAGGGGGGTTGTTAATTACAGGAAGTTGCACAATAGTTCAATCCTGATGAGTAAACACATTACAGAGTTGAAGGAAATACAGAAGAAATTAAAGGCGAAGTACATTAGTTTACAGGTATCTAAACCCGCAATCATAAAAGAAGCAGGAAAGATTGGGTATTATCCCAGGAATTCGGTAGTGATAAAAAATACGGATTATGATGGCAGCTACAGCCAAGGAAAAATTCTATACCTAAAGAATGCACCCGAAGATGGTAACGTAAACAATAATTTTTACCTAATTTCAACATTGATATCTCTCATTTTCTATTTCGTATTAAGTTACCTAGAAACACTCAATATTTTTAACAAAGAAAGGTGGATTTTATAGCTTCGTTTATCTTAAAGAATATACTCCTTACAATAGTCAATATCGCTATGTCAACTTTTTTTTGTGTGTCGTTGCTAGCCGCATTTTCAAATAACGACAGCCCCAGCGTTCCCTTTGTTGAAAAGAATGCATTTAGAGAATATTTGGAATACATTGGATTTCTTGAAAGCATTGTAAGTTATAAGGTGGTGCATGACTTTGATTCTAACATACCTTTGGGCAGAAATTGCTTTGCCAAGCATATTGCAGGCAATTCATACATTGTTTATAGAACAAAATATAGAGGACTTATATGGGGAACGCCTCATTACTCACCACTAACAAAAGGAAAATCAACGATAAGGGTAATTCTCAGCAAGATAAAAAACACATTGAGAATATCAATCCCAGGAATTGTGTTTGCTTACGTAATTTCAATCTCTTTCGTTATCGCTTGTACTTTACTTGTAAAAAATGACGGCTTGAATAATGCTCTTGATTATATAATGTTATTTCTAAATTCAATACCGAGGAATCTGGTTATAATGCTGCTAGTCTCTTCGCTTTACTATCTCAACCTAGATCCAAAGAATTCAATAATGGGGGGTTTCGGATGGTTTTTTTCATTTTTCTTATTTAATGCCGTCATTTTCAAACAATCCCTACACAAAAATCTGTCTGAATGTTATATCACAACCGCAAAATCAAAAGGACTCAGAAGCATAAAGATAATACTGTATCATGCGTTAATTCCCTCATTAATCCCAATAGTTACCAATCTCAGATCTACTCTTGCGACAGCCTTCTTTGGAACATCTATAATTGAAACAATGTTTGGAATCGATGGAATAGGCTCCTTAACAATTAATGCTATCAAAAGTAACGATTATGTTGTTTATAAAGACTTAGTATTCGTTGGGGTTTTCACTATGCTTATAGCAAACCTGGTAAGCGATGTATTGGTATATAAAATCAACCCTTACAGGGGGATTCTGTGATGACAGGAAAATTAAAGAAATTATATCCTATGTTGCTAGGAACCTTCACTTTGATTTTAATAGCACTCCCCCTCTTCGTTAACGAAACTTCGAAATTTGCAATATACAGAAAAGATCCAAATAAGATATACGTTGAGCCAACAGATAAGCTTCCCAAACCACCAACCGTTAACAATCCTTTAGGAACGGATAAGATGGGAAGAGACATAATGGCAAGGCTAGTACTTGCTACTAGGAATTCAATCCTACTTGCGTTCAGCTACTCATCCATCTCTGCGGCAATTGGAATTTTTATAGGAATAATAATTGGAAGCTTTAACTTTAGCACTTGCATGTTAATATCGAAATTAATAGAATCACTGCAAACATTGCCATTTTCTTATATATTGATATTGATTTTTTACTATTTCTCAAAACAAGGAAATTATAACATATTAGAAGTAGCAATTACCTTGGCTTTAATACACGGATGGATTCCGTTCTCATTTTTGACAAGGAACAGCACCATGGTGATCAAAAACCTTGATTATGTTAAGGCAAGTCAGACTATGGGATCAAGCAACTTTAGAATAGCAACACGCCACATATTCCCGGAAATCTTCTCATCAATATCATCATTAATTCCTATGCGGATATCAAAAAGCCTAACCACGTTCGAGGTAGTAAACTACTTGCAAAAAGAAAATAGAAGATTTTATCCAAGCCTTGGGGAACTCTTAAGCTATATGGAAATGGGAAGAGAGTACCTTTGGGTATGGGGAAAACCTCTATTTGTATTGCTAGCAATTAATATAATACTGGCTTTAATAAGCTTAAAACTTAAGAAACACATGAAATATTTCATTTCATCGTAACGTCAAGCCTTGGTGTATACTTTTCCAAAAAACAGTTCTTGCAGTCCTTACCACGAGATGTGCAAATGTCCCTCCCGTGTTTATTGATGGCCATGGAGAATTTATATTGTTTATCAGGCGATATTTTATTTTTCAAATCCAACTCAATTTTCAAAGGTGTCCTCTCAAGTGTAATTCCATGCTTAATGACAACTCTACTAAAATGAGTATCCACGATTATTGCAGGTTTATTATAAACAACTCCAAGAATAACATTGGCTGTCTTTCTACCTACTCCCGGAAGAGATACAAGATCTAAAATATTATTTGGGATGACACCTTTGAAATTCTTTAAAAGCATTCGTGCACAATTTATTATATTCCTGGATTTATTTGCATAAAACCCCAAGCTATAAATTAATTTTTCCACCTCGATCAAATTGGCGTTAGCCAAGCTTTCAAAATCTCCATACCTTTTAAAAAGACTAGGCGCAATTTTATTGACCATATTATCGGTTGTTCTTGCGCTCAAAATTACCATCACTAAAAGTTCATAGTTATTTTTAAAATTTAAAAAAGGCTTAACATCCGGATATCTGGATAAAGTTTCATTTACAATTAAATCAATATCAAGCATAGGAAAATTATAAAACATTAGGCAATAACTACTTTATTGACAAGGATTTTTCAAAATGATATACTCGGCTTTAGTTCTAAAAGCGCTAATAGCTCAATTGGATAGAGCAACAGACTTCTAATCTGTAGGTTTTAGGTTCGAGTCCTAATTGGCGCGTATTGCCGGGACGTGGCCTAGTGGCTAAGGCACCTGCTTTGGGAGCAGGGGATCGTGAGTTCGAATCCCACCGTCCCGATTTTTGTGTCTTCTGCTTGGAAGTCCTCGGTAGGGGGTGCTTTACGGAGCTCTTTTCAGAGTCCCTAAGTGTAGGGTGACAACCTTTCCAGATGAGTTTTGCAAATAGACGTACTCGTCACCAACAGTAAAGCTTGTAAACGGCAAAACCTCGTCTTCTGATAGTATAAAGTCGCTCAAGTCCTTTGAAGAAAACTTTGCTAATTTCCAAACATTATTGTCTCTAACGACTACTAAAATCATTTTTGAATCGACAAAAAGAGAGGAATCTCTACTCAACTCAAATTGTGACTCAGATTCAACTTTTAGATCTTCTGTTTTATCAATTAGCTGAAGTTTTGCAATACCCGAACAGAGCTTTATAACTACCAAATCATCTTCCCTCTCATAAACCCCATACCGTCTAATTCCATACTGAGAAGGCTCCTCTAGTTTATTCCCATCAGGATCAATAAACTGCAACACTCCCAAATTAGTACTAGGATCAAGTACCTCTAGAAAAACGGACTTGTTCTCAGCCCCCCCTCCGGATGCTTTATCTAACGCAGCCTGCTCCCCAGACTGCATTTTAGAATCTAGCAATTTTGTATCCGATTTACCCTCCGCATTATCATTTCCTCTATTATTACCCTCAATTCCCCTGCCCTGCTCATTCAATTCTTCCTTTTCATCTACACTAGGGGAGCCTATATCTCCCGGCTTTGGTAAATTCTTATCCTTATTCTCATCATCAATACCTTCCTGTAATTTATCCTTGACCACACCTCTTTGAGCATCTATCCTATCCTGATCCTTGTCCAATTTCTCCTGAGAACCCTTGAGATCACTCCCCTTTTTCTCCAAAGCATCTCTTTCTTCTCTTTTCTCTTTAATCTGCCTCTCTATTTTATCCCTATCCTCCTCACTAGTGGATTTCTCCAACTGTTCTCTTAAATCTTCTATAGTCTCATTCAATTCTTCCTTTTCATCTACACTAGGGGAGCCTATATCTCCCGGCTTTGGTAAATTCTTATCCTTATTCTCATCATCAATACCTTCCTGTAATTTATCCTTGACCACACCTCTTTGAGCATCTATCCTATCCTGATCCTTGTCCAATTTCTCCTGAGAACCCTTGAGATCACTCCCCTTTTTCTCCAAAGCATCTCTTTCTTCTCTTTTCTCTTTAATCTGCCTCTCTATTTTATCCCTATCCTCCTCACTAGTGGATTTCTCCAACTGTTCTCTTAAATCTTCTATAGTCTCATTCAATTCTTCCTCGATACTCTTTAAAGAATCGGTCTCAATATCAACTCTTTCTTGGTCCATATCATGAATTTCATCCTGGACATCCGTAATATCCCTCGCAAAATCTGTCCCCCCACTATCATTCTCATCTAAAAGAGATGCTATTACCCTCTCTGTGACTATTCTGTCAAGATCAACCTCTGATCCAACATCTCCCGATAAAATATCTCTCCTGAGGGGTATAAAAATAAGGGTTTTCCCGGCCCATTGACTATAAACTCTTGAAAGCCCAACATTATCTTTAGTTGCATCTTTAAGTGAAGGCTCAATATAAGCCTCTCCATAATAACCCAAATCTCCTCGGTAAACAGCGTTGTATATAGTAATAGCCTTAGCCAATAATTCTGCACTATCTCGACTATAACCAAAAGCCTCCATTAAATATCCCATAAGTATTCTTCTAAGGTTTAATATACTATCAAGCACAGACCTATCACCAATAAGAAAAACATCAGCACTACTCTTAACATCCTGATCGTCAATATATCTATTAACGTAATATTTGTTGTAATAATTAGATCTGTCTTTAACCAAATTTCTGGCTAAAAACTCGCCAATTCCCACGATCTGTTCATATGTGTTAGTACTATCATAGGAACCTCGATAATTCACGAATTCAAGATCCATATCAACAAAATCTTTCAATCTCTGCTCATCGATCTCCCTAGAATGAAGAGCAAAGAAATTCAAGAAAGCAAAAAAGGAAACAAACACCACCCATATTCTTTTCATAACAAAAATTCTCCTACAGTTAATTATAACTCTATAATTATCGACTAAATCAGAATAAATTTAAACCTACATTCTAGCGCAACAACAACATTAAAAGTATTCCCAAAACAGCAAAACAGGTCAAAAAATTCCAATAATTTCATCAATGTATTTATTAATTTTTTCAGAAAAATTTTGCCGTTTTATAAACTTTAACAAAGTTAAGCACTTGCCCTTATAAATTTTAAGGCTCTCCTCTGTGGAGTTTAAAATTATCCTCCTCAAATTTAAAAGAACGGCATAAGCTATATCTAAACTTCCCTGATAATTTAATATAACGTACTGTATGTAGTTATATATAAGATCGTACTGCTCATGGTAATACTCAAACCTAGAAACATTTTTAAGTATCTCAGTTATGTTACTAATATCCTTTTCTTCAATCGCTAACCTTATAAGACTCTTAATCGAAGACTCGTCATTAACATAAATAAAATACTTATAAAGCCCCCCCCTTTGTGTTATTCTATCGATTCCACCCCTAGGGAAAAGCCACCTGCTAAAAGCTTTTCTATACAAATCTAAATACTTTTTTGGAAAACTACCACGATTGGCCGCCAGGGAGTCTAAAGTATTTATAAATTCATTATAAGCACCCTTACTATATTCAGAATCTAACATTTTATCAAGAGACGAATAAATCTCATCATCGTCCACTAAAGATCTTGCTTTAAAATCTATTCTATTTTGATGATATCTATTACCTAATGGATGGTTCCAAATCTTAACATTAAGCTCATCCTCATATTCGTAATAATAAGTAGTTAACACCCAATTAAGTCCACCCGTAGCAATAACTCCAAAATTAGCACTAAGCCCGGACACCTCTTTAACGCTATCATACCTGTTAACTGGTCTGAAATGTTCATCAAGTGATAAAACTCCATTCGGATTTAAAGCAATAAAAAGATTCCGATTATTGTAAAGAACAGCTTCTTTAATGCTAAAGCTTAAATCTTTAGTGAATCTGAGCCCAAGATCTCTACTTAAATTAAACAAGGCTCCAACATTCGATATAGCAACATATTCTCCATTAAACTTTTCAAACAAAAAATTAATAGGATAGTTTAAATTAATAGAACCTAAAACTTTTCCAATCTCACCATCATAAATAACAACATCACCAGACTGATACCCAACAATAATGTTATTATTGGTATTTACCATAAACACATTTGGGCAAGACACAAGAGGAACGCTCCATATAATCTCCCCTAACGAACTAAAAGAAAGCATAATATAACTTTCATTTGCAATATAAAAATTGCCATTTTCAAGAACAACAGCAGAAGTTAAGGCCTTTCCTTCTGTATTTACCTCAAAAACTTTCCGACCATCTCCAAGCCTTAGTGCAACAACCCTTGAATCACCCTGAGGAATTAAAATATAGCCATCCCCTATTGAGGGAGCTTTTACAGGAGGAGAGCCTAATCTATGCTTCCAAACAAGCCTACCCCTACTGATCTTTTGAACTTCATCACGTACTGTAATAATATAATATCCGTTATCAAAATCCTTTAAAAGAAAAGGATAAGGAGTCCTATCTATTCTGTAAGAATATTTTTTTTCCAAAGACATGTTATATGTCACTAACCACCTATCCTTAGTCAATACTGTAATCGTATTACGCCTCTCATCCAGAATAGGGTTTCCTACCACTTTCCCTGTCAAAGCTCTTTGAAAATAAAGATTAACATCCGCTGAAAGATAAGAACAAGAAATAAAAAACACAAAGACACAAAAACTCTTATTCAAAATTATAAATTCCCTAAAACAATTACCCCCCCAATTAAAGTTTTAAATTAGCCTGTCCCTCATAAAGCTTATTTCTTAATTCTTTAACTTTAAAATCATCAACATATTCTGAAAAACTCATATGACGATCAATTATCCCATTTGGTGTAAACTCAATAATTCTGTTAGCAATAGTATCAATAAACTGATGGTCATGGGATGTAAACAATACAACCCCTTTAAATCCTTGAAGTCCCGCATTCAAGGCTGTAATAGCTTCAAGATCCAAATGATTAGTCGGTTGGTCTAGCAATAATACATTAGCTCCACTAAGCATTATTTTTGATAGCATACACCTAACTCTTTCTCCTCCCGATAACACGCTAACCTTTTTCAAAGCCTCATCTTGACTAAAAAGCATTCTTCCCAAAAACCCTCTAATATAGGTCTCATCCTGTTCCTTTGAATACTGCCTCAACCAATCTACCAGATTTAAATCCAAACTAAAATACTTCTCATTGTCTTTATTAAAATAGGCAAATTTAACCGTAGACCCCCATTCATAATGTCCTTTATAGTCTCTATCTTCATTAGTAATTATGTTGAAAAGAAAACTTGCTGAAATCGGACTACCCAAAAACACAACCTTTTGTCCAGGTTCCACCACAATGTTAAACTTATTTAGAATATATCGTCCTTCAAATTCTCTAGTTAAATTTTTAATTGCAAGAACATTTTTTCCAAGCTCTCTATCGCTCTTAAAGTTAACGTAAGGAAATTTTCTAGAAGAAGGCTTTAAATCTTCAACCTTAATCTTTTCAATCAACTTTTTCCTTGAAGTAGCTTGCCTAGACTTTGATGCATTACTTGAAAATCTCTGGATAAAAGTTTTAAGTTCTGCAATTTTTTCTTCAGACCTTTTCTTAGCGTCTTTTAATTGTTTATTCAAAATCTGACTAGTTTCGTACCAAAAATCATAGTTGCCAAGGTAGACCTGTATTTTCCCATAATCAATATCAACGATATGAGTACATACTTGATTCAAAAAATGCCTATCGTGCGATACAACAATGACAGTATTTTCAAAGTCAATCAAAAATTCTTCTAACCACTTAATTGATTGAATATCAAGATTATTAGTAGGCTCATCAAGCAGTAATATATCAGGATCACCAAAAAGAGCCTGTGCCAAGAGCACTCTCACCTTTAAAGCTCCCTCAATATCTTTCATTAAGCTGCCATGCATTGATTCCTCTATACCCAATCCTTTAAGAAGAACCGCCGCACCAGACTCAGCCTCATAACCACCAAGTTCAGCAAATTCGGCCTCAAGCTCTCCAGCCTTAATGCCATCCTCTTCACTAAAATCAGTCTTCTCATAAATCTCGTCCTTTTCCTTTTGAACGGCATAAAGCTTCTTATGCCCCATGATCACAGTATCGATTACCTTGAAATCGTCATATGAAAATTGATTTTGTTCAAGTACAGCTATCCTTTGGTCTTTAGGGATAAAAATATCCCCCTTATTAGCCTCAATAGCCCCTCCTAAAACTTTTAAAAAAGTACTCTTTCCCGCCCCATTAGCCCCAATTATTCCGTAACAATTTCCAGGAGAAAACTTAATATTCACATCTTTAAATAAAATTCTCTCTCCAAATGCAACCTCTAAATTACTTACTGTTATCAACCTATTTCCCCGCCTAAACTTGTATTTTTACTAAAAGAATTATCTTTAAAATTAGAAGAAGTTTCAAGCTTATATAAACATATTGACTTAATAACTCATTTTTTCGTAGTATTATACTATCAAATCAAGGAGATGTTTTAAATGAAAAATATTAAACCTTTAGCTGATAGAGTTTTGATCAAGGTGAAAGAAGCTGAAAGCAAGACGATCTCGGGTTTGTATATACCGGAGAATGCGAAAGAGAAGACAAATATCGGAACAGTTATGGCTATTGGCTCTAGTAAGGAAGAGATTACTGTTAAGGTTGGTGATACTGTACTTTATGAGAAATACGCTGGGGCTGCTGTGAAAATTGAGAATAAGGAACACCTGATTTTGAAGGCAAAAGAGATTGTAGCTATTATAGAAGAGTAAGCAGAGAAACTAAGTTTTTGTCTTAGTTTCTCTTAAGGCGAAATTTTGTAACTTGTTTGGGTGATGTCAAGTTAATCCATATTATTCTAGTCAAACAATTCGATGTGGGTGTGGTTTGTGTTGATGTCTTTTAGGTTTGAGTACTCGGAATCGGGGGCTGGTTGAGGTTCATGTCTGAGCTTCTGTTTAGAGGGCAAACTCTATATTCGGATAGATTTAATGATATTTACTATAATCCGTGGCATGGGCTTGAGGAGAGTGTGCACGTATTCATTAAGGGTTGTGGCTTGGATGTGGAGCTTTCGAGTTTAGAAACCGCAAATATTGCAGAGTTGGGCTTTGGCACGGGGCTTAACTTCGTGGCGCTTTTGAAATTCTTGGGTGAAAATTCTATAAGAACAGGGATTAATTATTACTCGATTGAGAAGTTCCCGTTAAAGAAGGAAAAGATCAGGCAGGTATCTAGGTTTTTTGGTAAAGAGGTAGGTTATTTTAGGCTGTTCCTTAGCAGGTATCCGAATACTCCCAAAAGAGATGTAAAGATGAAGGTAACAGATAATGTTAATCTAAAGATATTGGTCGGAGACGCCAGGAAGAGGATTAATGAGATTCCCGGATACATGGACTACTGGTTTCTGGACGGATTCAGTCCAAGCAAAAACCCAGAAATGTGGAGCAAGGAAGTGTTCGACTTAATTCTACAAAAAAGTAAGGTCGGTGCGAAACTTTCAACGTTCTCTTCGGCTAGGGTCGTAAAAGATGGTCTAAAGCTTGCAAATTTTGACTATGCTAGAGTGAAAGGATTTGGCGACAAAAGGCATATGATAAAAGCAGAGAAGAAGGAATAAAGAGAGATAATCTTGAATCAAGCCTTATTATTTTAGGCAACAATCAAACCGGACACGATCTCCCCTGGTAATCACCGTCGTGGGAGTTTCTGCATAAAAATATCTTCTCTCAAATTACCCAAGTTTTTCAATATAACTGGCAATTTTTGAAATAAAGGAATCGAATTCTTCTAATTTTGACTCCTCGGACTCGACAACACTGCTAGGCGCGTTCGATAAGAAATTTTCATTTTTAAGCTTCGCTAAAGTCGAGGATCTAAGCTTCTCATACTTATCCAATTGCCTAGAAAGCCTCAAAAGTTCCTTATCAATATCTATTAAACCCTTAATGTCTGCAAAACTCTCAAAGCCAACATTGGGTACACCTATCATATTTTCATAATTCTCGTCATAAAAAATTAAATCAAAATTAATGAGTTTACTTGCAATATGCTCATGCTCCCTAAAATATCTCTCATATCTGAAAGTATTATCAAATTTTAGGGCAACATTCATCTTAATGTTTGGTACTATGTTAAATTCACTTCTAAGTGTTCTAACAGATGTAATGAAATCCTTAAATGAATTAAAGCTTTCAAACTCTTTCTTAAAATCCCCCTGACCTGCAGCCTCAGGATAATTTGCTAAAGCCAATGTACCCTTTGAAGATGGAAGCTTGGAATAAATCTCCTCAGTAATAAAAGGCAGGAAAGGATGCATCAAAAGTAAAGACTTTTTAAGAAAAAAAATTAACTTAAAAATAGCCATACTTTGAACTTTACTATCTCCACTGTTCAAACTAATTTTACTAATTTCAATATACCAATCACAAAAATCATTCCAGAAGAATTCATATATAGCCTTCGCCGCATCATTATACTTATAATTTTTAAGTGACCAATCTATAGAAACGATAGTAGAATTTAAACTTTCAAGCAGCCACTTATCAATATCGTCTAGGTCTAATTTATCTGGCATAACCTTGCCATCCAAATTTGATAAAATGAATCTGGACGCATTGAATACCTTATTTACAAACTTGGCACCAAACATAAAATCTTTAGTATCAATATTTAAATCATGCCCCTGAACAGATAAAAATGAAATAGTGAAGCGTAAAGCATCGCTCCCGTATTCACTGACAATTTTAAGAGGATCTATTCCATTGCCTAAAGATTTTGACATCTTTCTGCCCTGTTTATCTCTTAAAAGAGGTGTTATGTATATATCCCTAAAGGGAACTTGGCCTGTAAACTCAAGTCCTGCCATTACCATCCTTGCCACCCAAAAAAATATTATGTCATAAGCAGTAATTAATGTATCTGTGGGATAATAATTCTTAAAGTCAATGTTAGACTCCGGCCACCCAAGGGAAGCAAATGGCCACAACCATGAAGAAAACCAAGTATCAAGCACATCGGATTCTCTGGTGAAACGCCTATCTTTATACTCCTCGCTCAATGATGGATTAAGCGCACTAACAATAACTTCTCCTGTATCACAATCATACCAAGCAGGAATTCTATGTCCCCAAACCAACTGTCTAGAAATGCACCAATCCTTAATATTTAATAACCAATGCCTATACGTATTTTCCCACCTCTTGGGGTAAAACCTAATCTCACCCTTCTCTAAAGCCTCTAAAGCACTATCAGCTAAAGGCTTCATTTTAACAAACCACTGATTTGACAAATAAGGTTCAATAATCTCCCCAGACCTATGACAATGCCCAACTTGATGCTTATGATTCCTAACATCTATTAATAAGTCTTTATCCTTTAAGTCTTTTTCTATCCTAGATCTTGCATCAGCTACACTTAATCCCTGATATTCAATGGGAACATTCTCATTGAGTTTTCCTCTCTGAGTTAAAATATTTATTCTAGGAATATAGTGCCTTTTTGCAATTTCAAAATCATTAGGATCATGTGCGGGAGTTATCTTTAAAGCACCGCTTCCAAATTCCATGTCAACATAACTATCCCCTATTATCTTAACCCTCCTATTTACAATAGGAACTCTAACATATCTGCCAATTAAGGCCTTATATCTATTGTCGATGGGATTAACAGCGACAGCCACATCTGCAAACATAGTCTCAGGCCTCGTAGTCGCAACCTCAATAAAATCATCATCATCTAGTAAATATTTGATAAAATAAATTTTTCCAAAAACTTCCTTATACTCAACCTCTTCATCACTAACAACGCTCCCAGATCCAGGATCAAGATTTACAAGATATTCCCCTTTGTAAATTAAGCCCTTATTATATAAATCTACAAAAGCCTTATTAACAGCGCTACAAAACCCGTCATCAAGAGTGAATCTTTCTCGAGAATGATCATAAGAAGCTCCAAGCTTTCTTATCTGGCTAATAATTATCTCTCTATGCTTGTCCTTTAATTTAAAAATTTCATCAACAAATTCTTCACGAGTAAAATTATCTTTATTTTTTCCAAGATCTTTAAGTTGTTTTTCAAAAACCGATTGGGTCGCAATTCCAGCATGATCTGTGCCAAAAAGCCAAAGGGTATCATTTCCCTTCATTCTCTTATAGCGAATCAGGATATCCTGCAAAGCAAAATTAAGAGCATGTCCCATATGAAGAATACCTGTAACGTTCGGGGGAGGCGCTACCATGCTAAATTTAGGCTTAAAGCTACAATTAGGTTTAAATACCCCATTTTCTATCCATTTCTTATAAATTTCATCTTCAAAAATGTTAAAATCATATTTCTTTGAAACATTGCTATTCATTGCTTAACCTCAACATAACCCCCCAGAATCTGTTCGCTCCAGATTTTCAAAAAGCTCCTCATAATTAGTTGAACCCATAATATTGCGAAAATATTCACTATCCCTCTCAAACTCACTAAAATAAATCTTGAAGTACTTCTTAAGTTTATTAAAATCCTTAGTAAAGCCCCAAGTAGAGTAAAAATCTTTCACATGAAATTTTAATATATTTAATCTAAAATCCAAACTATTACTCAAAAAGTTAGGAGAACATCTTTTAAATAAATTTAAATTCTTAAAAATTCCACGCCCATACATTATCCCATCAACAGAATAATTTTTTACAATTTGACCAGCCTGTTTTAAACTTAAAATGTCCCCATTCCCAATAATTAATGTAGAAGAATTGATTTTATTTCTCAGTTTAATAACCTCATCAAAAACGTCAAAATCTAGGTCACCCTCACTCTGATTAATAGCAAGCCTTGGATGAACTGTCAGCATATCAATACCCAATTTCAATAAAAATCCTAACCAATCCTCAACTTCAGAACGAAAAAATCCATGTCTTGTCTTTATACTGAGGGGTAATCCAAATTTTAAACAAGCTTCCCTACTTGCCATAACTATTTCATAAGCCAAAGTTTTATTCTCAATTAAAGCAGAGCACACTCCTTTTTTAATTATCTTTTTCCTAGGACAACCCATATTAAGGTCAATCCCCCAAAACCCTAACCCGCCTAGAATTTTTATGGCATTAAAAAAGTCATCGGGATTCTTGCCCCAAATTTGAGCAATTAAGGGTCGACTCAATTCATCATTTTTTGTTAAAACATGTTGCATTGATTGCCTAGAGCCACTTACAAGCCCCGCAGCAGAAATAAATTCGGTGAAGTAAATATCGGGTTCATCCTTTCCATCACCTATTAAATGAATCAAATTTCTAAAAACAGTATCCGTTACATCTTCCATTGGAGCCAATATCATAATTGGCCGACTAATATTGTTTAAAAAACTCATAAAATAAATATATAATGAGAAAACATCACGGTAAAGAAGGTTATGAGAAATGAATTTCAAAGAAATTAATAAAAGGATAAATAAGGCTTATTCTTCACTCAAGGAAATATCGGCACTTAAGCCCAAAACAGCAATAATACTTGGTTCTGGCCTGAGCGATTTGAGTATAATATGCAACAATGGTATTGAGATCCCTTATAGAAACATAAAAGAATTTCCAGTATCAACTGTGGATGGCCATAAGGGTACATTAAATATTAGTAATGATATAGTTATTTTTTCTGGAAGGTTCCATTATTATGAAGGCTACCATCCTAAAGAAACAATAATGCCTATACTACTTGCAAAAAAAATTGGAGTTAGAAATTTGATCATCACAAATTCCTCCGGAGCAATTAATGGTCAATTTAGAGTAGAAGATCTTATTTTAATAAATAATCACATAAACTTTATGGGAGTCAATCCATTAATAGGAGAAAATGATGATAATTTAGGATCAAGATTCCAAGAATTAAACTCAATTTATAGTAATTCAAATTTAATGGAATTGACAAGAAGTGTTTATAGAAAGATTTTTAAGGAAGATATTAAGGAGGGAACTTATCTTGCTGTTTCAGGCCCCTGCTATGAGACAACAGCTGAAACACATTTTTTTAAAACAATAGGCGCAGACCTAGTTGGTATGTCAACGGTACCTGAAATAATTATTGCAGCATATCTTAAAATGAATACAGTAGCAATTTCAAATGTCACAAACCTAGCATCAGGAATGCAAAATGGTTCTTTAAGTCACGAAGAAGTTAAAATAAACTCAGCAAAAATATCTAGTAAATTCGAAAAATTGTTAAGAGGGATAATTAATAAACTTGAATCTGATTGATTACATACTTAAAAAAACTGAATTAAATATCAAAGGATTTGCAAAAAGAGATCCACAACTCAAAATGATAGAGAAAGTAAGTAAAGCCTTTGAAAATGAAAATTTTTTAATTATTGAAGCTCCAACCGGAACTGGTAAAAGTCTTGCTTATCTAATCTCTGCAATTGACTTCGTCCAAAAGACACAAGAAAAGGTCATAATCTCAACAGCCTCCATTAATCTTCAAGAACAACTAATTAAAAAAGACATTAAATCTTTAGAAAAAATCATTCCCTTCAAAATAAAATTTGGCCTCATCAAAGGGATGAGAAACTACCTGTGCCTTCGTCGACTTGAAGAACTTGAAAGAAGTCTACTGGTATATACACTTAATAAACAAAATTTAGAATCATTACTTTATTGGGTAAAAAATACAAAAACTGGTGATAAAGATGAACTTAATTTCATTGATGATAAAATATGGGAAGAAGTATCAGCTAGTCCTGAAACATGTTCCGGCATTACTTGCCCTGATGAAAATAAATGTTTTTTTAAAAAAGCAAGAAGAAAAACACTAGAATGTGATATCATAATCACCAATCATCATTTACTCCTTAATGATCTTTATATAAGAAATGAAGTACTAACACAGAAGGAAGATTATGAGGATAGCTCTGAAAAGGAAGAGATAGAAGAGGCTCTCAACTTAATCCTACCTAATATAAAAAACATAATAATTGATGAGGCTCATTACCTAGAGGAAGCAGCAAGAACTCTATTTAGCAAAAACTTTTCAAGAGTCGGGATAAAACAACTTTTTACAAAAATAGATAAAATAATCAAAAGACAAAATATAAGAGGCGCATACAAGAAAAATTTTGAAATTGCAACAATGCTGAGTTTTGAAAACATAGATTATGTAGTAAGAACAAAAAAAGATTTCTCTTCCGTTTACAGAATAACCAATAGTACATATGAAACCGATTTTTATACACGAATTAAAACACACTTGAAAGACATCGTTTATAATCTAGAAAATTATCGAACAGCTATGGTGTCAATAACACAAGAACTTGAAAATAAAACAGCAAAAATTGAACTTGAAAGACTAATTAAAAATATAGAAGAAAAAGAAGCATTAATTAAAAACTTTCTATCCAAAAACAAAAATGAGAATCTTTGTTTTTGGATAGAAAATAAAAAAAATACAGCAACATTTAAAGCATCAGAGATTAATTTAGGTCCTGGTCTAAATAGAATTATGCACACAAGAGCAAGAAGAGCAGTTTTTACATCCGCTACCCTACTCATAAATCAATCATTTTCATATTTTATAAATCAAATAGGGCTAAACTTGAGTGACAAAAACATAGAAATAGAAAAACTTCCGTATTCTTTTTCTTACAAAGAAAGATCAATGCTAACAGTTACATCTGACATTGAAAACCCCAATAACGAAGAAAAATTTTTAAGTCAATCAATAAAATATATTAAAGAGCTTGTACTACTCAATAAGGGTGGAACTTTAATTCTTTTAACATCATTTAAAAGCTTAAAATATGCAGAAAAAACGATTAAAAATTTTCTACTTGAAAACGATATAGATCCCTTCATACAAGGATATTTGCCAAAACATGAACTAGTAAACTCTTTTAAAAAATCACAAAAAAAAAGCGTGCTTATAGGTATTAAGAATTTCTGGGAAGGAATCGACATCAAGGGTGACAAACTGACAATGGTAATAATGCCTAAACTTCCATTTCAAACCCCCTCAGATCCTGTCCTAACAGCAAAGAGTGAGTTGGCAGCCAAAACAGGAGAAAACTTTTTCAGAAAAGAAACACTGCCGCAAGCAATAATGAAATTCAAACAAGGATTTGGGAGACTGATCAGAGACCCAAAAGATTACGGAATCATAGTATGCCTAGACAAAAGAATCTTCGAGAAAACCTACGGAAAACTTTTCCTACGCTCCCTACCCAACATCGAAACACACTACTCAAAACTTGAAAACATAAAACTAAAAATAGATGCGTTCTTTCAAAAAATAGAACAAAATACTAATCTATAGTTAAACTCTCCCCTAAAATCCTTGTCTTTCTTACCAAAACATCCTTATACCCTGTAGATTTAATAAGTTCGACATTTTTCTGTACATCATCCGCAGCAGTAGGTATAAAAACTGTAAAAAAAGACCCATGTACATTTATTAAAACATTTAAACCAACTTTCCGCAGCGTCTTATAAGCTCTTTCAGCGTAATCTCTCATTTTATAAGAACCAACCTGTATATAAAAATCAGGCTCAATATCAGATTTATCTAAAGGATTATCTGCAACAACAGCCTCCTTTTTTCCCGCAAGAGCGTCTTTATCCGATTTCGAACTGGACTCAGAAGGCTCTACCCTAGAAGAATCTACCATACCAAAAGATCCATCATTATTCTTTGCTAAAACCTTCTCTTCATCCAATTTTTCCAATATCTCAATTTTTACAGGCGCAACTCCTATTCCCAGAAAATCTAGCTTTTCGGCAGCCGACTTTGACAAATCAATTACTCTATCCTTCCTAAAAGGCCCCCTATCATTAATCCTTACAACAACAGTTCTATTATTTAATAAATTAGTAACCCGAACGACAGTATTAAATGGAAGCTCCTTGTGCGCAGCAGTAAGTGCCGTCATATCAAACCTCTCGCCATTAGCAGTAGTCTTACCATGAAAAGCCTCCCCGTACCAAGAAGCAAGACCCACAGTAGCGCTATCCAACCTAACGATAACAAGAAACAAGAAAGAGAAAATGAAAACAAGGCCACTGGGATTAAGAAAATTCCTCATAATGCTCATTATAATATAAAACCCAAGATTTTCAACAGGAAAATTAAGCTGGGCTTTAACACAAATTGTTTATTTTCAAATTTTTTGTTTTAATGAAAAATATTTAAAGCGTAAAAAAGTTGCAAAAAGAAGTAAACAAAACGGTACAATGAAGACAGAGTTAATAGGGCGTGGAGAAATAGAAAGAGCAGCCTCTTTTATAAAAGAGGGAGGGTTGGTAGCATTTCCCACAGAAACGGTATACGGACTTGGGGCTAATGCATGCGATGATAATGCTGTTAGGCTGATCTTTGCCGTTAAGAGACGTCCCATTGTAAACCCATTAATCGTACATGTTGATTCAATAGAGAAAGCAAGAGAACTTACAAGTTACATTGGCAGAAGTGCACTGCGTTTAATGCAAAAATTTACTCCAGGTCCCATAACATTTGTGCTTAAAAGCGCCGGTAGGGTGTCTAGATTTGCATGTGGGGGTCTTGACAGTGTTGCAATAAGAATACCAAAGAATCCCGTAGCATTGGATTTGATTAAGATGAGTGGGGTTCCAATAGCAGCGCCCTCAGCCAATCTGTCAAGACGCCCTAGTGCTACCAATTTTGAAATGGCATACAGAGAACTTAATGGACTAGTTAAGGGAATAATTAAGTATGATGTGAGTTTAAATATTGGAATAGAATCAACTGTTGTAAGCTTCACCGAATCAGATGATGTATTAATATTGCGTCCAGGAGCAGTTACAAGAGAGGCAATACAGGAATCACTTGGAAAAGAAGTTAGTGTAGACTACGCTTTAGGAAAAGCAGCAGCTGCATCGCCTGGTAATTTACTACAACATTACAGACCACGCATACCTGTTTATTTGTTCAATGGGCAAGATAATATAAGGAAATACATGACTAACAGATACACAAAAGTACTCATTACACGAGATACTCTTAATTCATATTGGTTTAATAAATTTTACAGTATGGTACATAATATTTGTGTATACAACACACTTGAAGAGTATGCTGCCAGCATATACAGGGAATTTGTAGACTCTGAAAAAAGATATAAACAAATACTTGCAGAGTACACACACAACAGCGGGCTTGGTTATTCGATTAATAACAGACTTATGAAAGCTAGCTTGAACAAATTCATTAGCAACTAAATCATCTTTTGTTTGTCCTTTGCTAACCACAACCTGCATCTGCTAGAACAAACATTTCAATGTGATCCTTGATTACAATTTAAAACTTATTCAACTCTTAAAATTCGCCTAACCTACGTCTACCGACAAAACACCCGGCTTCAATTTTCTGTAGGATCAATGCAGAACAACACTCCCAAACACAAGTTTTCAATTAAAAAATCTAATTAAAATAATCATGGATTAGCATAGTATATTCAAGAGGTATTTCCTCCTCACAAAATGCAACCCCTAAAGCCAAAACTTTGCCGTTAGGAGTCTGAATAACACTTAAATTTCTTGACTTTCCCTTAATAAAGACTTCCTTATCTGCAATATTAAAATTCAAAGTCAAATCAATTTCCTTTTCTCCCGCTTCTTCATAATCAAAATAAGAAATCAACAATGCCCCTCCATAAGATAAGTCCTTAATCAAACACTTATGTCTCATCCCATTAAATTCAAGAAAAGTCTTCTCCAAGTTAAGGTTAAGCCTTCTAAGTGAATCTTTATCAACGACAATACGCTCATGTATTCTTTGATTCTGCCCAAGCTTTAAGTCAAGAAGCTTGCCAACCTTAATAGCAAACTCTTCTGGCATAGAAGATAAAAAATCCAGAGTTAGCAAATTATAATTCCTCTCCTGAGAAGGATAATCAGACATGTTTGCTAATCTAACAGCCAAGGGTGGGATAAAAAAAGAATTGTCCTCAAAATCATCAAATCTTCTGAGTTGAATATTTCCCATATTTCTATTTTTAGCTAAATTCGGTAAAACTGTATCATCCTGAAAAATAATCTTAATACAATTCATAGAAATAGAATAAATCACTCCATGCACCATATAACCGCCAACCTTCATCTCAACGGTATTTCTGACATTAAGGAAACTGCTTATCTCAGTACTCATCTTAATTTCTTTACCTTTATACTTAGACTCATAATCTCTTATTTTCCTAGACAAAAGCATAAACTTCTCCTTTCAACCTAACAAACAACAAAAACACAGAATAATCAAAACCGACATCTGACACTTAAGAACCTTACTGAAACACAACTCCAAACCCTTCGGGCTATCACAAATCACCTAAAAATAATTTCATTCAAGACACCAAATACAATCAGCATCCTACAAGTTAATACAACAAACCCAAAAATAAAACTTTTACTCCAAGAATTTGGTCGCATTAAACAAAAATAACAACACAAACACCTCTAAATTCAATACTTTCGCTTATCTCTAACTCGCACTACGGAACCCGCACAACACATATGGGAAGAAAGTATAACAACATTTTCGTGTTATCACAACTAAAGAAAAACATTATTAATTCTATTTTATTTATAGTATAATTGCATATGAGGATACAGCTTGAAAGATCTTAATTTAGATAGTAGAGGCGTCACACTCCTTTATTTGACATGCTTTATTGCCAGTCTTTCCGTTATTATGCTCTCGATTGCGGTGGTTCAAACTATTAACACACAAAAAGACAAAAATTTTGGGGACTCAAACCCCGCTGTACCTTCAAAACTTTTTGATGCTAACGGTAGAATTATTACGCAATTCATATCTGATGAGAACAGAGAATTACTTTCTTTGAAAGAAATGCCTGATAATCTAATAAACACTCTTTTGATACGTGAAGACACTGAATTTTACTCTCACAGAGGTTTCTCACTAATGGGAATGCTTCGTGCTGCTTTTAATATCGCACTTGGTAGATACTTTTCGGGAGGAAGTACTTTAACGCAACAACTGGCAAAGCTTCTTTATACCAATCAAGCAAAAAGATCCGTCTTGAGGAAACTAAATGAGATTTGGTGGGCTATACAACTTGAGAAAAAACTATCAAAGTACGAAATACTTGAGAGGTATTTAAACAAAGTCTATTTTGGGAATGGAAATTATGGAGTAGTAGCAGCCGCCTCTTTCTTTTTTAACAAAAGTGTCAAAGACATTAACACTGCAGAGGCTGTTTTAATGCTTATACAATTGCCAAATGCGAAGCTTTATTCTCCGTTCTACAATCCGGAGTTCTCCAAAAAAATACAAAAAGCGGTTTTAAATCAGGTTGTAGCCAATGGAATAATAAGTTCTGAACTAGCTGAGAGGGAGTTTAATGAATATTGGGAAAACTACGATTGGACTCGTATGGCAGACACATCTGCTATCTCTTACAAGGAGGATAATGCCCCTTACTTCTCAGAATATGTAAGACAGAGAATCATTAAACATCTTCCAGCTGGAGCAAACATATACAAAGATGGATACTCAATCTACACAACGCTTGATCTTGATGCACAAAAATGCGCAGATGAGGTTACCCATGATATGATCTTGAAGGCTCGCAAAATGTACAACTCCACCAAATCGTCTGAAACATTAATAATTAATTCGGAAATAGTTCCTGTAATTGACACAATATCTGATCTGTTTGGGATAACAAGTACTAGAGTAAACGGCAGGCAATACAAAAAGCTTAGAACAAGAAAATTTTATGAGGATAATATTGACTTAATTGCAAGCTTTGCAGCAGTATTGGGCGCCGATTCAATAGATAAGGCAACAAAAGAATACACTATGAAAAATAAAATAAACCCAAGCTCCGTAATTCAACCAGAAGGTGCATTCATAGCAATAGACACCACAACGGGAGCAATAAAGGCAATGGTTGGTGGTAGCGGATATAATAAGGGGAGTGAGTTTAATAGAGCAACACAGGCAAAAATACAACCTGGAAGTGCCTTTAAGTCTTTATACTTTTCAGCTGCCATTGATCTTAAAAAGATTACCCCTGCTACAATGTTCTCAGATTCTCCAGTAGCTTTTTTTAACGAAACAGGAGATGTTTATGCTCCTGAAAATTACGGAGGAAAGTGGAGAGGCAGTGTATTAACACGTAGGGTGTTAGCTTTATCTTTGAATATACCATCCCTTAGGGTATTAGACACATTAGGGTTTGATGATGCAATTAGCTACTCTGCTAAACTACTTGGAATAAAAGATCAAAATGAGATTAATAAAACATTTCCCAAAGTTTATCCCCTTGCTCTTGGTGTTATCTCAACATCTCCAATACAAATGGCAAGAGCGTTCGCAATTTTGGGAAACAATGGTAAAGAGGTAGAGCCTTACGGAATAAGACATATTGAAGATAGGAATGGCAAAATAGTAGCAAACGTGGAATCAAACATTTTAGCTGAAATAAAAAACAGGGGAGCTAGCGCGCAAATAATGTCTCCTCAGGCTGCATACATTATGACAGACATGATGAAATCAACAATTCAATACGGAACTCTAGCAAACCAGAGATATACGAACCTTAAAGATTTCAATTCTGATATTGCAGGAAAATCGGGAACCACACAAAACTGGGCAGATGGATGGGCAATAGGATATTCACCCTACGTAACAGCGGCTCTTTGGGTTGGTTTTGACAAGAAGGGATATTCACTAGGGACTGCCGGTACGGGAACAGGCCTGGCAGGTCCTAGTTGGGGTAAGTTTATGGCAAAATATCATAAGAATTTACCCAAAAAAGTTTTCATAAGACCCACCGGAATAATCAATGTAGCTGTACAAGCAGAGACGGGCTTATTGCCGGAAGGAGTACCAAACGAAAAAGTAATAAATGAAATATTCATAGAAGGTACTCAACCACTTGAGAGATCAAAGTATTACGAAAATAAATCTGATCTTTTAAATAAAATGGAATTTAATGTTTACGGAATTGACAACATCAACAGCAATGATGACTTAAATATTGAAACACAAGAATTTGAGTACATAAATTACGATTTTGATAAGCCTGATGGAGCATACATCAAAAATCAAAGCAGCCCAGATAAGGACAATAGTGATTTGGAAAAAACTTATGATAATAAAGTCGAGCCTCAGGATATAGAAGATAAAATGATGAATGACAATGTTGATTCGGATAAGATAGAGGAAAAAAATGGCTCGGATATTAAAGAAAATGAGACAGAAAAAGAGGGTCCTCTTACTTATGAAAATGAAAACAAAGATGTCAATGGGGAAAACATTCAGTTGGATTAATAACAATGTTAATAGATATAGAGCAAATAAGAATAAAGGATAGAATCAGACAGAATACGGGAGATGTGGCAGCTCTTAAAGAAAGCATAAGAAAACATGGCTTGATTTATCCAATAATAATAGACAAGAACAAAAATTTAGTAGCAGGATTTAGAAGATATCAAGTTTTAAAGGAACTTGGCTACAAAGAAGTTGAGGTCAAGGTGATACCCGTAGAAGATAAAAAAGTTCTGCTTGAGATAGAACTCGATGAAAATAATACTAGAAAATCATTAACAAGAAGTGAATCAAGTGCTGGAGAAGAACAACTAAAAATTTACTTAGAAAAAAATAGAATAATAAAAGTTTTAAAATTTATTATTCTAAAACTAAAAAAATTCTTTAAAAGAATAAAAACACGCTAGAATTTAAGTTATGTAACATTTATTGGAGGAAATTTGTGCTCAATTATCAAAATCTTAATAAGCTTAAAAATTTTCAAGAATTAGCGAAAATTGAACCTGAAGCATTAAAAAAGGCTATAACTTCAGAAAGAATAAAGGAATACGATATCAAAATAGACGGTGATGCTGTAAATTACAACTATGCCACAAAACAAATTAACGAGACTCATCTAAAAATATTTCAACACTTAAGCGATGAAGCAAATCTAGTAGAAAAACATAGAGAGACTGTTAATGGAGTAGATGTTAATATCAGTGAAAAAAGGAAAGTTTTACACCATTTAACTAGAGGCCTTTTGGGTACAGAAGTAACAGAGAATGGTGAAAATATGCGAGAATTCTTCGAAAAAGAGCTTAAAAGAATTTTAGAATTTGCAAAACAAGTCCAAAATGGGACAATTAAAAGCGTAAAAGGCAAATCATTTAAAAACGTAGTACAAATTGGCATTGGTGGCTCGAGTCTTGGTCCTAGGGCATTGTATACCGCAATAAAAAATTATGCTAGGAAGAAAAATTTATATCTGATGAAAGCTTATTTTATTTCAAATATTGATCCAGACGAAGCTGGAGAAGTTTTAAGCGACATAGATCTTAATGAGACCCTTTTTATTGTAGTGTCAAAAAGCGGAACTACACTAGAGACCGCCTCCAATATGCAATTTTTAATCAAAAAATTAAAAGATAATGGGATTGAAGACTATCGGAAACAAATTACAATTATTACTTCAAAGGGAAGCATACTAGCACTTGAAAGGGAATATCTTGAATGTTTCTTTATGCACGATTCAATTGGTGGAAGATTTTCACCAACATCCGCTGTTGGGATTGCTCTTATTACTCTTTGCTTTACAGAACATGTTACAAAAGAAATACTGAAGGGTGCTCATGAAGTTGATAGAAGGGCATTAAACAGGAACGTAAAAGAAAACGCTCCACTCTTGGCTGCATTGATTAGTATATACGAAAGCAACGTGCTCAATTATAGTAGTAATTGCATTATCGCATATTCAAAAGCAATGGAAGATTTCTACCTTCACTTACAACAGCTCGAAATGGAAAGTAATGGGAAAAGTGTAAACCGATTTGGAGAAAAAATAAATTACAAAACGGTCAGAATAATTTGGGGAGGAATTGGAACTGATGTACAACACTCATTTTTTCAAATGCTTCATCAGGGAACAGAGATAGTGCCAATGGATTTAATAGGATTTAGTGAATCTCAACTAAAGCAAGATGTAATAACGGAGGAAACATCAAACAACGACAAGTTAAAGGCAAATTTAGTAGCTCAAATTATTGCATTCTCTCGGGGTAAAGAGGACAAAAATAGAAATAAAAACTTTGAAGGTAATAGGCCTTCCTCATTAATATATTCAAAAGAACTTACGCCTTATGTGGTAGGTGCAATACTAGCTCACTATGAAAACAAAGTAATGTTTGAGGGGTTTTTACTTAACATAAATTCATTTGACCAAGAAGGGGTTCAACTTGGAAAAATAATTGCAACTCAAATCCTAAAGAAAGATGGTGTTGAAAACGAAATAATTAAATCTTATGAAAGATTACTGCAATGAAAAAATTTAGAAAGATTTTAAAAAATATGATAATATCATGATTATTAAATAATTATTTAAGTTTCAACTTGAGAGGCAAAATGAATATAACAGTAATATACACACTATCAAACATAGCGATTATGTTTGGGCTGGTGGGGCTATTGTATTTTTTCCATAAAAAACGTATCTCATTTACAAAAAGGATATTTACAGCGCTAGGACTAGGAGTGATCTTTGGTGTATCTATGAAATACTTTTATGGCTCAGAATCTTTGGTTATAGAGGAAAGCATTAAATGGATTAACATTTTAGGAATAGGCTACATAAGGTTTCTTAAAATGATTGTAATGCCCCTTATAATTGTCTCGATAATATCTGCGATAGTGAAATTAACAAACACCGAAGATGTTTGGAAAATGAGCCTATCTGTAATATTGGTGCTTGTGTTTACAGCAGGGATTGCATCGATAATTGGAATTTACACATCTTTGTTCTTTAATTTAACAGCAGAGTCACTTCAACCCGGTGAAGATGAGATTGCGTATGGAAGGAATTTAAACCAAGGTCTTGACAATCTACACCAAACTCCAATTACACAAAGACTGGCAGAACTTATTCCTGAAAATATATTTGAAGATATGGCAGGAATGAGGCCAAGCTCAACAATTGGAGTGGTAATATTTGCTGCCCTTATAGGAATAGCTGCTCTTAAAGTTTCAAGGAAAAAACCAGAATCAATAGAATTTTTCAAACAAATAATGGCAACAGCACAAGATTTAACTGCAGGAATGCTAATTTTAATTTTAAAGTTAACTCCCTATGCCATATTAGCAATGATTACAAAAATAACGGCGACAAGCGACACTTCAAGCATACTAAAACTTGGAAAATTCGTATTTGCTTCCTATATTGCCATTAGCATTACAATTTTGATGCATATGGTCTTAATTGCACTTAATAGACTAAATCCAATTACTTTTATTCAAAAAGCGTTTCCTGTTCTAACATTTGCATTCATATCTCGTTCTAGCTCGGCAACAATACCTGTTAATATAGAAGTGCAAACTGAACAACTAGGAGTTAGCGAGGGCATTGCAAATATCTCCAGCTCGTTTGGAGCTTCAATCGGACAAAATGGGTGTGCGGCTCTCCATCCTGCTATGTTGGCAATAATGATTGCCCCTACTCAAGGAATTAACCCAACAGATCCCTCATTTATACTCCAACTCATAGGAATAATAATAATAACCTCCTTTGGAGTAGCTGGAGCTGGGGGGGGAGCAACGATGGCATCTTTAATGGTTCTCTCATCAATGAATCTACCTGTGGAACTAGTTGGATTACTAATATCTATTGAACCACTAATTGATATGGGGAGAACGTCTGCTAATGTAAGTGACTCAATGGTGGCGGGCGTAATTACCGCTAAAAATCTTAATCAATTAGATCTCAATATATACAATAGTAGGAATAAAATAGAAAAGGAACTCGTTTGAATGAAAATAATAATTATAGGAGGTACCGCTGCGGGTACCAGCGCTGCTGCTAAGGCAAAGAGAATAAATAAAGAACTAAATATTACTATTTATGAAAAAACTAATACTACGTCCTTTGGCGCTTGTGGACTACCGTACTTCATCGGGGGTTTTTTCGATGATGAAAACAAAATGATAGCCAGAACCCCCAGTGAATTTGAGCAAAATGGAATATCTGTACGTACTGAGCATGAAGTTATTCAATTAAACGCCGAAAGTAGTACTGTTAAAGTAAGAAATCTAAAAACGGAAGAAATATTTATTGACACATATGATAAATTGTTGATTGCAACGGGAGGAAAGCCTATTATTCCCCCTATTGATAATATCAAGCTGAAAAATTTTTACACCTTAAGAAACATGCAAGACGGAATAGAAATAAGAGAACTTTTTAAAAAAGAGGAAATAAATGACATAGTGATCATTGGGGCTGGATACATTGGAATTGAAATGGTAGAAGCCGCTAAGAATAGGGGGAAAAATGTAAGAGTTATTCAGCTGGATAAGCGAATACTTACCGAGTCATTTGACGAAGAAATTACTGATATGATGGAGGCAGAATTAACCAAAAACAATGTTTTACTTCATACAAATGAATTTGTAAAAAGTTTAGTAGGGAAAGAAAGAGTTGAGGGAATAATTACAAACAAAGGCGAATATAAGGCTGACCTTGTAATTCTTTCTACGGGGATACGTCCCGCTACTGAATTTTTAGAAGGGCAACTTGAAACCTTAAAAAACGGTGCCATCGTTGTAAACGAGTACGGTGAGACTAGCATGAGGGGTGTTTATTCCGCAGGGGATTGTGCTACGGTGTACAATATTGTAAGCAAGCAGCATGATTACATTCCCCTTGCCACAACGGCTAGTAAACTGGGGAAAATAGTAGGTGAAAATTTAGCAGGACAGCGCGTCCCTTTTCGGGGAACTCTGGGATCTGCATCCATTAAGGTTTTATCCCTTGAAGCAGCAAGAACTGGTCTAACGGAGGAGAGTGCTTTAAGGCTTGGGATGAAGTGTAAGTCGGTGTTTATAAAGGATAAAAATCACACAAGCTATTACCCATCTCAGGAAGACTTATACATTAAATTGATCTACAATGAAGCAACAGGGGTAATCGTAGGAGCGCAAATAATCGGAAAAAACGGAGCCGCAATAAGAATGCATGCACTATCTCTTGCAATTTATTCGAAACTTACAACAAGGGAACTCGGAACAATGGATTTTGCATATTCCCCACCCTTCTCAAAAACTTGGGACGCGCTAAATATTGCAGGCAATGCAGCAAAGTAGATCAACTAAATAACCACCATCAATACAGAAAAAGAAGTCTAGAGAAATTATGTTATAATTAACCTGTGTCGATTGATGCGATGTCTGTTGAGATTGCAGTAAAAATTGGGATGTCGCGTTAACAGAGACATAAAGGAGAATTTTAGTGAATAAAATGGTTAATGGTGTGTTAGCTTTGCTGGCTTTCGCGGTTCTGTCTTGTGATCTTTTAAATCAGGTCGGGTCGGGTGCATCTGGGGGTTCAGTACCGGTTAAAGGCAATGAGGAACCAAACAGCAATGAGGTATCATCGGACAGAAATGATGAATCAGACAAAAGTGATGCTGTAACAACAGATGATAAGGTAGTAGGTGCGAAAAAGAAGGTGGATGTAGTAGCGGACGAGACCCAGGAACTTCAAAATTCGCCAAAAGGAAATAAACAAGAAGAAGAATCTGAAAGCAATACAAACCCGACTCTGGGTGTTCCCAGTGCAGCTGGTGACGATGGCTCTACAAGAAATGTAGATGAATCCGGTTTTGGTATTTCAATGGATGAATTTATAAGGGTGGATGTACTTCCCCCCCCAAAAGAAGAGAAAAAACAAGGGGAATCTGTAGATCCTTTTACGCGTGTTGTAAGCGGTGGTTCTTTCCTAGTTACGGAAGACCTACACGATCCAGACACAACAGAGACAGAAGAAGAAAATTAGCCTTTGGCAACGGAGAGGTCTTGAGAAAGTCAAGGCCTTTCTCTTTTTACAACGAACAAGGCAACTCCCTGCCACACTCAACCAAGTAGAGGCAACTTGCTGCACGAACACACAAAACCCTTGCCCAAACAAAAATTTCTGTCTTTAGGTTTGTTAGATTTTATATTCTAGTTCTTCATACTAAATGGCTGCCCAGTACTTGCAAGAACATCTCTCCAAAAGGAACCATTGATATTTACCTTATTTCTATCAATTACTGCCATTTCTATTGGGATGTGTACAAACTTCGTACTCCATAAGCTAATCAACAACTTTGTTTTACCAACCATCGCAGCATGAACAGCGTTTGAGCCAAGACGAGCACAATAAAGAGAATCGCTAGCATTAGCCGGCGAACTTCTAATGATATAGCTAGGATCAATGTACTTAAGAGTAATTGGAATTTTCTTAATGTTAAAATATTCTGTAATCTTATCTTTAAGATAAAGTCCAATGTCCTCGTAAAGCAAATTACCAGAATCATCTCTCCTACGGCTGCTAGGATCAAAGTACTTTTGCCCTGCTCCTTCTGCTATCAATATTACCGCATGAGGGATTTCATCTAAACTCTCTTTAGCCAAAAGCCTTCTCTCAAGATGAGTAAGAAAACCATTGGGTCCTTCAATGTCAAAGTCCAGCTCTGGTATTAAACAAAAGTTAACATCATTGGACGATAAAGCAGTATAAGCAGCAATAAAACCAGAATCCCTGCCCATAACCTTAACAAGACCAATTCCATTATAAGCGCTGTTTGCCTCAAAATGCGCCCCCGCAACAGCTGCCACTGCCTGCTCCACTGCCGTTTCAAATCCAAAAGATTTTTGAACAAACATAAAATCATTATCAACTGTTTTAGGTATTCCAACAACAGCTATCTTTAAATTTCTCCTAGCTATCTCCTCAGCAATCAAAATAGAACCCTTCTGAGTCCCATCTCCACCTATATTGAAGATCATATTAATATTCATTCTCTCTAAAGTATCAACTATTTCAACAGGTCTAATCCCTCCCCTTGAAGATCCAAGTATCGTACCACCAAACTGGTTAATATCATCCACCATATCTGGATTAAGTTGAATAAAAGGTGAGTTAGACTCTGGCAAAAGACCCTGATATCCAAATTTAACACCATAAATATTACGAACTCCATATACTTTCCAAAGAGTTCTTACAATCGAACGAATAACATCATTAAACCCTGGGCAAAGCCCCCCGCAAGTAGTAATCGCCGCCTTGACATGCTTTGGAGTAAAATATATCTTATCCCTAGGACCAGCTTTCTCTAAAAGGATATCCTCATACTTATCACAGATCTCTTCATTTTTATAAACACTAAACCTAATTTTATTGACCTCGCTGGCAAAATGTACATGACTCTCACTGGCATAAAAATCAATTAAAGGATTATTTTGCTTACATTCCCCCAAGCTCTCTATCCTGAAATCTAATTCCTTATCTCTAATCCTATACATTATCTCATTCCTCCATCGTAACTCATTATAATCCAACTAATTTCTAATAAACTGACTTTGATCTTTAATCATATCGTATATGTCATCGTAGATATAGGGCGATCCTTCAAGAGGAGACTTAATCAAATTGTGGGAAATAAACTCGAAATACTTATTAAGTTTTGAATTTTTATCAAAATCAATAAACGGAATCCTACTATTAACAGATTCTCTAAAACTCCTTGCAAACGGAACAAATCCAATAAATTCTATTGGTATATTAATATTGTTCTTAACAACATTAATCAAACTTTCACACATACCTATTTCTTCACTAGATTCTATCCTATTAAGTACAACCCTAGGATAAAAATTATTCATCATCTTTTTTACCTTAAGAGATGAACTTAAAGATATAAGCTCAATTCCTGTAACTAAATCTTTAAACTTAACACTAGCGCCCTCTATTCGTTCCTTAAAGAAATTACTAATATATTCGCGTTCAGCACTTTTTGAGGGAAAGCCTAAATACAAAAGACGATAAAGTGCATTTTTTAAAAACGAATACGCATTAAGTATAGAAGGAGTCTCTGGTACAGTAACAACAATACCACTGTAAGCTGCCAAATAAAAATCTACAGTATTATATGACGTACCCGAACCTAGATCTATGAAAACAAAATCCGCAACAAGATCTCTTTGAATTGAGTCAATTATCTTCTTCTTTATAGGAAAAGGAAGATTGGCCGTCCCCGCGTAAAGAGCGTCACCTGGTATTAAATAAAGTTTACTGTAAGGCGTTTCAACAATTAAATTTGAAAAATTCTTTTCGCGCTTATTAATAAAAGAACCTATACCAACCCCCGTATTTTTAACCCCTAAACATGTATGTAGGTTAGAACCACCAAGATCAAGATCAACCAGTATTACGGTCTTTCCTAAACTTGAAAGTTTATAGCCAATATTAGCAACAAAAGAGGTCTTGCCAACACCACCTTTTCCGCTCGCAACAGGAATAATCTTAGTCATCCTAAATCCTCTAATCGCTTTTCTTATCTTTATTAAACTTTTTCATGAAATCAAAAAATCTTAAAAAACCCAACTTCCTAGCCTCTTCCTTAAGCGAAGCCTCTTCTTCCTTAGAAGCCGCAATTAAGTCTTTAATCAAATCTTTGTTGTTTGTAAAACTTTCAATACTATCGGGTTTACCACAGATCACAACCTTATCGTCTTTTAAGAAAAAATAATCCCCATCTACAAACTCATACCTAGAATTACTTAAATTCCTAACAGCAATCACCGTAATGCCCCTTTCCCTTCTCAAATCAGCCTCAAGAAGGGTCTTTCCCACATACTCATTAGGAATGACAGTTTCAGCGACAATAATATCATACCCAATAATACTATATGTTGAAAGATTGGGAGAAACTAATAGTGGAGTCAATCTTCTTGCCGCATCCTTACTCGGAAATATAATTCTCGTAGCTCCAAGGGTTTTCAATATCTCAGCATCATCCCTATCCTCAGTCTTAACACATATTTCCCTTACGCCTAAAAGATTACAATAATGCGTAACAAGAGCACTCTTTCCAAGGTCATCATCAAAATCAATAACTACAGCATCCGTGTCTGCAGGAATTACCTTCTTTAAAGCATTTTTAGTAAATTGATCAAGAATAAAACTTTCTGTAGCAATAACATCATATTCTTCAACCAACTCCTTTGATGTATCAACAATAATAATTTGACAATCAAGTTTGCTCAAGTCCTCAAGAAGATGCACGCCTAAATTACTAAGACCAATAATAACAAACGTCTTCACTTTTATTTAACCCACTAAGATATCCTGTCTTGGTCTTGTAAACTCTTCAAAACGAGATCTCCGTGAAACAAAAATCGCCATAGAAAAAAGACCTATTCTACCCGCAAACATAGTAAAAATTATAATTATTTTACCCAAATATGACAATTCTTGAGTAACGCCTACCGAAAGCCCAACAGTACCAAAAGCAGAAAAAACCTCATATCCCAAGTCAATTACTTTCCAATTACCTCCGCCCTCAGTTGCAAGAAGCATGAAAAATGAAAAACACAGAATAAAAACAGCCCTTGTGAAAAATAAAAGAGCGAACCTAATGCTATCAATTGATACCTTATACGATCCTATAATATAGCCATTACCATCTTGGGTCTTTATTACCGCAAGAATAATTAAAAAAAATGTAGTTATCTTGATTCCTCCAGCGGTGGAGCCCGGAGCACCCCCAATAAACATGAAAGGCAAGGTAATCATCTGAGTCCTACTTGTAATAACAGAATTTTCAAGATAACTAAATCCTGCTGTTCGAGTACTTATTGAATAAAATATTGAATTTAATATGAGAGTTCCAAGCGAATAACCTTCATCCAACTTATGAATTTCAGACAAAAAAAACACGACCGCTCCAAAAAAAATCAAAAAGAAACTAAAACTAAACACGACCTTAGCATGAAGAGATAGTTTTTTTTTGTCTCTGACGGTATTAGTAACATCCCGATATACCATAAATCCAAGTCCCCCACAAATAACCAAAACAGCAACGACAACTATCGCCTCAGGTACCTCCCGCCAAGCATAAATACTCTCAGAATGCATAGAAAACCCCGCATTACAAAATGCTGAAACCACAGTAAACAGAACTTCAAACAACGAAATCCTAACACCTCGAAATTTAAAACAAACTAATATCAATATTAGTCCAATCAGCTCAATTAAAAAAGTTACAAGAAGTATACTTTTCAAAATCTTAATGGGATTATACTCAATATTTGAAAGAGAATATTGCTTAATGATTCTAGCATCCGTCATTTTCAACTTGCGCTTAGGGATAAGTAAATAAAAGGTAGTAATAGTTATAAACCCAAGACCCCCAAATTGAATTAACAACATTATAACAACAAACCCAAAAGTAGAAAAATTTTCTATCCTAACAGTAGCAAGTCCCGTAATACTAACAGCGGATACAGACGTAAACAGAGCATCGATGTATTCCAGTTTTTGGTCTCCCTTCCAAGAGATAGGCAACGACAACAAAAGAAATCCAAAGAATATAATTAATACAAAATAACTAAAAAGGAGGAATCTATCACTAAACCCAAACTTTAACATAGGATACAAAGACACTACTTAAATCTAACTGCAAAACATTGAAATACTATCACAATTTTACTATTTTTAATACATGTTAGAAATCGAGTCTAAAGCCTTCATTCCAAAAGGAAAAGTTAAGAGGATTTTAAAATTGGCCAATCAGAAATTCAAATTTATCAAGAAAGAACTTAAAGAAGATGTGTATTATTGTAACAAAAAAAAAACAATTAGAATAAGAAAGTTTAATTCCTTAACAGACGTTGTAACATTTAAGACCAAATATTTAGACAATGATACAGAAGTTAATAAAGAGATTGAATTTAGAGTTGATAACACAAACGATTTTGTACGGCTTTTAGAAGAAATGGAATTTAAAATTCTGTACAAAAAAATAAAAAAAAGTATAGTTTATAAAAAGGAAAACTTAACTATCGAAATCAATGAAATTGAAAACCTTGGATTCTTCCTAGAAGTAGAAAAAATTATTAAAAATAGAAGCGAACTTGCCTTGGCCAAGGCAGAGATTCACGAAATAATAGAGGATTTTCAATTAGAAAACAATATTGAAAAAAAATCGTATTTTGAACTATTAGGTGATCAATTTAAGATATAAAGTTTTAAGATCTGAGCTCAGATATGACAATATGAATCCTTCTCTTCCGTAGTGTTCAATTTGAGGTCTGACAGCGGATTTCTGAAAAATCTCAGCTCCATTTACAAAATACCAATTATTATCATCAAAATAAATGAGTCTAACATCACTATCATCTTCATAAACCAAGAACAAATTATTTCGATATTCTATAATATCACTACTTATGCCATCTTTTACCTTAATATTTGGACTTATGTTATGCCACTTATCAAATTTCAAGGTAGATACACTAACAATGGGCCTACCTTTTGTCACATAACTTAAAACAACTTGGTTAGAATCAACGTTGGAAAGAATTTTTATAAAATTTGCCTCAATGGCGGATTGCGTATTCGTATTTGCCCAAGACTTACCCTTATCAATAACAAACTCAGACTTCATATGCCCATCTATTTGATAATTATAAAAAATTCCCAAGAAAGGTTCAGAAATAATACCAATGTTTGCAACATCAACATCAGAATTTCCTTTGGAAACGTAAGCACCGTCGGCATTATTCCAAATGCGTCCATATCCTTCATTTGTAATAAAATTTACTTTATATTCTTTTCCAACCTCCCTCAAGTAAGCCAAATACAAATTATCTCTTCTGTCAATACTAATATTTACCAAAAACCCAATGTTATCCTTAAACCTAGGACTAATATCAATCCACTTCCTGCTATTAAATTTCTTAACTATAAGTTCCCTAGAAAAATTATTAGTTCCCCTAGTAGTAAAGGCAACATACAATTCCCCCCCAGAATTGATTGCAAAATCAAAACAAGCAACACCAGTAATATTCTCATTAACGGCAGAATTAATATCAAACCAACCAATATTTTCAATAAATGCAGATATTTTGATATTATCACCCGTTTCCATCTGATAAGCAATGTAAATATTGTTTTTGTGTATTCTTAAAATATACCTTTTAATCTTCGAGTCTAATTTGAAGATTGGAAACTCCCTTAATAAAAAAGTTTTATCTTGCGTTTTTATATTAGATGGATTCGCTTTCAAAGAATTATCACTTATGATTGATAAATCAAGGTCTGTAAGATAAAAATCAATGTCTGAATTCTCAGAAGTAATGTAAATCACCGCATAAAGAACATCTTTCTCTAATTTAATTCTAATATCCCTCTTTTTTACCTTATCTGTTATATAGCTCTTCTTTGCAACATCATAAATCATATAAACAAAATCTGACTTTAAGGAATTATTAAAAGTTAGGATGTAATTGGAAGATTTACCAACTCTTAAATAAACACTTCCCTTTCCACTCTTGCTTGAAATACTTAAAGGAGTTATTTCCGTTAATATCTGCTTCTCTTGAGCATAAGAATAAAAAACAATTAATAATAAAACCAATAGTATTTTAATTTTCATATTTATTAAGATCCAAAAATACCAACACGTAATCAATAAAAGATACAATAACTAAAACGGTAGATACAACGTATATTATTCCGATAAAAAAAGAAAAATTAAAGTTCACATTTAAAACAGACCCTAAATATTTTTCAATCAACACAGTGACTTTTAATTTATCTAGGCTATAAAGAAAAAGACTGGCAAATGTTGCAACAGCATAAAATAACGATTTTAATTTACCCGAAATTTTAGCTTGTTGTACTATGTTAAATTGAATAATTAAATTTCGGATAAAACCAATAGAAATCTCACGATACACAAATACAACAAAAAAATAATAAGGAGTAATACCTTTATAAAAGAAAAAAACAAAATATGTTAAATGTTGCAACACATCTGCATAAGGATCTAGAACCTTTCCCATATTACTAATCAACCCATATTTTCTAGCAATATACCCGTCGACAATATCTGTCATTTCATTCAAAATAATTAAAACCCAAATCAAAATTAAAAATGGATAAGGATCCCAAAAATCCTCAAGGAAAAATATAAACAGTATAATGAAAGACAAAACAATCCGAAAAAAAGTTATTTTATTTGGACTAATTCCAGCATGATTCAACTTACAAAAGCTCCTTGCACTTGATTTTTGATTTCACAAATTCAAAAGCTTCCTCAAGGCCAAGACCATTAATCTGTTCATTAGTTCTAGTTCTAATGGAAACTCCCTTTGCTTTTACTTCCCTATCCCCTATTATAAACATATAAGGAACCTTTTTAACTTGATATTCTCTAATCTTAGCATTCATTCTTGTATTGCAATCATTATCAAGTTTTATCCTAATGCCTTCTTCCTTAAATAAAGAAAAAACCTTTAGTGCATATTCTTCCACAATGTTATTCACAGGGATAATGACTACTTGAAGAGGAGCTAGCCATACAGGAAACGCACCCCCATAATGTTCTACTAAAATTCCAAAAAATCTTTCAATAGAACCAAGAAGAGCGCGATGAATCACAAAAGGTCTCTTTTCCCTACCCTCTTCCGTCGTATAAGTCATTTTAAATTTTTCAGGAAGATTAAAATCAAACTGAATTGTACTCACCTGCCATTCTCTTTCAAGAGAATCTACTATTTTAAGATCAATCTTAGGGCCATAAAAAGCCCCACCTCCATCATCAACCTCATAAGAAATATTAAAATCAATCAAAGCCTCCTCTAATTCCCTTACAGCCATGTCCCAATCATCCACACTCCCAACAGATTTTTCCGGTTTTGTAGAAAGATATGCCTTTAAATTTGTAAAACCAAATTTATTCCACATATAAAGTGCAAATCTTAAGACTTCTTTGACCTCTGTCCTAACCTGTTCATAAGTACATATAATGTGCGCATCGTCTTGAGTAAACCCCCTAACACGCATAGTGCCATGAAGAGCACCTATTCTCTCATAACGATACACTGTGCCAAGCTCAGCCCACCGGAAAGGTAAATCCCTATAAGAATGCCTCCCCTCATTATAAATTGCAATATGAAACGGACAATTCATAGGCTTAACATAATAACTACTCTTATCCATTTCGATCTTCTCAAACATATTCTCCTTATAGAAATCCAAATGTCCAGAAGTTTCCCAAAGCCAAGATTTACCCAAATGAGGCGTAAAAAGGATATCATACCCATTCTTTAGATGTTCTTCTCTCCAAAAATCTTCTACTGAAGCTCTTACTCTGGCGCCATTAGGATGAAACAGTACAAGGCCAGGACCTATATCTTCATGAATGGAAAACAAATCGAGATCTCGCCCAAGCTTTCTGTGGTCTCTTCTTTTTATCTCTTCCCTCAATTTAAGATGCGCCTTAAGCTCTCCCTCATTATTCCACAAAGTCCCATAAATACGAGTAAGCATTTTATTTTTTTCATTACCACGCCAATAAGCACCGGCAATACTGGTCAACTTAAATGCGCTTGGATCAATTTCACTCATATTATCTACATGAGGGCCCTTACAAAGATCAACGAAATTGTGGCTCCTATATATCGAAACCTCTTCTTCAAACCCGAAGTTATTAATTAAATCCGTTTTGTAAGGCTGTTCTTTAAATAAAGAGAAAGCAAGCTCCCTCGTAATCACTTCCCTTACAAAAGAACTACCCGTCTTTAAAATTTCTCGCATTTTTTGCTCTATTAACAAAAGAACATCTTCAGTAATATGATTTTCAAAATCAAAATCATAGTAAAATCCATCTTTAATTGGAGGTCCTATCGCGAGTTTGGTACCTGGAAATAAATCCAGCACCGCTTCTGCCATAACATGAGCGATTGAATGTCTTTTTTTATACAAAATACCATCACTGTCTAAATCTTTACCCATAAATACCTTCTTAAGGCTCAACCTTCTGTGCACGACACACCAAACACCTAACAAAAATACACACAAGGAACCCCCAGATAAAATATACAAAAAAACTTACTAAAAAAATAGACAAAACAAAAAGTACAAAAGCATTTAGTCTACAGTCACTATAGACTCAATGTTAAAATAAAGGGCCATAGCCAGAAAGAAAGTAATACTAGAGGAACCCCCATAGGAGAGAAAAGGCAAAGGTATTCCTGTAATTGGTAAAAGCCCCAAGCACATCCCAACATTAAAAGAAGTATGAAAAAATAAAAGACCCAACACACCCGATAGAACCAAAGACATATATCTATCCCTACTCTTATTCATTATTATTAAAATCCTGAAAAAAATAAGGAAAAACAATATTAAAACTACACCAACCCCCAAAAATCCAAATTCCTCAGCAAGAATTGAAAAAATAAAATCTGTACTCTGAGATGGCACATAATTTGCGTGTGTGTAAGGTCCCTTCAAAAACCCCTTGCCAAAAACACCGCCAGAACCAATAGCAATCTTTACTTGATTTAAATTCCACCCAGCCCCCTTAAGATCAATATTTGGATCCAGGAAGACCAAAAATCTCTTAATTTGATAAGGCTTCATCATCCTAGAAAGAAACCTAGACGAAAGAGCAGCAATTATCAAAATTGAACTCACAAACATAATATAAAAATAAGTAAGTCTAATGTTTAAATTGTATTTTGAAATAAAAAAACCTATAACGGAAGATACAAATACTGAAATTAATACCAAAAAAGCTACTTGAAAATAAAAGTTATTTGAAAAAATTAAATACACTATATTTCCCATCTCTGTCTTATATTCATACCAAACAGGTAAAATTACGAAAAGGAATGAAAGAAAACCCACCAAAGTAAAATACAAGATATAATGCACGCCCACACCAGCAAAAAAGGAAACGAATACAAATATACTCAGGTAAACCACAGCAGTTCCAAAATCAGGCTGTAAAAATACAAGCAAAACAACAGGAAAAATTAAAAGAAAAGCAAAAATAAACCCGCTACCATTATCTCTCCTACTACTGTAAAACTTAGCAAGAGCTAGGATAGTAACGATTTTGCCAAATTCTGAAGGCTGCCCACCCAACCTCCAAATCCCAATCCAAGACCTAGCCCCGTTAACAGTAACACCAAAAAGGGCAGTAAAAATCAAGGAAGCTATCAACAAAAAATATAAAGGGTAAATCATCCCCTGTATGATCTTAAGATCATATCTTCCCATTACAAAGATTAAAAAAAATCCAATAAGAACCCATATAGTTTGTTTAAAATATTCGATTTTAACCAAAGAACCGTTAGAAGCATAATCACTAGAATATATAAGCAATATCCCAACAAAAGATATAACCGCTAAACTAATTAATGCCAAAAAGTCATACCCTTTTCTAAAAACCGCCACTTTACCCTACCTAATGTACCATGGTCTGTATACTTTAAGAATATCCTCATAACTTTGATTAGCAAAAATACCCTGCATGACTAAATCCACCGCTTTAGCAGGCCACATATCAGCGTTACTCCTTCCTTCAACCAGACTAAAAACAATAACTTGTTCACCCGGCGTACCATTGTAAGGCGCAAGCCCTACAAAAGAACTATTCTCAAACCCAATAACACCGGTCTGGCCTGTCCCTGTTTTTCCTCCAACTGCCACTACCCTAGTAAGAACTGAATTTCTTGCAGTGCCATAAGTTATAACACTTCTCATATATTTTTTTAAAAGCTTAAAAGTACTCTTACTAATAAGATTAGTCTTTCTGAGAACCTCTGGGGCATTTTCAAGAACAACCTCATTAGTATTTCCATCCAAAATCCTATTAACAACTCTTGGCTTATAAACGACACCTTCATTTGCAATCATAGCTATCATGTTAGCAATCTGAACAGGAGTGGCATTTAAAAATCCTTGCCCTATTGAAAAATTTACAGTATCTCCACCAACCCAAGGTTGCTTAAAAATTTTTTCCTTCCACGCTGGACTTGGCAGAAGACCTGGCACCTCATTTGGCAAATCAATACCCGTTTTCTCTCCAAATCCATATTCCCTTGCATATTTAAAAATCTTCTCGGCCCCAAGATACTTAAGCCCTAATGTGTAAAAATAAACATTACAAGAATGTGCAACAGCTTCCTCTAAATTGACATAACCATGCCCACCACGCTGCCAGCAATGAAAAGTTCTATTGCCCACCTTAAAATACCCCGGACAATGTATCTTTCTGTCTTTATCTAAAACTTTTTCTTCCAGTAATGCGGTAGCCATGACCAATTTAAAAATAGAAGCCGGAGGATAAACTGACTGCACCGCCCTATTTAGAAAGGAATAATCTTCTCTGGAATACTTATTATAAATATCTCTCATTGAATAATAAGGATAATTATGAAGAGCCAATACACCCCCTGTTGAAGGCTTTAATACCACTACAGTCCCATACCTCTCTCCTAGGGTATTTTTGGCAAGCATTTGAACATCCCTAATAATATTTAACACAATATTATTACCAGGAGTCATATTCTCTATAATAGAGCCACTGTCTATCCTCCTTTCCCTAGAATCCACCCTGTATTTAATCAAGCCTTCCTTCCCCCTAATATAGATATCATAAATTTGCTCAATACCCGACTTGCCTATTGTAGAGTTATTATCATATCCCTTAACATTATAAAACGCACGAAGTTCTCTTTGATTGATCCTGCCAACATACCCAATAGGATGAGAATAGGAATCATCCCCCAAATAATTTCTTTTAAAAGAATATGACCATAAAAGTGCAGGATAATAATTCCTTTTCTCAGATATTCTAAACAACATTTCAGGACTAAGCTCAATTATCTCTACATCTTTAAGATATCCCCTAGGAGCTTCAATTTTAGAAAGAATAAGCCCCCGATCTATTCTTAAAGTCCTTGATAAAAACTCTAGCATCTCTTCTCTATCTTCAAGAGGCATTTCATAGTATTGCTCCAAGCTAATTTTTAAAACAAACGCTGTAAGGTTATTTGCAATAACATTCAGATTTGAATCTAAAATTTCACCCCTTGAGGCATTAATTTTTTCAACCCTAGATAAAAGCACTATTGCTTCTCTATCGTAAAATAAGTGCTTCCCAATTTGCATCTTAAATAAAGTAAAAAGGTAAATAAAAAATACCAAAGATACAAACAATAATCCAAATCTATATCTTTCTTTCAAAATAACCCTCATCTTAATATTCCTCCCTGAAAGCATAAAGATTTCGAGTAAAATAACTTAAAATTGGATACAAAAAATTTATAAATACTATGTTTACAACAATATTAAGATTAAATATTTCGTAATTAAATCCTTTAAGATCCACAAAATCTGATAACACCATTGCAACAAAACAAATTATGAACTTTGAAAAAACAAAAAATAACGTTATACTAAGCATACTTTTGGGAACTAAAATTTTAATTTTTCCAAGTATATAAAATATTAAGACATAATTGAAGACAAAAAATCCAAGCGGCAATCCAGTAAAATAATCCATAATAAGTCCATGCAACACGCTCGAGAACAGGCTTACATTAAAAACAAAATTCAGAGAATTAAAAATTAAAATTATTAGAAATATATCTATCGAAAAGGAAAAATTAACCGCAAAATAATATTGAAAAACTTGACCCAAAAGTACGCTGCTAATATAATACAGAACGAAAGATATCAATCTTGTATCCTCCCTCCTCCCTTCACCAAAAAAACATACTCCAATTTATCCAGGACTATCATAGGTTCCACTTTAATACTTAAAAGAGAATTATATTCAAGAATATTAAAACTAGTAATCTTACCTATGTAAATCCCACCAGGATCTTCGCCAAAACCCGCAGTAACCACAGAATCCCCTATCTTTAAATCGCTTTCAGCCAATTTGTTAACATAATTCATCTCAAGAAACTCCCCATACCCTTTACCCTCCACAAGACCAATAAATTTGCTATTTTGAATTCTTGCAGAAACAAAATTCTCGTAACTGGTCAGGGGCAAAACCCTAGCGGTATGTGCGTAAACCTTAACAACCTTGCCAACCAAACCACTAAACCCATCCTGATAGGCAACAGCCACCATATCTTTTTGAACACCATCATTGTAGCCCTTGTTAATTGCCATTAAAGAAGAAACATTTGAATAATTCAAATAAATTATTTCGGCCGAAACAAACTCGCTAGAATTCGACGAATAAAATCCAAGCTGTTCCTTAAGTCTAGAATTCTCCTGTCTCAGCATCTGAACATTTTGGGTAACTACCTCAAGTTGCTGTATTTTCTTCCTATACTCCTCTATCTTCTCGCCATAGTCCCTATATTCATTCATTGCCTTAAAAACACTGGCAACAAAACAAAAAAAACCATGAATATTATCTTGAACATAAGAAGTCAAGGTAAAAACAAAAAAGTCATCCTTCCCCTTACCTCCATAACCACCCGAATCGTACACCATAAGAACAACTGAAACTACCAGTATACCCAATACCTTAATAAAATTCTTGAACCTAACAAGAAGCTTCATACCTACTCATTAATAAAGCTATATATGTTCTTACTAATATCTATTCTGTTAGCATAATCATAAAACAAGCCCGCCCCAACAGCCACAGAAAGAAGAGGATTATCTGCAACATAAACCGGAACCCCTGTTTCTTTTGATAAAAGTCTATTAAGCCCCTTAAGAAGCGCTCCGCCTCCTGTTAGTATAATACCACGCTCAACAATATCTGTCGCAAGTTCTGGAGGAGTCGCCCCAAGGGTTCTTTTAACCTCATCAACAACAGTACTAATAGGCTCCTTTAAAGATTCCCTTACTTCCATAGAATCAACAATCTGCTTCCTAGGAAGACCTGTAACAGCATCCGTTCCCTTAATATCTATTGTCTCCACCTTCAAATTATGTGTATCCGGATAAACATTACCTATCCTGATCTTTAATCTTTCCGCAGTCTGCTGCCCAATAATGATGTTATGGGCATTTCTCATATACTTTATTATACTCTCGTCAAACTCATCTCCACCGGTTCTAATGGCTCTGCTCACCACCATACCACCAAGCGAGATAACAGATATCTCAGTAGTGCCCCCCCCAATATCACATACCATATGACCTGTCGGCTCGAAAATGGGAATATCAGACCCAATCGCAGCGGCAAGAGATTCCTCAATAACCTTAACCTCACGAGCACCAGCATTCATTGCGCTCTCTTTAACGGCTCTCCTTTCAACTTCCGTAATACAAGTAGGCACACCGATTACCATTCTAGGCTTAAAAAACAACTTCTTTCGAGAAAAAATATAATTTATAAAATACTTAATCATCTTCTCTGTATTTTCAATATCAGCAATAACACCATCGCGAAGAGGCCTCACTGCCTTAATATTCTCCGGAGTCTTCCAAAGCATCTTTTTAGCGTTTCGTCCAACAGCAACAACTCTACCACCCTTAGTAACATCAATAGCTACAACCGAAGGCTCACTCATCACTACACCATAATCCTTGATGTAAACCAAAGTATTACACGTACCAAGATCGATGCCAATATCTATCAAAAAAGACTTAAATAAATTCAAACCAAGCCCCCTAAAAATCTTCTAGGCCAATTCCAAGCCTCTCCCTCGCCTCCTCTAAATAAGGATTAATACTCAACGCTTCTCTCCAATATTTTCGAGCCTTAGGGTAATCTCTATCTCTCCTTCTATATATGTCTCCCATTCTAACATAAACATTAGGATTTAACCTATTAATTTTTAAGACTTTATCATAGCAACTAAAGGCCATACCGTAAGCACCCTGATCCAAGTATATATCCCCATACAACAAATACACCTTCTGCATTAAATTATCATCGTTTTTTTCATTCCTAAACGACTCATCTTCTCCTTTTACAAATTTGTTTATATATTCAACACTCTTGTCAATGTTTCCTATTTTGTAATTAATATATGCCAAGTTCCAAAGAACAAGATCTGACTTATTTTCCTTATAAGCTCTAGTAAAAAACGTCAAACTGGATTTATAGTCTTTTAAAAGCTGGTAAGAGTACCCTAAATATTCAAAAATATCTTCCTTTATGCTCATAAAATCAAAACTATTTAAATGTAAGGCCTTATTTAAATACTTAACAGAAAGCTCACTGTAATACTCGCCCTTATGAGAATAAGCTTTACCCAAAATATAATAGAGTGAACTCATAGGAATATCGTCATTTATTGACATCAAAAACCTTAGCCGCTCTATTGAATTATCCAAAAAACGGGTTCTCAAAGAGCTATCATTTAGCATTAAGGAGTAGTAAAAATACGAGAACCCAAGAAGCAAATTCAAATTAAAATCAAACTTGTTTGCCTTAAGACCATTCTCAGCATAATCAATTATTTCCTTATACTCTTTATTCTCCCAAAGGGCAAGCAAATTTACCTCAGTGGGCCCTGCTCTTAAATAAGAATTGGAGAAAGCCTTAAAATAAGACAGGACGTGAAAAATAAATAAAGAAAGCATTAGAACTACAAAAAAACAAAAAGCAACACGCCTTACATACCCTACTACCATAAAACTCCCTACAAAAATTAAGTTAATACCCATAAGCCGAGTTCTGTACTACGTCATCATCTATCTTGTTTTTCCATCACTGGAAAAATCATGCAATCCACCCGCAAGTTCCCAAGAGCAAGGAAAACCTGCATACTTGATTTTGCTCCTAATGAGGTTTGTCCTGACCTTATTTATCACTAAATAAGCGGTGAGCTCTTACCTCACCTTTTCACCCTTACCCTAAGGCGGTAATTTTCTGTGACACTCTCTTAAGTCTAAAACCCCTAGGCATTACCTAGCATCATGCTCTTATCGGAGCTCGGACTTTCCTCCTAAAACACCTCAACGTAAATTAGGCGATGACTGGGTATTAACTTAATATAAATTCTTACTCAATAAGATCCGCTAAACTTCCAGGCATCATTCCCAAGCCAACCTCAAACGCCTCCTGATAATAAAGTATTCTACTACAATAAGGACAAAACTTAACATCATCGGGCTCACGCCTCACCTTGTTTGCGAACTCAACAGGAAGTATCATGTTACACCCCTTACAAACATTTTCAACCAGAGGAACAACCCCACTAGATTTGTTCCTAATAATCCTCTGGAATTTAAACAAAAAATCCTCATCCATTCTAGAAGCATACTTCCCCTCCTCATCTGTAATATCAAGAAGTTTTTGTTTAACACTTAAAAGCTCCTCCTCAAGATTAGCACTTTCAGTGGCATAAATACTTTGCTCACCCTCAAGCTTACCCTTTAACTCTGTTATTTCTCTATCCACCCTTGTCTTAAGGCCAGTAACATGTGTCATCTTTTTCCTAATAGCAACCTCATCATCAATAATAGCCTGCAACTCTTTCTCAAGAGCCTCATATTCTCTTTGAGTCTTAATACTATCTATTTTTTCCTCTGCTTTAGTTTTTCTCATATTAATGTCCTGAATGCCCAATTTCAAAGACGAATCTTCTTTCTGACACTCTTTAAACTTGACCTGTAACTCATTAAGTACTCCAATAAGCTCATCAATTTGAGATTTCTTAACCTGTAAATACCTAGGAATACTCTTTTGCCTTTCTTCAAGGCTAAACTTAGCCTTGTATATGCCTTCAAGGTTTTTTAATATATCAATATTACTTTCCACACCCCCCCCTAATTTAAATCTTCTAAATAATCTTTAAGTTTCTGAGTCTTCTTAGGATTTTTAAGTCTCCTTAAAGCCTTAGATTCAATCTGCCTAATCCTTTCCCTTGTAACATTAAAATGAAGCCCAACTTCTTCAAGAGTCAAAGAATAACCATCCTCAAGCCCAAATCTCATCTTAACGACTTCCTGTTCCCTCTCCGGAAGAGTACCAAGAATTGATCTTATTTGATCTTGTAATACTACAAAAGACGTATGCTTTGCTGGATTTTTTATTGCCTTGTCCTCAATGAAATCGCTCAGAACAGAATCTTCTTCTTCCCCGATTGGAGTTTCAAGCGATACAGGTTCCCTTGAAACATTCTTAACAGTCTTAACCTTTTTCAGTTCCCACCCAAGTCTAACCGCAAGCTCCTCGTCTGTTGGATCTTTACCTAAAACCTGCACCAAATATCTTGTTTCTCTATTTAACCTATTTATTTGCTCAATCATATGTACAGGAACACGTATCGTACGTGCCTGATCCGAGATTGACCTTGTTATCGCTTGTCTAATCCACCACGTAGCATAGGTCGAAAATTTAAATCCCCTCTTATACTCAAATTTTTCAACAGCTTTAATTAAACCAATATTGCCTTCCTGCACAAGATCGAAAAAATGCAGTCCCCTATTAGCATACTTTTTAGCTATACTTACCACAAGTCTCAAATTAGCCTTAATCAACTGATCCTTCGCATGTTGCATCATCTGCTTCCCCTTAATAATCTCTTCCGACATCCGTATTATCCTATCTACTGGGTACTCATAATACATCTCAATTCTTTCAAGCTCCTTTTGCGTAAGCTGAGCTTCTGTAATCTGCTCTTTAATAAGATCTTCTCGCATATTTAAACATTTTTCTATCTTCTCCCGTCTCTCAGGGATAGCCAAATCCCTGCCAAGAATCCTAAGATTCCTAATTTTATCCACCTTCAATCGATCTAATATGGACTTCTGCTGTCTCTTTAGATCCCTTATCTTACTGGCAGAATCAATATAATCATCTGAAAAAACCCTCAATTCTTCCTGATACAAAGGAACAGATTTAAGAATTTCTTTTATATCAAGTCTTTCATTATTAACGCTTTCCTCAAAGATATCCTCCCCAAGCTCGTACAATTTATGCTTATTTTCAATATAACTTACTATACGATCCTGAAAAGGTTTTAATGCGGCTTTATAAAAAGAAGTGATTCTTTTTTTTTTGTTATAGTAATCCGCATTATTATCCTTCTCCCTTTCCTTTTCCCTTTTAAAAAACTCTTCCCTATCTCCTCTTGAATAAATAGCATTAATCAAATTATAGTAGTTCTCTATAACAAGGCCCTCGCTCTTAAGAATGTTTTCAATTATAGACTCCCCAGAATCCATTTGTTTTGCAAGTTCAACTTCCTGATTTCCGGTTAATAAAAATTCCTTTCCTATTTCCTTTAAATAAAGCCTTATTGGATCCTCAGTGTTGTTATCTTTTAACAATCCGCTTCTAATACACCCTGAAAAATCTTCCTTTTCTAAAATATCGTCAAATTCTTCTAACTTATCATCAGCCTCATCATCACAATCACTTAAAACCATAAATTGACTATCCATTTTACTCACTTCTTCTAACTCAGAATCACTGGCATCAGAGCTTCCAGATTCCACTCTTTTATCAATCAAGCTTACTCCCTCATCTTCAAGTATCTCATAAATAAAATCAATGTTTTCAGGTTCCAACATATCTCCTGAGAGTAAGGTAGACAAATCCGAAAAAGTAACCTCTTTCCTATCCCCCAAATACTCTAATATGCCCCTTATTACTTTCGCATTCTTTTTCCTAAAACACTGCAATTCTTTGCTCTCCATGCTATCCATCCAAATATATCCTTAAACTCTCTCTTTGCATATTCAAAAACATTAATTCCCTTATTTGAGTCCTAGCATCTACCAAAGAATTAGGCCCGATCATCTCCTTAAAGGCCAAAACACGATCTTCCAATTTTCTTTTCTTGATTGCAAATAAAATCTGCATAACCATCTCATTATCTACTTCAAATTCTATCCCCAACATATCTTCAAAAAAAGTTTCACTGACGCCATACTTATCCTTTAAAAGCTCTTTTAAATTAAGCAATGAAAAAATCTCATCATTGTCAAACAAGTTTTCAAAGCACACAAAAACCTTCCTCACATCAACGTCATGCAAGTCGCTATCACTAATATTGCGCCTCATTATATTAAAATAATTAAAGTCTTTCAATAAGGCGATCACTAAATACCTCTCATATGTATTTGGTTGATAAGAAGATGCACTTTTCCTAGAATTCTCAATTGCATTTCTTTCTCTAACATCATAGTAATCCTGTCTTAAGGTCTCCAATCTAATACCAACCTTACCTTCTAGTTTCTCTAAAAGAATATCTCTTTGCGTATTAGTGCTTGACAGGCTTATTAACTTAATAAAGATACTAATCATAATATTTAAACTCGACGTTTTACTCAAATCATACTTAAGAGAATATCTTTCCAAAAGATATTCAAACGCATCACACTCATTACCAACTAAATCTCCCAGATAAGACATCCCTCTACTTTTTAAAACATCTGCAGGGTCAAACCCATATTCCATCTTAATCACACTCACATCAATACCAAAGGGCAAACAAACTTGATATGCCTTAAAAGTAGCTACAAGTCCAGCATCATCACCATCAAAACATATTGTTATTTTATCAGCATACCTCCTAATTAAAGCAAGATGCTCCCTCGAAAAAGATGTACCGAGCGTAGACACCGCAATCTTCACGCCGGCTGTAAAAAAAGAAAGAACATCCATATACCCCTCTGTTAGTATCACCGACCTACTTTCCTTAATCGCAGAGAAACCCTCATAAAACCCATAAAGTAACTCTCTCTTCTTAAAAAGATCCGTTTCGCTCAAATTGATGTATTTGGGCCCGTTACCCACACCCAAACTCCGCCCCCCAAAACCCACCACATTCCCCTTAAAATCTCTGATCGGGAAAATCAGTCTACCAGACAAAATAGAAAACCTTTTCCTTTTCTTTGAAAAGAAACCACTTTTGACTAACAGCTCAGCAGAATATCCTTCTGAAATCAAAAAATTATAAAAACTAAATCCACCCTCCACATCACATTGCAAATACCCAATATTGAATAAATTAACGACTCTCCTTGATATACTCCTCTCTTTAAGAATATAATTCAAAACTTTCTTATTATTACAAAAAGAAGATAAAAAAAAACTAACCAACCTAGAATTTAAGCTGTATATTTTCGAAACTATTTCCCTATTTTGAGCTCTGTCCTTAACATAACCATCGGGTCTCTTAATATCCTCATACAAAATTCCCACTCTGCTACACAAAGACTTAACAGCATCATTGTAGCTAAATTTCTCAATATCCACCAAAAACTTTATAACATCCCCACCTTTTTTACACCCGAAACAATAAAAAAAACCTTGAGAAGGATTCACAAAAAAAGAGGCTGTTTTCTCTGCATGAAAGGGACAAAGACCCTTATAAGACGATCCTGATCTGACTAGCCTAACACGCTCCCCTATAAAATCGACGATATCTACTCTACTTTTAATCAAATCTATAACTTTAGCATGCTCCATGTTCTTTAATCCTTGGTAACAAAATTGTGCATATAACTACTTGCCGATAATAGATGGTCACTATAATCTGAAGAGAATTTATGAGCTCCAGTCTTGGGATTTTTTAAAACAAAAAACAAGTAGTCCGTATTATCGGGGAAAAAGGCCGCACACAAAGACACAGCACCAGCATTAGAGATTGGAGTTGGAGGATAACCCCTATTAACATAAGTATTATAGGGGGACTTAATCTCTAAATCTGAAAAATAAATCCTCCTAGGATGAGGCTTTTTCAATTCTTCAGTGATAACATACTCGATTGTAGCACAAGATTGCAACGCCATATTAAACTCTATCCTATTGTAAAAAACAGATGCCATTACCGCTGCTTCGCTCTTAACCCTATACTCTCTCTCTACAATAGAAGCAATAATTACCCTACTATAAAGATCCTCACTAGAATAAGACTTATAATCTATTCCCATTGAAACGAGTCTGCTAAAAAAATTACCAACAAATGCTTTAATTATCTCCCTCATATCCATCCCCTCATAAAATTTATAAGTATCTGGAAATAAAAATCCTTCAAGAGAATAATAATCAAGCCCAAGCTCACTGATAAATCTAGCATCATTTATCAAATCAATAAAACTTTGAGCATCACCAATAATACCAAATTCATTAAGTTTTAAAGCTATTCTTCTAACCGTATACCCTTCCGGTATAGTAACGCTAATATCAAGGGCGGGGTTACCCTTCAAGAGCTTCTTATACACCTCAAAAGTTGAAAAATTTTTACCAATTAAATGTTTGCCTTCTTTAAAATTCCCATCACTACCAAAAACATAGGAAATAACCATCAACAGTTTTTCAGACCTAATAAAGCCTTGTTTTTTAAGCTCTCCAGCTATTCTCTTGACCCCCCATCCTCTTTGCACCTCAAATTCACACAACGCCTCAGACGCGGAAGGAGAAGAGTTTAGAAAACAGACAAAAAACAACAAAACACAAACCACAGCAACAAAGATGATAGAGGAAACAAAAACTTTTTTTATCTTCATAAGAACTCAAATCCTACCCAAGAGAGAGTAACATCAACAAGCCCTGCTCAAAATTCAAAAAAACCCACCGCCTCTTTGCGAAAAGGACACCACCTCCAAGAAAAACAAATCCCCCATAAGACCCTCTACTGGGGAGGGTGGGATTCGAACCCACGTAGGCAATGCCAACAGATTTACAGTCTGCCCCGGTTAACCACTTCGGTACCGCCCCAAAAGCCGACTGTCGGATTCGAACCGACGACCTGCGGTTTACAAGACCGCTGCTCTGGCCAGCTGAGCTAAGTCGGCATAGCACTAACGGCTAGTCTATAATAAACAAAGTATATTAGTCAATAGTGATTTTTAAAAATCAATAACTTACATGCCAATAGAAAGAAAAATTTTTATAAAAAAAGAAAAAAAACAAACCAAAAAACTAGAAACCAAAACTAAATAATACTTAGTCTTTTTCCCAATAATCAGATAAAGAAATACTAATCTAGTAGCCTCTATCCCAAAAGAAACAGAGCTTAATGCAATTGCAAAATCAAGAGAAAATTGCTGAAAGGAGTGCATAAAAACATTGTAAGCTCCCGCTAAAAACATTAACAGACTGAGCAAAGAATTGAGAAATAGCGTTATTACTAAACCTCTAACAAAAACTGACAATAATCTAAATTTATATACATTAAAAGACCTCATAATAATTACAAACTCCCAAGTATAAAAAGAGTTTGATCTATAAGAGGTACTACATTACTAATAACGTGAGCTAGACTAATTTTTTCGTTATCTCCTATAGACAATTTATAAGAAACGCCTAGAGCACTCTGTATGAAAGCATTATTATTCTCCAAGAGGAGAATATATTTTTTTCTGAGGTCAGTAAAAAAATCTACAAAATTAAGAACTAATTTTTCAAGATAGCAACTTTCATTCAAGCACCACTCCAAAATCTCGCTTCTACAAGAATCGTCAATTCCTTCTTGCATACATCTCTCATACTCTTCATTTTTATTATTAATTTTAAAATAAAAATCACAGACCTCTCTTCTTAAAGCATCAATACCCTTCTCAAGAGCGACGTAGGAGCTTCTTATCTCAACACTAGTTACTAGTACCACGTTATTCACGGCTTTTAACACCTCAATCATTCTTACGTCATAAACAGTTTTAAAAAACTCATTAAGAAAGTAAAGTTTCTTGAAATTAGAATATCCAATTTCAAGACCTACAAAGATTGCACTACTTAACTCCGTAATGACGCTATGATTCTTAATTAAATTTTTAATTTCTTTATTAGCAAGATTCTTTAAATCCATAACATGATTTCTAACAATTTGACCACTAACGTTTAAGAACAAAATATTTTCATAAAAACTTTTCAAATCTAGAGAAGAAACACACTTATTAGGCTGTAAAATCGGATTTTTATAATAAAGTTTAAATATTTCCAAATAAGGCAAAGATTTTGCCAGACTTATAACCTTTGACATAATGCTTAAAACATTTTTATAAATTATATCAAACTTTAAAACCCCCTCTTCCCCAAAAACATTAACCTTATTTGAATCTATTGTTAAAAAATAATTTCTAACAATAATCTTCAAGATTTCTTCATTTACCTCAATACGTCCTAAAGTATGCAAAAGGTCAAAGAAACAATTAAAATACTTATCAACACTTTCAAAACTAGCACTGCCTGAACCATTAAAGTTAGTAATGTTTAAATTTGCATCATCTAAAAACTCTATATCAAAGAAAGAAAAAAAAGACTTGTAAGGAAAAAATGCAACGCTGTTTAGTACATAAAAAAACTCAAATATATCTTCCACAGTTTTATAGGTTTGCAGAGGAATTGAGTTAAGGTAAGCATTAATTTTTGTTTTAATGCTATCCTCTAGTTCATTCAGACTTTTGTTTTTTTTCAAATACTTCTCATATTCTTCTTCATCCACAAAATCCTTGATTTTATGCTCAAAATTAGGGATTTTACTATTAATAACTTCAAAAATTGCCTGTTCAACAACATTTCTATCATCTAAAATCTTAAAAAATTTCTTAAGCTTCACAGAATAACGATAAAATCCAAAAAACATTTCTACAAAACCCATATACAGAATGCCCCTCTTAAAATCTATTACAGGATTTTTGCAACTCTTATTTACTTTATTTTCTAAATTTTTTAGAAAATAAGTCTTATAGATCTCTTCTCTACTAACTTCTCTTTGGAAAAAGTGTAAAACATATATCCATATCCTTATCAAAAAAGGCTCTCCCACCAAGTGATCTGATAGAAAACTTTCAGCCCGTGATACAGAATCTGAATCCAAACGATCGAAATTATTTATGAATAATCCAGAAGAATTTAAGCTTAGGTTTTTTTTAATTTCTTTTATTAGCCTCATCCTCGTTTCCTTAGAAAGCTTATCAATGGAATCATGTATATCAATCTCAATCTTACTCATAAAACCTCATTTATAAAAACTAAATCAAAATCCAACAAATACTTCTTATAACTTTAAAGATAAATTAGAATTGCAGTCTGCTCTCGAAAAGTAGTATCTCAACATGGTATATTTTGATATGAATTTAGGTTCCAATAGCAAAGACATAATAAGAATTGGTAAAATTTTTAGTAATAACAACTATGAATTTTTCCTAGTAGGAGGGGCCTTAAGAGATCTGCTTCTTAAGAGGACACCTTATGATTTTGATTTTACAACTAATGCAACCCCGGAAGAAATAATGAAACTATTTCCAAACAACATAAAAACAGGTGTTAAGCATGGAACAATAAGTATAATCTTTAATAAAAAAATTTTTGAAGTTACAACCTATAGAATAGATAAAGAATATAAAAATAAAAGATCTCCCCACAAAATAGAATTTACAAAAAACTTAAACGAAGACCTAAAAAGAAGAGATTTTACAATAAACTCAATTGCAATGAACATACTCAACAAACAAGTAATAGATCGTTACAATGGTAAAAGAGATATTAACAAAAAAATAATCAAGTGCATAGGTGACCCTAACAGAAGGTTTGAAGAAGATGCTCTCAGAATATTAAGAGCATCAAGATTTGCATCTACTCTTGGCTTTAAGATAGATAAGCAAACATTAATATCTATGAAATACAAAAAAGAAAACGTTTTATTCTTATCGAAGGAAAGAATAAACAACGAATTTATTAAACTTTTAGAAGGAAAAAATCCAATAAAGGGCATTAACTACCTACAAAAAGTAAATTTTTTCAAGTACTTCTTTAATATGGAAATAAATAAAAAATTAAAAAATAAAATTAAACTTTTAGACAAAAAAAATTTTTATCTAAAAGCAATAGTTGTTCTTACGATCAAAAAAGACATCTCATCCTTAAGAGAAACTTTAAGATTCTTAAAATTCTCAAACAAAGATATAAAATTAATCTTGTTCTATAAATGCATCTTTAATGAAATTCAAACTCTTAAAATAAAAACGCCAGGAGATATCAGAATACTCTTAAGCAAAGCAACCAAAGAAAGCTACAAAGAAATACTTGATATATACAAAGCTCTTAGGGGTAAGAACCATAAGCTTAAACTCATATTGAGTAAAATAAAAAGCAAAAACCTAACAAACAACCCTCTATCTATTAAAGAACTAGCAATAAATGGCCACGAAATCAAAAAACTCAAAACAACAGACGACAAAAACATCGGTCAAATCTTAAACGACCTATTAAAAAAAGTGTTAAACAACCCTGAGCTAAACAGAAAAGAAACTCTAATAAAATATGTAAAAAAAGTTAAAGATCAATACTATCAACATTCTTAAGCGCCATCTCAGCAGCTCTCATCTCAGCTTCTTTTTTAGATTTCCCTCTGCCATTTGATATAAACTTATCGTTGACGTAAAGCTCCACGCAAAAAACCTTATTATGGTCTGGTCCCACTTCTTTAGCTAATTTGTAACTGGGTGAAATTTTATATTTTTTTTGAACATATTCCTGAAGAAGACTTTTATAGTCCTTAAAATCCCCACGATTAAACATCAACTTTATATGAATATCAAAAAGCCCTACAACAAAAGCTGAAGCTTTTAAAAACCCACCATCAAGATAAAGAGCACCAACAAAAGCCTCAATAGCATCAGCAAGAATACCCTTCTTATTACGCCCATCATTGCTCTCCTCCCCTCTGCCAAGCAATATATAACTTCCAAGATCAAGCTCCCTAGCAATACTAGAAAGAGACTCCTCACTGACAATGTAAGACCTAGCTTTACTAAGCTCCCCCTCGCTCTTATCGGGGTATAACCTATATAAGTAATCCGTGATAATAAGGTTGAGAACAGAATCCCCCAAAAATTCCAATCTTTCATTATTAATGGATCTTTGATCTAGCTCATTAGCATATGACGAATGACTTAAAGCCGTATTTAGCAAACCAAAATCACTAAAGTCAATATGCAAACTTACCAAAAATTCATCTAATTGCTTCCTCCGCCCCTCCTCAAACTTCATCTTAACAGAACCCCTTTTAGTCAATCCTTCCTCTTCTCGATAAAGGTGACAACATCACCTACCGTCTCAAATTCACTGGCCTCATTTTCTGGAATCTTATCATCAAACGCTTCCTCTAGTAAATACAAAAGCTCATAAATGTCAAGACTATCCGCCCCAAGATCTTCAACAAATCTAGACTCCATATTGATCTCATCTTCTCTCTTATCAAGCTGCTCAGATATAATAGACCTAATCTTCTTAAAAATTTCACTTTGTTCCATAAATATACAATCCTCGTCCTACCTATAAACCCAACTCTAGGTACTGATTATTTCTGTAATAACCACACTTCAAGCAAAGTCTATGCCTCACCCCAAGGTTGCCACAGTTCGAACATTCCTGCAGCTGTGGCACTTTTTTTCTCATATTTATACTACGCCTCGTCCTACTTCTAGACTTTGAAGGCTTAAACTTCGGAACGGCCATTTTCTTGTCTCCTCACAAACAACAAATTTATCTTAATAATATATATATTATTAAGACCATTTGTCAACAAACTTGAATTTTAACTTATTTTGGACTAGCTCCGGAACAAAGCTAGAAAGATCAAAATTTTTATTTTTTATTAATTCTTTAACAAAATCCGATCTCACAAATAAATACTTAGTGCTGCTTGGCAAAAAAACTGTATCCACCGCAGAGCTAAGTTTGCTATTAATAACATATCTCTCAAACTCACACTCAAAATCATGAAAAGCCCTAATACCTCTTACAATAAAACCAACACCATTCCTTAGAGCATAATCAACAACCAATCCATCGTGTCTATCCACAAATACCTTCGAAATGGATAAAGATCTCATAACCTCACAAGTAAGCTCATACCTCTCAGCATCGCTAAACAAATAACTTTTATTACTATTTTTAGCGACAAGAACAATAACCTCATCGAAAATAAACGATGCCCTTTTGACTAAATCAATATGCCCCCAAGTAATGGGATCAAATGAGCCAGGAAACACTGCTATTCTCATAATCAATAAAATCTAAATCCTTTACTCATCTCCTCAAAGACTTTTTTTCGCCAAACAGGACGATCCTCCAAATTTTCAAAATCAATTTCCCTAATTATTTTAAAAGGTAAATTATTCCCTCTAATAAGCCTGTTTACAACAAAAAACTTACCAATACCCCTGTATACCAAATCTTCACCCTTTAAGAGGTTATTATCCGTTCTTATCTTATTAACAGCACAATTAAAATGTATAGGCTTGCATTCATTGTCAAAACTCACAGACATACAAGAAGCAATATCCTTGATTTGCTTCTCACACATAGGACAAACCTTTTTATCAACTAATCGAGTTCTAAATCTCTTTTCTAACGGCCTATTAGTCTTGTGATTTCCCATTTTGTTAAAATGAGCACTACCAGACTTGTCACTATCACCAAAAGACCTACTCTTTTGTTTCTTAACACCAGACTCGGATCTTTTTCTCTTCCAGTATGGGATCCTACTGGTTTTTCGAAAATCTGCCCGATTTCCCTTAATTCCCTCAGACTTCAACTACTATCTCCTAAATCACCACAGCAGAACAAGCACCCTTCTTATTAAGACCGACTAGGGCAGCATAAAATCAATACACCATGAACCAGAGCCACCACTCCCTTCCTATCACTCAAACACGACATCCCAGTCTAACACAATCCCAAAAACCTCGAACAAGAACAAACCCAAGCACAAGTGAAAAATGACCCGCAACTAACCCCATAAGACAAACTGAATCAAATCAAGAATGAAAGAAAACCAAGGTACTTATTCCACAAAAATTCAATAGTATCTTTTATCAATTTTTATATGTTCTTAACATAAGTACGCTCCTTTACCTTCATAGCAGCCTTACCAATCCTACCCCTCATATAGTAAAGTTTAGCTTTTCTCACCTTCCCTCGCTTTAAAACTTGAACCTTCTCTATAATAGGAGAATGAATCGGAAACATCTTTTCAACTCCAATCCCCGAGGAAATCTTTCTAACTAAAAAAGTCCTCCCAATACCCTTGTTTTGAATAGAAATAACAAGACCTTCAAAATTCTGTGTCCTCTCATTACTTCCCTCAATAATCCTATAAACAACACGTACAGTGTCTCCTACTCTGAAACCAAAAACTTCCGTTCTCTTCCCTCTAGCCTCAATTTGCCTTATTAGATCCATCATCTTCTCCCCTAATTTCTAAATACTTAAGGTACAAATCATACCGATTCTTCCTCGTCTTTTCGACAGCCTTACCAAACCTCCACCTCTTTATTTCCTCATGATGCCCCGAAAGAAGAACGACAGGGACCTCCAGTCCCCTAAATTCATAAGGCCTAGTATAATGAGGGTATTCAAGCAAACCATATACACCGCCAAAAGACTCCTCAACCAAGGATTTCGGGTTTATTACACCATCCAACAACCTATATATGCTATCTATTAAAACAAGAGCAGCAACTTCACCCGAAGAAAGCACATAATCTCCAACTGAAATTTCAAGATCAACATACAAATCAACCACACGCTGATCAAGTCCCTCATACCTCCCACAGATTATAACAAGTTCCTTTTCTCTTGACAAGTCATATGCCAATTTCTGACTATATTTTACCCCAGACGGAGTTAAAAATATCGTAGTTTTTTCCCTTGAATTCACATAATCAAGAGCATCCGATACAGGCTGAGCCTTTAAAACCATCCCCGCCCCACCGCCATAAGAGGTGTCATCACATCTTTTATGCTTATCATTAGAAAAATCACGAATAGAGACAAGCTCGTACCTCAAAATACCCCTATCCACAACTTTCCTCATTATTGAACTTTCAAAGAACGGAGTAATTATCGACGGAAACAAAGAAAGAATTGTAATTTTCATTCTAAAAGTTCTAACACTTTAAGCTCGATAGTTTTCAACCCCATATCAATCTCACCAAGGTAAACATCTAAAAAAGGTATAAAAAACAGTCTAACTCCTGTATTAACTTCAAGAAGAGCGCAGTTCCCGCACTCCAAAAAAGAAACAACAACCCCCAACTCTTTCCCATCGTTGACAACGCTATAGCCAATAAGTTTTCCAAAATAATACTCACCTTCCTCCAATTGAGATGCAAGCTCATCACCCACCCACAACTCAAAACCAACCAAATTCCTAACGCTCTCAGGAGAATCAAATCCCTCAAACTTTAACAACGGCACACCATTAGCTAGAGTCACATTTTCAACCCTAACCTCGATTGAAGAACAAAACCCCTTCCTCAAAACTAAACTATTCCCCTTTAATCCTAAAAACTCCTCAAAACCATTGGACACATTCTTAACCTTGACATAACCATTAATTCCATAAGACGACATTATTACGCCTTTTACAAACATAAATTAGTCCAAAATTTCTAGCTGAACTCTCCTATTTGTCTTTGCAGCACATGCACTGAGTAGCGTCCTTATAGCCCTTGCAATGCGACCCCTTCTTCCTATTATCTTTCCAACATCACTCGTAGCAACCCTTAATTCCAAAATAGTTGACTTCTCGCCTTCGACCACATTCAGCTTAACCTCATCCCGCTTATCCACAAGAGATTTTACAACAAAATCTATAAGTTCTATTTCATTACCGTACTCTTTCATCAAGTCCTCCTAATCCTCCACCTTAAATCTATTTTTATTTAAAAGTCTCTTAACTGTATCGCTTGGAATAGCCCCCTTACTCACCCAATCTTTAAATCTATCCTCGTTTATTTTAGTCTGATTTTGCTTTTCAACAGGATGATAGTAACCAAGTTCCTCAATAGCCCGTCCATCTCTGGGCGAAGCAGAATCCATCACTACAATCCTATAATAAGGCCTCTTCTTTGCGCCCATCCTCTTCAATCTTATCCTAACACTCAATTTATCATTCCTCCTTTTCCTCCCAAAAGAGATGCTATCTTATTCTGAAAGCTTTTATTTTTCATTTTTTTCATCGCCAAAGTTGTCTGACTAAACTTTTTAATAAGTCTATTTACCTCAAAAACTGTAGTCCCACTTCCTAAAGCTACTCTCCTCTTCCTCGAAGGATTATTTAAAAAAACAGGATTCAATCTCTCCTTCCTAGTCATAGAATAAATAATAGCCTCCTCCCTCTTAAGCTCCCCTTCACTAATCCTAGAACCCAATATTTCAGAAGAAACACCCGGAAGCATCCCCATCAAACTAGAAACACCCCCCATATTTCTTAAGTATTTAAATTGACTCAAGTAATCCTCAAAATTAAATCCAGATTTTCTAATTTTCTCTTCAAGCTCTAAAGCTTCTTCTCTATCTATAACAGACTGGGCTTTCTCCACAAGACTCACAACATCTCCCATACCCAAAATTCGTGAAGCAACCCTATCTGGATAAAAAATATCAAGATCTTCTGGCCTCTCCCCAACACCCACAAATTTGATAGGAGCCCCACAAATAGTCTTAAGAGACATAACCGCCCCACCCCTAGAATCAGAATCAAACTTTGTAAAAATTACACCCGTAATCCCTACACTATCATTAAACTCCTTTGCAACATTTGCAGCAACCTGACCCGTCATAGCATCCGCCACCAAAACTGTCTCCACAGGAAGCAGCATTTCCTTAATTTCTTTCACTTCCCTTAACAACAGCTCTTCAACCTCAAGACGACCCCGAGTATCTACTATAACAGTATCAAAAAGCTTCACTTTAGCATATCTAATAGCTCCTCTTACAACCCTAACAGGATCCGTCTCTCCTTCAAGAGAAAAAACAGAAACACCAATCTGATCTCCCAAAATCCTTAACTGGCTAGCTGCGGCTGCCCTAAAAGTATCCCCAGCCACAAGAAGAACCTTCCTATTTTCTTTCTTAAGTCGCATCGCAAGTTTCACACAAGTTGTAGTCTTCCCAGACCCCTGAAGCCCAACCATCAAAATACACGATTGCCTGTTAACAGGATTTAAAATAAGTTCAGAATGCCTATCCCCCAAAAAATCTACAAGCCTATCATTAACAATCTTAACAAACTGAGACCCAGGATCAACATTCCTTAAAACCTTAATTCCCCTCGCCTCTTCGGCAATGGAATTTATAAAACGCCTCACCACCCTCAAATTGACATCCGCATCAACCAGAGCATTCTTAATAGTGCGTACCGCCTCCTCAATATTCCTCTCACCTATTACAGATCTTCCAGAGATATACCCTACAAAATTCTTAAAACCTATCCCTAGCTCACCAAACACTAAAAACTATCCTCATTCGCAAAATGTCACAAGGTATAAGATACAAAAAAAGAAAACATTAATCAATATCTCCTCCTGTTAAATAAAACTTATTAAAAATAACGCTAGACGCGGGCCCAATAACTGACACTTCTGTATCAAGAGAGCTAAGCTTTAATACAATACTCTCTTTATTTAACTTCTTTATTTCCTCCTTTAATAAGTCAAAAAAACTTTTAAGCTTAAAACTTTGTCCATAAAGCACCAAATAATTAAAATCAAGAATCCTTTGAATATTGATTATAACTATCGCTAAATACTTTACTGTATCCTCCATTATTTTCCGCACAAATTCATATTTTTCATGAAGAGAAAAAATATCATATATAGTAACTTTCTTAAGTCTGCCTTCATACTTGTCATAAAGTTCAGGGATCTCTCCATTCATAAACTCTTTCGATATTAAACGCTGGAGAGCAAAATTGGATATTAACATATTAACACACCCCTTATTTCCACAAGTAGGACAATTTTTCTCACCCCCATAATCAATGACCATGTGACTAACCATACCAGATTTATTATTAAATCCAGAGTAAACATTACCCTCAGACCAAATGGAGAGCTCAGCAGTATCCGTATAATCAAAAAACATGATATTATCAACATTTTTGCCCATAAATTCAGCAAGAGAAAGGTTTTTAACATAACTTTCAAGATATACTGTGAGTGAAAAATATTCCTCCAGTATAGCTTTAACAGGGACATCTCTTTCAATCCATGCTCCATGGCTATCATTAACAATCCCAGATTCCCTATCCTTAATTATTCCAGTAATACTAAACCCTAATCCAATAAACTTATCTCTTGAAAAATTATGCTTCCATATAATCTCGATCATGTGATCTTTAATTTTTTCTAAAATTTCATAAGCACTGACCGGCGGTTCAAAAGAATAAGTTTCGCTTATCAAAACTTCACACTTAAGATTTGCAATTCCTATTTGAAAATAATTACTCGAGATAATTACTCCCATCGAATATGCAAAATCCTTGTTAATATCAAGAAGTATTTCTTTTCGCCCATGTTTTTTAATATCCGTTTCCTTTGAACCAACCTCAACTAAAATATTCTCCTTAATCATCTGATTAGTAAGAATTGTAACAGCAGCATTCGTTAATGATAACCTACGGGCTAAATCTGTTCTTGAATACTGCATATTCTTCAAGCTAAGGAGTATTTTTTTCCTATTTCCACCTCTGATTGAAACCATGTTCTCACCTTGCATAACATAACCTCCTTTATTTTTAAAATAAAAAAATATTAATAATAAGACATGATATCAAAAAATCACCATAATATTCTAGTAGAACTTAAAAGACAAAAAATCTCTTTTTTAAAGACTAAAATTATATTCTAATTAATTATTAATCCCGGCAAAATACTCAAACACTAAAGCCCACTATCAAGCATAAAGTCCTAGTGCTCCAAAAAATAAAAAACGAGTACACAAAAAAACACGAACCGTGCACACTAATTTGGGCACACACGGAACATACCTTAAACAATAAAACCAAAACTAAAATGGAAAACTAAACCTACATTTTTGCAATTAAAAATCAATCTGCAAAACGTGTATGTTCAACTTTCCATTTTTCAACCTTAACTCCCATCCACAAAGCATAAATCCCAAGAGTAATAACACAAAAAACCCACCAGATGATCCAATGCCCCAAAAGATTTGCACCATCTTCTTCAAACTTCAAACGACGTCCTTCAATAACAGTGTGATCAACATGAAACTTGCACACCATACAATAAGCCCAAGGAAAACAAAATCCGAGGGTAAAACAAGTAATAACGGCCGCACCAACATATACACAAATTGATTCACAAACGCCCCCATCAAAATAAGACTTACTTGACATACTAAAACGCTCCTTAATTGATTATTTTTAATAAAAACAAAATGTTTTACCCTAATAGATACAACATTTTCAACAATAATCAATCCCACTTCTCCCTAAAGTAAGAAAATTCCATAGTAAAGGTTCCCCTTCCCTTAGTAGAGCTTCTGAGAGTAGAAGTATATCCAAAAAGTTTTTCAAAAGCTGCCTCGGCCTTTATTATCTCACAATCCTCAGTACTACTAATGGCATGAATAATTCCACCAACATAATTTAATGTAGAAACCACTTCTCCGGTATATTCAACGGGAACTCTAATCTCCAGCATCATTATAGGTTCTAGCTTAATAGGACTCGCTTTTTTAAAAAATTCATGAAACGCAAGCCCTGCTATTGACTCAATAGCAAACTCACTAATCTTACCCTTATCACAATTTAATGAAGTAATCTTAACTTCTGTGTCTATAATAGGATATCCAATAACGCCACTTGAAAGGGAAGAAGTAATCCCTTTAAGTATTGCGGCCCTGAACAAAGGCTCAATATCACATTCAAAATCAATTCTATTACCCGAGCCCCTGTCTAGAGGCGCAACAGCTATGCCAATTTTTAAATCAAGCTCTTTACCTGCAAAAATATTGCTAAACTCAAATACATCATCAATCTTTAAACTCAAACTCTCCCTATAACTCACCTGAGGTTTTCCCATATAAACGTTAAGTTTAAACTCATCTCTAATTCTTGTAATAATGATATCAAGATGTAATTCACCCATCCCGGATATAAGCAACTGCCCTGTTTCCTTGCTTTCTCTATAACTAAAAGTAGGATCTTCCCTGGCTATTATCTCAAGAACTTCTTTAAGCCTGCAATCATCAGATGTCCTTTCTGGCTCAATAGAGATTAATACAACTGGCTCTGGAAACACTAAAGGCTCAAGTAAAATTTCGTTCCCTTCCTCAACAAGAGTATCTCCTGTTACAGAGTGCTTGAGTCCAATAACTGCTCCAATATCCCCTGCTCTCACCCCATCAATCTGCTCATTTTTGTTTGAAAAAACCCTAAAAATTCTTGTAAACTTTTCGATCTTATTCCTAACAGCATTAATAACCTTTTTCGATGAATTAATTTCTCCTGCATACACCCTAATGAAATAAAGATGTGCAGCAATCGCACTAAAATATTGAACTTTAAATACGAGAGCCGATAACCTTTCCTCATTCCTAGGATCAATTAGTATATCTTTCTTCTCTTTTAAAGAATACGCATTAAAACTTTTCTCGAAAGGACCTGGAAGATAATCCACAATCGCATCCATTAAAGGCTCTATTCCAATATTCTTAAGGCTAGTTCCTATTAAAACAGGAATAATGGATCCATTAATAGTGTTCTTTCTGATCTCTTCTACTATAATAGAATCGTCAATCTCACAATTTTCAAGGAAAAGATCAGCAATCCTTTCACTAAAATCACCAAGGGAATCTATTAACCTCTCTTTAAAAACTCTAACATCTTCCGTAAGCTCTCCGCGAATTTTACTCTCAATAACAACCGGCCTACCTTCTTCAAACTCAAAGCGTAATTCCCTATTTCGAATAATATCTATTATCCCTTCAAAATTATTTTCACTTCCAATTGGAATCTGCAAAATTATTGGAATAATATTAAACTTGCTTTTTATATCTTCGACAACTTTTAAAAAATCAGCACCTACCCTGTCCATTTTATTAATATAAGCAAGTCTCGGGATATTATATTTTGAAGCTTGCTTCCACACCGTTTCCGTTTGTGCCTGTACCCCATCAACAGCACTAAAAATAACAACCCCTCCATCAAGCACACGAAGAGATCTTTCTACCTCAGCCGTAAAATCAACATGTCCAGGAGTATCAATAATATTTATCTGATGCTGCCGCCAATAACAAGTAATAGCAGCAGAGCTGATTGTAATACCCCTATCTTGCTCCTGTGCCATCCAGTCAGTAATGGTATTGCCAGAATCAACATTTCCTATCTTATGAGTTTTTCCAGTATAATATATTATCCTCTCCGTAGTAGTAGTTTTCCCAGCATCAATATGCGCCATAATCCCAATATTCCTAATTTCCATAACGACCTCGAACAAAAGACTAAAGCTATAGACTTACTATAGCTTTACATAAATTAAATACGATTATACTACCAATCAACACATATAAAACAATTCTAAACTTACCCCCGTATCATACCACAAGACTAATGCTTTTCCTTACAACATTTATCCTCACAGCATGAACATCCACAATGCCCCAGCAAAGATCTATACATCCATAAATATTTTTCAAGAGCGGCCATAATATCATCTAAAATATTAGCCGATCCATAATCAGATGCATCTTCAACAATACCTCTTATCTCAAAGATAGTTCCAAGAATGACTTCAAGATCATTAACAATGCTCTTTACTGAAAGATCAAAATTTGAGGTTGATTCTATGCTAAGTTCCTTAATAAAAGAGCTTTTAGCAAATTCAGAGTATCTAAATTCAGAATCACAACCCAATGCTCTAGATCTCTCAGCTAAAACATCAATAACCTCTGCAATGTACTCATAAAGCTTTTGTGTCCTCTTATGCATAACAAAAAAATTAACACCCTTTATATTCCAATGAATACCCCTTAAATTAGAATAAAAAACATGAAGACCCGATGACAGTTCTTGAAGCTTCCGGTTTATCTTTTTCAAGTAATCTTCTTTTAAATAATCTAAATGATTTAACATGTTGTCCCCCTATTAAGATCAGTTAGATATATGGTATGATAGTACCATTTTAGTATAGGTAGGGTAATTATGCAAAGAAAATTTATTTTAATTGTTTTAACCCTTGCAACCCAATCTATACCATTAAGTGCGGATAAAAACCTACAATTTCTGTACTCTTCAATTCATGAATTAAGGGACAGTCTAGACTTGAAAAAATTAGAAATAGATAAAACTCTTGAGATAGTCGCAAAAGAATACGTGACAAACCTTAGCAAACATAATGTATTAACCCACACTCTTTTTAGCACAACTCCATTGCAAAGAGTTAAAAAATACGACAAACATTTTTGCAGGACAAAAGAAATCCTAGCGGCGGGTATGGGTGTTAGAGATATAATAGATGCTTGGCTTAGCAGCCCACCCCACAAAGAAGCTCTTCTAAATAAGGATACAAGCAGAATGGGTGGCCACATTGTAAGTACGCAAAACAATAAAAACATATTCATAATCATCTTTGGAGAAAAATTTCAAACAAATTGACATGAATAAAACATATCCTTTATAATGTCTATTAATGTAGAGGGGTTCATAGCTCAGTTGGTCAGAGCGCCTGCCTTACAAGCAGGATGTCGGGGGTTCGACTCCCTCTGAACCCAAAGTTCCCTTTTAAGACTTGTTTTGATGGCGGCTGGGGTACCCTTGGCTGGGGCTTAAAACTTAAAAACTCTGAGCTTTAAAATTGGACTAATGTTGTTTTTCTCTAGGTCCTTGCCTAGTTCTTTTAAGGCCGTTCTAGTGTCGTGTTCATCTTTAAAGGCCAAAATAAAAGCTCCGCCTCGCCCTGCACCGCTCAACTTGCCAGCGAGAGCTTTAAATTCTTTCCCTCTTTTTATTATATAATCAAGAATATCTGAGGATACACCCAAAGACGTTAAGCAATCATTTGCAGTATTTATGTTATTTACTAATGAAGAAAAATCTCGCCTACAAAAAGCAGAATAAGAATCCCTAGCAACAGATCCTAATTCTTCAATAATCTCAAATAGCCTGTTATTAAGAGCTATTTTATGATTTAAATCAGATATTATTCTACTCGTTTCAACCTCTCTTCTTACTGCTCCTACTAGAAAGTAGAAATTACAAGGTTCTATTTTTTCAGTAATCAAAGTATTATTCTCATTTTCTAAATAAAAGGATCCATTTGACTCAATTAGCAAAATATCCATACCAGAAGACCTGCCATGGAAAACATTTTCAATTTCACGTGCCAACAAAATTTTATCGCACTTCCTATATTCATCATGCGTTAAAACATACTCGGCAAAGCATAAACTAAGACTAGCAGAAGACCCAAGACCAACTCCAACTGGAATCTCTGAAAATATTAAAAATTCAATGGGTTTAACTTTACTAAATCTATTTTTAATAAAATGCACTACCTTATCTATTTTTAAAGAAGAAACCCCTAAATACTTCCAAGAATTAGAAAAGGTATATACTAAATGCATATAAAGAGGTATTGTTGTGCCAATAACTGGAAAACCATAAACAGCACTATGTTCGCCTATTAACAATATTTTAGAAGGTTTTTTTATTACAAACATTCACTTTTAAAGTCTTACACCATCCAAATCTAAATTTATTGAACTGAGATTGAATTGATCAAAAACTTCAAAATTTGGTTTGTGAACTAAAAAAGTTTCGTTACCAGCTCCCAAAGCCTTAATTAAAGCACACTCATTTTCAAGATAAGCAAGATTTAATGGTAAATCAGCTGAAACTCCTATCCTTTTGCCAATTTCTAATCCTATTTTCTTTGCTTTCTCTAAACTAGACAGAAAACAAGAATAAGAATTACTAGAGCTAGGGACAATTTCCCTCATCACATTATTCATACTTTCTATAAAATCAATCAAAGAGGCTCTATGCTCGCCGTATTTAATAATCGCACTGGTGGTTTTCACTCCCTTACTGCCCTGCATTAAATAAAAATCACTAAGGTCCATCTTCTTTAAAAACTTATATGTGGGAATATTCCCTCCTTTAAATTGAACAACACCACCAAAGATGCTAGTGACAATATCGTATCCACTGCCCATACCCCCTTGGGCATATCTATAAGCTTCTAGACAACAAGTAAAAATTTTATCCTTTTTGGGATAAATAACGTCACCCGTCAGTAAAAAAATACCACAAACAACTCCAACAGCAACAACGGCACTAGACCCAAATCCCTTCTTCACGCCACCAGCTAAAAAAAAAACACTAGTGTCAATGTAAACATCACAAGGAACATCTTCTAGGTCAATAAAATACCTTTGTTTTAAATATCTAAACATTTTAAAAACGAAATCATCTTCATTTTCTACTAGAACAAAATCCTCTGCTTTGGTTTTTTTGCTAAAAAAGCGCCACTTATTACTCCTTTTAAGAGTAAAATAAGCCCTCTCACTAATCGCTATTGAGAGACCCAGACCACCCTCTTCCAAAATAGAATACTCACCCATTAAGAGTAAATTACCAGGTACAGAGAAATTAATTAAATCCATTTTAAACCACTGCCAACTCTTGAGACAATGAAATCAACATCTCTAAAATTTTTACTAAGTCCATCTAAAATCAATTCTAAATCTTTTTTCAAGCAAAATATCTTCACCTGTGGTCCAGCATCCATTGTCTCAAAAACAGGAATACCACTATTCCTAAGAGCATTAACATATTTTATCAACTCTATAGTATTACTTTTAAAATAAATGATAGAGGATGACAACATTAAAGCAAACATACATTGATAACTCTTCACAATATTGGGTCCAAGTCTGCAAAAGTCACCTTTTAAAAAAAAATACAAGGCTTCCTTAAATATCTCCCGGCTAGACTCAATCCAGGCATCCCAATAAAACTTGTTCTGCATGCAAAGCTTCATGGCAGCTCTTGAGGAAATCTCCTTTTCGCTCCTATCAACTATAGAAAATATTATACACAAATCATCAAAATGGTTTGAACTATTTACATGAAATGCACTTCTAGCTCCTTCCTTAAAAATCGTAAATCCACCATAAATAGCCCTGGCTCCTGAAGCCGACCCTATTCTTGCAAGTTCTGAAGCTTTTTGATGAGAATATTGATTAAAATACTTTAAAATACAGGCAGAAATAGACGCAAACCCAGAACTTGAACTTGCAAGCCCCGCGGCTGTTGGGAAATTATTTTCACTACTAACCTTAAAACCAACAGACGGCTCATTTAAGATTTTTCTTGCATAATTGAAAAATCTCTTCTCCCTCTCTTGTAAGACAACCATCTTTGAATTTAAAACTATCTCATCCCTATTTGAAATCTCAAGCTCACTTGTTGAATAAAATTTATCAACACTCACAGCAATACTGGACGTAGCTGGCAAATTAAAGAAATTATCCCTTTTCCCCCAATACTTAATTAATGCTAAACTAGCATTAACCCTACACCCAACCTTCATATTCCCCTTAGTTCCTTCAAAATCTTAAGACCAAAATCAAGAGAATAAATCTCACTACGCTTCATCCTCAATAATATTTTTTCTCTCTCATCACTGGAGATATTATAATCCCTTTCAATCATATATAAAATTTTATTAACATGTAATCTCATATGCCCACTTTGAATTCCATCAAGAGCAAGAGCCTTTAAGGCTGCAAAATTACTTGCAAGCCCTACACAAGAGAGAACCCCCATAAACTCCTTTTTACAATCTATTCCCATAATCTTAAAGCTCAGCACACCCGCTTCATGGGTACTTACAGCTCCTCCCTTAACCCCAACTTGCAAAGGAAGTTCAATCTCACCAACCAAATTATCACCCGAAACATAAAATTTACTAAGAGGTAGATACTTGCCGCTCTTTGATGCAAACTTATGTATGCAAGCCTCAAGAGCTCTTGTATCATTAAGCGTTGCCATACACAAACCCGTAATGCCATTCATAACACCCTTATTGTTAGTAACAGCACGTTCTTCTTCAAAAAAGCCTATCCTGGAAATAAGAGAAATATTTTGAGCCAAAATTAAAGACTTTTGCCTATCTTCAAGCAACTCCCCAATATTTAACCTGAAATTAGCCTTTACAGTAAAATCATCTAAATCATTGCTTAAAATTTTTAAAATACACTCATATCCAAACTCTAAAGTAAGATGATAAGCCACCCTCTCAGCTACTGAATTAAGCAAATTTGAACCCATACTATCGCAAACATCAACGTAAATATTTAACTTTTGAATACCAATTTCACCAATAAACCTAGTTGAAATCCTTCTAAATCCTCCACCCCTCTCATTCATATTGCGTAAAATAGAGCTAGACCAGGCATCAACTTTATCAAAAAGGGCAAGCATTGCATTGCTTAAATCTTTATCTGTCTTGATATAAATTTGAGCAATTCCTAATACCTCACCCACAGAATACTCCAAATTAGCATTTCTGAACACTTTAGCTGCTCCATTTAATGCAGCTATAACTGAAGATTCTTCTGTGGCAATGGGGATAGCGTAACATTTACTATTTATCCTTAAATTCTTAACAATACCAACGGGCAGGGATAAATAGCCAACATAATTCTCTATCATGCTGAAAAGAAAATCTTCATCAACAGAATCATAGAAAAAATCACCCCCACCTATCTTTAAAAGGCTTTTTATTTCTTCTTTTTTTTCTGTAGTACTTTTCTTCCTAAAATTTTCACTAAGTCTCATATAAAATCTTTGAATTGTTTTAAATTCAGTGATAAGGGATAACTTAAATAATATTTGTTTGCCCTAAGCTCTGTTGTATTTTTGCTATTACTTAAAAGCATGGCCATTTTTAAAACATATTCATAATCTCTTAAAAGCTTATACAAACCATCTTCACCACCAGCACAAAAAGCTCTAAGGATAGCAGATGCGACTCCCACTAATTTAGCTCCAAGGGCAATTCCCTTTGCAATATCTATTCCAGATTCATACCCACCCGACGCAAAAACTTTATCCTTATGGGAGTCATTAATACTCATTAATGTTAAAACTGAAGCTATGCCCCAATTAGAGAAACAAGAAGAAACACCTAAATTTTCTTCTTTAATCCCCTCAACCAAAACCCAATTAGTTCCACCGCTACCCGCAAGATCTACATAAGACACTCCAAGGTTTAACAAGCTAACAACTGATTCAGGTAACATTCCAAAACCCGTTTCCTTAACAATTACTGGTAAATTTGATGAAGAACAAAGCCTAGCAATCGCATCCTTTATTCCCTTAAAACTCCTCTCTCCCATAGAATTCATTAATTCTTGTCCCGTATTCAAGTGGACAACCACAGCGTCAACCTCAAGCCTCTTATTCATTTCAGTTATTTTCAAAGTTCCAAATTCTCTTACCTGAGTGGCACCAATATTTGAAAATAACGGAATATCATCAGCATATTTTCTTAAAGTAAAATCTTTAATATATTCGGGATATTTAAACAAAAGTTTAAAAGAGCCTAAACTCATTGGAATTTTTAAATCATTTGAAATTTTAACAAGAGACCTATTCAGTATATTTCCTTCTCTAACGCCTCCTGTCATCGATGACACAAAAACGGGCATGGCAATCTTATAGCCAAATATGCTCTCACTAGTATCTATCTCGTCAAAATCAAGCTCACTAAGCGCATCATGTTTCAAATTAACAAGACCCAAAAGGCTATCACTTTTGCTAACATCTAACTTATTTAAACAAATCCCAATATGTCTTCTCTTATTCTTTAATATATTAGGCTCGATACCCATAAACTCGGTATCCATCTTCTCTAATTTCTTTTAAATAAAACCCATCAGATTCGCTGGGAACCATCTTATTTTCCAAAAAATCCTTATATTCATCAAAATTCGCATCGTGCCTTATGGACAAAATTTTATCGACATTCCAAGTCTTAACAACAGAATAAGCATCTTCCTCAACCATAAGCTCATAAACAACCATAATATTACCAGAACCATAGGAACAAAGGAGTATTTTTCCTCCACTAATATCTTTCTTTGAAAACACTCTATTTAAATAAGAAACCAAAGATAAGAATATTGAACCTGTATACAAATTTCCAACTTCTCTGGAAGCCTCAATAGAATCATAAAAATCTATCGAATCCAAATAAGCATTACATATAGACTCATCCTCACTATAATATTTCCTCAAAATATAGTGCATTGAATCTATAGGCATCTTTGCAAAAGGCACATGTAAAATAAATCTATACCTAGAAAATAGGTCTTTAATACTCATATTTTTCTTATACGCAAAATTCGCCAAGGCCTCTTCATTTGCTCTATTGTAGCATTCAATAGAATAACGCCCTTTTACTCTTGCCTCAAGGCTTCCAAAAGGCCTAAAAAAATCATCGACATCATCCGTATAAACCCCAAATTCGGACAAATTAATAGATAACACCCTAGGATTCTGTTCAACAAGAACAGCCACAGCCCCAGCTCCCTGAGTAATCTCAGCTGTAGTAAGCCTACTGTAATGTGCAATATCACTAGAAAATATCACCCCATATTCAGACTTGTCTAGATGACTTAAAATACTTGCAGCGCTGTGCAAAGAAAGCACGGCACCTGCACACGCATGCTGTACTTGATAGCTTAAAAAATTATTCTTCAAGTAAATACCAGCAGACTCAAGAGACCCCTGAACGTAAGACGAAATTGATTTTGAATAATCTACTCCCGTTTCAGTTCCACCCAAAAACACCCTTAGCTTTTCCAAATCAAGATCATTATTGTCAAAAATAAGTTTAACAGCAGAACTAGCCATAGTAACACTATCTTCATTAGGACTTGTAAATCTAAATCCTCTCTGAAGGGTCGAATCTATTGCCATATTGAATTTTCTAAAAAAATTACTATCAGCCCTATATAGGGGATTCTCTAAAAGAACAGAAAACCCCAAATAATTAAGAGGCAAAAAAACTCTAATATCACTTATCCCTACTCGCATCGCCCCCCCTAACAAAGTGGATTTGCAGACATTATACTATAGATCATAAAAACATCAAAATCAATGTGATATAATTCGAAAAGAAATACATTATGAGAATAGCAGTACTTTTGTCTGGCGGAGTAGACAGCTCTGTGGCTCTTTATGAAATGATAAAAAGAGGGTGTAAGCATGTGACATGCTTTTATATAAAAGTATGGCTTGAGGATGAACTTTCCTACATCGGAGAATGTCCTTGGAAGGAAGACATTGATTATGTGGAGGCCGTGTGCAAAAAATTTAATGTACCGTACGACGTTATCAATCTACAAGATGAGTATTACAAAAGGGTAGTAACTTATGCTATCGAAGAATTAAGAATCGGAAACACACCTAGTCCGGACATATTTTGTAATACGAGAATCAAATTCGGTGCTTTTTTTGATAAAATCAATAAGAGTTATGATTTGGTGGTCACAGGTCATTATGCCAAAATTGAGAATAAGAACAATCATTACATACTTAAACAGGCCAAAGACAAAATAAAAGATCAAAGTTACTTTTTATCTAACCTATCCGGAGAACAGCTATCAAGACTACACTTCCCCCTAGGAGATCTGACAAAGACTGAGGTAAGGGAGTTAGCACAAAGAATAGACCTTCCCAATAAAAACAGAAAAGATAGTCAAGGGATTTGTTTTCTAGGAAAAATAAAATACGATGAATTTGTCAAATATCATTTAGGAGAACTTGAGGGTGACATCATCGAACAGGAAACGGGTAAAATACTTGGAACTCACAGTGGTTATTGGTTCTTTACGATCGGACAAAGAAAAGGTATAAAGCTGGGCAACGGTCCATGGTTCGTGACGGAAAAGGATATTAAAAACAATATCATTTACATATCCAACAGTAAAAATCACCCAAAGCAGGGGAAAAAAAATTTTCTGATCCACAGAACGAACTGGATAAATAAACCACCAGATTTTGAAAATTTGAGCGTCAAAATAAGACACGGAGAGAACAAAACGAAATGCAGAGTAAACATGCTGGAGGACGATATCATACAAGTATCCCTACAAGAAGAAGACCACGGAATCTCTCCAGGGCAGTTCTGTATATTTTATCAAGAAGACGAGTGCCTGGGGGGAGGCAAAATCCTTAAAGTTTTAAAAACACACTCCCCCACGTAGCAGATAGCAGCACCAAAACAAACCCTATTTATCAACCTTAAAGTAATCAACAGATTCTTTCAAGTCTTTAACACTTTCTAGCATCTTTTCAGACATTGCTGACAATTCCTCACTACTTGATGCTGTTGTTTGTACCAATTGACTAACCTGCTCTATCGCATTCTTAAATTGTCCTATCTGATTACTCTGATTAGAACTCTCTTTAGTAATATTCTTAACAAGTCTGGCTGTCTCTTCCATGCCAGGAACAATCTGCTCAAAATTGTTGCCTGCTTTACTTGCAATAGTCAAGCTCCTGTTTGCTATATCAATAATTTCCCTAGCAGAATCTTTGCTCTGGTCGGCAAGCTTCCTAACCTCTGCGGCAACAACTTCAAAGCCCTTACCCTTCTCTCCTACCCTAGCAGCCTCAATAGAAGCATTTAAAGCAAGCAAATTAGTTTGTCTTGTTATCTCATCTATAATCCCTATCTTATCTGTAATAACCTCCATTGCTTTAATGGCTTTCACAACAGATTTATGCCCACTCTTTGTCCTTTCATTGGTATTAACAGCAATATTCTCCGTAGTAGATGCACTCTCAGTATTCTCAGAAACACCTTGAGATATTTGTTCAATGTTTGCCGTCATTTCTTCCAATGTAGAAGCTTGTTCTACCGCCCCGGAACTTAAATTTTGACTTGCATTTGCTATCTGAATTGCATTCTCATAAAGATAGTCAAGATTTTCAATAACTCCCTTTGCTATAGATGAAAAACTAGTTCTTAAAAGCTCTAGGTTCTCATATAGCCTATGAAGCTCTAAAGTTTCCCATTTTAAAGGATTATCTGTGGCAGTAAAATCTCCAGAAGCCAACCTTTCAGAATAGCTCAAAACCCCATTTAAAGAGGAACTAAGTTTAGATACAAGATAAATTGTAACCAGGCCAAGCGTCAACAAAGTCACTACAAAACCCACTCCCAAAATCAAAGTAGTCAGTCTACTCATATAGTAAAAATCATCAGAGGTAACCCGTAAAAATATTATAAAGGGTAAATGAGACAGCCGGCCTTTCAACTTTTGAGCAAGCCCAACAAACGGCCTCCCATTATTAGGATCAAAATAATGCATAACAACAAGCTCTTTATTCTTCTGAATTAAATCATCAGCCGTACCCTTAACCACATTACCATAATAAGGATTAACGGTGGTCAAATTATCACCCGGAAGCCAAGTATGATGCATGAGAAACACACCTGTCCTATCGTACACCATTGCTCTCCCGGTTCCCAATGCTCCAAAACTAATCCCTTTAAAAGAGTTATAGACATAATCGGTTGCATAAAAAAGCATGAAGTAACCAAGGATGTCACTGGTTTCATAATCCCTCAAAGGAACTCCTATCATTAAGTAAGGGATTTGACCCACCTTGTTCCTTATTTTGGAAACACCTTTAACCAAACCTTCCTCAATAGAACCAGGTTCTGCTAAAAGCACAGAGGAGTTATAAACAGAACTGGATTCCTTTAACTTAATAAAGTATTCCCTATCGGCAACAGAAATGCCATAATCACTATTATCTTTAACAGCAGTAGTAAAAACTATGGCGCCCTTCTTATCAGTTATCATCATGTTGCTACCTGTTTTAACCAACATCTCAGTCTGTTCCATAATGAATTCCATTCTCTTCGACTTGAGCGCAGAAATTGATTCAAATCTAGAAGAGGAGTTTAAGTACGTTGAATTAATTTTCACTCTCTCTTCCATTGAAGAAATATAAATTGCTAAAGAATTCCTTACATTTCCAATCAGATTCTTCATAAGATTCAGCTGTTGATCCGTCAAGTTATTACTAATCAACATTCCAAATACAAAAAACAATACAGAAATAAAAATTGATATAAGAACACTAACAAGAAGCAATATCCTAGCTCTCAGTTTCATACATTACCACCTCTTACAAAAATAATTCTAAAAGTCTGAAAAATCTTCATCAAAATTTAGTTTCTTACCGACCACATCAATAGCCTTATTCGGATCCACTCTCTTGTTAATAGACTTATCGCCTACAGTTAAGTTACCATGTACATCATCCTGCCTATCTCCCAAAGACAAACTATCATCCTTACTCAAAGAAGTAACACCCTCAGACATAAGACCGCTATCTTCCTCAGCAAAACCAAAATAGTCTTCAGAACCAGAAACATCCATATCTTTAACTTTGAAAAAAGAAACTGCACTTTTGAGCTCTTTGGACTTTTCAAGCATTTTCTCAGCCATACTTGAAAGTTCCTCACTACTTGATGCTGAAGCCTGGACAACTTCTCCAACCTGATCAAGAGCCATCTTAAACTGAGTGATCTGCTCGTCCTGGTTAGAGCTTTCATCAGAAATTTTCTTAACAAGATTAGTGGTTTCCTCTATCTCAGGCAACATATCCCTAAATATTAAACCCGCTTCCGTAGCAACTCTAGAGTTTTCTTCAACTAGCTCACCAATCTCAAGAGCAGAAATCTTGCTCAAATCTGCAAGCTTCCTGATCTCACTTGCCACAACGGCAAAACCTTTACCCTCATCCCCAGCTCTCGCAGCTTCAATTGCTGCATTTAAAGCAAGCAAATTGGTCTTCCTAGCTATTTCCTCGATAACACTGACCTTCTCAACAATATCCTGCATAGCTATAACAGATTCCTCAACAGCTTTGCCCCCTATCTGTGAATTCTCATTAGTCTTTAAGGCAATTTGCTCCGTTTGACGAGAATTATTGGCACTCATTTTGACCCCAGCAGATATCTGTTCAATGTTTGCTGACATCTCTTCGAGCGTTGAAGCCTGTTGTAGTGCACTAGAACTTAAATTTTGACTCGAATTGGCAACCTCAACACTTGCCTTATTAACATAACTAATGTTGCGAAGAACACTCCTAATGGCACCTGCGATATTATCCCTCATTTTAACAATTTGCATACCCAAAGAAGCAAGCTCATCAGAATATTTCTCATCAAGATTATGTTCTTTATTCAAATTCCCCTGAACTATCTCACCTACTAAATTTCTAATCAAATCCAGTCTGTGACTAATAATTACATCTATCCTCATAGCCAAAACAGCTACTATTGCAACAATACCCAAAATAGAAGCTATAACAAATCTTAAAGACAAACTTTCAATAACGCCATAAATATCCTCATATGGAATTCTTGCAAGCAAAAGCCCACTTTCCTCTCCAAGCTTACTGTCAATCGGCAACATAGCATAATAATTATCCAATCCCATCTCTGGAAAGTAAGTCCTCTCAATCTCGTAAACTGGAACCTCAGTTGCCACAACGGCTGGCCTTGGGGGCTTAGACAAAGAGCTCTTTATAGCGCTAATAAACCGAGAGCTCATCTTCGAGCCCTCATTGTACTCCATTAAGGGGTTAACACCATGATTACTTGGGTCTAGGTAAAGTAAATTTCCCCTATTGTAAAAACCAAATCTAGATCTATCCAAAATATTACTTATAACATCGTTAACTAAATAACCCACCAAATAACCAAGAACCACTTTATCCTCCGCTGAGTATACAGGAACCACCACTGCAAAAGCCCTTTTCTCATTTTGACGAGACCTTAAGGCCACCTCCCCCGCTATACCCTCAGTAAGACCTGTATACCAACCAACAAAATTCAACTTATCCCTTTTATAACCTTCTAAAGTTCTTTTAAAATATCTGGTTCCCGACTCAGATTGTCCAAAGTCCATATTATTTTCATGTCTTGTAGTAACAATTACCCTCCCCTCAAAGTCAAGAAATGCAAATTCCTCATAAACGGTATCTATCTTCAAATCCGCCAACGTCCTATACACCCGCTCACGGTATCTCTTATTTAACTTAACAGTATCAAGCACTACTTTAGAATAATCCCTCATTTTAACTATCTCGGCTCCCGAAAAAACACGACCACCATTTTTCAAAAAAGAATACTCATAAAGAGCATCAAGGGCTAGGGTAGATCCCGTACCATCGACAATAATGTAAAATGTGTCCAACAAAGCTTGAATAGCAAAGGCAGCTCTTCTAACTTGACCCCTTGTAAGTTGCTTGTAATAGCTTTCAACGTAATTACCCAAAACAAATTTAAAAATCCAAGAAAAGAACAGTATAATCACCACCAGAAACACGAATAAAAATCCCACAAACTTGTATTTAATTTTCAACATAAAACTACCTCGCAAAACAACCGGTTATTTAATAACTTTAACAAACTTAAGATCAACAGACACCATCCATAACTCTAGATCAAAAAATATAATTCCCAAATAAACCTTAAATAATTTCAACAGCGTTTCAAAAAGGATTCAAATCAATGCAATAATAAAATTAATCTCGTTTGTAAGGCAAACCTAAAGACCTAGGAGCGTAATTCTTTTTTGAAAAAAACATAAGACTTAAAATCACAACAACATAAGGCAATATGATCAATAATTTAGGAGGTATAATTGAGGGGAAAAAAGAAACCTGAGACATTAGAACGACTAAAGTTCTTACAAAAGAAAATAAAAAACTACCCATTAAAATGCCAAAAGGCTGCCACTTCCCAAAAATTAGCATAACAATAGCCATAAAACCTTGCCCACCAATAATTCCTTGCATATAGCTTGATGTAATTACAGTAGAAATCACAGCTCCCGAAACTCCAGCAAACAAGCCGCTTAAAAGTACGCAAAAAACCCTAATCATAACCACATTTACCCCAAGGGATTCTAAAACCTCTGGATCTTCACCGCTAGCTTTAATCCTGAGTCCAATTTTAGTACGTTCAAATACAATATGAAAAATAACAACACACATCATTGCCACATAAAGTGAATATCTTTTCCCAAAAATTTGAAACATAAGAGATTTTTTATCTAAAATTCCATCAAAAAGTATGGGCAACTTAGTGTCTATCGGAGGGGTTGAGGAAGAACCAAAAATAAAAACACCAAACAACATAGCAATGGCTGGTCCTAAAAAATTAATAGCCATTCCAGTTATTATCTGATTCGATTTAAGAAAAATGGTAAAAACCATATGAAGACTTGAAAGAATAATTCCAGAAAACCCTCCAACAAAAATTGCAATTAATGGATAGCCATAAAAATATGCGACCGTAGCACCAACAAATGCACCAAGAGCCATTGTTCCCTCAAGGCCAACATTTATTATTCCACTTTTCTCACTTATAAGCCCCCCCAACCCTGCTAAAATTAAAGCCTGAGAATTCACTAAAGTTTCACTAATTAGAAATACTATCGCGCCCAACACCCTTTATACCCTCCAAAACCATCTTATTTAAAAAATGACTAGCAGAAATTACAAGTACTACTATTCCTACCATCAAAGATACAATCGAGGAAGATAGCCCCATTAAACTCTGAACCCTACTACTCCCATAAAGCAAAATCGAGAATAAAATACTTGAAAATATTATTCCAATTGGTGAATTATTTGCCATTAAAGACACAGCTATCCCATTAAGACCAGTCCCTTCCATGTAAGAGAGCTTAAATATTGCCTTATTGACACCCATAACTTGCACAGCTCCCGCAAGCCCTGAAAGGGCTCCTGCAAGGAACATAGAAAATAGCAAAACTTTTCTAATGTCAATCCCTACACGATAAGACGCCTCTATATTATGACCTACAGAGCTAATCTTAAATCCAAGTATTGTCTTACTTAATAAAATCCATATTAAAATGGCAAAAAAAATTCCAATGATTATCCCAAAATTAAGAGGAGCTTTTAGCAAATCATTAATAAATGGGTTCTCAGCTCTATAAGCAAGTCCCTCAGGTGACAACTTCCAAGAACCAAAAAAATCAATAAAAGCACTCTCTCTGATTGACCTAGATAAATCACTATTTTCTTTCTTGATGAAAGATAAATCTAAAATTATGTTATTCATATGAAATATGATCCAATTAAACATAATTCCCGAAATTACTTCACTTATATTAAATTTAACCTTCAAATATCCAATTAAAATTCCCAAACTCCCTGAGACAACGAAAGATACAAGAAAAACACAAATCACATGCAACAAAGGAGGCAATTCTAAAAAAACCCCAGCTATTAAAGCTACAATTGAACCAAGTATAAATTGACTTTCAACTCCAATATTAAAAAGTCCCGCTTTTAAAGCAATGCCCACAGAAAGACCCGTAAAAACCAACGGAGTCGCATAACTTAAAATGTAACCTAAATGTTTAGGAGAAGAAAACATAATTTCTATTATTATGTAATACATTCTAAAGGGGGAATAACCAAGAAAAGATACCACTAAACCAAGAACCAAAAATCCCAAACACAATGCAAGAAAGTTAATAAAAGCTGGCGTATTTAAAAATTTCAGTGCTACCTTCTTGCACTTACAGCTACCAAATTCCATCTAGACCATACCACCCGTCATCATTTTACCAATAACATTAACATCGAAATTGTCCTCCAAAATACCCACAATTTGCCCATCATACATCACAGCTATTCTATCACAAACACTCATAAGTTCTTCAAGCTCAAGAGAGACAAGAAGAACGGCCGTCCCTGCATCTCTTTGCTCCAATATCTTCTTATAAATGTTTTCAACTGCGCCAATATCAAGTCCTCTTGTGGGTTGCACCGCCAGGAGAACCTCAGGCTCCAAATTGATCTCACGAGCAACAATTACTTTTTGCTGATTACCTCCAGATAAATTTTTAACTTTACATAAAATGTCTCTTGGCCTAATATCAAACGAATTCGTAAGTTGTCTACTTACTCTTTTAAGAAAACCTAAATTAAATCCAACAAACTGTTTTTTAATGGTATCTAATATCTTAAAACTTAAGCCACCACTCTTGCTTTTATTTTTAATGTTTAAATACTTAACATCATCAAAGCTCTTAATCCCAATATTTTGCAAAACATTGAAGTCCAAAATAAGACCGTGTTTTTGTCTATCAGATGGAATATTGCCAATTTTTCTGTCTATTATTTGCTTTACACTAAGTCCCTTTATAGATTCAAGATCACCACCCGTCTTCTTAAATATATCCCCACTATATATTTCTCTTACACCAAGAATCGCTTCAACTAATTCCTCCTGCCCACTCCCTTCAATCCCAGCTATCCCCAAAATTTCACTATCTCTAATATTGAAACTAACATTTCTAACCTTAAGTAAACCCCGCTCATCTTTAACATTTAAATCCTTAATCTCAAGAACATTTGCACTGTTAACACACTGTCTTCTAGATACATCAAAAACCGTTTCCTTGCCTATCATTAACCTGGTAAGGAATTTTTCATCAACTTCAGAAACATCAAAAGTTCCCATAACCGTCCCAAGACGCATAATTGTACACCTTTGCGCCACAGCCTTTATTTCCCTTATTTTATGTGTAATAAGTATCACAGTATGTCCCTCTGAAACCAACATTTTTAAAATCTTCATAAATTCATCAATTTCACTCGGAGCAAGTACTGCCGTAGGCTCGTCAAAAATAATAATGTCCGCATTCCTATATAAAACCTTGATTATCTCTATTTTTTGCCCCATTCCAACACTCAAGTCTTGAACCTGCTTGTCAGTATCTATTTCCAAGCCATATTTTTCAGAAATACTGAGTATCTTCTTTAATGCTTTTCGATAGTTAATAAACCCAAACACTGAATCCTCATATCCTAAAATGATGTTCTGTACAGCTGTAAACTTTGGTATTAACATAAAATGTTGAAAAACCATCCCAATACCGTTACGAATAGACTCACTTGAATCTTTAAGTTTTAATTCCCTTCCCCTTAAAAAAATTCGCCCACTAGTAGGCCTATGCACCCCATAAATGGTTTTCATTAAAGTGGTTTTGCCGGCACCATTCTCACCAAGAATTGCATGTATCTCACCTCTTTTAAAATTTATAGAGACTTCATCGTTAGCTACAAAATCTCCATACCGCTTAGTTACCCTGTCCAAAATTAGCACATCTTGCACAAACTAAAACCTATCCTGAAAATAAACAAGAGAGAAATACTGCTCAATCATAACTATTACAAGATATAATAAAACTTAAATAGGAACATTGGCAAGAACATTGAGAAAAAATTAAAAGACAACTTAAAATGTTTCAAATCGTGAAATAGAATTAATGAAAGACAAGAAATAATGATAAAATGGGAGCGTGGTACGCAACTAATTTTGAGGGATTAAATCATGGGAATAAGGGCTTGCATTTTTGACATGGACGGGACTTTAGTAAACAGTATTAAAGATATTGCGTTTTCGATGAATTCTGCGTTAAAAAATTTAGGTTACAAAGAAATCAAAGCAGAAAAATTTAGTAGCTTTGTTGGAAGAGGATTCGATAAATTCGTAGAGAAAACCCTAGACTATCTTAGTATTAACTTTAATGACAAAAGCCTTAAGTATGATCTTTATAAAGAATTTGTAAGAGAATATAATCAAAATCTTTCCTCTCAGACAAGAGCATACGACGGCATACCGGAACTTCTGGCAGAACTCAACAAGCTTAATATTCCTATTGGAATTTTAAGCAATAAAAACCATGAAGAACTCCTAGCATTAACAAAGAATATGTTTGGGGATATAAAATTTTTTGAAATTAGAGGCTACTCTTCAAGGTTTGAAGCAAAACCAGATCCTGCAAACGCCCTTGATATGATAGTAGAGCTTAATGTAAAAGCTGAAGAGGTCGCATATATAGGAGACAGTGATGTTGACATGATAACTGCTAGAAATGCTGGGTTTTTGCCAATTGGAGTTTCATGGGGGTTTAGAACAATAGAGGAATTGAAAGCAAATGGAGCAAAATACATCATAAACGCACCCTTTGAACTTTTGAGCATAATAAAATGAATACAAAGATGTATTTTCCTCACTTGTATCACTACTTATTCAATCATGAGCACATAAAGAGCCTTTCCGTCTTTGAAAAAGAAGTCGAGATAATTAAGTATTTGGAAGAAAATAGTAGAACTATTTCAACGTTTATAGATGAAAATTTTAAATCCGATATTAACTTGCTCATTAAATACGTTAAAGAAAAAACAGATACGATAGTTACTCCCCTGGTTTTGTCAAGCATTGAATCCATTGATTTCAACATTATAAGAGAACTTTTTGGAAAAGAATTTGGTAAAAATGATTTGGAATCAACATTCCACTGCATAAAAAATAATTCATGTCTCAGAAAAGAATTTTTATACAATTTTAATGCTATAAGTAGTGGTCTTATCACATTTTACATAAATAAACTTTTTGAAGACAAAAATTCTTACACAATACATCTAATTAAAAAAGAAAATAATCTTCTTGATTCCTCAAAAATTATAAAAAACTACATAAAAGTTTTACTCTTATTAAGAGCTTTAATAATTAAGATTTGCTTTAAGAAGGCTATAGACTTGAGTTCGAACAATATCAAGGATATAGTGAGCTTGGTAAGCCTAGAAGTTGATTTTTTGGACGAAAATACGGCTAACCTAGTAACTCAAAGCCTATTTAAGTATGAGAACTTGGGCAATATGTCACCAGTTGCGACATTAGTATCCATTTTTTCAAATAGAACAAGAATTCCAAACATTAAAAACAATAAAACAAAAGGGTTTTTAGGATATGATGAAAGCTGGTTCTCAATAAAACAATCAAGCTCAAGGGATTATGATCCAAGAGTTATTAAAGAACTTCTAGAAATAGCTAGGAAAAATAAATGGTGAAGATATTTGCAAATGTTTTAAAAGCTACTTTGATTGTCTCACTACTTGCATTCTTAATAGAAGAGTTGTCAATAGTACTCTTCCTACCCTATAAAATCCGATTTGGTCTTATATCCATCGGATTCTTGTTCGATTTGATTTTTATATTAATTTTTTTATGTAAAATTTCAAAGGCCTACTTTTCACGAAAACTACAGGTATATGTAAGGAATAACTTATTTTTTGATATATTTCATTGCTTAATTCCTCTTATATTCTACAGTTTGAGTCAAATTGAAAATATAATTGACCCCCATGAAACTATCTTAAATCCAATCATACTTTCTCTTTTTAAATTAAGATTTCTAAGGCTCCTTAGATTCAATGATTTAATGATTGAAATTTACTATAACGAAAAAGAAAAAAATCTAATAATAATAGCATTCGCTAGAACATTTTCAATAAGTCTTCTAATTCCATTCATATTTTTTATAATATTTTCAAGTTTAAGCTTTGCAAATACAATTCCAGAAAAACAAGAATTTAATATCATAAAGAACATCTCGATAACAACTGAGAAAAATTATATAAAAGAAAAATATCCCTTTATATTAATGATTAAGGATATGGAAAATACAATATATTCCAAATCCAACGACATGTTCCTTTACTATAGCCCCAGTGAATATAAAATTATTGAAATGGATCAAACAAAATTTTATATAGATAAGTATTTACAAAGAAAAAATGATTCCATTCTTGGAATATTTTTATTTTCTCTCTTTATCTCGTTTGCCGTTTTTTTAATGAATTTTTACAAATTCTTCAAGGCAAGCTTTCTAAATCCAATCATACTGATGCAAAAAGTATTACAAGACCCAATTGAATATAGAAAAATTCAAATCCCATTTCTGTTCAGCGAAGAAAAGATATATGAGCTGGCAAAAAAATTTAACAACATTTTGCTAAAAGACAAGCTAAGTACAAAAAGAAGGACTAGAATACCCCTAGAAATAGAGAAAGTTAAAAAAATAATGAATATTAACAGAGAACAGACATGATAAGAAGGATATTTCTCTTACTGCTTGCTAATATTCAAATAATTAATGCACGATTAATAACAACTTCAATTGAAATGCGATCCTCTGAGAGGATGAGAGAATATTCCGCTTTTAATTTAATTTCGGAAGAAGAATACTACCTCAAATATCCTAAAGATCAAAATGAAGTGCAAGCGTACGAATTAACAGAAAGTTTTGTAAAAAGCATCATGGAGAACAGAATTAACTATGCCAAGCTAACTCCAACCCACAGAGAAATCAATAAATACCTGCTTAAAAGCGAAATTGTTGACAAAAGCTTCTCCAAATATAAAATATTTAAAATCAAACCCATAGACACTGCTTTCAAAAGCACGGCACTGCTCTACACGAAAAGGGGTTTCTATAAAACTGAATTATACATAGGAAACAATAAGGAAGACAAATTGGAAATCTTTAACCTAAACATAACCTACTCCACCAAAGCCATGGGCGAGATAAAAAACGACATGATTTTCTATAAAGCGAACTAAAATTCTGTATTTCTCAACCAAACAAATTATTTAACAAATACAGACATAACTCTCTGGAGAACTTTAGTTCTATCGAGAGGCTTCACAATAAACGTCTTCGCACCCTTAATTAAACAATCCTTAACCAACTGCTCTTTGCCCAATGCAGAAATCATTATCACTCTAGCATTCTTATCAAATTCCATAATACTAGAAAGACAAGTTATCCCATCCATCTTAGGCATAGTAATGTCAAGAGTAACAATATCAACATTAGGATAATGATTCTTATACTTAATCACAGCCTCTTCGCCATCAGCAGCGGTATCAATAACATTAAACCCTTCAGAAGTAAAAATTTGAGTAAGCTGCTTGACGGTAAAAACCGAATCATCAACAATCAAAACATTAAAAGGAATCCCAGTATCATAGTTAATGCCCTTTGGTTTAACCGAAGAATCCATAGAAATAGTAGTCTTTTGGATCATATCAAACCCTCTCTTCTAGTAATAAATAAGTTTAACTCTGTAATCATATCAAACCCTCTCTCTTATTGCAATATTAACTTCTATAATTTTGCCGTCTGGCAAGGTAAAAGGCACAATCAAAGCCTCAGAACCTTTATTGCTTATTTTAATATTCTCCCCATAAATAAAGGCCGGTGGAGTTATATCGAATATGAACCCCTTAGCATGCAGCGTAGTAACAAAATTGCCGGCAATAATATTGCCAACCTCAGTAAGAGTAGCAGCAACCATCTCCTTAGTCTCTTCATCCTCAAAATCAACATACTCCTCAAAATTCAACTTAGAAGCAACAAAAAGAGCTGTACTAACATCCATATCAATGGCAATACTACCCTCAACAGACCCCGCAAGTCCTACAATTACAGAAACCCCTTTTATTTTCTGATTGATTGATTTAAGCCCTGGACTTCCCATCTTGATATCTTCAACAAGTAACATATCTCTTAAAACCGAAGAAGCAGCATCCAAAAATGGCTCTATGTAATCTATTCTCATTCGTTTCTCCTTTAGACCTTTTTATACAAGTTAAAATGTTCCACAGATCTATCCTTTACAAAAATATCATTATTCTTAAGCTCCTCATTATCTCCCAAAATCAAAAGAGCCCCACTAACGGTCTTTTTTGCAATTGTATCCAAAATCAAAGCTTGCTCCTCGCTCTTCAAAAAACATAAAACATCCCTTAAGAAAACAATCCCCAAATCCTCAGGAAACTCCGACAAAATGGCATCCGAGTACTCAAACAAAATATTATCCATAATCTCTGCCTTAAACTTGTAAATCCCTTGGCTTTGTTCAAATGAATTCTTTCTATAAATCCCGCTCAAACTAATCTCAGATTCCGAGAAAACCAAACCAGAGGTACCAATCACCCTAGTCAAATCATTATCAATGGCTATCACTCTAAACAGTTTTTTACAAGATTCACACAAGGCATTCACAAAAGATACTGTCTCCTTTCCATCTCCACACCCAACCTCAAAAACATTTAAAATAGAACCAACACCGCCAATGCCATTAACATGCCTCCCAATAACCTCATCCTGAAACTCCCTTAAATACTCACCATCCCACAAGCACCCCGATGACCTTGAATAAAACTCACCCAAAAAACGCCCGTAAGACCCATCATTAACATTGATTAAATCCAATTTTATCCCAACTTCTCTTAAAAACTCATCATTTACCAAAGACGTGTTGAAAGAATATTGAAAAAGATTATCCCCAATGCTCTTCAGCACCTCTGCAGAATCATTAGATGGCGCATTAAGCTCAGTCAGATTCTGCTCTGCAGAAGGCAAATCAATATTTGTGTCATTTTTTAATAAACCCTCATCCTCCCCCTCCTCGTAACTAAAAACCTTATCTATATCAAGAAGTATGTACAACTTACCCTCATGCTCAACTACTCCCTTTATGTACTTTATAAGCGTATCCTGAGCTAAAACGGGATGAGGATCTTGTATCAAAGAAGAGTCAATTGAGAAAACATTATTAACCCTGTCAACAATAATGCCAATTAATAAATCTTCATTCCTGAGCACCATGATATCCTCAAGTTCCTTTTCACTAGTCTTTAAATTAAACATTATTCTTAAATCAATAATAGATATTATTTCTCCTCTCAAATTATCAAGCCCAACCACGTACCTCCTAGCATTTGGGACATACGTAAAATTACTAGATTTCCTTATTTCTTTGACTTTCATAATATCTATTAAGTAATTATCATCACCAATATTAAAAGACACTACTTTAAAATCCAAGTTAATAAAATTAGACTCTCTAACCTTATACCCACCCAACTCGTCATCTCCCAAATGAATCTCTTTTATGTCCATCATAAGTCTATCCCTTCATATCCCTCAGCTCAAAAAGCCTAAAAACATCAATAATTAAAACAACCTTACCATCTCCAAGTGTAGTAGCCCCAACTATCCCAGGGCTTGAAGCATACCTATCCTTAATAGGCTTTACAACAAAATCCTCTTCTCCAAGAATGAAATCTACAACTATTCCCGCTTTTTTGTCATCAACGTTAATAACTATTAAAAATTTCTCGGATAAGTCCTCACGACTCTCTATATTAAAGAGCTTATCAAGTCTAAGCACGGATACAATTTCTTCCCTTAAATTGTAAACTTCGTGTTCATTTTCAAGCAGTTTGACGTTTTCTTCGCTAATCCTGTGCGTCTCAAGGACACTATTTAAAGGAATAACATAAATTTCACTTCCTGATTTCACAAGAAGCCCTTGAACAATTACCAATGTTAAGGGTAACTTGATTTTAAAAGTTGTACCAACATCAATTTTTGAATCTATTAAAATGGTTCCATTTAACTTTTCAATACTCTTTCTTACAACATCAAGGCCTACTCCTCTACCAGAAACATCTGTAATCCGACTAGCCGTTGAAAATCCAGGAGAAAAAATCAAGTTAAGAACCTCGCTCTCGGAAAGAAGCTCATCCTTTTTAATTATCCCCTTTTCAATTGATTTTTGTCTAATAATATTTGGGTCTATCCCCTTTCCATCATCTACAATGTCTATTGATATTATATTGCCTTCATTCCTAGCACGCAAAAGTATATGACCAACCCTATCCTTACCCTTCCTAAGTCTCTCATCAGCAGTTTCAAGCCCATGATCCATAGAGTTTCTAACACAGTGCATCAAAGGTTCTACAAGATCATCTATAACGGATTTATCGACCTCAGTATCCCCCCCTTCAGTATCAAGCTCTACAACCTTTCCCAATTTCCTTGATAAATCCCTTACAACTCTCGAAAATCTCGAAAAAATACCAGAAACTGGCAACATTCTTGTCCTTAAAACACTCTCATGCAATTCAGTAATTATCCTTGAAAGTCTACCGGAAGCAAATTTTGAATCTTGAAGAATTTTAAGGAAAGAATCCCTTAATTCCCCCATATCATGTAAAGTTCTCTCAATTTTATGGTTCATCAAATTTTTTATTTGAGTTTCAACATCATTTTCCAACTCCAATCCCATATCTTTAAAAACAACTTTCAAATCTATTAAAAAATTCCTCTGAAAACTCTCTTGATAATCATAAAAATAATTAAAACTGTAAAGCAAAGATGCCATATCGGAATTTATTTGATTATAAGCCGACTTATTTATAACAGCCTCACTTACGAGATTTAATATAGAATCTATCCTTTTGCTATCAATCCTAATCAAATTTACGTTTAAAGGAGCTCCCCTCTTAAAATGCTTAACAGCTACATCTTCATCGCCTTCCGCATCCAAAACCAGGCCCTTAGCACTTTCTAGGACTACCTCTTTAATCTCAAAACTAACAATAACATCTTCTAAATTTACCTTTCTAGCAATGCTATCCGTTGAAGTATTTGCTACTAAATAATATACAACCACATCAAAAAATTTATCCGCCAATAAATCAACATCGTCAGGAATAGACTTATAAACCTCTCCCAAGCTTTTCAATGCTTGCATCATCTGTATTCCAGAGATTGTAGCCATAGGGTTATCCCTGTTAAAATTCAATTTCACTTCAAACAACTTAGCATCCCCAATACGATCTCTTAAGGTTACAAGCTCATCGCCGGAAAGCTGCACTTCATCTTTAGATACAATACCAGACCCAGCAATATTTCTTCTCTCCCTTGTCTCTGCTTCTTCCAACTCATTATCAACGTCAAGCTCCTCAATCTTGTAACTTAAAACGACATCGGATATATTTATTTTCCTCTCAACATTATCGGTATCTGAATATATCAGATAATAATCCACCCTGGGCAAATATTCATCGGCAACAATTTGCTCATAACTGGGAACAGTATGAAGTATTGGTGCCAAATCTTTTAAAGCTTGAAACATTTGTATGCCAGAGATTGTAGCCATAGGATTATCCTCGTTAAAATTGATAACAACTCTTAAAACCTTCTGGCCGGGTCCTAAGCTTTCTCGTATGTCATGAAGGTCAAAAGACGAAAGCAAAAATCCATCATCACTAGCCCCCTTTAAAGGCATCATAGATGTTTTTTGATCACTCTTGCCCAAAAACCCCATTAACTTTCCTTTAAGTTCACTTACATCCTCTAGATAAACATTTCCATTAAGGCGTGCATCCAGCATACCCTTCACAACATCAAGTGAATTTAAAAGCAAATCAACAAGATTACGACAAATTTTCAGCCCATTGCCTCTAATAGCATCAAACACATCCTCGACAACATGAGTAAATTCTGAAAGTTCCATCATATCAACCGAGGCCGAACTACCCTTAAGAGTATGCGCTGCCCTAAATATCTCATCAATAGTCCCAGCATTATCAGGGTCATCTTCCAATGACATAATATTCTCTTCAAGGGTATCTACAAGATTTTGAGCCTCCTCAAAAAAAATACCCAACAGCTCCTCATTCTCTGCATCTAGCATCAGTCTATTTTCCCCATCTTAAGATTAATAGGGCTAATTCAAGATTAGCCCTCCATAATCAAATTTATCTTGCTTGTGTGCCTGCCTCAGGCTTTTTATTATCTTTTTCTAAAAAATCTTGGAAAGAACCTTCTGGCATTGACACATTTTCCCTAATTCTTAAAACCCTTTTAAAAGTCTCCTGTGCTTTTAACTTCCGAAGAGACTCTGCACCCTGTTCCTCATAAACCTTAAAAACAGCCTCATTATCAATATCGGAGTCAAGTGAAACATTCAACTTATCATAAAGAACCCTTACATCTTTAACATAAAAAATAAAATTCTGATTCCTTGAACTATGTGACTTTGATACCCTAAAGGCCTTGAATCTCATTTTACTTGAGGCAATAGGATAATTTGGAACATCATCCCTAACTATTCTAGAGTTTATATTTGGAATATAGGTAGGATTTGACCACACCAAGTCAGCCCAACCCTTAAATTTCAAAGTCCCCAAAGGATAGGCATATTCCATACCGCTCATATCTTCAAATAAAACTTCAAGATCCACTTCGTAACCCAAGCTATATACGGTTACCTTAACTTCTTTCATAGTCTTAACGTTGTCAATAACCCCCTTACCTAAAAATTGATTTCCATCCTCCCCAGAGTAAAAGGGAATCTTAAATGGAGGTAAAACCATGGCAGAAGACTGAGAATAACTAGGAAATAAAACTCTAACTCCCAATACAGTATCACCTGAATATCTCCTAGAATCACTCTTAACAACAGCTGGTGCCACAAGAGAGTTTCTCACATAAGCCTGCATTCTTGCAGAAGGAGCCAAAAGAACGCTCCAATTACTTATTCCGAGGTCTACAACCATATCCTCCGGTTTAACAATGCCTGAAGCCCCAGAATAAACATAATCAACATAGTTTGAAAGATCTAGCTTGGTTGAACTTGGATCTTTTTCAAGTTCTGTAAAGTCAAGAACCAAAACACCAGGCTCACTCCCCTGACGATCTCCTGCCTCAAAGGTAGCCTCCTGTCCAAAAACAGAACCGAAAAGCAAAAAAAACAATAAAACAAAAACAAATCTTAATTTTGTCATAATACACAACTCCTTCCCTAAAAATCACTTAAATTCCTCTTTTTTAATTATTCCCTAATAAAACAACTCCCAAATCTGAAGAATCATCGCTCCCATCATTTAGGACATATCCTTCAATAAAAACGACAAGCTCTCCTACACAACCAGGATAGTTAAAATCAATCGTTTCTTTCAAAGATTTAATAAATAAACCTACCCCAAGCTTACCAGAACCATAATAACCACTACCCAAAGAATCGTAAAATTCCTTTGATATGTTTACGAAATATACACCATCACCCATAAAAGAGTGTAAAAACCTGGCAGTTCTCGTGTCCAACAACAGAGAAAACCCCTTGCTATTACCCAACAAAAAATCTTTAACTAAAAAGTCCAAATTTTCCTTGAGAGTCTTCCTTTCTCTTAAATACCTTAAATCAGAAATCAACTCACGATCAGAGTAAAAATAAAAAACCTTTCTAAAAAAGATATTATCATAATTTAAAAAAATCATACATGAAGAATAAAAAAAACTTAAAAACAGGAATAGACAAAATACAAAAACCGACCACCCCCCCTTTTTAAGATTAAGACGTCTAAAATAAAAAGATCTACATCTTACGAGTATACCCAACACACTACTTTTCATAAAATTCAATAAATTTAATTAAAGACTTGAGTATCAATATATTCACCTTACTCATGTAATTGTAATCCAAAATTAAACTAGCGTCAGAAATGTTCGATAAAAATCCAATCTCAATTAACACAGCTGGCATACTACTATTTTTTATAACAAACCACTGCTCTTCCCTAATCGACCGCACCCTAGTTTCATCTACAACATCGACAAAAGTTTTATATAAAATCTCAGCCAATTTTTTTGACTCAAATTTATACTTAACATCCAGTATATCATTAAGTTCTCTTAAGTACCTATTACCTTTAATATCGTATCCCTTAAGATTTTTAACAACTTCCCTCTTTGAATTCTCGGGAAGATACCAAAACTCAATTCCCCTAGCCACAGGATTTGGAGCATTATTCGCATGTATTGACAAAAAGATTACATTGTGAGGAAAATCTGGTTTAATTGCATTTGCAAACTCAGCTCTATCCTTTAGTGGGACAAAAACATCATCAACACGAGTTAACAAAATATTTCTATCCAAAAAATAATTACTCAACACCTTATAAAGATGTATGGAATAAATTAAGGCAAAATCCTTCTCTAAAAGGGTAACATCATTTCCATCTATCTTGTGAGTAACAACAGCTCCTCTATCATGCCCGCCATGGCCAGGATCAATCACTATCGACATTATCCTTGGCTTACTATAATCTTTCAAGGACTTAAAGTAATTTTCAATGCGCCTCAAAGCCCTTAAAGTTATTAAAACCTCCCCCTTCCTTAAAAGGATAGGATCGACTTGAATATAGTATCCAGTGGAGGAAAGACAATACTCAAATCCTATCTTAAACTTAAGATATCCCCTCTCGTGCTTAACAGTCAAAATATCACTTTCAATATTAAAATCAAATCTAAATCTCTTCTTGTTAAGTGCATCAAGTATGTTAATGTAGGAAACTTCTTGTGCTTCCACGTGCACACAAACAAAAATCAAATTAATAAATGATATTATTTTCCCAAAGTTCAACTGCACTCTTTAAGTCACCCTTAAACCTTAAGCTATTTTTAATGGTTTCGTTCTTTATCTCTCTAAATTCTCTGCTAAACCTCAAAGGATTGATGCCATGTCTTAAACAAACTGTAAAAAATCTTAAAAACGAAAACTTAATTCCATTCCCAATAAAAATAGGGACGTGATTTTTAAGCAAAAAAATCAAAAAACTTCTATTTTTTGTTAAATCTTCTGGAGAATTTAAAGCGGTATACTGTATTCTAAGCTTTCTGTAAATAAAAATATTTTCTCCAAAATAAACGGCTCTGAGACCAAAATCTAGTCTTTGAAAATATTCATTCTCAATTCTCCTATCGAAACCCCCAAGCTGGATAAACTTTTCCCTGGAGTAAAGACCACAATAGTCCGTAGTAATCAAGGTCTTCTCATAATCTTTCTCAGAATTTACTAAAATAATATTTAATTTTTGATGTTTATCAATAGTGGGAAGAAAAACTGAGGGAACAATCTCTTCCTCCTTATCAAAAAATTCACCACCGACGAGAAGCACATTCTTTTTAACTATCTCGTTGAATATATTGGGAATCCAAAAGGGATTTAGTAAATACATGTCACTTTGCAAAACAAAAACAAAACTACAAATGGATTCCTTCATTGCCAAGTTAACCTTTTCCCCAGAATTCAAATCTTCGGAGAGCAATACAAACTTTAACTTGTCATAGGTATCTGAAATAGACTGAAGAGAGACTCTATTACTCTGCCTTTCAATAGAAATAATCTCCCTTATGAAATCAAAATTAGAGAGAAACTCAAACAAATCCTCCCTAAAAATTTTTGTACCCCTATTTAAAATCACAAAAGAGATCCCAAAAGTAGATCTTTGTACATAATTACTCTTAGACCGAATAACCGTATAAGAATAGTCACTACCTGTAAAGTACATAAGCCTACTTCAAAAATCCCCACAATTAAACTATAATGATCACATGATAAGCACTAGAATGTTAAAAACAAGCGTCCCAGGCATCAGTGTCCTAAAATATACCATAATTTTTGTTATTTTAATACTTATGAGTTGTAAAGATAAGAGCATAACCTACGATAGGAGAATAAAAAAGATACTTGATAGCAATAAAATCGAATACAGGATAGACAAGGAAGGTGATTTTATTGTATTGAAACCTTTAGGTGAAACTACGGTAGAGATAATAGTTAGGTCGAAATTAAATTCATATCAAAATTCAAAAATAAGAGAAGTGTTTGGAGTTGTTGAAACTTTTGATGTAAATTCAAACAGGATTAGCGAAATATCGGAATCCTTGATGAGTGATAGCCACAATAACCGAGTTTTCGGGTCATGGGAAATCATTAATGACCCTGAAAGAGGTAATAACTCTTTAGTGTACATTGTAAAAACTGAAGAGAACGCCAAAGAAGTTTTTCTGTTTGACGTGTTCGAGGAAGTTGCGTCAACAATATCTATTTTTAAAAAAGTAATCAAATCCAATGGCGCAGAAACTAGTAATATTAATAATGACCCCGGTGAGCTTGACGATGATTTGCAAGAAGAGACAAAAAAAGACAGCATGAAGAACAAGATTGTCGAGGAAGAACTTCAAAAAATAAAGGCAAGGTAGTTATTCTATTCTTACAGAATCAATATCAAAACCGAATTTAACCCTGTCACCCACCTTGATGTCGAATTTGGCAAAAGAACCCTCAGGAACCTCAAGGGCATATTTAACCTTATACATAGATCTTACGCTCTTTTCTGAAAACGGAATAAGACTATAAATTTCCTTGATAATGCCCTCAGTATTAATATAGGCAATTTCAAGTGGAACAGGAGTGTTTTTCATCCAAAAAGATAAATTTTTCTCTTTATTAAACATAAAAAGGATGCCGTTGTTTTCATTTACAAATTTTGTCCCCATGTAACCCTTGGCTCTACTAGACTCATCAAAGGCAAGCTTAACAAAAAATTTAACATCTTTAATGACAATTCCTTTATCGTAAGCATGTTCTACACAGGATATATAAAAAATCAAAACAAAAAATAAAAAAGCTTTCAGGGTTTCTTATCTCCACCCACATAAGACGTTAGTGTCATTCTTAAGACATTACCATTTAAAGCAATAACAAAATCACCAATATTCCAAATATAATTAAAAGGAGTTACAACACTAGCCTCTCCAAATTTTTCTTTAACACTGAGGAAGATAGCATATTGAGAAATCAACTTCTTATCAAAAACAAAAGTATATGAGTAGAGCTTATTTCCATCAAAATTAAAATAAGCATACCTTATGTGCGTTTTGCCCTCAAATTTCAAAGTCTGTGTTTTGGCATAAAAAAATTCAATCTCTTCAACATCATAATAAAAGATAGAGTGTCGCCGAACATTCTCTTCCACAGACGCAACACTATCTCCCAACTGAAAAGATAAAAAAACGGAAAACAAATAAAAGACTGTAATTCCCATATTAAGTTATCCTTAACAAAAGAAGACATACACAAAGAACAAAACTATTAAAAAACTTGAGAACAAATAAAGCATAACATTAACTGTAAGCTCAAAATTAAATATTGGCCTAAAAAGGACAACATTGTTCCAAGAACGCCTGACACTCACCCTCTGTTTTCTTTTAAAAGGCGCTTCTTTAAGTTCTTCAAAAGGACTATAATTACATTTCGGGCACCCCTCCCCAAATTCAGAGACGATCCCAACATACCCACAATTAGGACACTCAATATCTCCCAACTTGGAGCGGCAATTAGGACACTCAGATCTATTAAGTCCAACTTTCTCTCCACACTGCTCACAAAAAACCTCAAAACCGCCCTTTTTCAAAAAAAACCCTTTAAAACAAAGTCTTAAACAAAATAGCTTAAGGATAAGTATACATTAATTGTAATAAAAAATATATTATTGTATCTAATAGGAATGTTAAAATGAAATCAGGCTTTGTAGCAATAATAGGTAGACCCTCAACAGGAAAGTCTACTCTTTTAAATTCAATATGTGGGAAGCAAATATCAATTGTTTCACACAACCCACAAACTACTAGAAATAAGATAAAGGGAATATTTACAGATGCAAGGGGTCAAATTGTTTTTATAGACACGCCCGGTTTTCACTTAAGTAAAAAAAAGTTCAATATAGCTTTGATGAATAATGTGTATTCTTCAATCACAGAGGCAGAATTAATCCTTTACGTAATTGACATTCAAGACACGCCTGCTGATGAAGAAAATGAGATATTAAAAATCATTGTCAAATCCAAAGTCAATTTTTTAGTGGTGATAAACAAAATTGACATTAAGAAAACAAAGATAGAGGAGATAATGCTATTTTTGGAAAAAGAAGGTATTAAGAGAGAAAACATTATCAAAATATCCGCTGAGAAAAAAATTAATATTGAAGAGCTAAAAAGTAAGATTTATGAAAATTTCAAAGAAGGGCCTCTTTATTATCCAGAAGAATATTATACAGATCAAGAAATGAATTTAAGAATTAGCGAAATAATCAGAGGAGTGACAATTAAAAATCTTAAAGAAGAATTACCATATTCTTTATATATAGATATTGACACTTTAGAAGAAAGAAGACGAAGTCTTTTTATCAGAGCAAATATCATTGTAGCCGGAGAGAGTCAAAAGGGAATAATAGTCGGTAAGGAAGGGAAAGGAATAAAAAAAATCGGAGAAGAAGCTAGAACAAAAATATCAGAAATATTTGAAAGGAGATGCAGTCTCTTCTTGCAAGTCAAATTAAAGAAAAACTGGAACAAAGAAACTAAGCTAATTCAAAGGTTAATAAATTAGGAGAATGGTATTTTTAAAAACTTGAAACAAAAAAAACAGAATGATAGAATTAGTGTCCAGGCAGGAGTGATATTATGAAAACAGCTCACTGGGCGGATTTTTATGCAAGAAAGATCGTAGAGGAAAAGGGCGGGAAGGAGCACTACACGGTTGCATCAGGTATTACTCCGTCAGGAACTGTGCATATTGGAAACTTTAGGGAAGTTATTTCTGTTGATCTTGTAGCAAGAGCTCTGGAAGATATGGGACAAAATGTTAGATTTATCTATTCTTGGGATAATTACGATGTGTTTAGAAAAGTACCCAAGAACATGCCGAATCAGGAATTACTTGCTTCTTATTTAAGACAGGCTATCACTAGAGTTCCTGATACTAGAACTAATGAGTCAAGCTATGCGAAAGCAAACGAAGTTGAATTTTCACATTACTTACCCATAGTGGGAATTAATCCAGAATTCATAGATCAATCCCTGAAGTATATGTCAGGCGACTATGCGAGTCAGATTAAGTTTGCTCTGGACCATAGAGATGAAATAGCGAATGCTTTAAATGAACACAGAACAACAAACCTTGATGACAATTGGTATCCTGTTAGCATCTTTTGCACTAGATGTAACAGGGATACTACAAGCGTAGAAGGTTATGATTGCTGCTATTCTATTGAATATCGCTGCGAATGCGGGAATAGCGAATCTCTTGACTTAAGAAAAACATGGGCTGTAAAGCTTCCGTGGAGGGTTGACTGGCCAATGCGATGGAAATATGAGGATGTTGATTTTGAACCTGCCGGCAAAGACCATCATAGTAGTGGAGGAAGTTTTGATACCTCGATAAAGATTGTAAAAATTTTTGGGGGAACTACGCCTATAACATTTCAATATGATTTCATATCAATTAAGGGACGAGGGGGTAAAATATCTTCATCTTCTGGTGACGTTGTGTCTTTAAAAGACGTACTTGAAATATATACTCCTGAGGTAACGCGATTTCTATTTGCATCAACAAAACCTAACATAGAGTTTTCAATATCGTTTGATCTTGATGTAATAAAAATATATGAGGACTATGACAAATTTGAAAGGGTATACTATGGAATTGAGACCATTAAGGAAAGCAAGCAAAAAGCTTTTAGAAGAATTTACGAGCTATCTCAACCAAAATTACCAGATAAGAGAACCCCTTATCAAATTGGCTTCAGACATTTAAGCGTTCTTTGCCAAATTTTTGAAGGAGATAAAGAAAGAATTTTAAAATATTTAAAAGACGTACAAGATTATCAAAAAGAAAAACTCACCAACAAAATTGATTGTGCCTTAAACTGGATAAGAGACTACGCCCCCGAAGATTTTAAGTTTTCATTGAGGTCTAATTTCGATAGTATCTCGCCACTGGAACATGAAAACAGACAAGCAGTAGAACAATTACTAGAATTCCTAAAAAATGATTTCAAAAATATAACTGAAAAAGATATTCAAAACGAAATTTATAAAATTGCACGTAGCAATAACATCGAGCCTCCCTTACTATTCAAACAGATTTACAATATATTAATTAACAAAGATAAGGGTCCAAAACTAGCAGCATTTATCAAAATTATTGGTCTTGGGAAATTCGAAGAAATTGTAAGACAATTTACTGACCCTTAATAAGAATTTTACAAAGAAACACAAAAAGAAATACAAGAGGCAACCAAACTGTCAACCCCTTACATTAGCTATAAGTACAATGAATTCTTTATTTTGCCTTCCCCTGGTTAGCCACAGACTCCATAGCAGCTTTGATCCTATCTTCATCTCCCAAGTAGTAGTGTTTAATAGGCTTTAAATCCTTATCAAGTTTATATACTAAAGGAATACCGGTGGGGATATTGAGCTTTAAAATATCGTCCTCACTCATATTATCAAGATATTTAACAAGCGCCCTTAAAGAATTCCCATGAGCAGCAATAATAACCCTCTTTCCCTCAAGAATAGCCTTGGCAATTTTATCTGTCCAATAAGGAATAACTCTTGCAACAGTATCTTTTAAACACTCCGTTGAAGGAAGTTCACTCCTGGGAATACTCTTGTATCTTAAATCATGAACCGGATGTCGCTTATCGGACTCTTCCAAAGGCATAGGAGGGACATTATAACTACGTCTCCAGATCAACACCTTATCTTCTCCATATCTAGCAGCTGTTTCAGCTTTATTTAATCCCTGTAGGGCTCCATAGTGTCTCTCGTTAAGTCTCCAAGATTTCTCAATATCAATGTAAGATCGACCCAATTCACCTAAAATAATGTTTAAAGTATCGTTTGCTCTTACTAACACTGAACTAAAAGCGATATCGAAAGAATAGCCCTCTCGTTTAAGGATTCTACCACCATCCAAAGCTTCAGCGACACCTTTTTCAGAAAGTTTAACATCAGTCCAACCTGTAAAAAGGTTTTCCCTATTCCACTCACTCTCCCCATGCCGAACTAAAACTAATTCACACATAAAATCTCCTACGAAATGTTTTTATTTTTAACAAACCTTTAAGCTATAAGCTATCACAAAATGAAACTAATGTTAATATCAAGCAGTACTGACCACATACAAGTGTGGAGTAAAACATTGAATGCTTATATTCTATGATGCAAATTACCCTTAACCAAATGATATAATTAATACCATATCATTTGGTTAAGAGTAATTTGATGAAAGTGGAAGAGCAAAAAAAATTGGTTGCGCAATACGCCGTTGAACATTATGTGAAAAACGATATGCATTTAGGAATTGGAACTGGTACAACTGTTTTTTATGCAATTAAGTACTTAAGCAAAAAAATAAAATCTGGGTCTTTAAAGGGTTTAAAACTTTATCCAACAAGTAGTGACACTAAATATTTACTTGCAAGAGAAGAAATTTCATATGTATCTGAATTTACGAAATTTAAAAAAAATATAGATATCACAATTGATGGAGCTGATGAAATCCTACTAGAAAAGAAAGCTTTAATAAAGGGCGGCGGGGCGGCTCATTTGATGGAGAAGGTAATAGCTTATAATTCTGATGAGTTGTTAATTATTGCAGATGAAACAAAGATTGTAAAATCTTTAGGAGAAAAAACTTCCGTACCAATTGAAGTGGCTCCGAATTCTATTGAATTTATTATGGCAAGACTAGAAAAAATGAACTTTAATCCTATATTGAGAACTTGCAAACTCAAAGCGGGAGCAGTAATAACTGATAACAATAACTATATCCTGGACGTAGCAATGGATGTTGAAAATCCTGAGGGAGTAGAAAAATATTTCAAACTATTTCCGGGAATACTTGAAATCGGTATTTTTAATCACAAAAACACCAAAGTTATATGTTACCAAAATGGACAAATTAAAGAAATTTAAGGCTCACTTTAAAAGAGGTGTCAATCAAATATTCTCTAATTAATCGAAGGTAAAAATCCAACTTGAACCTTTCGTGTCCATCTAAATAGAGGAAATTATTTTTGAGAACAACTGCCTTATTTAGATTTAAAAGATAGTCAATAAATTGAGCAAAATCTTCTTGCTCATAGTTAAACTTAAGCTCTAAAAGAGAGACGTCAAGCCCTTTCTTAATACCGAAATTTGTCATAAAATGGTAGACGAAAAAATCTAGACCACTCAATATCTCAAAGGTAGCAAAAGATACTTCTCCGCTTAAGAAGTTGTTACCCTTCCTTATGATAGCCTTAAGCCCACTCCTATAAATTCCAGAAAGCAAACTCACGGAATTTATCCCAACGCCTAAATATGGCTTCAGTTCCCAATATCTTAAATTATGCTTACTTTCATATCCCTTTAAGGCAAAATTTGAAATTTCATAATTTATATATCCACTAGCTTCTAAAAGATCAAGAGCATAAAACCAAAAATCCTCAGCTTTGTCCCTGCTATTATCACAAACATCATCTTTGAAAACATCATTACTAATAAAATTACTCTCATCAATCGTAATTTCTGAAAGACATATATGCTCGGGTGCACATCCCACCAAGCTCATTAAATCAAGCTTTAGATGCCTTTTTTCTTGATAAGGAATATTAATATTTAAATCAATATTTAAATCAAAATTAAATTTACGAATATTGTCTATTGCCAAATTTATATTCTTAAGGGATACGTTGGACACACCCATAATCCCTAAAAATTTTGGAGAAAAACTTTTTACATCAAGGCTCACTCTGCTAACAAAAAAATCATTTAAAATTCCCAAAAGCAAAGGCGTAATATCTTTGGGATTAACTTCAAAGGTAAACTCATCCAATTCAATAAAATTAAGTCTCTCGGACAAAGATGTTAAAAAAGACTTTAAATAAATATTATTTCTAATTGTCAAAACTTCATATTTAAAATAACTTGTCTTAATTTTCGGGTATCCTAAATTTTTTAAATAACAACACAATTCACACAATACTTTAGCAAAGTGTGAAGACTTATAGCAGTTGGTAAGGTCAACGTAAATACTTAACTCATCTAGAGGCAAAAGCTTAACTACCATATAAATCATACTTAAAGACTTTAAGCTTGATTATAACATCTAAAAACACCAAAATGAGTTACAATGAACTTAAATAACTTCAAGATAAAGAGAGCAAAGAACAGGCTTTTTAGCGACTGAATACCGCTGATATATACTTGCATGGGAAAGAAAATTTGTAAGTAGCAATCAACGAAAAAATTGAAGTTGATATTCCAATATTAAAAACATAAAATTAATCCAATTTTGAAAACTGGAGGCAACCCTGTTTCGAAGTTTAAAGTGACCGTTTGTCAATAAAGATCCAAAAATAGAAGATGAAATAAAAATTTATGAAAGACTTAAAAAGTATAACCAAATAAATGTCCGAATTTTTTCAAATTTTTTTCACACTCAAGCTTAAAATTTTTCAGTCTGTTTATCTTAAGCTCATACTCTTTAATACCCTCTTCAAAGTTAACAAAACTTTTATTAATATCTATTGAACACTGAACAATATCTCCCTGACGAGGAGCAAGAGTAAAAAATGTAAACTTCCATCCTCCAGAATTTATCGTAGATACTATTCTTTTCTGAAAAACATAATCTGAAATCAAAACAAGTTTTTGAAATTCTTTCCTACGCAAATAAATAAACTCATTCCAATCATTAAAAATAGCATCTGGCAACTCGTCTAATCCAATTTCAATAATATTATTTATTGACAACAGTATGTGAAGTGTTTCTAGTAAATTTAAATAATAAGTCTCAAAACACTGAATAGTAATGTCTAGCAAAGAAATCTTAACAAGCAATTTAGATATGTCAAGACTATGCTCCTTCATAATTTTTGATATTTTCTCTTTGGTATGCTCTATTATAAACTTTTTGTGTGTTTCTTTAATATTTTCACTTACTTTAATCTGCTCTACTTTTTCATAGTAATTACCAATTTCCTTGTTAATTAAATTCAAATTATTGTTATTAGCTTCATTAGAAAAGAAATCAAGTGTACTTGCAAGCCTTTCTAAAAATTCTTGCTGAATAAAAAAAGTGGCAATCCTTATGCAAGAACATGGGGTCTTGCTTTTCTTGTCAAATTCTTCAATTTTTTGCCTAATATCTACTCTAAAATTCAAATATCTAAGCCTACCTAAAAACTCGTTAAAAATATCTTCGTTACTTAAAAGCGCCTCACATCCTAACTCTAAAAACTCTAATTCCGGATAATATTTTTTTATTAAACTTTTAGTAAGATCTAAAGCATCATGAAAGATTTCCTTATTAAAATCCAGGCTCTCATTTGATTTTGAAGAATTGTTAACAGTCTTAATTATATCTTTATATATCTTATCCAAAAATACAATCTTATCTTTAAGTAAATTAGCATCATTAATAAGACTTGACTGCTCCCTATAAGAGTAATAGTTTATTAAACTGTACCTAAAAATACTGAAATTTAAATGTTTTTGAAAATCGAAAAACCGATAAAACCCCAATGATCCAAAATCAAAAAACTTCATATCACCATATTATAACAAAAACGTTATTTAATCTTCTTGTAAAGAGTTAAAAGAACAGGAGACGCTATAAAAATTGAAGAATACGTGCCAACAATCACACCCACCATAAATATTAAAGAAAAATCTCTTATGGCTCCCTCGGTAAATATATAAATAGACAGAACAGCAACGAAAGTGGTAATAGAAGTCAAAATAGTCCTTGACAAGGTTTGCCCGATACTCACGTTTAAAACACTCAAAAATGAAGTACCAGAAAGCTTCCTAGAATTTTCCCTAATTCTGTCAAAGATAATTATAGTATCGTTCAGAGAATATCCAATAATAGTTAATATTGAAACAACTATTGAACTGTTTATTTCTATCCTAAATACCCCCAAAAAAGCAACTACAAAAAATATGTCATGCATTGTTGCAAATATTGATGCAACAGCATAGCTCAATCTAAACCTTAGCGCCACATAAACCAAAACAAGCGCAAACGTCAGACAAACCAACAAAGTTGACTTCGTCCTTAAAGTAGCCGAAAAACTTGAATCGATAAAATAAGAATCAAGAATCTCAACATCAACTTCATACTCCGCCTCTAATTTTTCAAGCAAGGCGTCTCGTATGTCCTTATTAAGAGCATAATCAGTAACATCTGATTTTATTGTAACGGAAAAATGACTCCTAGACTCATCGCTTGATATAATCTCACTAACTTCAAATGTCTTATAAGCAGATGCTAATACCTTCTTAATCTCATTATCCTTAACCCCCCCTTTACCTATGGAAAAATTGATATTAACCCCTGAAGAAAAATCTATTCCCCAATTATAGCCCCCATGATACATAAAGGTATAAACAAGACCAAAAAAAATCACAAGAATACTAATCACCATCAATCTATTCCCGTATCTCAAAAAATTAAACACTTTTTGCATAACGTGAACTCCAAGAAATACTTACAAACTTGCTCTTATTGTAAGAAACTATAACTTCCAAAATAAACCTTGAAAAAATTAAACTACTAAAAAGAGATGCTACAATACCTACAGACAAAGACCAAGCAAATCCCTGGATAACTCCCGTTCCAAGTAGAGTTAAAAATAAAACAGCGATAAAGGTTGTAACATTTGAATCCATTATTGTCCAAAAAGCCTTTTTAAATCCATCCTCAAAAGCCCTTTCAAACTTACGGCCATTCCTCATTTCTTCTTTAATTCGTTCATAAATAATTATGTTAATGTCAACAGCCATACCCATAGTCAACACAAGACCTGCAATACTTGTAAGAGTTAAAGTGAAATTAAAAGCAGACAGAATTGCCAAGATTAGAAACAAATTATAAAAAACCAGAGAAAATCCCGCAACAAGACCACTAACCTTGTAATAAACCAACATAAATAGGAAAATTAAAACAAGAGCAAGTAGAAATGCCTTTATTCCAAGCTCAACTGTCCTCTGCCCGATAGTAGGGCCAATAACCCTGAGATCATCTACTTTTATTTCAACCGGAAAAGCCGCAGTCTTAAAAACAAGCGCAAGCTCATTAGCTTCTTTCTTATCAAAAGAATCTCCCTGAATTGAAACATTTCCACCAGCAATAGCATAACTAATACCCGCTACAGATTTAATTTTGCCTTCCATAACCACAGCCAAAGCCTTCCCAATGTTCCTTTGGGTAAACCCAAAAAACTTTTCGCTTCCCTCATTATCTAGGCTAAATGTAACCATATCCTTACCGGTCCTGTGGTCACTTGAAACACCAGCATCACGAATATGTGCACCATCAAAAGAATTTCCAACACCAGAATCAACAACATAATAACGAACACTGGATTTATCATCAACACCATAAGAATCCTTAACATACCAGGGAAAAATTTTCTTACCTTCTCCAAGATTTATACTACCCTCAATCTCAGAAACGGAAAAAAGAGGCCCAGCTTCCAATATTTTAGCATGAAGCACAGAAGTACTTTCATCGTCAACAACATAAAATGTCAAATTACCTTTGCCACTCAAAAGAGAATCAACACGGCTCTCATCCCTTTCCCCAGGAATGTCTAGGAAAATTTTACTCCCACCTGCCTCTCTCGCAATTTTAGGCTCTGTAAGTCCAAAGGTATCTACTCTCTCTTTCAATATCTGCATTGTACGCTCGACGGATTCTTCTTTTTCCAAAGAACTCAAGCTACGTCCTAACTTTTTCTCAAGACTTGAATAATCAAGAGAGATAGTAACACTCATCCCCCCAGATAGATCAAGACCAAGCTGTATTATTCTACTCTTATCTCTCTTTATATTCTCATAATGCCCGTAGATCTCAAGGCCAAGTTCTTCAATGTCAGAATCGGTTAAGAACCCATCTCGCAAAGATTTAACATCCAAAGGCACAGGCAAAGTCTTTCCATAAACCTTATAATTCTTCTTTGCAACCGGAATTAAATACCTTAAATCATCAGGGATCTGCGCATCTGGATCCTTTAGATACAACTCCTTAAGCCTAACAAGAGCCCCAAAGGCCTCCTTCCTAGAATAATCCTTCAAGGCTTCTTTTGAATACGAACTGACTATTTTATCCCTATCTCCAGTAAAGAAATACCACTTCAAAGTAGGGGACACCAAAAGATAAGAAAAAAAAGTCACCAACACTATCAATACAAACTTAGAAAGCTTATTCATTTCAACACACCTTATACCTTAAGCTAGAAGGCAACATCGAATCGACTCTACCATCTTAATTTTTATCCTCAACCTTCTCAGAAATAACCTTCTCGATCGAAGTTTTTACAAATCTAACATCGGAAGCTGAACCCAGTTCAAGCACAACATCAGTATCACCAATCTTTTTAACGACGCCAAAAATCCCACCCACCGTTAAAACCCTATCACCCTTTTTAAGATTTTGTATCATTTCCTTCTTCTTCTTCTCTTCCTTACGCTGAGGAGATATTACTAAAAACCAAAATATGGCAACCACAGGAACAAAAACCAACAAGCTTCTAAAAAAACTACCGCTATGGCTAAATTCTTGCAATATAAACATACGATCTCCTACACTTTAAACGTAAACAACTCTTATCTTGGAAATGTCATCCGGATAAACCACTCCGTAGAGGAGACTGAACTCCTCTACTTTACTGTAGTTAGATCCACTAATTTTATTATACCCTTCAATCAAATATTTAATAAGAGCATCATCTTTCCTGTAAAGAGCCTTACCGAAAGCACTCCTATAAAGACCAAGCTCAAAAAGCTCCCCAACGCCTTTGTCTCTATGCTGCCTTAAAAGCTCCCCGTCTATTATTGCCCTAGAGCCATCATAGCCAATGCAAAAAACAAACTCACTTTCACTCAAATTCAGCCCCTCAACATCATGCTCTTACTAGAGAAACACAAGCCCCTACATCATCCCCATTCCAGGATCCATAGGATACCCACCGCCAGCGCCACTCTTCTCTTCCTTAACCTCAGTAATAGCGCATTCAGTTGTTAACAGTAGCCCTGCAATTGAGGCTGCATTCTGAAGAGCACTTCTTGTGACCTTAGCAGGATCAATTATTCCACTCTCAATCATATCCACCCATTTAAACCCAGCTGCATCAAAACCAAGTCCCTTCTTTTCCGTCTTAATCTGATGAATATAAATAGATCCTTCAAATCCAGCATTAGAAATTATCTGTCTCATTGGCTCTTCAAGGCTTCTCTTCACAATCTCAAACCCCTGCTTCTCCTCATAACTAAGCTTGCTTGTATCAATAGTATCAAGATACATAGCCACCTCAATAAGAGTTGCACCACCTCCAGGAACAACACCCTCCTCAACAGCAGCACGAGTAGCAGACAAAGCATCCTCAACTCTATGCTTCTTCTCCTTAAGTTCTACCTCAGTAACAGCCCCCACATTAATAACAGCAACACCACCAACAAGTTTTGCAAGGCGCTCCTGAAGCTTCTCCTTGTCATATTCAGAACTTGTTTCCTCTATTTGCTTCTTAATAAGCTCTGCTCGCTCCCTTATTTGCTCTTTATTCCCAATATTAATGATAGTAGTATTGTCCTTATCCACCTTCACAGACTTAGCCTGACCAAGCTGCTCAAGCTCGACATTCTCCAAAGTAAGCCCCAATTCTTCACTAACAAGCACCCCTCCAGTAAGTATAGCAATATCCTCAAGCATAGCCTTACGTCTATCGCCAAACCCAGGAGATTTAATTGCACAAACTTTCAATGCCCCACGTACACTATTTAAAACAAGAGCAGCAAGAGCATCCCCCTCAATATCCTCCGCAATAATTAACAAAGGTTTATTCGTATTTAAAACTTTTTCAAGAACAGGTAAAAGTTCCTTAATAGTGCTAATCTTCTTCTCGCATATCAAAATAAGAGCATCATCAAAGCTAACACTCATGTTTTCCTTATTTGTAGAGAAGTAAGGGGAGAGATACCCTCTATCAAACTGCATCCCCTCAACGTAAGAAATTGTAGTATCAAAAGTCTTTGATTCCTCAACAGTAATAACTCCATCTTTTCCAACTCTATCCATAGCCTCAGCAATCTTTTCACCTATCGAAGTATCATTGTTAGCAGAAATAGATGCAACCTGAGCAATTTCCTCCTTAGTGGTAATTTTCTTCGCAGCTTTACGGATCTTATCAGCAGCCAAAGACACAGCATGATCTATACCTTTCTTTATTCCAATCGGATTAATTCCAGAAGAAACATTCTTAAGTCCCTCTCTAGCTATTGCATAAGCAAGTACAGTAGCAGTAGTAGTCCCATCCCCAGCCACATCATTTGTCTTAATAGCAACCTCTTTTAAAAGCTGTGCCCCCATATTCTCAAATGCATTTTCAAGCTCAATCTCGCGAGCAACACTAACCCCATCCTTAGTAACCGTAGGAGACCCAAACTTCTTATCAATTAAAACATTCCTACCCTTAGGCCCAAGAGTCACCTTTACAGCATTCGACAATTTTTCAATGCCGCTGAGCAAACCCTTCCTAGCATCTTCACTAAAATACATTTCTTTAGCCATAAACTTCACCCCTCTTAAGTATCAAAATTAAATTTAAGCCTAACACCGTAAATGTTAGCATAAACCTCATACATATCAATATAAGAATATAAAATTTTTTATTCATTAATCAAGACTCAAATCACAGAATCTACCCAATAATCTACTGTAAAACAAATACCATTTATGCCAATCTCATATATACTTGTATATGGTTCTTTATGTTGTTTAGAAAGTTTAAGGGTCCAACTACCTACATTGTCATTATCTCGATAACCGCGTTCGCTGAGAACAAATTACATTCTATCTTATCAAATACAAAATACTTGATTGAAAATAAGAGGCTATATTACAAGATACATTGGACGTTTCCGACATACTTTTTTGAAATTATGAAATTGAATCCGGAGTTAAATGAATGGTTTTTTAAAAGACTTAAAAATAATGAAGATATATATATCCCAAGCACTTACAGCGGAAATCCTCATGAATACATGCTACACGATGAGATCCATGTAGACCTATATTGGGCTTTAAAGAATCCATTTGGTAGTGGATATAAAGATTTATTCAAAGATAACCCTCCTATGTTTTATATATACAAGATGGAAAAACTGAGGAAGAAGGTGCTTGAACTATACAGAAAACTTAATTTCAACTACATAGAAGGAATAAGATATGCAAAAAATAAAAAGAAGTATTTGGTTTTTTATAAAAACAATTGTCAGTTCCTATCCGAAATTCAAGATCCCGAAATACACAAAAAAAATATAAATACACTTCTTTACTTTCACGAAATTAAAGAAGTGTATAATAATCAGGAGTTGAAAAATTTCTTACTCTCCTTGAAGGAGTTAGATACGAACCTTTATAGCATCAAGTTACAAAATCTAGAAGGAACCAAAATAGCTACAGATTTTCTGGAAATCCCAGAGTTTAATTCATTAAAAGAGCAAGCACTGATTTTACAGTTTCAAAACAAGAGACTAAAGGAATACCAAATAAATGAAAATTCCTTAAAAGAATTTTTAACAAGTAAAAACTTTGAAAAATATTCAAACAATCCAGAATCTATTACAGGCAAAAATCTTGAATACAACATGGAGGGTAATTTCACGCTATCCCACTTGAAATATAATGTGAGGTTTGAAAAAGGAAAACTCAGCAAAATAAAACACAAGGAAAGGCATGCTGAATTTTTAGGCTCTTGCAGAACTTACCTTAAAGTTTTATCAAAAAAGAATGTTATTATAGAACCAACTATTGAAAGCTCATTCTCGTTTTCAAATGACAAAATTTTGGGGGTCAGACAGTACTTAAATTTCAATACAAAAGAAAAGTCGATAATTGATTTCTTCCTAGATGAAAATCTTGCAAGCTTTTTTATATCAATCAAAATAGTGTGGCCTTCCGATTTAGCGTTGGATAGCAAAACTCTAAAGACAGTCGAAACAAATTATTTGCTTGAATATTCAAGTTTAGAAATACCCATCTTTGAAGTTGATAAAGAAACAAACCTGAAGATTACTGCAAGATACAGCGACTATGACACTTACGAAAAAATTATTGAAACAAAAAGAGATATTAAGGGGTACATTAACGGCACAGAATTTTTAATCTCTAAAGGAAGTGATCAAAACAGCAATTTCTTTATTAGTTTTCTACATATCGAAAAGTACATCATATACACAATTAATTACAAAATCGAGAAAAGAAGCAACAAGAGATGGTTCATTTTAAACATAGGGGGCTCTTACAATATGGTAAAAACTGAAGATTTGAGTAATTACTCTTTGAGCCTGAATTTATTATTACTCCCAATGAACAACAACTTTGATAACAAAATAAAGATAAATTCAAAAATAAAAAATCTGCTCTTTTATCCAAGCATAAAAATATGAAAATAAATAATTGACAGTAGTAAAATATCAATAAATCGTTATAAAATTATTCCATAAGGACGTTAAAGTACTTAATCTTAAATAATAAAAGGTTTATTATATGAATAATGACATAATGGAAGTGCATTCCGCCTTGGAAAAGGTAGGAATTACTAATGACCCTGTCTTGTTGAAGGCGTTAACAACGGAGTTGGGAATGAAAGCTTCTCATTCAAGGAATAGAATAATTTTACATATAGCATCAAATCCAAGGGAATATTTCACAGCAAAGGAAATTTATAATAAATTAATAGCGGAAATACCAAGTTTATCAAAAGCAACAGTGTACAATACCCTGAACATTCTGAAAGAACGAAATATCTTGAAAGACATAAAAACAACTGACCAGAAAGAAACAAGATTTTATCTGAGTTTGTCTTCTACAATAGCTCACTTTAAATGTAATAAATGCAACCAAGTATATCCTATAGAACTTGATGAGATTAAAGATATTCTGAAAGACAAACTTGGGGAAGAATGGAGAACTAAATCTATTGAAATCATTTATTCAGGATCCTGTAACAACTGCTCCCAAGAATTGAGTGAAGAAGATGAGGATATTATTTGCGCCTCCAGCCATGAGGAAAACAAGTTATGACCATAAAGAATGCTATTTTCATTTCTGTATTCTTGCTTCTTTTAGTACTGGTCGGCCCAAGAGTGAGGTTTAGGAATGAATTTATAAAAATCAAAATTCCTAATAGAATTGAAGAAATAGACCAATACTTGTTGATTGAAGAATCCAAATTCAATTTAGAAGAAAATACAAGAAAAGAGATCATATGGAACAAAAAGAAGGAAAAGACGGGATATTCCGTTGTTTATTTTCATGGATTTGGATCATCCAAAAACGAAATCTATCCCGTTCCGCACAACATAGCTAAGGCTTTAAATGCAAATACTTTTTTTACAAGATTTAAGGGGCACGGAATTGAGGATAAAGATGCGCTCAAAGGCATTAAAACTCAAGACTGGTTAAGGGATATTGATGAGGCTATTCAAATTGGAAAATTAATAGGAGAAAAATTAATAATCATTGGAACCTCAAACGGTGGGGCTGCCGCTATTTGGGCGCTAGAGAACTATCCAAACGATATAAATTCTGCCGTCCTAATATCTCCCAATATTTATCCTAAAGACAAGAGAACAAGCTTAATTTACTATCCCTGGGGACGACAAATTGCATATCTCGCAACGGGCGGGTACAATAAATTTGGAACAAAAGAAAGCAAAAGGATAGAACACGAGGTGATTAAAACCTTCCATTCAAAGTTGCAACAAGTAGATTCAATAATTGCAATGATGGGACTTGTTAAGTTAATAAACTCATATGGATTTGACAGGATAAAAACACCTATGATAACAATTTATCCCACCAAGGATCCAACGGTAGATTCTAGTAGAATAAATAGGTTTATAAGCGAGTACGGAGGAGATAAAGAGGCGATACCTATGATCCTCATTGAAAGTCGTCACTCTCACGTTCCGGTCGGAAATCACAGCCATAGGAGCGCTCAAAACACATCCTATTTTACAAAATACGCCGTTGACTTCATTAAAGGCATAAAAAGCAAGTGACAACACTTGCCTTCCATTTAAACTCTAATTACCAAGAATTTCTTCTATCTCATTCTTAAGAACACTAACCCCAGGGCCGTAAACCACCTGAATTCCGTTGTTCTTAATGATCACTTTCTTTGCTCCAGTGTTATCCAGAGTAGTCTGTAAAACTTTCATAGAATCTTTTACAGTAACCCTAAGCCTTGTAGCACAACAATCAAGCTCAATAATGTTCTCAGCACCGCCAAGCCCTGCAATCACTTCAGTTGCAGCAGTTGTACCCCCTGATTCTTTCAAGGAGAGGGATGAATCACTAGAATCTGGACTCTCTTCCCTTCCTGGAGTCTTATAATCAAATCTAGATATAAAGAAAGCAAAAGCAAAATAATACAAGAAAAACCAGAAAAAACCTACCATTGGAACTAATATCCAATTAGTTCTTGAATTCCCTTGCAAAATCCCAAAAAGAATAAAATCAATAAATCCCCCAGAGAAAGTCTGCCCTATTGTAATTTGTAAAACATGTGAAAGCATGAATGCAAAACCATCGAATACAGCATGCATAACATAAAGAAATGGTGCTACAAAAAGGAAAGAAAACTCAAGAGGCTCCGTAATCCCTGTTAAAAACGAAGTTAAAGCTGAAGACAGCAAAAGACCAAAAACTTTTGTCTTTTGACTAGGTTTTGCAAGTCGATAAAGTGCAAAAGCAGCCCCAGGCAATCCAAACATCATGGTAATAAACCTTCCACTCATAAAACGACTTGTTCCGACAAAAAATCTATTAGTATTTTGAGCTGCAAGTTCAGCAAAAAAAATGTTCTGAGTTCCCTCAACTAATTTACCATTAACAATCTCAGATCCACCAAGACCAGTTGTCCAAAAGGGTAAATAAAATATATGATGCAAGCCAAAAGGACCAAGCATTCTTAAAAACACACCATAAATCAGCGTCCCAACATAACCTGTTGAATCTACTAAACCACCCATTTTACTAATTCCAGACTGCATAAATGGCCAAAAGACGAACATAAACACAGCAAGAAGAATACTTGAAAAAGAAACCACTATCGGTATAAACCTAGAACCTGAAAAAAAACCAAGAACTCTTGGTAGCTCAACCTTATTTAACCTGTCATGAAGACAGTAAGTTAATATACCAACAACAACTCCTCCAAAAACGCCCGTTTCTAAAGTTCTAATCCCAAGTATTGACCCAACAGCTCCACTTGAAAGAACTTCAGCCTTTCCTGACATATCAACCAAAATACCAATGGTGGCATTCATAACAAGATATCCAATAAAAGCCGCAAGCCCCGCCGTTCCCTTGTCTGATTTTGCAAGTCCAACAGCAACCCCAATTGCAAAGATCGGAGCCAAATTAACAAAAATTATAGCACCCGCTGTACTCATTATTTTAAAGGCTGACTGCAAGAAAAATATATCCAGAAAAGAATATGCATTAACAGTCGCCGGATTAGATAAAGCCCCCCCAATCCCTAAAAACAATCCTGATGCAGGCAGAATGGCAATAGGCAACATGAAAGAGCGCCCAAATTTTTGAGCATTTTCAAAAAATTTTCCCATAAAAACTCCTATTTGTCCAAAAGGACAAAATAAACATTGCAAAGTTACAAATATTTTTAAACTTTCCCCACTTCTTCTATCCTCTCAACAAAACTTTTTGTAATTTCCATAGGCCTTGTAATAGCGCTACCCACAACAACAAAAGAAACTCCTAACTCAAAGCATCTTTTAGCCTTAAGAGGCGTATCAATCTTGCCCTCAACTACCAATTTTGATTTAAGATTACATCCAAGCAACTTCTTTAAGAAAGAAAAATCGTCATCTGCAATATTTAGCCCCTCAGTATCCTTTGTATAGCCATGCAAAGTTGTACCAATAAAATCAAACCCAAGTTTATCCGCAATAATAGCTTCTTCCAAAGAGCCAATATCCGCCATTAAGAGCTGATTGGGATATTTTTCTCTAATCTTATTAAAAAATTCAGATAGCAAGATCCCATCGGGACGCTCCCCTAAAGTAGCATCAAGGGCAATAACATCAACCCCTTCCCCATGTAGTTCATCAACTTCCCTAATGGTAGGTGTAATAAAAACGGAAGAATTACCATAAACCTTCTTAATAATGCCTATTATTGGTAAATCAACTTCTGATTTTATCTTGCTAATATCTGAAATCCCATTGGCTCTAATTCCAACTGCCCCCCCCATCTTTGCCGCTAATGCCATCCTAGACATAATAAAACTGCTATACAACGGCTCACCCTCAAGCGCCTGACAAGAAACAATTAAACCTCTTTCAATCCCTTTACTAATACGCAAACCTCCTACACCAACTTTTTATAAAAATCTTAAATGTTAAGATGTACAATTCTCTAGTAGACACTCCATTATAGATTTAAGAATACAAAAATACAAAAATTTTATTTGGCATGCGTAAGTTAAACTATAATTTAGGTATGCCAAATAAAATAAACTGGTTTCCCGGCCACATGAAAAGAGCTTTAGACCTAATCAATGAAAATCTTAAAAGAACAAACATTGTATTAGAAATCCTTGACGCCAGAGCACCACTCAGCACTAGAAATCCACTAACCGAAAAAATAATTAAAGATGCAAAAAAAGAACAAATAATACTTCTAAATAAATCAGACCTCACAATTGAACGAGAAATTTTAAAATGGAAAGCATATTTCGATTCTGTTGGGAATAATGTAATAATTGGCAATATTTATAAAAAAGGAATGAGAAAACAAATTATAGACAAAATCAAGAAAGCAGCGAACGTGAAAAAAATTAAAACTTATACAGAAAAAATAAAGGTGTTAGTAATTGGAGTACCAAACGTTGGAAAATCATCAATAATGAACCTATTGGTAGGAAAAAAAAGTGCAAGCGTTGCAAATAAACCGGGGCACACAAAAAATATACAAATCGTTAAAATAAACGAGGAAATTAATATTTTTGATACGCCGGGTCTGTTATGGCACAACCTAGAGGATCAAGAGATTGCAAAGAAGCTTGCAATCCTAGACATGATAAAAGAGAAAATAATAGACAATACGGAACTTTCTCTCTATTTACTTAAACAAATGCACAACAATAACAAAAAAAAATTATTGGACAAGTGTAACATAGTCTCAACGGATTCACTTCAAATTTTGAAAGAATTTGCAAAAATGAGGGGATTTATAAACAAAAACTGCGAAATAGACATCGAAAGAACATCAAAAACACTAATAAAAGAATATAGAGAATGTAAATTTGGAAAAATAATACTTGACCTTAAAATACCAAAACAACACTAAATTAAAATTATTTACATAGAAATTAATATAAAGTATAATCTACTCCTGTGCATTCTATGGATGCTCGCATGAAAGGGGGGTTCCATTAGTTGAATAGTTTTATCCTGGAGATTAAAGACTTAAGTCATTACTACACTGATAGTAGTAATAAAACTCTGGATGCGATTAATTTAAAAGTTAAAAAAAATGAATTTATCACGCTGCTTGGTCCTTCGGGTTGTGGAAAGACCACGCTTATTAAAATATTGGGGGGCTTTTTAAATCAAAAGGAAGGCGATGTTTACTTCCTGTCAAGAGAGATTTCAAGAATCAGCCCTGATAAGAGAGAACTCAATACTGTATTTCAAAATTATGCGCTATTCCCACACATGAACGTTTTTGACAATATTTCATTCGGACTTAGAATAAAGAAAATGAGCAAGGACTTGATTAAAGAAAAAGTAAAATCATCTCTTTCTTTAATTGGAATGCAAAAATACGCTTATAGAAACATCAATGAATTATCTGGGGGGCAGAAGCAAAGAGTTGCTATTGCAAGGGCAATAGTTATGGAGCCCAAACTTTTACTATTAGATGAACCACTCTCCGCGCTCGACTTAAAGATGAGACAAGAAATGCAAAGAGAGCTTAAGAACATACAAAGAAAGCTCGGAATCACTTTTATTTATGTAACTCATGATCAGGAAGAAGCCTTAACAATGAGCGACAGAATAGTCGTAATGAACGAGGGTATAATTCTTCAGATTGGAACACCTGAGGAAATATACAACGAACCTAATACGAAATTTGTAGCTGATTTTATTGGAGAGAGTAATATTTTTGATGGAATATACGAAAAAGAGTTTGTTGTTAGCATGTTTGGCAAAAATTTTGAGTGTCTTGATAGGGGGTTTCAAAATAAAGAACCTGTTGACCTTGTAATACGACCGGAGGATGTAAAGATACTCCCCAAAGGAAGAGGACACTTGAGTGGAGTTATAACCTCGGCAATATTTCAGGGCGTTCACTACGAAATGACACTAGAGATTGAAAAATCTAACTGGCTAATCCAGAGTACGAAGCTTACAAAGGTCGGCGAAGAGGTTGATATATTCCTAGAACCTAACGACATCCATGTAATGGGTAAAAAACAATAATGATGAATAAAGTGACGTTGATTTTATATGTTCTATTTTTGTCAATTTTTGTTGTAATCCCACTTCTCATAGTGATAACCCTCGGCTTCCTTAATGAGAATAACGAATTTACATTTGCGAATTTTAACAGGCTGCTGGAACCAAGTTACTTAAGAATTTTCTCAAGAAGCACCAAACTCGCATTAATTGCAACCATTTTCTGTATTCTAATTGGGTATCCTACAGCATGGTTCATATCGATATCGAAAAAAAGTATTCAGAACATACTCATAATAATGATAATACTTCCCATGTGGGTTAATACCCTACTCAGAACTTACGCTTGGATAAGAATATTAGGGAAAAATGGAATTATTAATAACTTGCTTGAAACAATAGGGCTTTCAAGTATAGATTTAATCTACAACGAACGGGCTGTTACAATCGGCATGGTATACAATTTTCTACCATTTATGGTGTTGCCCGTATATACGGGACTTCTAAAAATTAAGCCTGAATACATTGAAGGAGCAAGAGACCTTGGGGCAAGAATGTGGCAGATTTTGCTATACATAAAGATACCATTAACATTATCCTACCTTGCAACAGGAATAATAATGGTATTTATTCCCTCAATTACGGTATTTATTATCTCAGACTTGTTAGGCGGCTCTAAACAGATTTTGATTGGAAATTTAATCGAAAAACAATTCTTATTTGTAGAAGATTGGAATACTGGAGCTGCTATTTCCTTTATTGTCATGATAGTAATACTAATGTTTAATCTAACAATACTTAAGTTGATGCATAAAAACCATTTGGAATAAGGACTCAATATGCTTAACATACTAAAAAACACTTTTTTGTTCTTCACATTTGCATTTATCTATGCACCCATAATAATTTTAGTAGTTTACTCTTTCAATGCAGGTGATCATGGCTTTTTTTGGCAAGGATTTAGCTTAAGATGGTACAAAGAAGTTTTCGAATCACAGCAAATAAAAATCGTGATATACAATACTTTATCTGTGGCAATACTATCATCTTTGGTTTCTGTTACAATTGGCGTTCTGGGTGCTTATGGTATCTATAAAACTAAAAATAAAAGAATAAAAACAGTTTTGTTATCAATCAATAAAATACCAATAATTAATCCTGACATAGTAACTGGCATTAGCCTGATGACATTTTACTCAGCTATAAAAATACAACTAGGATTTCCCACTATGCTAATGTCGCACATCATGTTCTCAACGCCCTATATAGTGATAACGATCCTACCCAAGCTATATTCACTTTCAGAAAATATCATTGATGCAGCTCGTGACCTTGGAGCATCAGAGAGTCAAATATTTAAAAACATAATATTCCCAGAAATAATTGGGGGAGTGGCAACAGGCGGGCTTATTGCATTTACATTATCCGTTGATGACTTTTTAATATCCTTTTTTACCACAGGACAAGGTGTTAACAATTTATCAATACTTATAAATTCTTTAACAAAGAGAGGAATAAAACCTATAATAAATGCAATTTCTTCTATTTTATTTTTCGTAATACTTGGTCTTTTATTCATAATCAATAAATTTGTAGGAATTAAAAAATTAACAACAGACACAGAAATTTAGATAAAAGGAGTTTAATTTTGAAAAAAATATTAACAATATTAATTTTAATAATTCTATCTTGTTCTTCCGGAGAGAGAAAAGACACCCTTAATATTCTTAATTGGGCAGAATATATTGATGAAAACTTGTTGGCTCAATTTGAAAGAGAAAATAATATAAAAATAAACTATGAAATTTTTAATAACAACGAAGAAATGATGGCAAAGTTTAATAGCACAAAAAAGTACTATGACATAATAGTACCCTCAGAATATTTAATTGGTGAATTAGCAAGTGAGAATAGAATTGAAAAAATAGATCATTCAAGGTTGCCAAATGTAAGAGATAATATCTTGAAAGAACTTACAAACCTAGAGTATGATCCTGGAAATACTTATTCTGTACCTATGTTTTGGGGAGTAATGGGGATACTTTATAACAAAACAAAAGTTGATATGCAAGATATGAATGGATTTGATGTACTGTTTAATGAAAAATACGGCAAAGAAATTGCAATGTTAGATTCTCCAAAAGAAAATATTGGAGTTGCGCTTAAGCAACTTGGTTATATGTTTAATGAACACGACATATCTAGAATAAGGGAAGCGGGAAAGATATTGAAAAAACAAAACCCCTTGCTAGTAGGTTACTTCTCAGATATTGCTGCAAAATCGCTAATACTTAGCGGGGAGGCATCTATTCAGTTAACATGGAGTGGAGAAGCCCAAGACGCTATGATAAAAGATGCAAATCTAGATTTTTACGCCCCGGAGGATACAAATCTTTGGGTTGATGTAATGGCAATCCCATCAGATGCACCTCACAAAGAACTTGCCTATAAATTCATAAACTTTCTTTATGAGAACGATGCATCTTATGCAAACTTTCAAGAGACAAGATATAATTCACCAAACAAAAATACGCTGGATCGCTTAAAAGAGGAAACAAAGAGTAACCCTGAAATGAAAATATATTTGGAAGAAAAATTTGTTCCAAAAGATTTCTCAAAATTAGAAGTATTTAAAACAGTACCTAAAGAAGTAAAAGAGGAACAACTAAGGATATATGTAGAATTAGCTTCATAAGATCGTCTAAAAGGAAACAATCATTTAAGAAAGATTGTTTCCTAGGTTTTAGCAAAACTAAAAATATAATTTTTCAAACTAATGCCAACTATAGACAGAATAATGATGATACCCAAAAAGGCTTGGTAGAACAAAAAGGAGATTATTTCAATTGGAGATATAGTTCCCTTGGCAAGATTTATCACACTTATCATGTGCATACCATACGGCAAAACCCCGATTAAAGCACAGGAAGAAACAGAAAGCAAGGCCGCGCATCGTTTAGGACATACCGAATTATTCTCAGATATTCCCCTAGTCACAGTCCCATTAACTAAAATCGCAAGACCACTATTTGCAAGAAATCCTGTCACTATAACTATCAAAAAAGTAATTGTAAACTCAGCGCTCCTCTTACACCTAGCGAACCGCTTCATCTTATTTAAGACCCACTCAAATCCTCCGTGCCTAATGGTCATATAAGACACGCCTCCTGTAAAAACAACAAGAATAATCATATCACTTAAACCCAGTAAACCTCCATTAATACTTTTAGAAACTGAAAGTAAAGTTAATTCACCATATAAAATACCAATACCACCGGCAATCAATATCCCAATGAATAAAACCAAAAAAACATCTACACCCAGGAACGCAAAAATTATAACAAAAAGGTAAGGAAAAACCTTTAAATAACTAATCTCATCAAGCTCACCAAAATTAATACTTTCAACAGATGAACCCACAACAGCGAATGCCACAGTTGCTAAAGCAGCAGCCGGAATTGCAAAACAGGCTCCACCCTTAAAAACGTCTCTAATCTTAACTCCCTGAGTACGACTTGCAATAATAGTTGTATCTGATATTAAAGACATACTATCTCCAAAAGCACCACCCCCAAGTACAGCGCCTGCAACCATTGCCAAAGGAATTCCACTTTTATTTGCTATCTCAAGTCCAATTGGAGTAATAGCTACAACAGTACCCATAAAACTACCAGTTGAAGTAGAAAGAAAAAGGCATATTAAAAATATACCTGCTACCAACAAATTAGAAGGTATATATTTAAGTCCAATGTTTGCTACAGTTTCAACACTACCTATCTCCCTACAAACGGAAGAAAAAGCACCTGAAATCATAAATATTAAATAAATAAACGCGATATCAAACTGCGCGCATCCCCTAATAAATTCATTTATTTTATCTGTAAATGAACCCTTAAACAAAAGAAATGCTGAAACAGCGCCTAGCAGCATAGCAACTATAGGTGGCATCTGATAAAAAGCCATCTTAACACCTTGAACTTCTAAAACTATCCCCGTTCCAATATAGACAGCAATAAAAACAAGGAAGGGAACGAGTCCTAAAAAATTCGGTGTCACGCATTTATTCGTATCCATTTAAAACCTCCTTTATAAGCCAAATAAACTCAATTTCTAGAAAAAGCCCAAGAAAATCTCTTAATATCAAGACCAACCATAGATAAAATCACAAAAAGTAACAAAAATAAATGATAAATTAAAAATGACATAACACCCATAGGAGAAACAAGTCCATCAAAAAATCCTATCAGGATGATCATTTGAGCCCCATATGGAATAAAGCCCTGGAAAACACAAGAAAAAATATCCAAAAGTGAAGCACTTCTACAGGGAGATATCTTATTCTTAAGAGATATTTCCTTTGCAAATTTGCCACAAATAAGAATAGCAATCGTATTATTAGCCAGAAAAACATCAACTACAGATGCAAGAGATGCTATTGCAAATTCTCCAGAACGCCTGCCTCGTATTAAATACTTAAGCTTAACTAAAACCCACTTAAACCCTCCATTTTTAATCACAATAAAAGACACCCCTCCCGTAAGTATTGAGAGAAAAATTAAGTCACCCATACCAAGAAATCCCTCGCTAATTTTTTTCATCACATATAGAAATTGCAAATTTTCATAAAAAATACTAATAACGCTTACAAATAAAATGCCTACAAATAAAACAAAAAAAACATTTAACCCTAGAAGAGATAAAACAATAATGGCAAAATAAGGTACTACCTTAACTAAATCTATTGAACTGTCAACCAAAGATTCCAGATTAACCAAGTCGTTTGATAGGAAATAAAATCCAAAGAAAGCAAATACAGCTGATGGGAATGCATAAACAAAACTGGCCTTAAAAACATCTACAATACTGCTCCCCTGAGTACGACTTGAAACAATAGTTGTATCTGATATTAAAGAAAGGTTATCGCCAAAAACAGAACCACACATCACGGAGGCCGCCATTAAACTTAAATTAACGCCAGCTCTACTTGCAATCTCAAAAGCAATAGGAGCAACTGCTACAATCGCCCCAACAGAAGTCCCTGCTGAAAAAGAAATAAAACAAGTAACCAAAAATATGCCCGAAACGACCCATCTGGATCCTATGTATTTAAGGCCAACATTAGCAACAGCTTCAACACTTCCTATTTCTTTACAAAGAGAGGAAAAAGCACCCGCTAATAAAAAAATAAGACACATCAAAATAATGTCATACTGAGAAGCCCCTTCAACAAAACTGTGAATTTTATCCTCTAGCTTTCCCCGAAAACCCAAAAACCCCGTAACAGATGCAACAAACATCGCAACACTTGCAGGAAACTGATAAAAAGCCATCTCCACACCCCTAAACTCCAAATAAACCCCAGTCCCTAAATAAACCATTACAAAAACAACAAAGGGCAACAGCCCTAAAACACTCGGTTTAACTTCAATATTCCCCATACAAAACATCCCCAAACACAAAAGAGCAAGCTAAAAGACACTAACCAATTATGCCCCCCAATAGGCATATTGCTGTAAGTCTACCACAAATAAACCAATATCTCGGTATTCCATTAAGAAATAACAAATCTTGGTTCAACACAAAGAAAAAACCACAACCATGTTTTCTTAAGTTAGTCTCCATTGTTAAATTAATAGGCGCATAAATTTACTGTTTACATACTTCGCCAAAAATGACCCTTCTCTAAAATCATATTTGCCTCTTGTGGCCCCTCGGATCCATAAAAATAGTCCCAATTCTTAACCTCCCCCCACTTATTAAGAATATCTGATACAAATTCCCAAGAACTATCAATCTCGTCATTACGGGCGTATAAAGTCCTATCCCCTAAAAAAGCATCAAGGAGTAAACGCTCATAAGATTCTCCAAAAAATTTACTAAATGAAGAATGATAAGAAAATTCCATATTAGCTTTCTGAATCTCATAATTATATCCTGGTCGCTTAGTATTAAACTTAAACTCAATCCCATCTCTTGGTTGAATTCTGAAAATCAAAGCATTTGACATATCGTTCAAAGCGGTGTTAAAAAGAGTAAAATCAGGCTTTTTAAACTGAATATATATTTCCGAAAATTTCCTTGCAAGTGCTTTTCCCGTTCTTATATAGAATGGGGTGCCAGACCAACGCCAATTATTAATAAAAACCTTCATTGCCAAATAAGTTTCGGTATTTGAAGCCTCTAAAAATTTCGCTTCTTCTCTGTATCCTTTTCTTAAAAACCCCTGTACTCTAGAACTTACATATTGCCCTTTAATAACATGAGTTCCAATTTCCTCCTTATTGAATTTCTTCAAGCTCTTTAAAACCTTGACCTTTTCATCATGAATAAAGTCCGAATTAAATCCGATAGGTGAATCCATTGCAACAAGACTTAAAAGTTGCAAAATATGATTTTGAAACATATCTCTTAAGGCGCCAGCAGAGTCATAATACTCAAACCTACCATCAATACCCATCTCCTCAGCAACCGTAATTTGAACAAAATCTACATAACGATTATTCCAAATACTCTCAAAAACAGAATTCCCAAATCTGAATGTAAAAATATTTTGAACCGCTTCCTTGCCCAAATAATGATCTATCCTATAGATTTGATCCTCTTTGAAAACAGAGTAAAGAAGCGCATTTAGACACCTAGCCGTATCAAGACTGCTGCCAAATGGCTTCTCAAGAACGATCTTAGAACGTGAAAGAGTATCCGTTGATGAATATGGCTTTAAATTTTCAATTATTGCCCCATAAAACTCAGGAGCAGTAGAGAGATAATATAATCTCTCTCCTGTTTCGCCCAGTAGATTAAAGAGTCTAACGTAGGCTTCCTTTTCTTTAAAATCTCCTGACAAATAAACGAAAAACCTTAAAAAATTTTCTACTAAAGCCAGTTCCTCTTCTTGCCACAAAGCATCTTTAATATGAAGTCTGAACTCTTCTTCGTCATTAAAAATCCTACGTGAAAATCCAATAACCCTAAAATTGCTAATATAGCCATCTTTATACAGACTAAAAAGGGAAGGAATAAGCTTCCTTCTTGATAGATTTCCAGTAACCCCAAATATTACAATATCGAAACCAGATACATTCTTTTGCATCACAAAATATCTCCAGTGAACAATTATACTATTATCATTAAGTCAAAACCTATGGAGCAATTTTCATAAAAACAGCTTCCCTTATTTTAAGTTCACTTTAAGCACATAAAAAGAGTATTTCTGGATTAGAAATCAAATATTGAAATAATGTATAATGTGGTAAATGGATAATATGTCCTTGTTTACAGACTTTTATGAACTTTCAATGATGAATGCCTATTTTGTTAAAGATATCAACCCGAAGACAAAATTTGAAATGTTTTTCAGGAAAACTCCCTTTAAAAACGGCTATATAATTTTGGCAGGGATGCAAACATTGGTTAGCATTCTAAAAGAACTTCATTTTGAAGAAGAAGAAATTGAGTACCTGGAAACACTGAAATACTTTGATAGGGGATTTTTAAAATACCTAAAAACACTCAAGCTAAACATAAAAATAACATCAATAGAAGAAGGAAGAATTGTTTTCCCCTTTGAACCCATATTAATTATTGAAGGAAAACTCATCGAACTTTTACTCATAGAGGGATTGGTACTAAACATAATAAATTTTGAAAGTCTAATTGCCACCAAGACGGCAAGAATCAAGGAAGCAGGAGCTAAAACTATAGCTGAATTTGGCCTCAGAAGAGCTCAGGGGATTAATGGAGCTCTCTCGGCAAGTAAAGCCGCCTACATAGGAGGGGCTGACTTTACAAGCAATGTACTTGCAGGATACAAATACAACATACCTGTTACTGGCACAATGGCTCACAGCTGGGTGATGAGTTTTGAAAGCGAAGAAGAAGCTTTTTGGGAATACGCAAAGACATATCCAAATAATGTAAGCCTACTTATTGACACTTATGACACGCTTAATAGCGGACTTAGGAACGCAATCAAAGTTTTTAAATCACTGAAAACAAATGGAAATCAAAATTTTTCTGTCAGAATTGACAGCGGAGATCTTGAATACTTAAGTAAGGAAGTAAGGAAAGAGCTTAATAGGAATGGACTATTTGAGGTCAAAATAATTGTATCTAACGAACTCGACGAAGATATTATTATTTACCTAAACTCAATTAATGCTCCCATTGATTATTGGGGAGTGGGCACACATTTAGTTACTGCAAAAGGAGACCCTAATCTTTCAGGAGTATATAAAATGATATCAATTAAAAAAAATGGCGAATTTATTCCTAAAATGAAAATATCAAATAATATCGAAAAATCAACCCTACCCTCTCATAAAAGAATTGTTAGAGTGTACTCTGACGAGCAAATGATTTTTGACCTCATCTTTTTAAAGGAAGAAGAAGAGGAGGTAAAGAAAATATTAAATTCAAGAAAAAAATTCACAATTTACCATCCTTTACAAGAAAACGTATTTAAAACAATAGCGTCCTATGAGACTTTCGAGTTTTTAATGGACACCACCTTTGAAACCAACAAAATTGATCAAGCTTCAGATAGAAGCTTGGAAAAACTAAGGTACAGAGTTCAAAGTGATCTTAAAAAGATTGATCACACATACAAGAGAATAATAAACCCTCACATATACAAAGTAAGCATCACAGAAAACTTAAGAAGCTTAAGGAACAAACTAATTAAGGAAAGCAAAATTGTGTAAACTAATTTATGTATAAAATATATAAAACGAACAAGGTTTGTGCAATTTATAATAAAATCCAAGAATTGATTAAAGACGATAGTGTCTTTAAAAAAGAAACCATCCTGGTTTTAAATAGCAATGTTCTGGAAGATGCAATTAAAAAATATTTAGCAACTCTAAATGGGGTTTCATACAACCTCAATGTAAAAAAAAACATAATGAAGGTGATATACGACCTTTTAGTAGAAAACCAGAATATAAAATACTTTCTAGAAAACAACACATTACTTCTTTATTCGGGAACAGAAAAGTTTATTCTCTACAACATACTAAAAGAAAACAAAATCAAAAGCATTAAACAATTCAAATCGACAAAAAACAGATATATTTTCGCATCAAAAATAGTAATCTTATTTCACGAATATTACGATAAATTTTTTAAAATTATTGAAAATTGGAAACAGGATAGAGTCCTATTTCAAGGCAAAATCAACTCTCGATACGAATCAATGCAAAAGGAGATGTTTAAAAAACTATTTAAGAACCGAGTCAATATCCTCGACCTACATAAACAGATAGAAAATGAAATAAAAGATAATCCCGAAAGTATTGAAACGAAAAGACTAATCATTATTGGAAAAACAAGAGAAGTTGACAAAAAAATACTGTACTATTTGCAAAAAATTTTCAAACTGGATGTGCATGAACTGGTTTTAGAAGACATTACTCAATACAAATCTATCTTAATAGAAGAGCTTCTTCCAATAAAAATAGAGAACCACGATTTAGGAATACAAACAGAGGAGGAAATTGACACTAAATTATTTAGAGAAAAAAATTTTCTAGCAAGCTTTAAAAACAGCATAATAGCAAAGACCTCTCCATTAAGCCTAGATAACAGTTTTAAAATAATAGAATCAACAATACAAAAGCGAGAAGTAGAAATCCTAGTAAACAATATTTTACACTCAACACAAAATAGTAATTTAAAACTAAGTGACATTATAATAACCTGTCTTCCAAATGAAATAGATGTATACCTACCATACATAGAAGAATTTTTAAACAAACACGATCTTGATTTTGATGTACTAGATTCCAAAGACATTTCAAAAAATAAAAGCGTAATTGCCTTAAAAAAATTAATGGAGCTGTTCACCTCAAACAGGGGTAATATTAGCAACTTTAATAGAAAAGAAATAATAGACTTTTTAAGTAATACTAGGGTCATGAATAAATTCAATATCTCAATGAATGAATTGCAAAATCTAATAACATTTAGCGACATTATGAATATTAACTTTGGAATGAATGATACTCACAAAGAAAACCTATCATACGACAAAAACTTTTTAAACTCATGGGAAGACGGGTTTAACAGATTCCTAACGTCTGAAATTTTTGATGAAAAATATGAAAACGAAACCTTTCAAGAAAACATAAGCTTTCAGGATCCAGACTCAATAATACAACTGACAACCATAATAAAAAGTTTGTATGAAGATATAATTTACTTTAAAGGAAGAGAATACACAATATATGAATGGGCAGAAATAATAGAAATGTTTATAAATAAATACATTAAACTTGAAGACGATGACAAAATTGACGAGTATATAAAAACAAGAGTGCAATATCTCAAAAATTTTTCAAGAGATTTTAATGAGAATCTTCACAAAGACTACATGAAAAAAGTAAAAGATACAAAAGTCGAATTTGCACTTTTTAAAATAATGTTTGAAGAAAGTTTAGAACAACAATCATCTCAATTAATGAACCAAAACATAGGAATACTTGTTGCAAGCTCTGATAGAATTGAGTATTTACAAAAATCTGAAATCCACTTTCTGGGAGCTGACAAATTAAACTCAAACATCTCCTTCGATAACATGAATTTATTAAATGAATATTATGATTATGCCAATGTAGAGCAAAAAAAGATCTCAAACTTAATTAATATAATCTTTGCAGCATCAAATAAATTTTATCTTTATTATTCACTAGGCAAATCTTTAAATACTGACATTAACAGACCCAAAGTAATACACAAGTTAATAAATTACATAAAAGATATGGGACAAGAGATAGAAATTGAAACACACCCAATAGAAAACTATGATTTTGAATATTTTAAAGAGCGAAAAGCTAATCACCTAATAAGTTATGACACAAATGCCTTCAACATTGCAGAATCACTAAAAAATGGCAACCATAAAAAGTTTACACAAAAAAGAATAAAATTGAGAGGACCAATCCCATTAGAAATAAAAGATATCAATAAAGCCATCACCAATCCGTACAAGCACTTTTATGAAAAAACATTAAATATATATATTAAAGACATAAGTCACATTAATGAAATAAAGGAAAAACAAGAAGAACAGATTATAGATGTTATTAACTTTAACTATAATCTGATGAATAATTTCTTTCCAATACACAAGTATATAAAAGATGAAATTAGTGAACATCAAATAATTGAAAGAATAGATAGAATAATTGAGCACAAAATTCAGAGGGGAATGGTTCCCCTTAATTTCAAAAAAGAGATGATTAAGGAAGAATTCATGTCAAAATTTAATGAAATAAAAAATAACATTGAAATAAATTTTAAAGAATTTTCCAAAATGAAAAACGCCGATATCAAATTAAATAAAATAATACCTATTAACTTTGAAGATGAAACACTAGAATTTAAATTAAATGGAAAACTTGAAAACATATACAAAATCGATAATAGGTATTATTACTTCCATTTAGAAAAAAAAGAATATAGCACAAACACTATCACTAGGAAAATAGATCTATACATAATGGGATTAATTTTAAAGAGCGAAGTCGAGAACATGCACTCAATTCAGGAAATAAAAATCTCTTATGAAACTGCTCAATTATCATTTGAAAATGCCTATGAGGACACAGAGATAAACCCTTTAGGGCTTGAAAATCTACTAAAACAAATCGCGTATATTTCAAGCTACCCCACCCCCATTTACAAAGACTTAATAAGTAAAAGCTTAACCAAAATAAAAGACATCAACGAATTTTCTACCGCACTAAAAGCACAAATAAAATGCCCTCAAAAAAGCATTGCCACCACAAAAAATATGGAGTATTTTCTTACACAAAAAGACATCACATGGTGTCCTTACTACAATAGATTTAACGACACCAATGAGCTAGAAATAGACGAAGGTCTAGAAAAGCTACTAAAAGACTTTTATAATAAATTTGTTAAAATGCAAAGCTAATTTTTATGCAAGAAATAATAGACAAAATTGAACGCAATGGAAAAATACTAATTGAGGCATCAGCAGGTACTGGGAAGACATATGCGCTAGAGCAGACCATTACAGGCCTACTCATAAACAAAATATACTCCCCAGGAGAGGTATTGGCACTGACGTTCACAAAAAAAGCAACAGAAGAAATGAATGTCAGAATATTAAAATCAATTGAGAATACATACAATAATTCAAAAACAGACAAATCACTAAAAGAAATTTACGCACAATCAAATAAAATTTTCATATCAACTATACATAAATTTGCACTATATTCCCTGAATAATTTTCAAATTGAAACAGAAAATTTCTCTCAACACAGGGTAAAAGAAAATTTCACATCAGAAATAGACGAAATAGTCTATGAACTTTTAAGAAAAACAGAAGTACTTAAAAAAGAATTAAAAATAAATAATTATGAATTTGATATCTTTAAATCCAATTTCGGAAACACAGAAGAGATGCTTAGAAACATAAGAAACGCTTATAAAAGAGACAAGACAGAAGAGCTTGGAGATTGGATAAAAAAACAAACCATTTTTCAAAAAATAATTACCAATAAAGACAGACTAATTCACGAATACAACCTAATAATAAAAACACTAGACACTATGAATATGGAAGAAAAAAGAACCTTCATTAACAAACATAATCAAGGAACTAAAATCTCAGAAATCAAATACAGACATGAAGAGGACATAGTAAAGATAACAGAAATACTTATAAGCAATCAATTCTTACGCAAAATAATAACATCTAATATTAACAAAAACACTATCCTTTCGGATAAGGAAATACGGATTAAAAACTCTTTAATAGAGCTCAGCCGCAAGACAAGCACAGACAGGGACATAACCTCTGACAAAAAAAGCAACCTTAGAAAATATATCAAATTAAGTGTAGAACATAAAATTCTTAAATACATAGAAAAAGAGATTGAAAACTTTATTAATGCAACAAATACAATAGACCAAAGGCACGTGGTATTAAACTTTAGAAAACACCTGAAATCTCACGACGGAAACCTATTAAATTCAATAAAAAGTAGATATAAAATAATACTAATTGATGAAGCACAAGATTTAGACCTTGTACAAATGGAAATATTTGAAATTCTGAACTCCTGTGGCATAAAGTTAGTGTTTATAGCCGACCCCAAACAAATAATTTATGCATTCAGAAATGCCGATGTCTCATTTTATAACCAGGGAATGAGTCATAAAATAAAGGATGATGCAAGGATAACTTTAGGGACAAACTATAGATCAAATAAAAAATTAGTTAAACCTTTAAATGTTATCTTTAGCAACATCTATAGCAAGACTTGGACATCAAAAATCGAACAGATTGAATTTAGTAGCTCAAAAACAGAGCCCAAAAATGACAGCAATATCATTTTTATAAATGATAAAGAAATAGAGGGAATAAACATAATAGAGGATGAAGAGAACAAAAATATTATACAAAAAACAGCACTTACAATTAAATATTTACTAACAAATGGCAAAATATACGAAAATGACAAACCTAGAAAAATTAAAGAATCCGATATTGCAATACTCTGCAGAACATCAAAAGAAATAAATTTAATAGATGAGGCTCTTAAACGCCAAGATATCAAAACAAACAAAATTGAAAAATCATTCTTTAAAACGAAAGAATTTAACGAAATATTTTATTTAGTAAAATGTCTAGACAGAAATCAAGAATTTAAAACCTTAAACTATATATTAACAAGCCAAATAATAAATCTTCCATGGGAATCGCATATAAGTTTCATGGAAAAAAATGAGATGCACTACATAGAAGAATCCATTAGCGACATCATATATTTACTTGAAAATAAAGAAATAACACTAACGAAAGCAATAGATATGATTATATCAAACAAAGATTTTTGGATAAAACTGGCAAAAAACTTTAATAATCCAACTTTTACTGAATTTGCAATCACAAAAAAGAGCTATAGAGAAACGCTAATAAATGAGAAAAAATTTGAAGAACTTAATAATCATGAGGCAAGCCTAGACCTTATTTCCAAAATTTACTACCAAGAAAAGGATGTAGCATCGGTAATATCTACCCTAGAGAATCTCATAATCAACAAAGATTTTGAAGAAGATGAAGATAATAGAAATGGTAAAGACAGCAAATCAATAGAAATACTCACAATCCACAAATCAAAAGGACTAGGCTTTAATATCGTCTTCTTAATAGGGGATCTTCAAGATAACAAAAATAAAACCTTACTCAAACCATCTGAGCCATTTTATAAATTTTGTTCGGAAGACAAAATAGAATATGACTTTCTAAAATTAAAAGAAAATCAAGAATTTGCTACACTTAAATTCTTAAACGAAGAGAAAAACCTTTTTTATGTAGGAGCAACAAGAGCTCGATTTGCTCTCTTTATTATCAATAAAGGGAAAATAACAAAAATAATGCTTGCGTTAGCAGAAATAAAAACAATCCTGGGTATAAATTTAGATTTCAATGTATACAACTTACTACAAACCCATCAATTCAATGAATGGGATACAGATCCCAACGCAAATGTGACTCTAGTACCCCCATCACCAATAAATAAAAATCTATTCAAAAAAGAATATACACACAGCTATACGAGCCTTGCAGCAATTCATAAGTCTATATACCGTACAAATGAAGAAATAAGAAATGAGGCAGATTATGATGATGATGACTCTGGCAAAGAAACACTTCCAAGAGGTAAAGATATCGGAAATATTTTGCACTCTATTATGGAAGATATAAATTTTAGCTATGCAAAAGGTACTTTTGAAAATTTTCAAGAAATGAACATCAATCTTATACAAAAAAAAATAAGATATTTTAACTCAAATCTAAACACGTCTGAGATACAAGAAGCACTTGCACAGATGATTTACAATATACTAAATATAAAAATTGAATTTATTAACGCAAGATTATGCGATGTCCAAGAATTACAAAAGGAAATGGAATTTTTAATTAAAATAGATAGAAAAACTAGCGGAGAAAGGAATCTTCTTTTGAATTGTAAAGAACCCAATGTAAGTTTAAAAGACGGATACGTCAAGGGTATAATCGATCTTACATTTAAAATTGACAATAAGGTATACATTCTAGATTACAAAACAAATTATCTTGGACAAAGCATACAAGACTATAGCCCAGAAAACTTAAAAAAAATAATGAAACAAGAACGCTATGACTTACAATACAAAATTTATGCACTAGGAATAAAAAAAATACTCTTTAAAAACATGGACAAGTACAATAAAAGCTTTGGAGGAATAATCTACCTTTTTACAAGGGCTTTTAGGAAAGGAACAAAAAATCAATCTGGCGCTCAGAATGGAATCTACACAGCCCTACCAAACTTTAAAGAATTGGATCTAGAACAAATAGTTACAAATTGAATATTGAAGGGAAAATATGAGAAATTATTTAGTCTTAAGAGAATTCTTAAAAGATGATAAAAGAAATTACTTATCTCCCGAAATCAAAATTTACGAACTACTTGAAACGTTGAATATAAACATAGAAAATTATTGTAAATCTCATCTCCTTGTAGGTAAAATCAGAGACAAAAAACATAAAGAGCTTACCATATTCTTAATATTTTTGTTCGATTATTTTTCTAAAGGACATTTAAGAGCTAATATTGACTTACTAACAGAAAATATTAGAAAGACAATAGAGGGTGCCTACCTTGGTCTTGAAGAAGAGGATGAATTTCATAGAAAATCAATAAAAATACTAGAAGAGCTTAAACAATTTACAAGAATAACTAAAATCAACGAAATGGTGTCATTGTTAAAGCAACGTAATGTAATAAGAGATTTTAAGTTAGGTGAAAAAATAACAACCCCATTAATACTGGAAAATAATATTAATATCTACACTCAAAAAAATTTCAGGGAAGAAGAAGAATTAATTAAAAAGATAGACGAAAGACTTAAAAATAGCAGAAGTAAAATTAGCGAACAAAGAGTACAAAATATAATGACAAATTTAAATACTGAAGGCTTAAGTAAAGAGCAAGTAAGCTCAATTGAAAAAGCTTTAAAAAGTAACTTTTTTATACTCAGCGGCGGTCCTGGCACAGGAAAAACAACAACTATCAATTATATTCTAAAAGCAATTGATATTAATTTAGAAGCTAGACAAAAAGTAGCCTTGATGGCGCCAACGGGGAAAGCAATTCAAAAGCTAAAATCAAGCTTAAAATCTATATTTAAAAACCTTGAAACAGAACATGGTACGGTGCAAAAATTACTAAAAATTTCATTTATCAACAAAGGTTACAAATACAATGAAGAGAATCCTTTAGAATTCGACATAATCATAATTGACGAGACATCTATGATAGACGCAAGCACTTTCTTAAAATTACTCAAGGCAATCAATATAAAAACAAAACTTATAATAACGGGAGATAAAAATCAACTTCCATCAATATCTGGAGGTAATGTATATGAAAGCCTTGTTAAAATAAAAGACATAAGCAATGAAGCTGTAGAAATACTTAAAAAGAATTTCAGAAGCAATCGTGAGATTGTCTTACTAGCAGAAGCAATATACAAAGAAAATGAAGACTTAATCTTTAATCAAATTAATAATAGTAACAGCATAGTCTTAAAGGAAATAAACAAAATAAGCATTGAAAATGAACTGCTAAATTACACAAAAACCCTATACAAAAATACTTACAGTTTTAACCTTAACTTATTAACAGATGACAAAATAGAATCAATTCTTGATGTTCTAACTAAAAAAACCATCTTATGTTCAAGAAATTTTGGAAAATTTGGGACAAAAAGGGTAAACGAAAGCATAAAAATGTATTTAAAAAGAATTCATGGTAATTTAGTTGGACAAATCATTCTTATTACTCAAAATGACTATAAAAATGATTTATTTAACGGAGAAAGGGGTATTCTATTTAAGAAAAATTCCAAAATTTACGCCTTGTTTAAAAGAGAAAATGAACAATATAAAAAAATAAATTTTAACTTGTTAAATAAATATGAACTCAGCTTTGCCACAACAATACACAAAAGCCAAGGCTCTGAGTATGAAAATGTAGTAACCATAATAGAGGATCATCCTTTCTTAACAAAAGAGCTGCTCTATACCGCAATAACAAGAGCTAGGAAAAGCATAGAAATAATATCAAGCGAAGGTATCATTAAGAATGTTAGTCGAAAAACAATAGATAGAGATTCAAAAATATGGGCACAACTATACGCATTAAAATAAATTGACAAAGAAAAATAAAAACAATATACTTCTAGAGTGTTGTTTTTGGGGGTGTAGTTCAGATGGTTAGAACGCCTGCCTGTCACGCAGGAGGTCGCGGGTTCGAGACCCGTCGCTCCCGGTATTTGAAGATGCTTGCTCTTGTGTTTGTTTTTGTGTTGGTGAAAGCGCGTGTGTGTGATCTGCCGCACAGCGCTCTTGTGAGTCTGATGTTTTTACGGTAAGATCTGCTCGACTTTAACGTTAGCCAGAATTTTTTTGACATCCTCAAGGCTACAGAGTTGCCCCTTAAGTGCTGTCGCAGTACCCGATGTAACCCCGAACTTAAAAGAATGATAGAGGGACTCCCCGTTACAGTAGGCATATACAAACCCTGCAACAACAGAATCTCCTGCCCCAACTGTACTAGGTGAGGCAAATATTGGAACAGTAGCCAAATAGGAATCTTGAGCCCTTAAAAGAACAGCTCCTTTATTTCCCATTGATACTATGATATTTTCAACACCCTTATCTATCAACCCATATCCAGCCCTGATTATATCCCCAACAGAACTTAACTTGATACCTAAAAGCCCCTCAAATTCCTTAATATTCGGCTTTATTAAAAAAGGTTTAAGCTCCAAAGCTTCCTGCAAGGCCATACCACTGGTGTCAACAATTAAACTAACATTGTCAGAAATATGCTTACCTATTTCGTTATACGCCCTATGACCAAGTGAATCTGGAACACTACCAGACATTATCAATATGTCATTATTATTTAATTGCTCCAGTTTTGAAATCAAAAGCTGAAAATCACTCTCAAGTATTACAGGTGAATTTCCGTTGATTTCTGTTTCTTCTTTATTAGACATCATTTTGATATTTACTCTAGTATGCTCAGCTATTCTAACAAAGTCATGTTTTATTCCTTTCAAATCAAGAAAATGTTCTATATAACTACCGGTAAATCCACCCAAAAACCCACACGCTATACTTTCCGTATCAAAATTCTTAAGTACACTACTGACATTTATACCCTTACCACCAGCAAAAAAGCTGCTCATAAGAGTGTTATTAAGACGCCCCTCCTGAAATCCATCTACAACTATCTTATAATCAACAGCAGGATTAAGAGTTAAAGTATATATCAAGCCAGCCTCCTCATAATTAGATAAAATCATTAAATAATTATATGGTTTACCATCATGTATTATATACTGTTTATGACAAGGAGTCTTTTCTATGAAACATTTATTCTTTGAAAACCTAATTTTATTGGACTATGAGACTAAAAACAAGGATGATGTAATTGAAAGAATGGCAACTATGCTTAGTGAAAACGGATATCTGAACGACAAAGAAACTTTTATAAAGAGTGTAAAAAAACGAGAAGAAACAAATGGAACAGGCCTTGAGGAACACATTGCGATGCCGCATGCAAGGGGCAGTTTTGTCAAAAAACATGGCATCGCTATATTGCGAGTTAAGGGAGAGGGATTTGACTTTAATGCTTCTGACGCGAAGCGTTCAAAATTATTCTTTATGATGGCTGTTCCTGAAGAGGTTACAGGAAATGCACATATTAAAGTAATTTCTGCTCTTAACAGCATATTTAGTAACAGAATATTAAGAGAAGAAATTATGAACACAAGCGATAAAAGTAGGCTCACAGAAATTCTTTTAAGTAATAAAATAGACGAGGCAATCAATAAATCTAACTCTACAGACTTTATCCTCGCCGTAACGGCTTGTCCTGTGGGCATTGCCCACACATACATGGCAGCCGAAAGCCTAAGGCGTGCTGCTGATGAACTAAATGTAGAGATAAAAGTGGAAACTAATGGTTCCAGTGGAATTGATAACCCAATAACAACAGAAGACATAATAAGAGCAAGGGGTATAATAATTGCTTCTGGAAAAACTGTCCAAAAGGAAAGGTTTAATGGCAAACCATTAATTGAAGTTGACGTAAAAGATGGCATACACAAGGCAAAGGAGCTTATTCAAAATATCCTTGAAAACAAAGCACAAATTTATAAAAACAAAACTGTAGGCACAAAAAACGAACAAGTCACAAAAACAATTGGAGCATATAAACATTTAATGAATGGTGTTTCCTTTATGCTTCCTTTTGTAGTATCAGGAGGAATAATAATTGCAATATCATTCATGTTTGGAATTAAAGCATTTGATAAAAATGATCCAAACTATAATAAAATAGCAGATATTTTGATGAAAATCGGGGGCGAAAATGCCTTTTTCTTAATGATTCCAATGCTCGCCGGCTACATTTCATTCAGCATAGCAGAGCGTCCCGGTCTTGCTCCTGGAATGATTACAGGGCTCATGCTGAGCAAAGAAAACGCCGGTTTCCTTGGTGGAATATTGGCGGGATTTATTGCAGGATATATAACTTTGGGCGTAAAGTCAGTAAGCCGTAAGGCCATACCTCAAACTTTAAGCGGAATAAACCCTGTTTTAATCTATCCCTTTTTTTCAGTACTTATATCAGGGTTTCTGGTGCATATCCTACTAGCACCAATTTCGTTTATCAACATATCAATAACCAATATGTTAAACACACTCAGTGGGACAAATATGGCATTGCTTGGTGCCCTGCTAGGAGGAATGATGGCAATAGATATGGGAGGGCCTGTAAACAAAGCGGCATACGCATTTGGAATCGCAATGATAACTGCCCACAACTATATCCCCCACGCAAGCATAATGGCAGGTGGAATGATTCCTCCACTTGGGGTAGCGATTGCGACCAGTATTTTCAGCAATAAGTTTTCAAAAGAAGAGAAAGAAACTGGTAAAATTTGCTATTTTCTGGGGGCATGTTTTATTACAGAAGGCGTAATACCCCTAGCAGCAGCAGACCCCTTAAAGGTAATACCTGCCTGCATACTAGGATCATCAATAGGGGGCTTTTTGTCTGCATTATTTGAGGTAAAACTCATGGCTCCACATGGAGGAATTTTCATCCTTCCAATAGTAACCAACCCCCTAATGTGGATAACATCCATACTAATAGGAAGCGTGGTAACAGCAATATCACTGGGACTTATGAAAAGGGAGAATTGACTACTACTTCTTTTAATATGGAAGCCTTAATAGACCAATCTTAATTTTATTGGATTTTCTAGGCTCAAGCCCTCAACCATATTCAATTCAAATTCTAGATTATTTAAATTAGTTTGCTTAAAGCCAAATTGTTCCTGAATTTTCCTTGAAGTTTTTATCTTAATCTTAAGATTAGAACCATCTATGAGCTCACCTGCCCTGCTAGTAAAATCTGATAAAAAGTAAACCAGAACATCTCTATATTCCTTTCCAGTCATTGGGACTTCCTCTGATGGAAGAAGAGCTGCAAGGACGTCGTTTATTGATTCTTTATTCTCATTAATAATCTTTGTAACGTTTTCTATATTAATATCAATATCAATAATATTTTTGCCATTCTTGTTCTCTACCTTTAATAGTGGCATTTTTTCCTTTTCTAAATAATTCTTCAGAACCTTAACCAAACTATCAAACCCAATAACAAGTTTAAGAGAATCACCCTTCTCCTCAATCTCCAAAAGACTGAGGCCTGATTCTTTTCCCATATCTTTAAAATATTTTCTTATCTCATCGACAGGAAAAAGAGGCATCCTGGCTACTTCCTCCCCTCCAAGAGTAGCCACAAGCTCTCTCTTTATCCTTTCAAACTCCGGGTTAACATTAAACACCACTGAAACTGTTCCGCTCATATTATCCCTTAAAGCAACTGTTGTACTGGCTGTACAAGCAATAAAAGTTAAAGACGCGAACCACAATTTACAAAAATTCTTCATTAAATCTCCTTACCAATATATACACATATCGACTATTATAATAGTATATAAGTTATAAAAACAATAAAAACAAAACATCAGGAGGACACTGACAGTGAACGAGCGAACTCTAGATATATCGCATTTCCAGAACCTATTAGATGCAAGCCTAACTCCTTACCATCTAGTAAATTACATTGAGCAGAAATTGGTACATTACCTTAATGCTCAGGAATTAAAGCTTACTGAGAAATGGAAATTAGAAGCAGGATATTACTATATTAAAAAAGAAGGCACTTCTCTTATTGCATTTAACATAAATACCGATAAGATACACGAGCCGTTTTTGATAGCAGGTGCGCACTCTGACAGCCCCGGATTAAAACTTAAAATAGAGTCTATAAAGAACAAAGGAAATGTTTTTTCAAATCATATCGAAGTTTATGGAGGTCCAATTATTTCGACTTGGACTGACAGAGATTTAACTTTGGCAGGTATTGTGTACTTTAATAAAGATGGAATTATTAATTCGGAACTAATAACAATTGAAAACATTGGAATTATACCAAATGTTGCAATTCATTTAAACCGAAAGATTAATGAGGGATTTGCATATGATACCCATGAAAATGTTGTAGTTATTACCAGTCTCAAAAAAAGCATTAAAGAAATAATTCTGAATAAACTCAACATATTGGAGAAAGATTTTCTATCCTGCGACTTAATCTTTACAGCATCCGAGGTTTCTAAAATAATTGGTAGCGAGGGTGAATTTTTAGCATCAAAAAATCTTGATAACAAATCTGGATGTCACGCCATCATGAATGCATTTGTGCACACAAACAACGACAAGAATAAAGTAGCTGTGTTTTTCGACAATGAGGAAATTGGATCTTTAACTTCAAGAGGAGCTGATTCACAACTATTGACAGAAGTATTGGAAAGAATTAATGAGGCTTTAAATTTAAAGAGAGAGGAACACTTAATAAAGCTAAACAAATCTTTCCACATTTCAATGGATGGTGCACATGGGGTTCATCCAGGATATATAGACAAACATGACCCAAAATACGAAGTAAGCCTAGGAAAAGGTGTAACTATTAAAAGTAATGCCAATTTCAAATATGCAACAACAGCACACGGATATGCAAGACTTAAGTCATTGGCTATGAAAAACGACATTCAAGTCCAGGAAATAATATTGAAAGCAAATGTCAATGCTGGAACGACAATTGGACCTATTACTAACGCCCAAACGGGTATTGAAACCATAGATATTGGGACTCCAATGTGGGCAATGCACTCTTTAAGAGAAACAATCGCGATATCAGACCACAGAGATGCAATCAAATTGCTTAGATCATTTTTTGAAAATTGGGACTAAATTCTGGAAATAATAAAAGAAATCATTGTAGTTGAAGGCAAGGACGATGCTAGGAGGATAAAAGAATTATTTAGGTGTGCCGTAATTGAAACTGGAGGTTTTTATCTCAAATCAGAAACTATCAATGTGCTAAGGCGCGCTGTGGCGACGCATGGAATAATTATTTTCACTGACAGTGATAGAGCTGGGAGCTTAATTAGAAAACAAATAGTTAAGAGACTAAAGTGTTCAAATAAAGACAGCATTAAGCATGCTCATCTTGAAAGTAAAAATAAAGAAGTTGAAATGTCCTCTAGACTTGAAGTAACAAAAGTGTTAGCAAATGTAGCAACTTTTTCAGACAGAAGAGACAAAGAAGATCTAACCTTAAATGATTTAATAGAACTTGGTCTTACGGGACTACAATCCAGAGAAAGAAGGGAAAAGGTACAGAAACATTTTCAACTGGGTAACGGCAATAACAAAAGGCTACTTGAAAGGATCAACTACTTTAAAATAAAACGGAAAGAGATAGAAGAGCTAACCAACACAGAAAACAGAACTCCCCCAGAAGGACTTGAACCTCCGACCTAGTGGTTAACAGCCACCCGCTCTACCGACTGAGCTATAGGGGAAATACACTAAAGGTATTATCCTAAATTGATTTTTTTTTGTCAATTAAATCGCAATCTTTCCTGGGAAGTAATTGATCTTTTCAAGACAAGATTTTCAAAATAGTATCAGCAAGTATCATAGAATCTTGATCTCTCAGCCTAGCAAACCTAATCGCCCAAGCTTCCTCATCAAACGCCAAATTCCTAACTTCAACCAAAAATTTGGTCTTAACAATATTATTTTTTAGCACATAAAGATTTTGTCCCTTAACGTAAACACTCCTTTTAAAACCCTTTGTAATTTTTTCAAGAACAGCCCTAGAATGTGAATCTGAATTCTTTCCATCTTCATGTTGGTAATAAAACCCCATACTCCTGGGTGCCCCTACACTATTGTCGGCATGCAAGCTAATATAAAGCATGTCTTTCTCGTCAATATTTTTATACTTGTTTACAAATTTACGGACAACGGCTAATCTTTTTTTTAAACCTTCTTGGGTTCCACTTATCCAAGAATCAACTGTATCATTTTTGTTTAAACTATAGTCGTTGTAAACTTCATTCTTAACATTAACAAATGTATTATTGGCGGATACGCTATCTCTGATCAGATGATCGGGAGCCAAAATGGTAAGCTCAACATTGGCTCCATACTCTTTAAGATAAACATAAAGCCTTAAGGCAATATCATAAACGTATTCATCTTCAACAACAAAAATTTCATTTCCAAGGCCATCTCTGGCTTTAACAATAGCACCAGGATCAAGGCCCCCATGACCAGGGTCAATAATTACTAATTTATTCTTAAGCCTATTATTCTTAACTGGTCTAGATCTGACAAGACTTTCAAAACTTTTAAAAAGCTGACTTGCCTTCTTGTAAGCATTAAGAGGTGAGCGCCAATCCTCTGAATAAAATTCACTCGGTTGGCTTATCTTTTTAGGTTTATACCAATAATAAAAATCTCCATTAACTTCAAATATCGGTATTCTAGGATCCAGAACAACTAGGGCACTTATATCAAAAGAATCCCCCCTCCCTAAAACACTGGAAACGTTTAAATCCAACTTTTTATTCTTAGCAGAATTAACATTTGCAAGAGCTCTAACCTTACTCCCAGAGTTACTGACCTTCTCCGCAGGAGCTCTTAAATCTTTACTAGCAATATCAGAATCTTTTGGTTTGTCATAAATTTTAAGTTCTTGCTTATAGGAAATATTATTTCCACCTAACTTATTCCATCTCTTAAGTTCTTCAATCAAAACCCCATATTTACGAGCAATACTATATAGGGTCTCTCCAACAGACACCTTGTGCAGAAGAAAACCTTTACCACTACTCTTTTCTACCTTTGGGCTCGCATTCCCAAGGCTTAACAAACTCCCTTCAACAATCTTTGAAACCTCTAAAATCGAATCTGCTTTCAAATTTATCGCCTTCTCGCCATTAAGATTAACAAGATGCTTTGAGGTCACACCGTAAATATATGCAATCTTACCAAGAGTTTCACCCCTCTTTACATAATGAAAATTGATATCATTGGAGGCCTTCTTTAAATACAATTTCTGACCAACAATTAAATTTTCGCCCACCAAAGAATTTAACCTTATAATATCTTTATTACTAATATCAAAATCCGAAGCTAACCTAGAAAGCGAATCACCCTTCCTAACCACATATGGCTTTAAAAAATCGGGCTCATCCACCTTTAGTTTAGAGTCAACTTTCAAACGCCTAGAACTTAAATTATTCCAAGCAAGCAATTCCTTGTCTTTAATCCCATACTGCTTTGCTATCCCCTCAATAGTATCATTTGCTTTAACAATATGAACCTTTGAGTTAGAACCATTATCGCTAATCCCAGTCCTTTCAAGGCTCTTCTTCTTGCCGATTTCACGTCCACCAGAGGCTTTTGGAATAATCAACGCACGTCCCAATTTAATATTATCAGAACTCAGCTTATTTATCCTTTTAAGATCCCCTATTGGAACCTTGTACTTAAGAGAAATAGAATACAGGGTATCCCCTTTAACCACCTCATGTTTAAAATCTGCATACAAACTTAAGGAACTTACGATCCCAAAAAAAATACTAATTCCTTTAATCGCAAAAATTAAGCAACTAATATTTCTCCTTAACTCCGGTATTCTGAACAGCATAATCATAAATTATCCAATAAAAATCATACTTTTTAAAGAAAAAGGTATAGCGTTTAACTATATAGAAATGACTATCATCAAAATACAAGTCAGCAATAACTTTCCCTGTAGAGTCTGTGTAAGTTGTTTCAACAATAGAAAATTTACTAGGAATTTTTGAAATATCAGCACCACTACCGCTCCATAAATATTCCTTATACTCCTCCAACATATTACTAGAACCTGATTTTAGTTCTTGTTCATAAAGGTATGCCTTATTTTGATCATTTAAGATGAAACTCTCAATATCGATATACAAGAAAAACTTCTCTTTCTCCCCAAGACGCAATGCCTCAAATAAATACTCAACAATCTTATCAGGAGACAAATTTACTCTTTTTAAAACGCCCTGTATCTCACTATTGGATGCAATATTGGAAAAATCTACCTTCTCAGCAATATCATCCATCCTAGGTTTTAAAAACAATGTGATAACATTAGACTCTATACGTTTTTGCAAATCCGAAATATCTGGGAAAAATACACCCTTTACAAAATAAACTCCATCCTTATCAAACTGTACAAATTGATTTAAACTCATAACTACAGAAAATTTCTCATTAGGTCTTAAAGTCAGCGTTCTGACAGGAATTGCAACATTTTTTGATCTATCCTTGACATACTCAATAGGTCTCTTAACTCTCATATTGGTAGTACCTGTAACATCAAAATCGAACCCAAAAGTATTAATGTCCCCCATCTCAAGTGCAATCAAATCATCAGATGAGTTGGCAAGTGAAACTTCAACAGAAATATTACTATTAATACGATAAATTGACTGATTGAAAAATCTTATCTTAAAATCAAGACCTTTGTAATCTCTAGAAAAAAGAATAACAGGAACAAACACAAGCAACAAAAACAAAAATAACCTTCTAAATTCCATAAACTCCTCAAAACCCTTACATTATGCGTAAAGAAACCGATGGTAACTATAATATATAATATTATACTAAACTACAGAAACAAAAAGGTAAAAGATGGATATTGAAAAAGAATTAACTGCCAGACTAGGGGGTAGTAGTGATTTAAAAAAAATCAAACAACTGGTAGAACAAAAAGTACCGTATACATTATTGGGATGTGAAGGATTTTTCAAGGCTTTCTTAATAAATAAAATCAAGGAATACAGCAAGCACAAAAGTGTTATTCTAATAGTTAAAAATGAACACATATCAGACGAAATCAAAGCCGATTTAATGCAAATCACAGATCAAATATACGAATTCAATTACTTCAGTTCTCTTGCATATAAAGGAATCAGTTCAAAAAGCAAAGTCTTTAATGAACGAGTAAAATTCTTGGTCAACTTTTATGAAAATAATCCTGGCATCTATCTTGTTGAAATAAAATCTCTTCTTGGCAAAATTCCTAATAAGAAACAACTGTTCAAAAACATCTATAAAATTCAGAAAGGAAAGACAATCAACGTAAAGGAGTTGGGGAAAAGCCTCATAAAGCTAGGCTATGAACAAACAACAAGAGTTACACTACCCGGAGAGTTTACCATAAAGGGAGAGGTGATAGATATATACTCGTTTGTTAAAACAGATCCAATAAGAATCACATTAGAAGTTGACAAAATAGATGAGATAAAAGCATTTAATCCCCTTACTCAACTAAAAGAAGGCAATGAAATTTCTGAGTTTGAAATCATACCTAGGAAGGAAATTATATGGAACGATTCAAACATGAACAGACTAGGGCAAAAAATAAAAGAAAATGAATATAAAGAATTATTTGAAGATCTTAAGACAAGACATGCTGCAAAAGCAGAGGAACTTTTTTATTCATTAACAGGAGATACGTATCTGGGCCAAGAAATCAATCAAGATATCCCCATTATCAATTTCGAGATCTCAAACTTGCAAGAAGAGATAAAAAAAATTCATAAAGAGCATGAAAAGCTTTACAGTCAAGCAATAGAGACAGGAAGAAAGACAATTACACCAAAAGAAATTTTCACAAATTCAAAAGACTTAAAGTTGGAAACTAATGTCTTCTTTTCAAAACCCAAACACATTCAAACGGAAGAAGTTATAGAATTTCAAATTGAAAGCAAATCTAGCTTTTTTTCAAACATTATACTCGCGAAAAAAGAAATGACTAACTGGTTAAGGGAAGGATTTAGCGTAATAATCGCATCAGAATCTAGTTCACAAAAAGAAAAACTCAAATATCTCTTCAAAGATCTTCCGGAAATAAAAATTAAAGTTCTGAAAATATCTAGCTCACTTATAATAAACAAGGAAAAAGTAGCCATTATTCTTGAATCTGACATATTTGATAGAAAACAAAAAATAAATAAAGATTTTGAATCGTCAAAAACAAAAATTATTGACTCATTTATTGAAGTTGAAAAAAATAGTTATGTTGTTCATATAAATCACGGAATTGGAATATTTAGACAGGTAAAAAGAGTCAAAACAAGCTTCCTTGAAAAGGACTATATTGAGATTGAATATGCTGACAATGAAAAATTATTTATTCCAATTGAACAAACACATCTTATCCAGAAATATATTGGGAATAACATAGAAAACATAAAACTGGACAAAATTAGTTCAAAAACATGGGAAAAGAAAAAAGCTTATGCAAAAAAAAGGATTGAAGATATAGCGGATAAACTTGTTTCACTTTATTCAGAAAGAGAAAGCATTAAAGGATTTAAATATCCTAAAGACAACGAGTGGCAATTGTTATTCGAGTCAGAATTTCCATATGATGAAACACCGGATCAGTTAACTGCAATAGCAGAAATTAAAAAAGACATGATGAGCTTTAAGGTAATGGATAGACTTTTGTGCGGTGATGTTGGATTTGGTAAAACCGAAGTAGCAATGAGAGCCGCATTTAAAGCTGTAATGGGCAAAAAACAGGTAGCAATACTTGCTCCAACAACAATTTTGGCAGAACAACACTTTAATACGTTTAAACGAAGATTTAAAAATTTTCCAATCAAAATTGCAATGCTGAGCAGATTTATAAAAAAATCAACAGAAAGAGAAATTATTAAAAACCTAGCAATAGGAAAGATTGACATAATGATTGGAACACACAAAATACTATCTAGGAATCTTGTATATCAAAACCTAGGACTCATAATAATTGATGAGGAGCAAAGATTTGGAGTAAGAGAAAAGGAAAAATTAAAAGAAATAAAGGTATCTGTTGATTGCCTTGCACTATCAGCAACTCCAATTCCAAGATCTCTCCATATGTCGTTAATCAAACTCAGGGACATATCCGTCTTAAAAATCCCACCCAAAAACAGGATTAAAATAGAAACTTATGTAGAAGAATTTAACGAAGCTTTAATTAAGCATGCCATTGAAAACGAGCTTTCTCGCAATGGACAGGTCTTTTTTGTACATCATAACATTAAAGAGCTAGACTCAATAAAAGCAATCCTGGAGAAAATAATTCCCTATGCAAGAATTGCAACCGTTCATGCAAAGCTTACAGGTGATCAAATTGAAAACATTATGCACGATTTCATAAATAAATCGTATCAAATACTCCTAGCTACAACAATAATTGAAAATGGAATAGACATTGAAAATGTAAACACAATAATAATTAACAATGCTAATAGATTCGGACTTTCGCAGCTATACCAACTAAAGGGAAGAGTCGGTAGAAGCTCACAAAAAGCTTTTGCTTATCTTTTGTACAAAGAAGGCTCATGTTTAAATGAAAGTGCTGTTGAAAGACTGAGGTCAATATCTGAATTTTCCGAACTTGGAGCTGGCTTTAAGGTTGCAATGAAGGATATGGAAATAAGGGGTGTTGGAAATTTACTTGGAAGAGAACAACATGGAGAAATTGAATCTATTGGATTAGATTATTATCTAACGATGTTAAACAGGGCGATTGAAGTTCGCATGGGAAAAAATACCCAGGAAAATGAAATCACAGTTGAAATCAACTACAATGGGTTTATCCCCGATAGCTATGTGGATAACGAACAAGACAAAATGTTGATATATAAGAAAATCTCAGAAATTCAGAGTGAAGAGGAAAATAAAAAAATAAGAGCTGAAATTTATGACCGATTTGGCTCCATTCCCAAAGAGCTAAACGTTCTACTTACACTAGCAGAAATGAAAATACTTGCAAAAAAACTCAATATATTAAGCCTTAAAGAAAGAAATAAATTACTGGAAATCGAATACTTAAATACAGAACTCATTCCTGTCAGAAAAATAATGGAAATAATAAAAGACAATCCTACCACACTAAAAATAAATCCGGAATGTAAAAACTCAGTTTTCTTAAACCTACAAAATACTGAAGAATCAAATAAAATTAATTACATCTATAAGAGTCTTAACTTATTGCTTTAGAACAGGGAAAATATGAAAATATTAATACTTAATACAGGAAGTTCATCATTAAAGTTTACGCTTTGCGAGTACGCAGAGGGGCAAGTTTTAGTATCTGGAGCAATTGAGAAAATAAAAGAAAGTGAGTCAATAGTTAGGATTAAAACTAGCAGTCTGGAGGAGAAAAGAGAGGCTGGTATTAAATCGCATAGGGAGGCATTAAAAAGATTGGTTAAGATTTTAACCGAGTTAAAGGCCAACCCGGATGAAATCCAGGCAATAGGGCACAGGATTGTACACGGAGGTTCACATTTTAAAAACTCATTACTACTGGATAAAAATGTTTTATCTAAATTAAAGGAAATATCTCAACTTGCTCCTCTTCATAACCCAGTTGCAATTAGAGTCATAGAAGCAGCAATTAAGATATTCCCAAATGCAAGACAAGTTTTATGTTTTGATACATCATGGCACCAAAGCATGAATGCAAATGCATTCATGTATGCCACCCCATATTCCTGGTACAAAGACTATAACATTAGAAAATACGGATTTCATGGCTTATCCTATTCATATATAACAAAAAGAGTTGCAAGAATACTTAAAAAGCAGTGTAGGGATTTAAATTTAATCATATTACACCTGGGCAATGGGTCAAGCATTAATGCGGTTAAAGGAGGCTTTTCGTATGACACAAGTATGGGTCTTACTCCACTTGAAGGGCTGGTTATGGGAACAAGATGTGGGGACATTGATCCTTCAATTATTCCTTTAATGAGTAGGTTACTTAAAAAAACAACAAGGGAAATAGAAAATATTTTAAATAATGAAAGTGGGATGCTTGGAATCTCTTGTAAATCAAATGACTTAAGAGATATTTGGAAAGAAGTAGAGGCTAATGACTATAATTCTAAACTTGCAGTTGAATTAATGGCCTACAGAATAAAAAAATACATCGGATCATACCTTGCAGTTTTGGACTTTAACGTTGATGCCATCGTTTTTACAGCTGGTGTTGGCGTTACAGACTATGGAATAAGAGAACTAGCATTGAAGGGATTTGAAAAAATAGGAATAGAAATAGACACTGAAAGAAACAACAGAGCGTGCATAAAAGACGTAGAGTCTGACATCTCAGCAAAGGGAAGTAGGATAAAAGTACTTGTAATACCAACAAACGAAGAGCTGTCTATCCTTGAAGACACCTATAACCTGTGCCGAGACTAACCGGAGAATCCCAAATCTAGAGCAACGTTCTTGTTTTAACAGATTAACCTTAAAACAAAGCTTTCTGCCTAACATCCTCAACCACTTTAGATCCCTTAACAAGTCCAAGTAAAGCAAAAGCAAATTCAAAAGCTGTACCAACTCCCCTAGAAGTAATAAAATTATCGCTAATAACAACATTTTCATCCACAAACCTACCGTCCGTAGTACCATCTTCGAAACCTGGATAGCATGTAAATCTATTCGCCCCCAAAAGCCCTTTGGCAGAAAGTACAACAGCCGGAGAGGCACAAATAGCTGCAATAAACTTGCCCCCCAAGTTCATATCTCTTAAAATCTTATCCAAATCCCTAGACTCAAAAAGATTGCTAGCGCCAGGCATTCCCCCAGGAAGTATTATTAAATCAAAATCAGCTGCACTACAAGCCGTTATTTTCTCGTCCGCCAAAAAAGCAACTCCCCTGGAACCTGAGACAACTCTATCACCATTTATACTAATAAGCCTAACATCAACACCGCCCCGTCTTAAAATATCAACAGGAACAATAGCCTCGATTTCCTCAAAACCATCTGCAAGCACAACAGCCACTCTCACAACAAAACTCCTCGACCGATGCTGATGGAGGGACTTGAACCCACGACAACTCGGATATGAGCCGAGTGCTCTAACCAACTGAGCTACATCAGCTTGTAGCCCTTAAAGTGTATAAATTCAAAAATATTTTGTCAATACAAAATTCATATACCCCCAGGCTAACCTTGTCACCCTTAATAAAATAATTATTTTTCATTTTTTTAAAAATATAGTAGAATTGTAGCTGATGGCAGATTTAAAACCTTGCCGGAAACATGTATTGGGGTCATACGTAAAAGGTCTAGAAACCGCCCGTTTTTTTATTTAAGCGTTACTGAGTCAGTAAGAATACTGTCTTAACTGGGCGACTTGATGAACTTACGCACCATGAAAGGCAAAAGATCAGCGCGACCTGGATGAAAAAGATTATTTGTTTTTATCTCATTTTTGCCAATAGTAATTGCTTCTCGTACGATTTTTGGTATGCAGAAGACAGAGAAAAATTAATAAACAAAATAGTCCACCAAATGAGCGACAAAGAACTACTGGGACAAATGTTTATGATAAGTTATCCAGGAGAAAAAATAACAAATTTTACTCTTGACTTTATTAGAGAGAAAAACTTAGGAGGAATAAAAATTTTTGGGTGGAATTCTGAAAGTCTATCCTCGTTAATAGAGAGCATAAATAAAGCACAGACAATGTCTCAAAAAAATAGATTTAAAATCCCCCTATTCATTGCTACAGATCAGGAAGGCGGATGGACACAGCATATAAAACTAAAAACATCAAGAACAATAGGAAATCTTGGTCTCACAGCTACTCTCTCGCCAAACGACTCTTACCTTACGGGATATCACATAGCAAATGAGTTAAATCGCCTTGGAATCAATCTTAATTTCGCACCCATAGTAGACATCTACACCCATGAAGATAATTTCACAATAGGCCCAAGGGCATATTCTAACAATCCACAAATAGTAGCTTTATTTGCTCTGGCATTTTATAAGGGACAAAAACAAGCCGGGGTAATCTCAACAGCAAAACATTTCCCAGGACATGGAAACACAGTTGTTGATTCTCATATAAAAATGCCAATAATAAATTCAAATTTAAAAGAGGTACTTGAAAATGAACTATTACCTTACAAAGTATTAATACAAGAAAATATTCCAGTCATTATGAGTGGACATCTAGCATATCCAATGCTCACAGATGGCGAAGCGATACCTGCCTCATCATCAATTAAAATTTTAAAAAAGATTCTCAGAGAAAAGCTAAAATATAATAATTTGATCATAACAGATGATTTATTAATGAACGCCGTAACGCATAAAGATGAAAGTATTTATGACACAATTGAAAGAATCATCAGAACAGATACGGATGTCTTACTAATATCATTAAACGAAAACTTACAAGAAAACGCTTACAATAGACTATTAGCTCTCATGCAAAAAGATAATGAAATAAGAGAAAATATTATTAGATCCAATAAAAGAATACTTAGAATCAAGTTGCAATATTTAAAGGAGAGAAAAAATAAGGTAGAAATTTATCCAAACTATAAAAAGGCGCAAGAAATACCCACAAGGGAAGCTAAAAGGTTTTTTGAGCAAAGCACATTAAGAGGGATAACAAAAATTAGATTAGAGAGAAAAGTTTCAAGGAATAAGAAAACACTTCTAATATCACCTTATTACCAAATGATTTCAGAAGGAAGAAAATTATTTCAAAACAGCTCCGGTTATTACTACGATTACTATCCTTTAAATGGTATCAATTCCAAAAAACTTCAAGAAATCAAGAAACTAATCGAAAATCATGAACAAGTTATTTTTAACCTTTCGACCCCCGGGAGCCTTAAATACATAGAAAATTTAAAAAAATACAAAGATAAAATAAGCATTATCGTATCTCTTACACCCCAACACATCAAAAAGCTAGACTGGATAGGAAATATAGCAATAGTCTATGGAACAACGACACTAGCATTTAAATCGGGTTTCTTAACTCTAACAGAAAGATTTAATCCAAAAGGAACAATTCCTTTAGTAAATTTCAAGTCTTAATATGTTCCCTTATATATGAGATTACCTGATTCTCTAAAAGGTTTAAAGAGCTCATCTTGATTTTAAATCCACTAGCATGCTTATGCCCCCCTCCGCCAAAAGCTTTAGCAAGCTCACCAACATCAAAATATTCCCTTGACCGAAAACCTGCTAAAATAGAACCATCTTCAGCTTCCTTTAAAATGACCAATACTTCATTATTTTCAACATTATTAAGAAGTGCATAAAATAGTTCATTAACGCCACTAATATTATTGTCCCTCCTGGAATCGAAAGGCAAAACAGTAACCAACACTTTTCCATCAAAATAAGATTTAAGGTTATTCAACATTAATCTGAGAACATCTATTGAAGATAGAGTCTTAACAGCCTCAATATAACTATAAACATCCTTAAGGCTTAAACCCTTAGAAACAAGTCTAGCTATCATTTCAAAAGGCTCAGGATCACTGTGTGATAAAAACCTAAAAAACCCCGTATCTGTGCAAAACCCAACCAGAATATACCAAGCCTCTTCTTTTGTAACATCATACCCAAATTCCCTAATTAATTTCTCAATTAAAAAAGTGGTCGAGGGGGCCAAAGAATCGATATAACTAGGAACATCAAGTTTATCACCCGATGCATGATGATCAATAACAAGAATAGGCATATCCTTTACATAAAAAACAAATTCATCTCCTATTCTATCAAAAATGGAACAGTCCAGAATGATTACAGCATAATCTGAAGAGTCAATATTAGGCCATTGAGCCAAAAACCTGTCCTTAAAAGGAATTATTTCTCTTCTAACGAAAGGCCCCTCATTGAGCATGATAGACCCCTTACCCATTCTAGCTAAAAAAGAAGCCAACGCTAGGGATGAGCCAATACAATCAAAATCAGGATCCTTATGTCCGATGATAATAAAATTATCGTATTTTCTAATAAATTCAACAGCAACTATCATAGAAGAATATTAACAAACTTTCATAGAAAAGTATTAACAAACTTTTGACACAACTAAAAATTGAAAAGTTTTTGTTCAAAAGCATAAGCAAGTGTTATAATTGAGCAAGACCATGAAATAGGGATTTTGTTTGAAAAATATCGATCTGGCTCAGATTAAGCAGGCGTTTCAGATGGCCGAAAATGCGAGGAACAATTCGTATTCACCTTACTCAAACTTTAAAGTAGGGGCTTGTCTTAAAACTAGGGAAAATTTATTTTTTCAAGGCTCAAATGTTGAAAACGCGAGCTTTGGTGCCACCCGATGCGCAGAGCAGGGTGCTATTATGAATATGGTAACTTCTGTTGGTATACAAAAGATAGATTTTATTCTACTCACGACAATTCCGGAAACTATTCCATGCGCAATATGCCTTCAAGTAATGTCAGAGTTTTTTGATAAATACACTAGAATACTCATAACAAATCCCCTCAGATTCAGCTCTAGCCAGACAATCTTAAAGACTTATATGCTTAAGGATTTACTTAAAATTCCATTTGACAAAGAAGAAATGCTAAGGATTTCTATTAAAGGAAAGGGAGAGCCAAACTAGAGGGCTCAATTTAGAATACCAAAAGAAACAATAGCACTGGCGAGGGCTTTCAATTTGCTGGCCTCCAGAGTACCCGCGGAGGAGTCAAAAACTTCCAGTATAAGCTTTTTCTCGCAAGGATTAAACTCATAACCTACATCCTCGCTATCTAAAGACAAAAAGCTGATAATTGGTAAAAACTTATCGATAAAAGCATATATTCCCTCATCAAAATCAAAGTTTTCATAATAATAGCTAAACACACTCTCTAAAGATTTCTTATTAAAGACTTTAAAAAAATCATAAAAAACACTCTCAACGGCTTTCACATCATTGATTAAAACTTCATCCCCAGAAATCGCTCTTTTACATTTTTTAACAAAAAACTGAGCTTGTAACATAAATCTCCCAATTTAAAACATTATTAAATTCATTGAACATAAAAAAAAATACTGTTATACTCACAGGTAAAATTATGCAACAAAAGCAAGGGAAGGTGCAAGTATGGTTAAGGTCATTAATAATAAAAATATTAACAGATATGTAAATTTAAATCTTGAAGGCCTAACACAAGATGAGTTCTACATAGCTTATATAGAAAGTCATGACAAAGCCATTTCATACATTAAAGCAAAAACGAAAGACAGGGAAATCGAAGTTAACGATTTTTATATCGATCCAAATTTTAAAGCAGAAGGAATAGAAAAAATAACATTTAACAATTTGATTTACTATGGGAAAAAAAACAAACTACAGGGAATTTCCTGCGAAATTACTGAAGTAAAGGAAGAGCTTAAAAGCCTAGGATTTATCAATAACAACGGGATATACAAAAAAGACTTAACACCTGAAATCAGAAAAGATAAGTTCATAATGGGAATTGGACTTGCATCAGTATTAGCAGAGGTAGTATCAATCGCTTCCAAACTTACCGTAGGAATACTTTTCAATTCATTTGCACTCATAGCAGACGCATTTCATGTGCTCTCAGATTTTGTATTATCATCAATTACCTATTTTAGCCTCAAAATCACAAATAAACCCGAAACAATTTATTATCCTTATGGATACAAAAAAATGGAAAATTTAATATCATTTATCATAGGAATAATTATAATAGCAGCAGGTTTTACAATATTTCTAAACTCAACAGGATTGAATAAGTTAATTAGCCTTGGCGGCGAATCTGGATTTCACATTCATTACCATCCCAATCAACCTAGCGGTCATGAACATGACCATGATCATTTTCATGACCACGAACACAGCCATTCTAATTCACATTCACACAATCATCAAGAAGATGATAAAAACAATATTCTTGAAATATTTTCCAATAAATCTTTCAAAAAAAGTATTTGGATACCATTAATACCCTTCATATTTTTCATAGTAAAGATGATTGAATATCTAGTAAAGTTTCAAATTGGGAAAAGGTATAACAACTACTTACTTCTAGCGCTATCGTCTGCTGATAAAAACTGCATATTCTCCCATGGGGGTACTACGTTAAGTTTATTACTTGCAAATTACGTATGGACAGGTTTTGATAAGATCATATCTATATTTATTAGTTTTATAATTATTAAAGAAGGTCTGCATGTAATACTAAAAAATGCCAATAACCTTCTTTCAAAACAAGACATAGACTTAAAAAGAGAGATAAAAGATACACTGAAAAGTATTGACATAAACTTGAAAGAGCTTAATTTGTCTCATGAGGGAAACCATCTAAATCTTTATGCAAAATTAGATTTAAATCATGAAAGTGACTTAAAGAGTTTGATACGACAAATAGAAACAACAAAAGAAATTATTAAAAAACAACACAAGGAAATATATGAAATGTATATTTTAATATGAGGAAATAAAATAATTGACACTTCCAACAAAGTTGTGTTAATATGCTAGACTGTAAGGCGCAGGGTAGAGCAGTTGGTAGCTCGTCGGGCTCATAACCCGAAGGTCATAGGTTCGAGTCCTATCCCTGCTATATCGCTTTAACGGATGGAGAATGGATGAATAGGAAAAGTATAGCTAAAGGTAAAATGGTTAGAAGGTTTGGTGTCAATATTTTTGAACAGCCAAAGTATGATAGGCTGCTTAAGAAGAAGCCCAACCCACCCGGAATGCATGGGAGATCTAGGAAGGGTAAGGTTACGGAATATGGAAAACAGTTGGTGGAAAAGCAGAAGGTGAAATTCACTTATGGTGTGAATGAGAGACAGCTGACCAATATTTTTAAAGAGGCAAGAAGGCATCATGGAGTTACTGGTCACAACCTTTTGGCTTTGCTTGAGAGAAGAATCGATAATATTGTGTACCGAGCTGGATTTGCGATTTCAAGAGCCCACGCGAGGCAAATAGTTTCGCACGGAATGATCGTACTTAATGGAAGAAGGGTTACGATTCCGTCCATTACTCTGAGGGCGAATGACGAGTTGTGGGTAAAGGAGAAGGATAGCTTGAAAAAAATGGTCCGGTTCAACATAGAAAGGACATCGGCTCTTAGGAAGCTTCCGACATGGATAGAAGTGAACGCTGATGCTTTAAAAGTGAAGGTGGCTCGCACCCCAGCAAGGGAAGAGATACCTACTCTTGCTAACGAACAAATGGTTGTTGAGTACTATTCTAAGAGAGCTTGAGGTGGGTGTGGCTTGCACACACCGCCGTTGCTACTTGCCCTTCTTTTTTCCCTTGTTAAAGTTTTTCCCAAGACTAGCCTTGGTGAAGGAAGGAAAGCTACTCCTAGGCGAGTTTTTAGCAAGGCTCTGAGAATTGAACGAAGCCCTACTACCTGAAGGCTTCCTGACCCCATCTTTCATACTACTCCTCCTTAGTTTGATATTATTAGACCTGCTAAGCAGGTCTAATAATATCAAATTCTAAATAATATTTAAATAGTCAAAAACCTCTTCCAAATGTGACACGTACTTAACGGACATACTATCCCTAATCTCTTCAGGTAGTCTAGCGTAATCTCTTTTATTGTCTTTTGGAATTATGACCCTGTTTATACCATTTCTGTAAGCCGCAAGTACCTTTTCTTTAATACCTCCCACAGGAAGAATAGAACCCTTAAGAGTAACTTCTCCCGTCATTGCGAGATCCAAAGGAACTTTTTTCTCAGATAATATAGAAGCTATTGCCGTTGCAATAGTAATTCCAGCAGAGGGCCCATCTTTTGGAGTAGCACCTTCTGGAAAATGTAAATGAATTTCAGGACTTTCATTTATATCAAAATTAAGCTTAGACGAATAAGCCTTAACCACAGAATAAGCAAGTTGAACGCTCTCCTTCATAACAGCCCCAAGACTACCCGTTAAAATAACATCCCCCTTCTTTGCAAACTTAATAGCTTCAACAGGGAGTATATCACCACCATAGTTTGTCCAAGCAAGGCCATAAACAAAACCAGAAGAATCAATCTTAATTAGGTTGGAGATATGCTCACAATCCATATAAACATGAAAATTATCCATACTAATTATTTTATAAATACCAGGAACATCGGGGTCATGGGTAAAAATTGAATTATTCCCATGTATCAAGGAACTAGGAAAATAAAAATTACCCTCAATTATATCTTCTTTAGAATAAACATGAAGTAATTCCCTTACAATCATTCTGACCAAATTTGTTAGAACTCTTTTCAAATCTCTAACTCCAGATTCCATAGTATATTTCTTGATTATGTGCAAAATAACATCATCTTCTATCTTTATATAAATCTTGTTCAAAAAACTCTCTCTAATTATGCTGGGGATTAAGAATTTTTTTGCAATCTCCAACTTTTCGATATAAGAATACCCCTCTACTTTAATGATCTCCATTCTATCAAGAAGAGGTTTAGAAATTCCATGAAGCGAATTAGCCGTTGCAATAAACAATACGTTGGAAAGATTGTAAGGAATTTCCAAATAATGATCAACAAATTTGGAATTCTGCTCAGCATCCAAAACCTCTAAAAGCGCTGCTTCTGGATTCCCCCTATGAGAGTTATCAATCTTATCTATTTCGTCAAGCAGAATCACAGGATTGGATTTCCCCGCCACTCTAATAGCATTAATAAAAACACCTGGAAGCGCACCAACATAACTCCTCCTATGCCCTCTAATCTCTGCTCCATCCCTTATTCCCCCAAGAGAAATTTTTGCAAACTTCCTTGAAAGAGAAGTGGCAATTGAGGAGGCAATAGAAGTTTTACCAGTTCCAGGTGGCCCCACAAGACATAAAACAGGCGCCTGAATTCTAGAATTAATGTGATAAACAGCCAAAAAGTTCATTATTTTCTCTTTAGCTTCATTCATCCCATGATGAGCATTTTTTAAAATAAACTCAATATCATCTAAAGAATTCTCCATAACAGTATTTTCATTCCAAGGCAATTCAAGCAATAACTCAACGTAATTTCTAATAATATTGGCATCTGGAGAACTTGTGTTCATAAAAGACAGTCTAGATATTTCTTTCTCAATTCTTGGCCTAATATCATCAGGTATTTCCTTGGAGTTTAATCTATCAAGATAATCGGCCTCATCCTTTCCCAGTCTTTTCTGTATTTCTTTTATTTGTTCATTTAAAAAATACTCTCTCTGCCCCTTATTAAGCCTATCTTTGACTTTAGATTTAATGTCCTTCTTAAGGCTTAAAAGGTCAATCTCAATATTTAAATTTACAATTAGCTTCTCTATCCTAATTTGAACATCCAATTCTTGTAAAAGCTCCAACTTTACGACATATTCCAATTTAACATTAGATGCTAATACATCAACAAGTTTAGTGGGTTTATCAAGAAAATTGATATTCTCATCACTACCCTCCAATTCTTTGGTAGACAAACAAGACTTATAAGTCTCATAAGCTTCTCTTAAGAACTTAGAATAAATAAAAAGCTTACTACTAAACTCATTCTCATCAGGTATAAAATCAACTTTTGCCCTAAAACAAACACTTCTTTTAAGAATACTTTTTACAATAACTCTATCTTGACATTCAACCAAGACTTTTACTAGACCTTTAGTAACATTTACAACCTGAACAACTTTACTATAAGTACCAACAGGATATACATTTTTTAAACTAATTCTTCCAGAAGTAACAGAGCTAGCACTGTTGACATAGACAAACAAAACCAACCTACTCTCCAACATAGACTGATAGATTGCATTGATGGCATTAATATCATCAAAAACAGTCCATAAAGTTACACCTGGAAAGAAAACATTTTGTCCTAAAAAAACAACTGGAACATCATCTTTTCTGGCACTAATTAGATTCAGAATTGATTTCATAAAGTTCTTTTGACCAAATATTGTTAACCTGCTTCCCCGTCAAAATCAAGGGCTCAATATCTTTATTCAAAACAGACTCCCTTGTAACAATAACCTTTTTTACCTGGTTAATCGAAGGTATTTCAAACATCGTATGCTTAAGCAACTCTTCCAAAATAGAGCGTAAGCCCCTCGCACCTGTATTTTTATTCATTGCCTCTTCCGCAATAGCATCAATTGCATCCTTTTCAAACACAAGCTCAACATTATCCATCTTAAACATATGATGATACTGCCTCAAAACAGAATTATCCGGCTCAATTAATACTCTAACTAAATCCTGCTTCCCTAGTCTCTCAAGATAAGAATGTACAGGAAGTCTACCCACAAATTCTGGAATTAATCCAAATTTAACTAAATCCTCCATCTCTAAATATTTTAGAAAATTATCATCTCTCATCTCTTTTTTAGCATCAGAAGAAAAACCAATGGAACTCTTGCTAATTCTCTTCTGAATAATCTTTTCAAGTCCCACAAACGCCCCACCACATATAAAAAGTATATCTTGCGTATTAATTTCAACAGTATCTTCATGAGGATGCTTCCTGCCACCCCTTGGTGGTACATTAGCAACAGTGCCCTCAATGATTTTCAACAAGGCTTGCTGAACTCCCTCTCCAGATACATCTCTAGTGATTGAAACATTCTCACCCTTTTTTGCAATCTTATCTATCTCATCTATATAAATAATACCCCTCTCCGCAAATCCTATATCCCCATTAGCAGCATGAATCAACTTAAGTAAAATATTTTCAACATCCTCACCCACGTAACCAGCCTCAGTAAGCGTCGTAGCGTCCGCAATCGTAAAAGGAACATTCATCTCGTCGGCCAATTTCTTAGCAAGCAAAGTCTTGCCACTGCCAGTAGGCCCCACAATCAATATGTTAGCTTTTTCAAGCTCAATTCCCCCACCTCTAAATATCCTCTTATAATGATTATAAACAGCAACAGACAACACCTTCTTCGCATCTTCTTGCCCAACAACATATCTATCTAGGTGGCTTTTAAGTTGCCTAGGAGACGGAAGGCCCCCAGAAGGCTTGCCACTTACAGACCTTTCCGCTTCTTCTTGAAAAAGATTGTAACAGATCCTAGAGCACTCAAAACAAATAGCAACAGACTTTGCTGTAATCATTTTCCCCTCAACCTCAGACCTAACACGACCACAAAAAGAACATGCCTCATGTTTTTGATTCTTACTTCTTGCCATACAAAACACTATCCAAATTAAATCAACTCCTCTCCAAGATATTATCAATAACACCATAAACAAGCGCATCACTGGGCGTCATAAAATAATCTCTTTCAATATCAAGAGATAGTTTCTCCCTAGAAACCCCTAGCCTCCCAGACATAATATCTATTATCAACCTCTTAAGTCTCATGATTTCGTTTGCCTGTATGCTAATATCACTAGCCTGCCCTCCTATCCCGCCCCAAGGCTGATGGATCATTATTCTTGAACAAGACAATGATCCCCTTTTGCCCTTAGTGCCTCCTGCAAGCAAAAACGCAGCCATCGAAGCCGCCTGCCCAATACAAATGGTCCTCACATCCGGTTTGATGTACTGCATAGTATCATAAATTGCAAGCCCCGCAGTAATACTACCTCCCGGAGAATTTATATAAACATGAACATCCTTATCAGAACTCTCAGATTCAAGGAAAAGAAGCTGTGCAACAACCGTATCCGCCTTAACATCATTAATCTCACCGCTTAAAAAAATTATCCTATCCCTTAATAATCTTGAATATATATCAAAGACCCGTTCGTAATTTCCTGTATGCTCTACAACAGTAGGCACCAAATTATGCATGTACTCTCCTAGCATTAACCACCTATTTCACGGTTGAAAAAATCTCTAAAAGGAATCTTTTCAACTCTAACTTCCTTAACATCTTTTAAAATCCTACTCTTAACCTTTCGACTCTTAATTTCATTTCTTAAAACATGCAACAAATCTCTTTCTTCATAGAATTTTCGAATCTCTGCAAGTTCCATCCTAGCACTCTCAGCCTGTCTGGCCAGCTCTTGATCCAAATCAACGTCCGTAACTTCCTCGCCATCATTAGCCACCATCTTTTGTAAAATTAACCTAGACTTCAAGTTCTTAAGTACTTCTCCCTTAAAAACGTCATCCACACCAACTTCCAAATCATTCAAAGAACCTCCAAACTGATTAGCACCAATCTTATTCTGCTCTGAAAATCTACTTAACGCACTATCAAGCTCAGCTTTAAACATAGAAGGTGGCACCTCTATGTTTAACCTTTCTGCAATACCAGATAACAGTTTTGAAAGTTTTAAAGCTTCTTCCTTTTCCTTAACAAGTTCCAACATATCTAATTTTATACGATCCTTGAGTTCCTCTAAAGTATTCAAGCTATCGCTAATATCCTTCGCAAAATCATCATCAAGCTTAGGAACATCCCGTCTTTTAATGTCTGTAACAGCAATCTTCAACCTTTTGTCAGAACCGGCTAACTCCTTAAACCTATAATCCTCTTTGTAACTCTTCTCCACTACCCTCTCTTCGCCCTTACCCATTCCAACAATATCTTCATCAAATCCATAATAATTATTGGACTCACCAACAGTGAAAACAAAATCTTGCCTTCTAGTTGACGAAATCTCACTCAAAGAATCATCAAGTTCAACAAAATCGACCCTAACAATACTACCCCTCTCAACACTCCCCTTATCCTCAACAACAATCGAGTTTTCAGCCTGCAATTGCTTAAGCCTATCCTCAACATCAAAATCATCGATAATAACTTCAGGCATTTCCACAACAACATCATCAATATCCGGTATTTCAAATTCAGGATAAGCCTCGTACAAGACAGTAAATTCAAAATCTTTCTCAAAGTCTATTTCCAACTTCTCTTCCAGTATCCTAGGAACAGCATAACTTAAGGGCTTATAAACAGCACTCTTGAAAAAATTCTCTAAAGACTCATGGATAACCTTTTCAACAGTCAGAGCCCTCAAATTGCCAGAATATTTGCTCTCAATAACAGCCAACGGAACCTTTCCCACCCTAAATCCTTGAACCTTGAGTCGAGAAGAATAATCCTTTAAGAATTCATCATACTTACACTTAACAAAATCCCTCGAAATCCTAATAGCAGCCTCAACCCTAGAGCCCGAAAGCAACTTCACACTATCACTTAATATCACGCTATCCCTCTAACGAAAACAAACTAAAGCAACAACTAAGCGAAAGACGGGATTTGAACCCGCGACTTTCACCTTGGCAAGGTGACACTCTACCCCTGAGTTACTTTCGCATTTCTTGCAGAAGGTGGGAGTCGAACCCACACGCCAAAGGCACTAGATCCTAAGTCTAGCGTGTCTGCCAGTTCCACCACTCCTGCATTCCTAGGTAGTATACAAAACTTAAAAAGCTTTTTCAAGCATACACACCCGGTATTTCGCACCCAGCAGGACTCGAACCTGCAACCTCTGGATTCGAAGTCCACTGCTCTATCCAATTGAGCTATGGGTGCATCATAAAACAAAACCAAGGTGATTGACGGGGCTCGAACCCGCGACAGCCGGAACCACAACCCGGAGCTCTACCAACTGAGCTACAACCACCAATTACATCCAAATTGTAAGTAAGTTCATTTTATATACATTTAAAAAGTATGTCAACAAAACTGTACGTCCAAAATAAGCAAAAATAAGCAAAACAAATAGAGATTTACAAGCTCTCTAAACTAGTTTTTAAAAAATTATAAACTCTAACAGTTGACTCAATATTGACTCTCTCTCTTGGCGTATGGGGTGCCTCTATCCAGGGGCCAATTGTAACTGAATCTATTCCCCCAAACTTTGAGGATATTATTCCAGTCTCAAGGCCAGCATGAATCACTATAGTTTTGGGCTCCTTTAAATACATATCTTTGTAAACCGCCTTAAGATGATTTAAAAGCTTACTATCCCCAGCTGGACTCCAAGAAGGATAATCATAAATTACTTCAAAATTAGCTCCTACAAGTCTACTAATTGCCCTTAAATGGCAGGAAACATATTCCTTCTCCACATCTGACAACGATCTTATTGTAAAAACAAACTGATATTCATTATTTAATTTCAACAAGCTAGCAAAATTCAAAGAGGTCCTGACAAGCTGCTCATCATAATCTTCAACCTTCTGAACCCCATGTAAAAATGCCATACCCATATTTAAAATCACATCTTGATCCACACTTTCTAAGGCAATTCCAGAAGAATCTACCCTCTTCAGCTCAATCTCAAAATCACAATCAAGAGTATACATTCCCTTTGCCTTAAGCTTAAATGATCTCAACTCTTCCTCTAGAAAAGCATAATTCTCAGTATTAATCAATATGAAAGCCTTTGCTTCCCTAGGAATCGCATTGCTTTTGTCTCCACCAGATATATGTTCAATCTCAAATTTCATCTTGGAGTTAAGTTCGCTTAAGGCAAAAAACATCAACTTTAAGGAATTGCCTAAATCAATATGAATATCTGCACCAGAATGCCCCCCTTTAAGTCCTGTAAACAGGATCTCAACCCCCATACTTTTTTTGCTTACTCTGTATTTCGGCGTAAAGCTAACATTAACAAGACGAGAACCAGCACATCCAACCAAGAAATAACCCTCCTCTTCTCCATCAAGATTAATTAACATCTTTCCAACACATAAATTGGGATCAAGCCCAGTGGCTCCTATCAAACCTATCTCCTCATCAACAGTAAATAGAAGCTCTAATTCAGGATGTCGAAAATTATTGGACTCACGCATAATGGAAAGCATCATAGCAACTCCAATTCCATTGTCAGCGCCAAGAGTAGTACCCGATGCATACAAATACCCATCATTTTCAATTATACGAATGGGATCTTTCTTAAAATCATAAACAACTGATTCATTTTTCTCACAAACCATATCTGTGTGAGCCTGGATAATAATAGGTTCTGAATTTTCAGAGCCATTAGCCCCAATCCTGACCACTATATTACCCACACTGTCTTCCTTGAAAGAATAACCAAATTTTTTGGCCTCATTTTTGATATAGTTACTAATACCTTCCATATTCCCTGAACATCTAGGTACTTGAGATATTCTTCTAAAATAATCAATTACAACATGTTGCATACTCACCCCCTAATCAAATTAACAAAAATTAAAATTGACTGCGCCCAATAGGCCACATAATACCAAAAATGCAGTCTAGAATGCAAAATATCAAATTATAAATATTACCCTTGCTTAATTAAATCATCACCACCCAGTCTTAAATGGTCTCTCGAAAGCTGTGAAATAAAGCTATAAGGAACCTGCTTAACCATTTATTCCGCTTCCTATCAGAAATAATCGAATTATAATAGGGTTTCTAGTTATAGGAACATACAAGGTAGTAATTGTAAAGCTACTCTGAGCCCCCAGTCTTTCGTTTCATTGACAGCCCCACTGCCAGATATGTTTTAAAATTCACTTTCGTGCAACGTCATTCACAAGAAGATAAAATAAACCATCCTATAAGTAACAACCCCCCTTCATCTTCCCAGCTTCAACACCAGCAATTATTAGAAATAGTCCATCAATGAATAACAGTTTTATATTAAAACTCATCAAAACCGCTTAAAAATCAATCTTAAGCAAGACTAAAAAATCTTAGCCCCATCCGGATATTCAACCACAACCTTAAAGTTTTCAGGATAAGCAAAAATCTTCCTAGACTTAGATTGATCAAAATCTTTACTCAAAATCGGAATACCATACCTAGATAGTGTATTAACTGCAAAATCTGCATTCTCAGATCCTACTTTTACCGCTCCCTTCGCCATGAAATTAGCACCCCCAAAAAGTTTCGCCTTAAGATTATTTTTCAAGGAACCGCTATCCAACATGGCATCGATTAGCATGGGAATAGCGTAAACACCATACCTGCCCTTTTGGGAAGAAGCCACAACTGAATCAGACTTCACTAAAACGTAATGATTCACCCCAATAACATTACGCATCCCATCATGAAGCACGACAGAAACACAAGATCCAAGTATTGTAGAAATAACTCTATTGCTTGACACAAAGGCCTCACCTGGCACTATTATTGTAACATCTCTTTTTAACTTAAAATTAAAATGATTTAACATAGATCCTATCACTCTCTTTTAAAAAAACTTGCAACAAACTTATAAAGGCTACTGAAAAATCCTAATCTCTTAACACACTGACTAAACAAACTCAACTCACCCAACTTACTGTTACCCAAAAAAAATTCGACTTTCCCGACTGCGTCATCCTCACTAAGCGGCGCAACCAAATCCCTTATGTGGGACGCCACTCTTACTCTGCTCACCTCATCTCCTGAAAAAACGTATCCAAAAGGCTCTCTAGATGCAATATCAACCGTATCCCTCTCCCCATTGTAAACTTTCTCTTTCGATTTTACCACGAAAGAAAATTTATAATAATTACCAAACCCATATTCAAATAATTTTTCAGCAATTAAAGCACGCCTCTTCTCTCCTTCATTGCCAATTCCCTTACCAACTCCCAAAACAACAGCTATTAGCCTCATTTCATCCCTTTTGGCTGTGGCAACCAAATTTAAACCTGATTTTCCAATATAACCAGTCTTAAGACCATCAGCATAAGGATAACTGTGTATCAAAAGATTCTTATTACGCTGCTTCAAATTTAGCATCTTTGAAGAGGATGTACTTCCCAAATTTTCGGGTCTTGGATAACTAAAACTGTCAAGAGAATGTATACTGAGCATAAATTTAAATTTTTCTATGTAAGATCTTGCAAAAAGTGCCATTTCCATCGCTGTAATTTCATTAGCATCGCTATGCCCTGATGTATCAACAAAATGCATATTCAAAAGACCCAAGTTTAAAACATTAATATTCATCAAATTAATAAAATTGCTTAAATCTCCCCCCGCCACAAATTCGGCAATAGCAACAGCAGCATCATTCCCCGAGGCAATCACAAGTCCTTTGAGCAATTCTTCAAAATTCACTCTCTGACCTTCTTCTAAAAACATCAAAGAAGAATTTGGTGGCGCATTACGATATGAAGCAGCTCTACTGATTGGAACAACACTCTTAAAATCCATATTCTTTTTCCTTGCCTCAATTAAGGCAGTATAGATCGTGACAAGCTTGGTAAGAGATGCTGGTGGAAAAACTAGATCAGGGTTCCTTGCATAAAGGACACGCCTGGTATCATAATCAAGAAGAACAACCGACTTTGCGTTCTTTGCTACCCTTTCAACTTCAATCAGACCAATCGAGAAAAGTTCGCCAGATAAAATTAAAATTTGCAGCACAGTAGAGACAACTTTCATGCAGTAACATTATATATTATTGTTGCATTGAAATTTATTATAGAATTGAAAGGTAAATTGTAAATGGCAAACTTTAAAGGAGCGAATATACTATGAATTCTTACGATTTCATGAAGGCCCTGACGCCAATCATACTAATAATCTTTGGACTTGGGGTGTTAAAAAAACCAGCTTATTGCGTGGTACTAACATGCCTAGCGGTAACTGTTGCAATAGTTCTATTTGATAAAAACTTAGGAATAACCAATACAAGTCTTGCAATACTTGAGGGAGCAATAATGGGGGTATGGCCAATAGTTACTGTGATTATTGCTGCTATTTTTACCTACAAAATGTCTGAACACCAGAATGACATGAAAATTATAAAGTCTATGCTATCAAACGTATCCTCTGATAAGAGGATCATTGTTTTACTTGTAGCATGGGGATTTGGAAACTTTTTAGAGGGCGTTGCGGGTTACGGTACTGCTGTTGCAATCCCAGTCTCAATATTAATAGCAATAGGATTTGAGCCACTCTTTGCCTGTCTTATATGCCTAATTATGAATACATCCTCAACAGCATATGGCTCTGTAGGCATACCTATCATATCTCTGGCTCAGTCAACAGGATTGGATGTTAAGGTAGTATCATCCAATATTGCACTGCAATTAGTGCTTCCAACTATTCTCATACCATTCATATTGGTAATGCTAGTGGGGGGGGGAATTGCCGGCCTTAAGGGTATATTTACACTCACACTCCTATCGGGGCTATCAGTGGCGTTGTCTCAGATTTATGTATCAAGGGCATTAGGGCCAGAGCTTCCCGCAATACTTGGAAGTATGTTTTCAATGATAATAACTATGATTTATATAAAATTTTTTGAAAAAAAAGATACAACTCGTAACACCGCAAAAGTATCCTTAAAACAAGGTTTCTTCGCATGCCTCCCCTACATTTTAATAGTTTCATTCATAATAATCGTTTCACCACTTTTCCACAGCATAAATAAGTACCTGTCAAGCTTTAAAACTATTCTTGAAATTTATCCAGGTGCATCTCCCCTGTATTTTAAATGGATAACCTCACCAGGAGTACTAATTTTCCTTGCAACAATATTATCATACTCAATAAGAAGCGTTCCTCTGATTGAACAATTAAAGGTATTTATGCTCACTGTAAAAAAAATGGCATTATCTTCATTCGTAATCATTTGCATAGTATCAATATCAAGGCTAATGACACATAGTGGAATGATAAAAGACATCGCAGACGGCATCTCAATTCTAACAGGTACACTCTACCCACTATTTAGCCCACTAATAGGGGCCCTTGGAACCTTCTTAACAGGAAGCGATACTGTGTCAAACATTTTATTTGGACCCTTGCAGACACAAATTGCAGAAAACATCAATGCTAACCCTTATTGGCTTGCAGCTGCAAACACAACAGGAGCAACAGGAGGGAAAATGATTTCACCTCAAAACATTACAATAGCAACCACTACTGCAGGACTTATTGGACAGGAAGGAAAACTACTATCAAAAACTATCACGTATGCTATTTGTTACATCGCCATATCAGGAGTGTTGGTTTATCTTATTGTAAGATAAATATTAAATTAAAAATTTAAATAAATGAAATTAACAAAATATTAATGAAGGAAAATATTTTCAAATAAGGCTGAAAAGGTGTTAATTTTTTGGTCTTATTTGAAAAATGAGCAGCGCAAACTAAAAAATACTTGAATTTTGGTTCAAATATTAATATTATAAGTGCAGAGATGCTTGATTTTTACTTACATTCTGGTGTCTCAGGATGAGGTATTATTTAAAACTTATAACAAACCTAAGTCTTGCAATAAAGGAGATACAGATGAATAAAAAGTTGATATTATGCGTTTTTGGTCTGTTGCTGGCCGCCTCCATGTCGGGTTTTGCGCAGGAGACGACACAAAACACAGAAGAAGAAAAGGATGCATTTGACTTAAACCCATGGAAGCCTAAATTTAGCTTTGAAAATATCAGTGAGTTTAGGCTAGACATGGATGAACAAGTTCCTGGCTTGGAAAATAAAAGTAAAATAGGAATTAAGTTTTTACCATTTAAAAAACATGCGGAAGTGGGGAAAGACGATCCTTTTTCGGCTTACATTAAAGTGGAAGATTTAGCTTTAAAAGTTGAAGGACAAAAGGATGCCACTTTTAAACTTGATGTAGGCGACATAATAGCAAAGATAAATGTATATGATTTTTACATTAAAATGAACTCAATGACCGACTTTGACTTTAATCAAGAATCACTGTTTAGCTTTGCTCCAATGACCAGCATTAAGAGTGATTACTATGGTTTTCCAAGTGATGACAGAGCTTTGAGAAAAACAATTCTTGCAAGAGGTACGGATAAAAAGGTAGGAACACTTCAATTTGGATACAACATCCCTCAATTGGAGCTTGTACTCGCAGTTGGCGCAACAGGAACGGGTAATAGAAATCATGCAAAATTTAATGACAAAAATAAACCTTATAATAATACCTATACTGGTATGCTTTACGGTACCCAATTAAAATGGAAGCCAATAAAAAATGAACTGGAAAAAGACAGTACTACCGTAATAGCAGAAACTCCAATTGAATTAAATTTAGGGATCTCAGGAGCATTCGGTAATAGAAGGTTCAACAAATCATCTATAACATACGGATTGAAAGACAAGGCTACTATTGGATCAGATCTAGTTGTTCCAACCTTATCAAATACATCTGTTATGGCCTCTCTGGGTTTTCAGTATAAACTTGGACTTACAAAGATAAACAATAAAAATACCTATTTAATCTTACAGACAGGATCTGATTTCGGAATAGATCTTTTTGCTAGTGATTTCTCTACATTCGGACACATTTCCAAAAAGGCAAATACGCCAGATGATAAGGATGCTGTGTTTAATCCAGCAGAAAATAAGCTTGGATTTAATCAAGACAAAAAAACCAATTTTGCATTCTCTGTAGGTGCTAACATAGGGTTTGCTTGGAATAAAGATGAGGGTGAAAAGGAATCATTGTCCATTAAGGGAAAAGATTCTTACAGCACAAGAGTATTTGGAGAGCAAGATAAAAAATCCGGAATTGGAATTGGGGTCAATTATGGTCAAAATTTATACAGACCCAACTCTGAAAAGAAACTAGTAAAGGACATTGCAAATAAGTCGTTTAAAACTTTAAATGTTGAAATATCAACCTATGAGGACAATAAAAAAGGAATTCTTCCTGGCCTTGGTTGGATAATTTCAGGGGGAATTTATGACTTATTAAAGGAAAAACCTAATGTAGATGACATAATTACTGTTCTCAACCACACTAATCCTGAAGAATCTGCTCCTTCTGTAGCATTTGTAGACGCTGCTAAAATCGGAGCTGCCTTGTATGTTGACTACGCAATACCTTTGGCGTCCATATCACCAAAGACATACATAACTCCATATGTAGGTACTCACATTTTAGGATCATTTAAGGGTTCAGATAAAAAACTATACTTAAAAGCTGGACTTGATCTAGAAAAGATAGTAAAGTTTACAACAATTACGCTTGGTTGGGACTCCAACGACATTCTTGCCAAAAAAGACAAAATGGGAAGTGTATTCCTAGCATTTAAGGTAGCTTTTGAAGAATAAAAGCAAAGTACAAATCCTTCTGAGTAATCAATTATATTCAGAAGGATTCTTTAAAATCTAATAATCTTTACTTCAAATTTCTCTCTTTACATATCTTCTCATAAGCGTCTCGAATCCTAATGAATTTCTCACTGGCCTCCTTTTGCTTAACGGGTTCGTTCGTGAATCTATCTGGATGAAATTGAATAACCAATTTTTTATACGCTCTCTTTATATCATCGTCGCTAGAATTGTATTTTAAACCCAATACATCATAAGGATTAATAATCTCTATATTGACATTTTTGTATGTATTGTAACTTTCAAACTCAAGCTCAAGAAAAGAAATGACATAAAAAATAAATTTATCTCCCTCTGGATTTTTATATCTAGCCAAATTGTTTATTTCTTTAAGCACTGAAACAAGCCAAACAAAAAGATCTTTATGCTGAAAATACCCAAGCTTTAATGTATACAATATCTTGTCTGCATTTCTGTTCTTATTAATGGAAAAATGAAATATGTTATAAAGCTCTGTTTTATGTCTCTCAGATAAATTTAAAGAGTTGATAATAAAGTTAATATAATTTAACTGCTCCCCAGCCATTGACCCTAAAATAGAAATCAACTTAGCCATCAGCAAAAAAGACAGCCTATAAAACTCAAACTCTCTTGCCCTAGAATAAGCGTAATCCCTTGTTGTATACACCCTAAATCCACCCGAAAGACTGGAAGCTATTAAAAAAACAATAAACATGAAAAATGCACTTAAAATAAAAGGATTGAAAACAAAAAGAAACAATATCAACAAAAAGAAAACTCGAAATAAATTGGATAGCAAAACAAATAACCTGTAAATTAAAATCAAGGCATATTAAAACTACTAATAAATTCTATAACTTCTTTCTTTATGCCCATAAGCTCACTCTCTGATTTAGTCTTTAAAGCTCTGTTAATAAAACTTGCAACCCTAAAAGAATCATCTTTATTTAAGCCTCTTGAAGTAATAGCTGCTCCTCCTATTCTAATTCCAGAGGCTACAGAAGGGATTTTTGAATCGAAAGGAATAGCGTTTTTATTAAGCGTAATGTTTACTCCCTCAAGGATTTTTTCAGCTTCAGCCCCTGTCATACCCAAAACACCAAGATCAAGCAAAAATAAATGATTGTCTGTCCCCCCACTCACTATTCTAAATCCCTCTGCACTAAAATAGTCAGCCATCGCTTTAGTATTTTCTATGACTTTAGAAATATAATCTTTAAATTCTGCTCTTAAAGCCTCTCCAAAGGCCACTGCTTTACCCGCAATAACATGCATCAAAGGCCCCCCCTGTGTTCCTGGAAAAACACAAGAATTAATAGCACTCTCCAAAGCCCTCTCCTTCTTATTAGACTTAACTATTTTTCCAGATTCCTTACCTGAAAGAATTAGCCCCCCTCTAGGTCCTCTTAATGTCTTATGAGTAGTGCTAGTAGTAATATGGGCAACATTAATAGGAGAGTTATGCAACTCTGCAGCAACAAGACCCGCTGTATGCGCAATATCACATAAAAGATAGGCAGAAACCTCATCAGCTATTTGTCGAAACTTCTTAAAATCAATTTCCCTTGAGTAAGAAGAAGCCCCCGCTATTATTAAATTGGGCCTACATTCCCTAGCTATCTTTCTAACCTCATCGTAATCAATAGTCTCAGTGTCCCTCGATACTCCATAGGCATACGCGTCAAAAAATATCCCAGAAAAACTAACTTTACTTCCATGAGTCAAATGACCACCATGGGACAACTCCATTCCAAGAACTCTATCTCCAGGATTAATAAGCGACATTATTGCAGCCATGTTTGCCTGAGAGCCGCTATGAGGCTGCACATTGGCATAATTTGCACCAAAAAGCTCCTTCACTCTTGCTATGGCTAAATTTTCAACCTCATCAACAACAAAACACCCCCCGTAGTACCTCTTTAAAGGATACCCTTCAGCATATTTATTAGTCAAAATGCTCCCAACAGCTTTTCTTACATTTGACGATACAAAATTTTCTGAAGCAATAAGCCCAATATTTTCCTTCTCCCTCGTATACTCTTTTTCAATTAAATCAAATAGATCCTTATCTAACATTAATACCTTCCTCCAAAGCAAAACTATAGTTCAGAGAATAACTACGATTTGTTAAGCTTTTATATCTTAACAACCCCAAATCTATATATTCATTAAGGGGCAGATGGTCTTCAAAATCTTCCTTGTATCCATAATGAATATAATTCTCTGACATATTCAAAAAATATTTAGCACTATTTTTAAATGACACCGCCTTTATTATATCAAAATAAATAAACCCAATGGGGGCTAAAAAAAACTCAAACCAAGTATGTCTCTTAAGGCTAGAAGATCCAGAATCGAAATAAAACCCAATCGCCGTTTTTAACGGTATCCCTTTTCTTAAAAACAATAAATTAGTAAGCGTAATCAGATTATCTTCCGAAATCTCTTTTTTCCTAATGGACTCACTCAAACTCAAACTGTTATCTGTAATCGTAAAATACAATACTAAAGCATCAATAACAGACTTGGCCAACTTATAAGCTGACTCATCATCTGTCTCGTTGGTCCTTACAGTAATTGGACTTAAATCGAGTAATTCGTACGATAAATACCTGTTCCTTTTGTCTGAAACATATCTCTTAAACTCATACATATCATTATGTTTATTTATCCTAGTACCATACAAAAACTGTTCGTTATCCAAAATCTCTAAATTCAACCCATAAGCTTCAACATCAAACTTCAAATAATATTTATCAACTTTCAAACTTTCGAAAAATAAATTATTCAACCCAAGACCAGTGCCACTATTACTTAAAAACTTAATCTTTTGCCTTTCATTCTCAATTGGACCCAAATAAAAAACATTAAAATTAATGTCATCCAACTTAAACCTAGAATCTTTATCAGAATTTTGCACAAAATAAATTTCTTGAGATATCTTAAAATTTTTAATCTTGCCTAAAGTCCACTTAAAAAAATTTGATTTAAAATCAAAAGAAATCTTATTGCTCTTGACGCCATCAACCAACAAGAAGATCTCACCTTTGTGATTTAAGGTTCTTGGGGGAATGAATTCGATCTCATCTCTGGATAACCTTAATATATTTTGAGGAAGAACTTTATGAAGTCGTTGCTTCGTTTGCACAAATACCTCAACAACAGAAAAATCTGATGCCAAATTTCTGCCTCTTAATGTAACGGGAACATTGGTCATTAAAACCAAACTCTCGGTATCAAAAATCAAGGGCTTATTATCCCGTCCAAGTCTAACTGGAACTTGCCTACTAATTACAAGAAAAAGTTCGTTACTAAGTCCCTGTTCACTTCTTATGAAAAGAAGTCCCGAATTTATCTCATCTGTAATCCTAAAAATTATTTCCTCATCCCTCCAGCTAATAATGCTACTCTTCGTCAAATAGTGATCATTAATATTAACATCTCCCACTTTATTGCCTAAATTGTACCCCCTAATTACAATTACATTTTCATGTGAGGCAGGGATTGGGGATATTGAATAAATTACAGGTTTTAAATAGAACAAGAACCCAGAAAAAATGAATAAACCTAAAAAAACTATGAAAATCAAGACTAAAACAAAATATTTACCACTAAAAAATTTTGCCAATACCTAGCCTCTTTTAACTCTAGTCCCCTCTTTAGTATCAATCAAGACGAACCCTTTAGAAGCAAAATACTCCCTAATCTCATCAGCACGACTAAAATCCTTTCTTAATTTTGCAATTCGTCTCTCTTCCAGCAAAAAATTCATCCAATCATCAATGTGTACATTATCTCTCTTAATAGCTTTCATTACTTCCTCTCTTAAACTTAAAGAAAAAATTTCATCAAACCTAAATGCAAGCCTAAGTTTTAAAAGAGCCTCTAACCTAGAGTCTTTCATAACATCCCAAAGCAAAGCCAAACCTTGAGGAATGTTTAAATCAAAAGCTATTTTTTCTAAGAAATTATTATAATATTTACTCCCCAAGGAGGAATCAATATTTTCATTAATCTCATCTAGCAATGAGATGTCAGATTGAGTTAAGGAAGAATAGAGAGACGTTAACTTACTAATCATATTTACTCTGGTGATCCTACAAGCTTCCAGACTATTTAATGTGAACTTAAGTTGTGTTCTATAATGCGTCGTTAAACAAAGATATCTGAAATCTAGAGGAGAAAATCCACCATCTTCTAAATCCTTAACAGTAATAAAACCCTTCCCTGATTTTGACATCTTTTCGTCTCCCATAATCAGAAACTCACCATGAACAAATATTTCACACCAATCCTTCTTCAAATAAGATTCCATTATAGCTATCTCATTTATGTGATGAACTCCAATATGATCAACGCCTCCTAAATGGATACCAAGAGTGTCGTTGAAACAATCTAAATTCATAGCAGCACATTCTAGATGCCAACTTGGATAACCAAATCCCCAAGGCGAATCCCATTTCATTTCCTGATCTTTGAATTTCGAATTCGTAAACCACAAAACGAAGTCTGTTTTATTCTTCTTTGATGTATCTGCCTCAATTCTGGAAACAGAATTACAAGCATTAACCAGATTAATTCCAGCCATTTGCCCATAATTCTTAAAACGAGAAGTATCAAAATAAACATTACCATTAATAAAGTAAGTAAAATTATTCTTTTCAAGAACTTTGATAATTTTTATCATGTTAGCTATATATTCGCTTGCAACAAGCACATTGTCAGGGCGCACTATATTCAATTTCTCACAATCACAAAAAAATGCTTTCGTGAAAAACTTGCTAATCTCATAAACTGTAAGACCCCTCTCTCTTGCAGCCCTAACTACCTTATCTTCACCCTCGTCAGAATCACCCGTTAAGTGGCCAATATCGGTAATATTCATCGCATAATTAACACTGTAACCTAAAAGCCTTAAAGACTTAATAAGTAAGTCTTCAAAAATATATGTCCTAAGGTTGCCGATATGTGCATAATTGTAAACAGTAGGACCACATGCATAGACTCTGGTTTCTCCCGCTCTCTTTACCTCAGATAAATCCCTTGTCCTTGTATTATATAACGTAAGAATCATACACCCTGTGAGAAGCCAATTTACGCACAAACAAATCAAAAACTCTCGCTTAAAAATCTCAAATCAGCTTAACGTACAAAGTCTATTATAAAAACCCAAATTTGACAAACTTATAAATAACGAAATCCAAAAAATTCTTATAAATCATTTATTCCAAAATTTTCAGTTTAAATTTGTAAAAAGCAATTATTTAATGTAAAATCGGGGAGAATGTTCAAGGAAAGTATCAATAATTTTCTCAGTAGGATTAATTCCCCTCCTACTTCAGTAAGCCTCGCAGACTATACTACCTACAAGATAGGGGGAGGCTCTAGATTATTTTTAACACCCACAACAACTAAAGAAGCGGAATATATATTTAGGACGGCACTAGGAGAGAATATCAAAATATTTGTTCTGGGGGGCGGCTCAAATTTATTAATAAACGACGAAGAAGACATTAATTTTCCCATAATGTACACTGGTTATCTGGATAAAATCACACTTCAGGACAACAAGATTACTGCTGAATGTGGAACTAATTTTGAAAATTTATGTAGTTTTGCGTTAGAAAATGAATTAAGCGGTCTGGAGTTCATATACGGAATCCCTGGTACGCTTGGGGGCGCCATTTGGATGAACGCTAGATGTTTTGGAAGCGAAATCTCTGAAGTACTAGATTTAATCGTTTTTGTAGATGAAAACGGCCAAACCATCTGCAAAAAATTCGAGAAAAATGAATTTTCATACAAGATTTCGCCATTTCAAAGAAAAAATATTTTGATATTAAAAGCAACTCTAAACCTATCAAAGGGAAATAAGACACACATCTTAAACGCTATGAAGAAAAATAAACAAAATAGGATAGACAGGGGTCACTATCTCTTCCCAAGTAGTGGAAGCACATTTAAAAACAATAAAAAATTTCTCAAACCCACCGGAAAAATAATTGAAGAATGCATGTTAAAAGGTCTCGAAATCGGAGGGGCATCTGTCTCTCCCCACCATGGAAACTTTATAGTAAACAAAAACAACGCCCGAGCCAAGGACATTAAAGCCCTAATTGAAAAGGTAAAAAATGAAGTAAGGGCAAAAACAGGATTTTTACTAGAGGAAGAAGTACTCTATATCGGATTTCAAAACAAAACTTAAAACCAAACATCCTCAAGCTCATTATTAATGCTTTCAATAATATTTTTTATTCTAATAACTTTTTCTCTAGACTCACCAACTAAAGCAATGTGCTCACGCAAAGGTTCTAATACCTCCAAACTCATCTTAGAAACCTCGAACTCGCCTAAATCATTGTTTAAATTGTTAAACTTTCCATTAATGAAAAAGTAACTATTGAATATCTCCTTATACATATTCTTAGTATCTTTAATCTTAATATCATTAGACAAATATTTATCTTTAAAAGCTCCAATTTCTTTTACATGTCTAGAAAGAGTAGAACTTATCCTTTCGTGCTGAGCAGAATTGTTATTAACGCTGTCCTGAATATCCATAAAATTTTTATAAACGGTGTCTATCTCTGTGCTTATAGACGAAATAATGCTATTTACTATCTTAAGCTCGTCTTTGATGGTTGTTGAATATTTACCAGAATTTATGGCGAGTTTCCTAATCTCCTCCGCAACCACAGCAAAACTTTTGCCAGCTTCACCGGCCTTTGCAGCCTCAATAGCCGCATTCATTGCAAGCATATTTGTCTGACTTGATATTGAAACTAAAAGCTTATTTGCACTCTGAAGATTATTTGTCTGAGACAAGAGCTCGGAAAAATTCATATTTACATTTTCAAAAACAGAATTTAACTCAAAAACCTTACTCCTTATACTTTCAATATTTGCAGAATTTGCTCCAACCACCTTATTGAAAATCTCCAAATTCTTATCTATACCATAAAAAGCAGTAGCATTCTCCTCAAACCTAGTAGCAATGTCTGATATATTCTTATTGTGCTCACTAATTGGCTCAGATATCGACCCAAAATCTTTTAAAATATCGATGATTGCCTTTTCAAACCTAGAAAAAGTATCTCCTATCCTTTCATAAGTAAAAAGGCTATTATTGACCCTCTCTATTCCCTCCTCAGTTATATTTACCTCATTTAAATGCCGACCCAACTCCTTTGCGTAGCCCCTAATACTGCTTAAAGCATTGGTAGCCTTCAAAAAAAGGCCATCAAACTCAGAATTAACATAAGAAAAAATAAAAGACTTATATTGAACTCCTGCAGGAGAATCAATACCTAAAACATCCTCCTTCACCTTTTTGTGGTTAAGCATCATCCCAACATCCTCCATAACGGGTAAAACCAGGTGATTACAAAGGTAGAATATAAAGATCAGCGAGACGAACAAGAAACCCAGGAAAAATACGGCACCTGATTGAAACATAAGTGGAAGGGAGTGCATATCCAAAATAATACCCTGAACCACATTTCCATCAATCTGGGCAGAATTTAGTAAATAAGAGGAACTTTTATTTTTGAAAACATATTTTGAAACATTAGGATCTGTTTTAATGTAGCTTACAGCTCTCCTTAACGCGCTGCCCTCATAAGTTTCCGAAAAATTTGCAATATTTATGTCATTAAGGCTTAAAAGCAGAGGATTAGAGTCTCTATCAATAATGAAAAATTCATAATTCTTGTTGATAGACTTAAGATGGGAATTAACTTGATATGCTATATCGTTCAGTAGATCGTCAAAACAAACCACAAAGCAAAGCACACCCAAAGTAGTGGAATCACTGCTGACAGCTGGAATGCTGACAATAGAATAAAACTTGTTCTTAATTCTTTTATAGCTTGAATAGTAGGCAACATTATTCCTTGCAGGAACAAAATAAATCGGGTCTTCCATGATATTGTTTATACCCAAGAACGAAAAACTTTTATCGGAAATTAAAACATTTTGCCCAACAGGAACGTAAAAAATTCCCTCTAACGAATTCTCCGTGAAAGATATGCCCCGCAAAATCTTACTTACCTCATCAAACCCCTTCGAATTTAAAAATAAAGTACTACTCGTATTCAAATCATGCATAGACCTTAATTCTATACCTGAAATGAAACTGCTTGAAGCAGCATGCAAAACACCTAAAAAGTCATCGTCCCTAACAAAATCATCAAGAACACCTCTAGCATATTCGTACCTACTCTTAAACCTGGAAGCTACACTACTTGAAAACAGCACAAAATCAGACTCCACACGAGCCACGTACTCATTTTTGTAATTCAAATAGGCCTGTCCCACGAGCAACGCACCGAAGCAGACAAAAACAAAAAGCATCAGATAGAGAAACAAACTCATCTTTTTTAACTTAACGCTTACTAAATCACCATCCATAAATTCTCCAAAACTAAACCCATAAAAAAAGCTCCCTACCTTATTACAAACCGCACGAACACCCGAATAAAAACAACTATTTTATTATTCAGATATATGTATATAATTATATAGTAAAACATATATAATACTAGTTGGTTGTGATGTTTTGTGAGAAGTTTTGTGAGGATTTGCGTGAAAAGAAAAAGTTCCAGTTTCACTCTTTTTTATAAGTTTAATATTGCTGTTTTGCTGTACACGATAATTATCGCCACGACTACTTTTTTGCTACTAAATTACGGGTACAGGAGAGTAATAACTAAAGAGCTTAAAAATTTTACAAAATTCGTCAATCATGCCATGACAAAAGGCTTCGTTGATGACACAAAGAACGTGTTGCTGGTTATCGACGAGTTTATCATAAATTACAATAACTCATCTGGTGCGCAAAGAAATCAACGACTCAAGGGTATAGTATCTGTTAATAACTCTAATTTATTCCCTTCCTACATAAGATTAATAGAATATGTAAATCGAGACGGGGAGATCTTGCACTCAAGTGATGGAAGAAGAGTGGGTTCCCAGGTAAACTTGAGAGGATTAAAGGCAGAGAATTTCATAAACAAAACCCAGATCATCTCACTGCATAAGAACTTAATGAAGATAAACAACAAGCACTACATACCCATGGTTTACAAGGTTTCCGCAGGAGGTAGGGAGAACGCTAGCAGTACTGGATATGTCATTTTATACCTAGACATAATAGAGCAAATAAGACAATTAAGAAAGGGCATATTTATGCTTTTGGAAAGATCCTTGCTAGAGGCAGGGGGTCAACACAAAAGCAACCATTATTTCAAAATATATGCTATTAACAACCAAGGTGAAGTTTTTGGAGAACAAAACGAAGACACATTCGAGCATATTAAATTATCTGTAAATAATTTATTCGAGGACGACCCAAAGATAGCGAACCAGTTGCTAAACTCGATATCTAGGAAACAAAACAATATTATTACCAACCACAATAATAACATAATCTCTTTAGCAAGACTTGCAACTTCATCTTGGTATCTAGCCATACAAATGAACTATGACAATATATTTTCAAATGAACTGCGCAATATTAAGTTAATGTCAATATCAGTAATAACAGCACTTTTAATAGTATTTATTTTAATAATGATAGGCATCATTAAAAGACTGATAGTAACGAAAATAGAACATTTAAAAGAAGTCATTCCAAAAGTGAAATACGGTGATTTGACAGTCAAGATTGAGTCAAAAGGAAAAGACTCAATCAGCTCTACAATAAACCACTTTGGGTGTTTCGTTGAAAACTTGAAGAATGTAATAAACTCACTACAAGACAGAGTTAGGTTGTTAAAGGACAATGGAGACCTGCTATTCAATGAGATAAACAAAGCCCATGATACGATAACGAATTCGAACAAGTATATAGAGAAAACACAGGGAGAGGTAGAGAAACAGGTTGAATTTATTTCAAACACGACAAACACGATAGAAAGTTTATCTAAAAACATTGCGTCACTTGACAACTCCATTGAAACTCAGGCTGCCAGCGTCGAAGAGTCGTCCTCTGCTATTGAAGAGATGATAGGAAGTATACAATCAGTCACAGAGATAACACAAAAAGCTGCAAAGAGCACGGAAGAACTTAAAGTGTTCTCAGACGATGGCCGGAAGAAGCAAGAAGAAGTTATTATGCAGATTAAAGACATTTATAAAAACTCAACAAGGCTTCAGGAAGCAAATGCTTTAATATCGTCCATTGCTAGTCAAACGAACCTGCTTTCAATGAATGCCGCTATTGAAGCATCTCATGCTGGGGAAGCTGGAAAGGGATTTGCAATTGTTGCAGAAGAGATCAAAGACCTTGCAGAACAGGTTACTTCACAATCAGAATCGGTTGCGGCCTCAATAAATGAAATAATGGATTCTATTAACAAAACAGTAAAAACATCCGAACTAACGAATAAGGCGTTCAACCAAATATTTGATTCAATAAACCTAGTGGTTCAAGTTATAGAAGAAATAAACCATACCATGCAGGAACAGTCAATTGGTAGCCAAGAAATTTTAAAGGCTTTAAACACAATGAGAGAAATAACATATGAGGTGAAAATCGGTTCAAATGAGATGTTTAGAGGAAATAAAGAGATTATTAATACCGTTTCTCTTTTAGAAGAGATTAACATGACAGTCTCAAATTCAATGAGAGGCCTTAAGGAAGAAATCAGAAAATTAATGGGAGCAATTGAGAGTATTAAAACTTTTGGAACAGTAAATTCAAATCACATTGTAGATATCAATACAGACACAAATCAATTTAAAACAAAATAAAACGGTTAAAGGGGCGCTTATGCAAAAGAAAACATTTTATGTTACAGAAATGTACTTAAGGTCTCATTTAATGCTTTTCCCCATTTTTGCTTATACAAAAACTTTCCTAGAGGGGGTTGTGATATCGGGTTGGATATCCCTTTGCATATTGTTACCTGCGATAATCATTAACCAAATAGAATTAAGAAATCAAATATTGGGGATTTACTTGCTTGTAATCGGAATTTTTGTTAGTTTGACTTACCTCTTCATGTGTTATGCAACTCCTAGGATTTATGATAGCTTAAAATTTTCAATTCCTATTTTAATAGTTATGATAATATCATTTCACAGAAATGAACCTTTTAAAAACCTAAAAGACCCGCTTAGAATATTGCAATATTCTAGACTGCCAATAATAACATTCATATCATTAAGCTCAATAATTTCGCTTTTTAGAGAAGTACTAAATACTGGAAACTTACAATTTTTCAATACAAAAATATCAATAATTAAAGAGATCAACATAAGCAAAACACCGGCTTATAGCTCGAATGTTTTCCTAGTAGCATCTTTACTCTTTTTATTGATTAATACATTAACAAATATTAAAGGGAAAAAGAATGATTAGTAAAATAAAAAGAGATCTAGAAGATAGAATTTGTGAAACGATAAAAAAACTCGCCTTAAGAGAGAATATTAAGCTGAACAAAGTGACTACGGTAATTCAAAAACCTCCAAAGAGCGAACTAGGCGATTTATCGATCTTGATATTCGAATTTAGCAAAATACTGGGGCTTGACGCATCTGTCATTGCTGAAGAGATAATAAAAGGGATTGGAGTGGAGTATGACGCCAAGCCAATGGGACCTTATTTAAACATTAAGCTTAAGAGAAAAAGATTCGTTCGAGATACAATTACGAAAGTCAATGAAGAAAAGGAAAAATATGGGACGAATAATTCCCTTAATAATAAAAAAATAGTTATAGAATTCTCAGCTCCAAACACAAATAAGCCACTTCATGTAGGTCACCTTAGAAATGACATTATTGGGGAGAGTTTATCAAGGATATTAAAAGCTTCTGGTGGCCAGATAATAAAAATAAACCTAATAAATGATAGGGGAGTACATATTTGCAAATCCATGCTTGCTTACAAAAAATTTGGGAATAACATCACTCCAGAGCTTTCTTTAAAAAAAGGAGACCATTTAATCGGCGACTTCTATGTAAAATACGGTGAATACGCTAAAGATAATGCTATAGCAGAAGAAGAAATACAAGAATTGCTGTGTAGATGGGAAGAAGGGGAGACAGAAACGGTTCAACTCTGGAAAAAGCTCAATCAATGGGCAATTGAGGGGATAAAGGAAACTTATGATCTTACAAATATCACATTCGATAAGATTTATCTTGAAAGTGAAATATTTGAAATTGGACGCGATGTTGTACTTAAGGGATTAAAAGACGGTTTATGTTACAGAAGAGAAGATGGGGCAATATGCATAAAAATACCCACAAATGAAAACGCAGATGAAGAACTTAAAGAGAAAGTCCTCTTAAGGGCCAATGGAACGTCTATCTATCTTACTCAAGATTTAGGGAATATAGTAGCCAGAAAAAATGAATACAATTTTGATGAAATGATTTACGTCGTAGGTAGCGAACAGATCCACCACTTTAAAATTTTGTTTTTCGTCGCAGATAAATTAGGCATTGCAGAAGAAAACAATTTAATACATTTGTCTTACGGGATGGTAAATCTACCTGAAGGAAAAATGAAATCGAGGGAGGGGAATGTGGTTGACGCCGACAATCTAATTAATGATTTAGTAAATTCAACAATGGTGGAAATGAAAGAAAGAAATTCGGATGAGAAAGACTTAAAAAAGACTGCCCTGGACATATCACTGGGAGCTATTCACTACTATCTATTAAAAACGGCCATACAGAAGGATATTTTATTCAATAAAAAAGAAAGCTTGTCATTTATCGGCAACTCGGGTCCTTATATTCAATATGTGGGAGCAAGAATAAACAGTATACTTAAGAAATACAACACATTAAACTTATCAAGAGAAACCTCTAATCTAGATCTATTGAATCAGGAAAAAGAATGGGAAATAACTAAGGTTGTCTCTGAATTTGGAGAACATGTAATGAAAGCCGCAAGAGACTTGAATCCCTCATTAATAACTCAGTACTCATATTCTCTTGCGAAAAGCTTTAGCGCATACTACCAAGATACGAAAATAATAGACATAAATAACCTCGAGCTCACAAATGCAAGAATAAGTCTATCCAGAGCAGTCCTACAAACAATAAAAAACTGCATGAATTTGTTAAACATTCCCTACATGAAAAAGATGTAAAGTTAAGAACCATCTCTACATCATACCAATTCAAAATCGTCCTTACTGAATATCGACATTATCTTTTTGTGATACTTTTCAAATATGTAGTACCTTTTAAGCTTCAAAGTACTGGTAAGTTCCTCACCAACAACAAAAGAATCTTTTAATAAAACGAACCCCACTATTCTCTCAAAACTCTTAAAACCAGACCTAGGATTAACTATATCCGAAATACATTTGGAATAAAGCTTGTTAACAGCGTCACTAGACAACAAATCATCCCGAGAAGAAAAGATTGTTCCATTAGACTTCGCCCATTGCTCAAGTGATTCAAAATTAGGGACAATAACAGCTCCCAAAAATTTCTGGTCTTGCCCAACAATCATAACATTTTCAATGAGTAAAGATTTCGATAAAGCCCTTTCAATGGGCTCAGGTTCAATATTTTCCCCGCCCCTCAGCACAATCGTATCTTTACTTCTACCAACAATTGAAACCTCATGATTAATTGTTACACGAACCAAATCGCCCGTATTAAACCACCCTTCCCAAGTTAAAACATCTTTTGTAACCAATTCATTTTTAAAGTACCCACTCATAACTTGAGGAGATCTTACCCAAAGCTCTCCTTTCTCACCAGGGGGCAAACAATTCCCATCACTATCAACCACTCTGTACTCAACGTCTGGAAGGAAAGACCCAACAGTCTTGGCAACAGGATGTCTTAAACGCCTGACACTTAAAACAGGACCTGTCTCTGTAAGTCCATACCCTTCAAGAACCACAATACCCAACGCTTTGAAAAAATAATCTACATACTCTACCAAAGCTCCCCCACCAGAAACACCAAACTCAAACCTTTTCCCTAGTGCTTTCCTTATTTTTCTGAAAACCAAAAGATCTCCCAAAAATTTAAAAGGGAAAATCAAAATCAATCCTGAAAGAAAAATAAATTTCATAAAAAAGGAAACCAACAAATTTGATTTCCTATAAACAGGGATAAGACCTAAAAATTTCTCCTTAAGCTTTACATAAAAAATTCCAATCCTCAGGAAAACGCCAAATAAAGCCCTCTTTAAAAGGGATTCCGATGCTTTTTTAATGATACCAATCCTTATTCCTTCCCAAATTCTTGGAACAGAAATTATTGCATGGGGATTTAAAGCTGCAAAATCCTTAAGCAAAACAGGCCCAATAGGTTTAGAATAAGCAATTGACATTCCTCCAAGAGCAATTATGTACTCACAAGCCCTCTCAAAAGAATGCCAAAGTGGTAGAATGGATATCATTATCTTACCCGGTTTAAGCGATGGAATATAATCGTAAATCCTATCTATTTGAAAAATAAAAGATTCATGCCTAAGCATTACACCCTTTGGAAACCCAGTTGTTCCTGATGTGTATATTATAGTAGCAATATCCTTCCCCGCCCCCTGCTCAAGCTCGGCATTAAATACCATAGGATTATTATTTAAATAAACATTCCCCCTACTTAACAATTTCTTATAAGAGATTACCGTAATAAACCCCAGCTTTTCCTCATAAAGTTTATCGTCATCTATAACAAAGATACACTTAACAAATCTAAGCTCTTGTTTTTTAGCAAGCACCTTTTGAAGCTGCTTATCGTTCTCTACAAAGACGAAAACAGACTCAGAGTGATTAATGATATATGATATTTCATCTTCAGGCGAATCATTCCCCCTTGGAACATCAACACAACCCAAACTCATAACAGCAAGGTCAACAATGATCCACTCCCTTCTTGAATCAGAAACAAGTGCCACCTTCTCTCCCCTCTTAATGCCATAATGCAGTAACCCGGATGCAACTCCCTTAACCTCATTCCAAAAATCAGAATATATTTGCTTCTTATACTCTCTAGATTCATTCTCCCTATAAATAAAAATATCAAGATCACCATAAAGTTTCACAACTTCATTAAAACGCTTAGGTATAGTATCCAGCATAAACCCTCCTTAACTAACTTAACACAAAGATTACAGCACTAACAGCAGTATTATAAATACTATGAACTAAACTCACGTAATATACATTGTTATATCTTAAATAGATAAAAGCCAGCAAAAGGCCAAGGATAAACGTAATAAATGCGCCAACAAATCCATAATAAACGTGTCCAAAGGCAAAAATAATACTACTGAAAATAGCGGAAACAAACGAACCAAACCCCACCTGTTTAAGCTTAGTAATAACGAAAGATCTATATAACAACTCCTCAACTGCTCCCGTAAAAAGAGAAGTAATAGCCATCAAATAAAGCGATTCCTTACTACTCATGTTCCATCTAAAACTACCAACATCTGCCTCAACCCAAGATCTCCATGACTTTGGGAAAAAATATTTAAAACATAAATAAAGAATAAGTAACAGAACAACAATAAAAATGACTAGCTTAATAAAAATTAAAAATGATTCCCAAATAAAAATTAACCTAAATTTAGGTATACAAAATTCATCTCTAAAGTAAGTAGCACTTGTTAATCTGGCAAAATGTAGGATAAAAACAATCAAGAAAGCACTATACAACCAATAAACATAATGATTTCCACTAAAATTCCAAAGATTCTCATCAACACTTACAAAAGGAGACACGTGCGTACAGACAAAGCAAGCCAAAAAAAGCTCTAAAAGAGCGTACCTGGCAGGATATTTATTATTCAATAATTTCATAGTAAATTATTAAACATATATGCAATATTGTCAAATCTTGTCTGATTTACCTAAAGATGATCTTATATATACTTAAAAAGAGATTACTGGTGATTTTGTTATTTATTATAGGCTCATTAAACTTATTGATACGATATTACTTTAAATTTAACCTAATACATTTAAATTTAGCTTTAATATTGATTTTTTTAGCAAAAAAAAATTATCATCTCTTGCTTACATTTGTTCTTAACATAATATTATTATCGGCCTTTGAAATTAGTCTAGACTTTAAAAGACTTGAAGATGATTCCTATAAAATAACAAATATTACTTATTTGCCCAAATATTCAAAAATCAAGATTGAATCGATAGATGGCTTTGGCATACAACATGAATTTATGTTTAAAAATATTAAAAATCATCACGAAATCGGAGACATATTTAAAATTGAAACAGGCAGAATAAAACTTATTAAAAGACCGATACTCGTAAAAATCAGAGAGCAATACGGTAAATTATTAGACCCATTTTTCAATGCCATAAATCCCTATTACTCCCATTTTTCAAAAGCAATTTTAGCAAACAACAAATCAGAAATAACAAAATATGAGCGTAACTTATTTCAAAAAGCAGGCCTATTTCACATACTAGTGATATCTGGGCTACACTTTTACCTAATTTACACTATATTTTATCACCTACTCTTATTGATAACAAAAAACGAAATGCTAAAGTTATTAATTATGAGTGCAATAATGCTCAATTATTTAATCTTAACAGGATGCTCTCCCTCCGCCCTGAGAGCATTTATCATGACAGAAGTACTTATATTGTACAGATTAATTTATGGAAAAATTAATTTATTAAGTGCATTATCTATTAGTTTCATAACAAATGCTATGATTTTACCACACACACTAAATTCAACAGGATTTAAACTATCTTATCTTTCAGTACTTGGTATATCAATTGCCCTTTTTATTAAAGACAGATATAACCTAAATGGATTCATATCCTCTGTTCTTGCAACACTTTTGATTCAAATTACTACAGCTCCCATTGTTTATGCTAACAATTTCAACCTATCGCCTATCTCAATCTTGTCAAACCTAATAGTTGCCCCTCTTATGCTATTATTCCTAATAATGAAAATATTAAGTTTGGTATTTTACACCCTGAACACACATTTATTTTTATTATTTGACCTAATAAATACCTATATTTTTAAGGCAATAAAGGAGACAGCAATTATTTGCAGCAAATTCCCGATAATTCAAAACCATAATATAGGTATTTTTGCGATCCTAGGCATACTAACAATACTTTACATAATTTTCAAACTAGAAAAAGAGACAATAGAAAAGCAAAAATACTCTTAAGATCGTCTATATGCTATTATTAGTGTCTATGGGGATAAATTATAATAGCATAAACAGTATAAAAACTGAACTTGAACGAAAAAATATAGCTCCAAGAAAAATATGGGGGCAGCATTACTTAATAAATGGACACATAAGAGAAGCAATAATAGATGCTCTTGGGGCAAAGGAAAATGAAAAAGTCTGGGAAATAGGGCCAGGTCTTGGTGCAATGACAGTTATTTTACTCAAAAAAATAAATTTTCTAACCGCTTTTGAAATTGACCCCAAGTACTCAGAAATTTTAAACGAACAATTTGGAAAATTTGAAAACTTTAAGTTAATAGAAGGGGATTTTTTAAAGACATATAAGAGAGAAAAAACAAATGTTAATAAAATATTTTCAAATCTACCCTATAACATTGCATCGAAAGTAATATACACGCTTATTGAAAGCAAAATTTTAAAGCAAATGGTATTTACAGTACAAAAAGAACTGGCAGATAGAATGCTTGCAACAAATGGAAACAAAAATTACTCTTCATTCACAGTTTTAGTACAATCACACTTTAATGTAACTAAAATCATGAACATCGACAAGGGTAATTTTTATCCAACTCCTAAAGTGGAATCTACAACCCTCAAGCTTGTCCCTAAACGGCAAGAAATTAAAGATTTTAAGGAATTTAATAAATTAGTTAGAATAGTGTTTACAAGCCGAAGAAAAAAACTAAAGAATACAATCATAAACTTTGTTAAAAACGAAAAGATCCTTGAAAAAGGATTTTTAAAAATTTTTCTAGATAAAAGACCGGAAGAGATTTCTATTCAAGAATTCATTGAAATTTCAAACAAATTAACCACCTATCATCAGAGCACTTATTAATACAATATCATCCACAGAGCAACCCCTTGAAAGATCGCTAACAGGCATTTGAAATCCTTGCAAAAAGGGTCCATAGGCCTTGGCAAAGGCCAATCTCTCAACAAGTTTATATCCAATGTTTCCAGCCGCCAAATTAGGAAAAATCAATATATTTGCGGCGCCGGCAACTAAAGAATCACTACATTTTCTATCTGCAATACTTTTAATTAAAGCTGCATCAACTTGAAGTTCTCCATCAATGAGCAAATCTTTATACCTACTCTTAGCAATTTCTAAAGCATGCTGTACCTTTTCAACTTCCGTTGAATAAGCGGATCCTTTTGTAGAAAAACTTAATAGGGCCACTTTTGGCTCTATCCCAAAAATATTCTTAAAAGAACTTGCACTCTGTATCGCAATTTCTGCAAGCTCTGTAGAGGTAGGATCAACAACTACGGCACAATCAGCAAAAAGTAGAATACCCTCATGCCCAAAACAAGTTTTATTCATGCCGCAACTATAACCAGTATCCATAATAGTAAAAGACGATACAAGTTTAGTATCCTTAAGCATAGGAAGAATGGTTAAAGCACTTCGTAATACCCTACTTGAAGATAACAAAGATCCGCATACACAGGTCTTAACATCCCCAAGTCTTACCATCATCATAGAAAAACAAACATCGTCTAAAATCTCCATCATAGCTTTACTTAAAGCCAATCCCTTATTTTGCTTCAAAGTAAAATATTCATCCAAGTATCTATTTAAACCATCAAACGAATTAGGATCTATAACTCTTATCATTTCTAAAATATCCTCCCCAAATCCTACAAGTTCTCTTAATTTTTTAAAAATCTTATCTCTTTCTCCAATAAGAACCACAGAACCCGCCAACCTCTCCTTTAATATTTCAATCGCTGCCTTTAAGATTCTTACATCACTACTCTCAGGGAAAACTATGCTAGCTCTGTCTCCAATTCTTAACACCTCTTCTCTTGCCTTACAAAACACATAATCTTTAAAATTAAAAGAGCTCACAACAACCCCCATATATTCATCCTCAATGAATACATATACATTTATTAAAATTTATAATCAATGTATAATATACACAACTTGCATTAGCATTAAAATATAGACATCTTATAGTAAGAGGTAAGTAGTACGAGTGAAAAAGAGAAACCTAGTTACAGCTGCACTGCCCTATGTTAATAACATACCTCACCTTGGCAATCTGGTACAAGTTATATCAGCGGATGCTTTCGCAAGATATTCAAGAATGGTTGGAATAGAAACACTTTATGTCTGTGGTACGGACGAATACGGAACAGCTACAGAAATTAGAGCTTTGATTGAAAAAGTTAGCCCCGAAGAACTCTGCAATAAATATTATGAAATACACAGATCAATCTATGAATGGTTTAATATTAAATTTGACATCTTCGGACGTACAACTAATAAACATCACAATGAAACTGTACAAAATCTATTCTTGAAGCTGGAAGAAAATGGTTATGTTACAGAAAAAGAAAGTGAAAATTTTTTTTGTAATCATGACCTTATATTTTTGGCAGATAGATACGTAACAGGAGAATGCCCAAATTGCGGAAATAACGCAAAAGGAGATCAATGCGAAAACTGTTCTAGGCTACTAGCTCCCTCTGATTTAATAAATCCAAAATGCATGATTTGCAAAAGTGTACCCACTTTAAAAAAAACTAAGCATTGCTATCTTGACCTACCAAAAATAAAAGACGAACTTAAAAATTGGATACAAACAAGCTCAAGAAATGCTAATTGGAATACCAATGCTATCAAAATGACAAACGCGTTTTTAAGAGATGGCCTTAAAGAGAGAGCAATAACGAGGGATTTAAAATGGGGTGTGCCGGTACCCAAAAGGGGATATGAGAATAAAGTATTTTATGTGTGGTTTGATGCGCCGATTGGATATGTTTCAATTACAAAAGGAATCGTAAAAAACTGGGAATCTTGGTGGAAAAACAACGAGGAAACAAGTTTAGTGCAATTTATTGGGAAAGATAATATCTTATTCCATACCGTTGTCTTTCCTGCTGTAGAGCTTGCAAGCAGGGAAAATTGGACAATGCTCAGCAAAATATCTGCAAGCGAGTATTTAAACTATGAAAACCTCAAATTTTCAAAATCCGAGAGTACTGGAATATTTGGCAATGACGCTATTACTACTGGAATACCTGCTGATGTTTGGAGATTTTATATATATTACAATAGGCCTGAAAAATCTGACTTTCAATTTATGTGGGACGATCTCTTGGAGAGAACGAATACTGAGCTCATAGGTAATTTTTCAAATTTTGTCAATCGAGTTTTAGCATTTTACAGAAAATTTTTTGGAGACAAAATAGATAAAATAGACATAAAAAATGATTTTTGGGAAGAAATAAATCTCAAATATGAGAAAATTCTAGACTTTTTTAATAAAACGGAGCTAAAAGCAGCATTAAAGGAAATTCTTAATATCTCAAGCATGGGCAATAAAATATTTCAAGACAGAGAGCCATGGAAAACAAAGGATATTGACCCTGGGGCAACAAAAGAGCTCTTGTTAAATCTAGTATACCTAATAAGAGATTTGTCAATTTTAATATCACCGTTTATGCCCCAAACAAGCGACAAGATAAGAAAATTTTTTGGAGATAGCTACGATATTTCCAAAAAATTTTTAGGAACAAATTTAGGATTAAGCACAATTAATACTACTGAGGTTTTATTTACAAAGCTAGAAAAAGAATTAATCGATAACTTAAAATTAAAATATTCAGGAGGTAAAAGGGTGCAAGAAAAACAAACAGAAGATCCAGTAAAATTATTTAGTGAAAAAGTGTTTTTAAAAGTTGTAAAAGTAAAGGCAATAGAGCGAAACCCAGATGCAGAGAAATTATTCATTTTAAAACTTGACGATGGAACTATGGATGGCAAACAAATTGTAAGCAGCCTTGCAGACCATTATAGGGAAGAAGAGTTAATTGGAAAACACATAATAATAGTTGACAATCTAAAACCTGCTAAATTTAGAGGAATAAAATCTGAGGGAATGTTAATTTCAACCGAGGATAGGAATAAAAACTTTAAAGTAATAATCATGGAACATTTTAAAGATAATCCTATTCCTGGCAAGCGAATCATACTTGAAAGCGATATTGACAAAGACTTAAATTATCCAGCAAAGATTAGTATAGATAAATTTATGCAAACTCAAATTGTGGCAGAAAACGGAGAGCTTAAAATAAATGGTATTAACCTAGTACTGGAACGATCTAAAGACAAAATACTATCTAGAGAAATTCTGAATGGAATAGTGTATTGACTCCATTGTGGAACAATAAGTGAATATTAAAAAAACTGAAATAGAAAGTCTAAACGATAGCTATCTTCAAAGTAGGTTGTGGACGTTTGTAAAAAAAGTTTCAAGAGAAAAGAGCCCATGGGAAGCAATAGCAGTAAGCAGTGAAAACTTTAATAAAGTTCTTGTGATGCAAAGAAGGATATTTGGAAATTTTTACCTAGGATATATTGCCCATCCAGAATTTTCAAACAAAAAAATTGAAGAGATTAACATAAACGAAATTAATGCTCAACTTAAACAATTTAGTGAGATCATAAAGAAACATTTACACAAGAACACCATCTTTTTAAGATTTGACCTAATGTACTACACCGCAAGAAGCTTAAAAGAAAGCTATATTCCATTAAAGATCAAATTGAAAGGATTTGAAAAATCATTTAATGATATACAACCTTCAAATACAACAATAATAGCCTTAAACGATCCATTAGATGTTATTCAATCTAAAATGAAAAAGAAAACAAGATATAATATCCGGCTTAGTACTAGAAAAAATATCAAAGTAATCATAGATGATGAGTTTAAGTATTTTGACGAGTTTTACAAACTTTATCAGGAAACGGCTAAAAGAGACAAATTTGCCATTCATTCAAAAGATTACATAAAAGATCTAATAAAAGAATTTAGGAGAGATACAAACTCAAGCATAAAACTAATAATCTCACTATATAATGAAAAACTCATATCAGGAATAATCGTTGGACTCTACAAAGACAGAGCTACTTATCTTTATGGTGCTTCAAGCAGAAAAAATAGACATTTAATGCCCAATTACGCAGTACAGTTTACTGCAATACAAATGCTTAAAAGTTATTCAATTAAAGAATATGACCTTTTAGGTATCCCCCCTACCGCTGATGAGAAACACCCTCTATTTGGGCTTTTTCAATTTAAAACCGGATTTGGGGGCAAGATCATTCACAGAATTGGGTGCTATGACTTCGTTTATAAAAGGTTTTTATATAAAATTTATAAAATTCTTGAAATGATAAGATACTTGTACTACAAAATCATAAAAAAAAGGTATTAAATCATATTATTTACTAATTTCTTAAATTGAAAACCCCTATCAAACTCATTCTTAAAAAGCTCAAATGAGGCGCTAGCCGGTGAGAACAAGACTATATCATTTTGAACAGAAATCTTTCTCGCATGAGAAACACATTCCTCTATTGAAGAGAAGATAAAGTAATCAACATTATTATCTTCAAAAAATTTAATAATCTTTAAAGTAGCACTACCCCTTAGTAAAATCCAAGTTTTCACCATGTTTAAAATCTCACCAAAAATCATAAAATTAAGTTCCTTATCAGTTCCACCCACAATAAGATTAATACAAACTTCTTCTTTCTTTAAACTCTTAACGGATAGGACTGTAGAGTCAGGAATCGTTGATGTTGTATCGTTGTAATATCTAACACCATCAATTTCCCTTACAAGCTCCAGCCTATGCTCAATGCCGTCAAACCTATCCACAATATCGGATACAAGCTTCAAGTCTAATTTTAAGTAATTTGCAACAAAAACAGCTACTAACTTACTTATTAGTAAAACAAGCCTCGTTTCACAAAGAGTAGTAATTAAATCCTTGTTTAAATAAACTTTTCCATTCTTTAAATAAAGGATATCATTTTCAAAGTTTAACGGGACATCTTCTGAGAATAAAACAACTTCTGATTTGGTCTTAAATCTATAAAAATAATCATAGTAAGACTTATCTTGAGATATAAAAATTCCCGAATCCTGATTTATAAAAATTCTTGATTTATCCTCTATGTAATCATCAAAACTTGAATAGTAATTTTGGTGATCATGATAAACATTAGTAATAATGCTAATAATGGGATTTAAATTTTCAAGATCATGAAGTTGCCAAGAAGAAAGCTCCAAAACAATAGGCGAATTAGAATCAAGATCGTCTAAAAAGCTTAAAGGAGATATACCAATATTCCCTCCGATTCTAGTCCTTGGATACCTGGTAACCAAAGTTTGATGCAAAAGAGATACCAGGGTTGATTTCCCCTTAGTCCCTGTAACGGCGATTATCGGATTCTTATTAAACATTAAAAACAAACTCAGATCGGTCTCAATTCTTTTTGCAAGCTTTAAATATTTATTATTAAAGTTCACTCCTGGATTCTTAATAACAATATCTGCTTCCCTAAAATCATCTTCACTATGACAACCTAAAACATATCGAATCCTATTCCTAAACTCTTCTAAAGACTTTATGCTTGAAGCCAATTCTAATTCACTCTTCAAATCGGTAATCACTAGACTAGCCCCATGTCTTAATAAGAACTTTGCAACGGCTAGACCTCCTCCGTGAAGCCCCAAGCCCATAATCAAAAACTTTTTACTGCCTATCTCATCCAACCGCACAACACAGCCAATTATAACAAAACAACTAGCCCGTTTTAACAGATTTAATCCACTTGGTGCTATAAAAATAAGGCAAAGAAATGCTGAGCTTAATTACATCCTCAAGAGATGGAACGAAAACAATAATTTCAAATGGAAACTGAGTATAATTCGCTAAAAAGTATGCGACAGGTATTGTGTAAATCAAAGTTACAGAACCTTCCATGATGGCACCAAAGTTTGGTGATGCACCCGCACGGAAAAATCCAAATAAATATTGAAACGCAAGTGATGTAAAAAAAGCCGAAATAGCATAATACCTGAGAATAACTCCCGTAAGATCTGCATACTCTAACTCATAAAAAACATAAGGTGAGATGAAAGATAGAGCTAATAATATAAAAGCTGTAAGAACAGCAAGAACAAAGCCTATTTTTTCCAAATAAACTGCAACAGCCATTATTTCCCTCTTATCATTGTGCATCTCATGACCCATTACAATATTGACAGAAAAACAAAACGCATTAATTACATTAAATCCCATAAAATAAGTAGAAAAAGTTATGCTATATGCAGCATATTTAGCAGTGTCAATTCTTGCAAAAATAGCAATTAAACCAAAATATCCCAAATACCAAACAAACTCATTTAAGAATATCGGAATAAAAAATTTAATTAACTGAGAAAATATTACAGGATTGATTTTCAAATTTTTAGCATTGAGGTAAAAATGAGAATTTTTGTTAAAAACGGTATACAAGAGGTAAAAAACAAGCTCAATACCACGAACCAATGTAGTTGCAATAGCAGCTCCCGTTACCCCCATGGCAAACTTAAAAATAAACAAGTAGTTAAATACTACATTTAAAATAACTGAAATGGTAGCAGTAATAACCTGAATCCTGGTAATCTTAACAACCTTTAGCGAATTTGCAATAATCCCCTTAACTACTGCAAATACAAAAGAATAAACAGCAACATCAAGATAAGATACCCCGTAAGAGATAGCCCTCGGATCATCGGACAATAATCCAAGGAAAAAATACGGATAAAAAAACGAAACAAATATAAACACAAAGGAAAACAATAGAAGAATTAAGATGCTAATAAAAAACGTATTTTTAAAATCTTCAGTATCTCCCCTAGCATATTGTCTTGTTGCCAATATGTTATATGCCCCCATCACCGCAAAGGCAATAGTAGTAAAGAGCTCAAAAAATTTATTAGCAAGAGAAACCCCAGCGACGGGATAATCTCCAAGATAAGATACCATAATATTGTCTGTAAATGAAATAACATTAAATAGGAAAAACTCAATAACCGTTGGGATTGCAATATTTAAAAGATCTCGATAAACCTCACTCCTTTTAGTTTTGTTTAACAAGTACATGACACCTCCTCAGCGCAAAAACAACAAACTTTAAGATCCTAAATACAGAAGTATTTAATTAAAACAAAACCACTACAACAACGCGAAAGGAATTCCTTTATTAAATAAAATCAAAATGAACCTGAAACCCGTACTGTTCATAAATACCCAATCACTGGTAATTATAATATATTTTTATAACACGAATCTGTTATTCATATTGAATTTCCCTTATCCAATCATCTTTAAAAAACTCTATTAAAATAAATATATTCTTAATAACCTCCTCAAGATTTACAATAAAAACTATCAACGGGAACTTAAACTCTGTAAAAAAAACCAAAAAATAGGCGACAGGTAATGTATAAAAAACTATTACTCCCACCTCAATATAAAAACAAACATTGGGTATTCCACTAGTTCTAAAGACACCAACAAGTACCTGTGATGTAAGCCCTTTAAAAACAACAATGCTAGCAAAGACGGAAATAAATACACCAACAAGCTCAGGAGAATCTAGATTGCCAAAAATAATAGGAGCAACTCTGGCCATTAAAAGAAGAATCAAGGCTACAAAAAATCCCGAAATAACTCCAATAACCGATAAAAAAATTCCAATCGACCTAACATGATCTTTATCATTCACCATCAAATGTCCAACAACAACACCAGTCGCAACTCCCATCCCATGCATTAAAACAAAACACAAGTCCAATATATTAGATGCAACTGCAAAAGATGAATATTCACTGCTTCCAAGTCGAGCATAAAAAGCATGTAAAATGGTTATACTTAAAACCCAGCCAACCTCATGTAACAGTACAGGAATAAGTATCCTTAAATTGGCTACTTTTACACCCTTTGAAACAAAAAAATCATTCAGCCTGAGGTGATAATAAGACTTTATGTTAAAGAAGTTGTAAAACAAATAAAACAGAAATTCAATAACTCTGGAAAGCAGGGTAGCATATGCTGCTCCACTTATTCCCATACCAAGAACAAAAATGAATGTGTAATTAAAAACAATGTTAATTAACACAACAATTGTGGTCACAATCAAGGGTATTCTTACATCCTTAGAACTCTTAAAACCCATCGCAGATAGGAAAGAATAAGTCATAAAGATGTAGGAAGAAGAGATAACTTTTAAGTACTCTATTCCAAAGTTTAAAGAATCCTTCTCCTCTATGAAGAAACTAATAATCTCTTTTGAAAAAATAAAAGACACAAAAAAGAAAATAATCCCAATGGTTGTGCCTATCATTAAGGCATACGCAAATGCTTGTCTTACATGACCAAACTTGCTCTTAGAAAATGCCTGAGAAGCATATGCGCTAAGGGTAGTACCAAGTCCAAATACTACAATAAAGAAAAGAAAATTTATTCTACTTGCAAGAGAAACCCCAGTCACCTGAGAAGATCCTAAATAAGCAATCATATAATTATCAAAAAACGTCACCAACTGAAACAAGAAGGACTCGAAGGCCGTAGGAATAGCCAATACAAACAGCTCTTTTAGCACAGAATTATAATTACCAAACTTCTTAAGCATATTCCACCTATTTTACCATTTTTATAAACAAAAAAATAACTTAAACTAAAACTCATACAGGCGACAATGTTAATATAACAACTAAAACAAAGTATATTATAATTGCACTTATATGAGTTTGTTATGTATTTTTTTGTTACTCTTGACACAAGGATTAAATTTACAAGCAAGTAGCATGTCAAACAAGGATCTAGCAAGCTTGCTTAATATTGTCCAAGATATGGAGTTAAATTATCGAAAACAAATTAAGACAAATCCCATTCAATTTCTAGAAGAAATAAAACCACTCCTTGTAGCGGAAAAGAATAGCCTTTTAATACATGTGAATAAAAAAATCCCAATTCCTAGGGGATACAGTCCACCCGACTTGGTCTATTTGAAAGATTTTAAAGAGCTGAAGGACATAGGGAAAAAAGGCTTACAATTAAGAAAAATATTAATAGACGATCTAATTAGCTTTGTAAAGAAAGCAAGGGAAAATGGGCTTACTATTAAAATAGTATCAGCTTACAGAACAGAAGAGTATCAAAGATTTTTATTTGAACATAATGTTCAAAACTATGGATTAAAGATCGCAGAAAAACAATCGGCTGTGCCCAATCATTCCCAACATCAATTAGGAACAGCCATTGATTTTATAAAAATAGACGATAATTTACTTGACACAAAACCCGGAAAGTGGATTTATGAGAATTCGTTAAAATATGGATTTTCTTTATCATACCCAAAGGGCTATGAAAAAGAAACCGGATACAAGTCAGAACCTTGGCATTACATGTATATTGGAAAACAAGCATGCCGTATTCAAGAAAAATATTTTAATAATCTGCAGCATAAATTTCTTAAATTTTGGAATGAACATAAAACAGAAATTTCAAATTTAATTAAAAAATATACAAGTTGAACACCTATTCTTTACCAACAGACTTTAAGTATGAAGACAAAAGCCTATCAAGCAACACAACATCTGACACATCATACAAAGATTTATTTAAAAAAAAGAAATTAAGTTCTTCCCTCATCAAGCTCATGATATCTTTATGTTCAGCAAAATCAGCCATCTTAAGCTTTAAATAACCGGTCTGCTCAAGTCCAAACAAATTGCCAGGACCTCTTAATTTAAGGTCTTCCTCTGCTATTTTAAACCCATCCACGTTCTCTTTTATGGTCTTAAGTCTAAACTTTCCTGCTTTTGTTAGAGGCTCTTTGTAAAGTAAAAATAAAAAAGATTTCAAGCTACCTCTACCAACACGCCCCCTTATTTGATGTAAAGTAGAAAGTCCAAAACGCTCAGCGTGCTCTATTACCATACAAGTTGCATTTGGACAATCAATACCTACTTCAATAACGCTTGTGGCAACTAAAATATCTACCTTCTTTGAGTAAAAATCATTCATGATATCTTCTTTAACACGTGCCTCAAGCTTGGAATGAATCATTTCAACAGAGTATTCGGTAAAAATATTCTTAAGCTCCAAGCACATACTGGTTGCATCTTTTAGATCAAACTTTTCAGAAGATGTTATTAATGGATAAACAAAATAAACTTGATGCCCTCTAGCAAGTTCATTCTTTAAAAACTCATAAACCTTTTCTTCATTGCCATGTCTGGCCAAATAAGTAGTAACAGGAACTCTACCTGAAGGACCTCTTTTAATTAAAGACACTTCAAGATCGCCAAATAGAGTTAAAGCTAGGCTTCTGGGTATAGGAGTTGCTGACATTAAAAGAACATCTACTTCTTCTCCTTTATTTTTAAGCTCTTCTCTCTGTTCAACACCAAATTTATGTTGTTCATCAATAATAACATAAGCTAATTTTTTAAATTCTGTCCCTTGAGAAAAAATAGCATGAGTGCCAACCACTAGGCTTGCCGTTCCATTTCTAATTTTCTCCAAAATATCTTCCCTGTCTCTCTTTTTCAATCCGCCCGTTAAAAGAACTATTGAAACACTAAAGTTGCTTAATATTTTTGCCAAATTATTATAATGCTGCCTTGCCAAAAGATCAGTCGGAACCATAAATGCCACTTGATATCCAGCCTCGATTAAAGGAATGCTTGAAAGAAAGGCAACAAGGGTTTTCCCACTTCCAACATCGCCCTGAAGTAATCTACTCATTGGTCTACTGCTTGCAAGATCACTAATTATCTCATCAATTGCAAATCTTTGATCCCTTGTAAGCTTAAACGGAAGAACTGAAACAATTCGATCAAGCAAATTTCTTGACAACTGTTTTCTATTTCTCTTAAAATCCCCAATATTTTTCCCTCTTGAAAAAAACTGGAGCAAGAAAACTTCCCTATAAATTAAAGTTTTCTTTGCCTTATCAAGCATTTCCAAAGAACTTGGGAAATGGATCTCATTTAAAGCCTCATGAAGTGTTAACAATGAATATTTCTTTATTAAAAATTCAGGAATGTCTGAATGCCCAAACTTCACAAAATAAATAATAGCTTCCTTTACGTAGGAAGATATCTTCCTAGAGGTAAGACCTTCACCAAGAGAATAAATCGGCATAATCTTTTTAAATCTCTCAGGATTGTAGCTAAAAGGTTCACTATCAAAATTAGAACAACTCCACATTTGACTATAGTCGCTGTAATTAAATTTAGAGTAAATATAAAATTTTTGACCTACTTTAAATACCCCTTCTAGAAATCCTCTATTAAACAGAAGGATTTCAAATATCTCGTCATTTTCACTTTGAGCAATGAGTTTTAAATTTTTTTTAAAATTACCTCCAAGATTTCTATGCTCTAAAACAGTAAAAATTGTCATAAGTTCACAATTTCTAACTTCCAAAGGATCAGGAAAAGTCTGTACATTTTGACGATCTTCATATTTTTTCGGGAAATATTCTATGAGCTCTTTAATATTCGTAACATGAAGACTATTTAACTTATCAATCCCCTTCTCGCCAAGCCCGTTTATGCCCTTCAAGTCATACTGGAATTCATGCAAAAACATCAAAATTCCTAAAAAGGCAAATAAGAGGCTAGAATACTAACAGCAAATATGGCTTGCTCAAAAATAATTATAAATGCCACAAGTAACGAGGGCGCTACCACTAGATTAAGAACATAAGACATATGCTTGTCTGTAACTATATTATTTATCTTAACAGATAAGGGAATTAACAACGAATCAACACTTCTCATGAAATCGGTGCCATCAAAGAGATGAAGAAGCAAAAAGACTAATCGCAAAAGAAAGAAAAAAATAAGAGCAAAGAAAATGCTTCTAAATATTCCCCAAACCTCAATAATGAACAATATAATAAATGTGGAAAGTTTATAATCACCATAAGACAACATTCTCTCAATTATCGTAAGAGTAATTAAAGCCGCAATTGGTGAAAAATCATGCATCCCGAGCCTGAAAAATTTAATTCTCCTAAAGATAGACAAAAATGGCTCTGTTGCATTATACACGAATCTAAAAAATGCATTAGTGTTAATTCCTGAGGACACAAGCCAACTGAGAATAATTCTAATTAAAATCAAAATTCTATAAATGTTTAAAAAGATAGTTAAAGTTTCCACCATCAAAATCAATCCTCCTAATCAAACCAAACATCCTCTACTATCTCATGACTCTTCAACTCATTAATCATAACTTCATCCGGCTTAAAATTTAAGATTGAACTCATTTTTAGCTTCAAATCTCTATCATTACTGCCCAGATGAAGATAAATCTGCACAAATCCAGTATTATTTTCAAACTCAAAGAGCCTATCCTTTAAGGAATAAAGGAGACCAGAATTACTTAATCTTTCATTAAAAAATTTAATATGAAGACTATTAATCCTATTAACAGACAGTTCTTCAATCCCTAACACTTTCTCAGCAATTATTGAAAATTTATCTCTACTAAAATTAAGCTTACCTACAACCCCAACCACACTACCTTCAATAAGCAAATGCTTGTACCTTTCATAGTTTTCAGCAAAAATCACAATTTCCATTACACCTTTAAAATCTTCAATAGCTCCAAAGGCCATCCTAGCATTACTCCTCTTGGTATGTATAACCTTTATTGAATTTAAAGCGCCAGCAAATTGGACAATGCTATTTTTTTTAACAGCAAGTTCCTCTAACACATTTAAGGTTGTAAAATTTTCTATTTCAACTTTATAGGGATCAAGAGGATGTCCAGATACATAAAAACCTAAAAGTTCCTTCTCAAATCTTAAAAGATCAGAATAAGAATATTCCTCAAATAAATCATAATGAAAAACCTCCTGAACAGCCTTATGAACTCCAAAAGATCCAAATAAACTACTCTGCCCCATTTTCTTATCAATCTTATCTTTAGACACAACCTCCAACAATCTATCAAGATTTTCAATAAGCGTTCTTCTGTTTTGGTCAAGACTATCAAAAAGGCCAGACTTTATTCCAGACTCAAGAAATTTTCTGTTTATAACCTTGTCATCCACCCTTCTGATAAAATCTTCAAAAGATTGATACCTGCCATTTTTATCTCTCTCAGCAACAACAAAATCAACCATAATCCCCCCAATGTTCTTAATTCCATTAAGACCATAAGATATGCTTGACTCTGTTACACGAAACTCTTTAAAAGATTGATTTACATCAGGTTTTAAAACATTGATCCCCATAGATTTTGCTTCTTCAATATAATACGAAAGCTTTTCACTATTATTAATCTCATTTGTTAAGTTGGCTGCCATAAAGCTTTCAGGGTAATTAGCCTTAAGATATGCTGTCTGATATGCTATTAAGGAATACGCAGCTGCATGCGATTTATTAAAACCATAGCCTGCAAAGGGTTTTAAAAGTTCAAATATATTACTTGCAATATCCTCACCATAGCCCTTAAGAAGTGCTCCTTTTAAAAAGTCGACCTTCATCTTATTCATTTCATCTTCTTTCTTCTTTCCCATTGCGCGCCTTAAAATATCTGCTTTTCCAAGAGAAAACCCCCCAATAATCCTTGCAACCTCCATTACCTGTTCCTGATAAACAATAACCCCGTAAGTTGGTTGTAGTACTTCCTTTAAATCTGGATGAGGATACTTAATCCTCCTAGCTCCCGTCTTGGCCGCAATAAATTGAGGTATAAACTGCATAGGACCCGGTCGATAAAGTGCATTTAAAGCTATTAAATCCTCAATACTGTCAGGCTTAGCCTCCCTTAAAACCTGTTGCATACCCTCCGACTCAAATTGAAAAACAGAAGCGCTACGCCCTTCAGAAAGCATACTAAAGGTCTTAGCATCACTGTCAGAAATAGTATCTATTTTAAAATCAGGATTAACAATCCTGATCAGATTCTCTGCGTTTTTTATCAAAGTTAACGTTTTAAGTCCAAGAAAGTCCATCTTCACAAGCCCACAATCTTCCAACAAATCCATTGTATACTGCGTAGAAACAGTATTTTGTTTATAATCTTTGTAAAGCGGTACATACTCTGTTAAAGGCGCTCTTGAAATCACAATACCTGCCGCATGAGTTGAAACATGCCTATTCATGCCCTCAAGAACAAGAGCTGCATCCATCATTTCCTTGTATAAAGGATTCTTATTAAAAAGTCCCTTTAAAGCCTTGTCTGCCAAGACCTCTTTTAAAGAAACCTTTGGTCCATCGGGTATAAGCTTGGTAAGCTCATTGGACTCAGCAAAGGGTATATCCAGCACCCTTCCAACATCTTTAACTACAGCCTTGGGTTTTAAGGTTCCAAATGTAATTATTTGAGCAACTCTGTCCTCCCCATATTTTCTTGTAACATACTTTATGACTTCGTCTCTGCGCTCAAAACAAAAGTCAATATCAAAATCAGGCATAGACACACGCTCAGGATTTAGGAATCTTTCAAAAAGAAGATTATATTTCAAAGGGTCAATATCTGTAATTCTTAAAGCATAAGCGACAATTGAACCCGCCCCAGACCCGCGTCCAGGCCCGACGGGGATATCGTTATCATGTGCAAACTTGATAAAATCCCAAACAATTAAAAAATAAGTCTCAAATCCCATCCTAATTATTGTTGATAGCTCGTACAAAGCACGCTCTTTAATACTCTTCGTTAGGCTTCCATATCTAAACTCTAGCCCTTCAATGGTTAAGCTCTCCAAATATTGACCTAACGTATTAAACCCATCAGGCACCCCATACTCAGGAAAAATAGGGCCCGGGAACGTTATCTCAAAATAATTACATTTTTCCGCAATTCTGACAGTATTCTCCAAAGCTTCTGGTAAATCTTTAAAAAGTTCACACATCTCTTCCTGAGACTTAAGATAAAACTCATTGGTCTCCATCTTGAGTCTATTAGAATCGCTTCTTTTAGCCCCTGTACCAATGCAAACAATAATATCCTGAGCAGTTGATTCCTCCTTATTCACATAATGAGAATCATTAGACACAGTCAGCGCAACATTAAGTTCCCTAGAAAAAGCAATCAATTTTTCATTAACAATGTCCTGCTGCCTAATCCCATGTCGCTGAAGTTCTAGATAAAAATCATCCCCAAAAACGCTTTTAAACCAAAGAATTTCATTCTTTGCATCTTCAAATCTATTTGCCATAATTAACTGAGGAATAATCCCACCAATACAAGCAGATGTACAAACAAGGCCTTCAGAATACTTCTCAATGTCACCCTTATCTATCCTGGGACGATAATAAAATCCCTCCAGATAAGAAATACTTGTAAGTTTTAATAAATTCCTATAGCCTATCTCATTTTTAGCAAGAAGAATTAAATGGTAAGAAGGCTTTCCTAAATCATCGTTCTTTCTTATATGCTTCGACATGCTAGACATATACGCCTCAATACCAATTATAGGTTTTATCCCCACCTTCCTTGCTTCTTTGTAAAACCTAACAGCACCAAAAAGATTGCCATGATCCGTTAATGCAATATGCGACATACCATGTTCTTTTGCCTTTGCAACGATACCCGTAACATGAGCAGCACCATCTAAAAGAGAATAATCCGAATGAACATGCAAATGAACAAATTTAGCCCTCAAACTCATACCCAACTCATTCCACAAAAATCTAACCTTTAATAGATTATACTCTAACCCGAAAAAACATCAACTAAATTACCCAACACATTCATGCAGGAACATTAAGGAAACCAAATTATATAAAAATATTAATGCCTCTGTTATCCAATTCAAATACTTTATTTTTAACATACTCAAGTTTCTTAATAATTTCCTCTGAGATACCCTCCGCTTGAGATAAAAATTCTCCCGCTTTCTTCAAATCATCATCGTCAAAATCATCTCTTGTAAATATCTTCAGTATATCAACGGCCAACTTATGCATATTTAAATAATAAGAATAAACATCCCCCCAAATTACCTTAATATCGGCATGTTTAGGCGAAAGTCCCTTATAAAATAACCCAAACCCATGCTTCATGGGTTCTGTTTGAATAGCCATACACCTCCTATTTTCTACAATCAGCTTTAAAACATCAATCCAGGACATCTGTTCTGAAACTATAAATTCCAACTCCTTCAAAAATTCGTCATTAGAATACATAAAAGTATCAGAACAAGACAAAGAATCACAGCTTCTTGTTAAGCAATAAATACTAGCTTCAATACTTTCAAGGTCATCAACCAATGTTGAAAACTGAACCTTCTGCTCAACAAAATGCTTAAACAAACTATTAAGGGAACCAAGTTCTTCAAGAAAACTTGAGAAAAATTTATCGATATCCAACTGTAGATCCCTAACATTCTCAGAAATTAAATCTCTGGAAACCGTCTCAATTTCCTTAACAGAAATCATATTCACAAGGCTCTTTGCTTGATCTGATAGACGCTTAATCTCATCAGCAACAACGGCAAAGCCCTTACCATACTCCTTTGCTCTAGCTGCTTCAAGCTTAGCATTAAGAGAAATCATATTGGTTGCCCCCAAAAAGCTATTTATTGTCTCCAAGCTTTCCTGAACACCCACAATAATAGCAGTAATCTTTTTCAACTTCTCCTTGCTGATATCCTCGATACTGCTAAAAACAAGACTCACCTGACTACGTGCTTCGTTAGTCATTTTAATAAGCACCTCAAACATTTCATCAAGATTATCAAAATTAGCAAAGATATTTTTGTATAAAAACCCCATACCAAGCACCACACTACTAACAGAAGCCTTAGTATGATAAAATCCCTTTACTAACTCTTTAACCGGAGCCTTGTACTCATATACATGAAGATCTTTCTTCTTGTCCGCAATACCTCCTGAAGAACCAGGCTCCTCAACTGAACTAGCTTTTTTTTTATTAAAAAACGAAAATTTTTGCATAAAAGAAATTCTACCGCAAAAACAATTTTTTCCTACAAATGCTAAAATAGCTCACCCCAACGATTTTTAAATAACACAGCAACCTCACAAGCTAGCCACACCGACCAACTCATGAAGCAATATCCATCCAAAACATATGATAATATTCTGCAAAAAACTTTATCCTCGTTAAGTAAGATATCTCAGTTATTCTTGGCTAAAGAATATTTGCCCTTAACTTTATTAAATTCAAACAAAACATCTTCATAGGAAAAAAACCGCATAAAAACACCAATGAAATCCTCTAGCTTCGCTTTCACTTCTGGTAAATAAAAATCGTTATCAAATCTAAAAATATCATCTGATTCTAACGTAATCAATTCCTCATTCTGCTTCAAGACAACTCTTTTTGGCTGCCAAAAAAGGACATTAACTTTATTGCCCTGAAGGAAAAATCTCTCAAGATCATAGTCAAGGTCACTCTGATCCGTTTTGGCTTCAACAACACCAATAATAACGCACCTTTCATAATCCAATCTCTTAATAAGAGCTGCGTCAGTCTGCACTATTTTCCCAGCAATATCAAGAGGAAGCTGTTCTTCAATTTCATATTTTTTATTAAACGGAAGATTTGCTATCTTCCTGAAAAGGTTAAGAAGTATGTATTTTGTACTCATCTCTTTATTGATCTGCCTCAAGCAGGGTATTTTCATTCTATATTTAAGCTCATCAAAAAAGTATTTGACTAATCTTTTCACTGCGATTGCCTTCTTGATATCTTCCTCTTTCACACTACCCCCTAATAAATATTCTCTGAAAACATATCCTACAGATTATATTAAATCTCTGCAATATATTAAAGGAATAAATGAGTATCATACTTACCCTAAATTGCAAGTACTTTACAATGAATTGTTAAAGATCATTAAAGACAAGCTTCAACTAATCCCAAAAAGAGCTTCGAAGGACTTTCCAACCTTGTAATAAGCTCAGGATGAAACTGACAGGCCACAAAAAACTTATTCTTTTGTATTTCCACTATTTTTACCATTTTAAAATCCTCAGAAAATCCAGAGACAATAAGTCCATTACTCCTAAACACATCAAGATAGTCATTATTGACTTCATATCTGTGTCTAAACCTTTCAATAATTTTATCCTTTCCATAAAGTTTAAAAGCTATCGTATCCTTTTCCAAAACCACAGGATAACCTCCAAGCCGCATCGTAGCTCCTTTATCTTTTAATGCTTTTTGTTCAGGCAACAGGTGAATAACAGGACTTCCTGTAAAATTACCCTCAAAATTTTCCTCAGTATCAGCATCAAGTATTCCACAAACATTCCTAGCAAATTCAATAACTGCAAGCTGCATGCCAAGACAAATACCAAGAAAAGGAATATTGTGTTCTCTTGCATATCTAATTGCAAGAATTTTACCATCATACCCCCTACTCCCAAAACCACCAGGAACCACAAGACCATCTACGCCTCTTAAAACTTCTTCATCAAAATTGGTACTATCAATTATAGTTGTTTTAATCAAAACATCTAAATTCGCAGATACATGAGTTAAAGATTCAAATATTGATGCATAAGAATCCCCAAGTTCGGCATATTTGCCACAAATAGCAATCTTGATTATTCTACTAGGAGATACAAGATTTCCCTTTATTACACCCACCAATCTATCAAGCTCTTCTATCTTAGGATTAATATTGATTTTAAACCTAGCCCCCAAAATTTCATGTAATCCCTGTTTATAAAAAGAGAGAGGAATTTCATAGATAGTTGCAACATCTGTATTGTCAATAATAGAGGTAGTATCTACGTTACAAAACATAGCTATTTTTTGTCTTATTTGCTTTGTCAAAAGCTGAGAACTTCTTGCAATAATTAAATCTGGAAAAATTCCAGCTTTGTTAAGTGTCTTTACACTTTGTTGAGTAGGTTTAGATTTTTGCTCATTAATCCCCACAGGACTTGGCACATAAGTTAAATGAATGAAAGCAATACTATCGCTCCCAAGTTCATATCTTATTTGTCTCATAGCCTCAATAAACAAAATATTTTCCATATCTCCTACGGTGCCACCTATTTCGATAACTAAAAGTTCACTGCACTCCTCTTTGGCAATTGTAAAAATTGTATCCTTTATTTCATCAGTAACATGGGGAATAAGCTGTACAGTTCGCCCCAAATATTTGCCACGTCTCTCATTCTCAATAATATTTTTATATATTTTGCCCATCGTAATGTTCCAATTAGACCTAGCATTCAAATTCAAAAATCTCTCATAATGTCCAAAATCCATGTCAACCTCTCCGCCATCATCAAGAACAAAAACCTCTCCATGTTCAACAGGATTAATAGTGCCAGGATCCGTATTTAAATACCCATCACATTTAATTGGTGTTATCTTTAAATTGTCCCTAAACAACCTTGCAATACTTGCCGAGGTAACCCCCTTCCCTATACCAGAGATCACGCCCCCTGTTATCACTAAAATCTTTAGATTATTTTTCATTAAAACTCCCCCTAAAAAAATTAAAACGCTAAGTTCTCATGTAACACCTTGACGTAGCACATTTTTGAGTATATATAATCGTAAAAGATTATATATATACTCAAAGATTAACGAGTTGGGCATCTAGTGTAGTAGTGCTAGAGACGCCACTATTAAAAGGGATAACAAGAAGAAAAGAGAAATTAATCCCAACAAAATTACCAAACTGGTTTTACTGTTTGGATTTCCCAAATTATTGAGCACGAAATACGCAAGGAAGTATAACAAAACTGAAAAAAACATGGAACTAACCCTAAACAAAAATAGATAGCCCCCCTTATTTGAAACACTAAACTTATATGCTACTTTAAACAAATTTTTGTCCGTAAAAAATATAACAAAACTGAAAAAAGCTTCCAATAAGATATAAAACAAGACACTTATAACTACAGCCCTTAAAAAGGGATAACTTTTAAATAAAAGCCTGGACATTAAAAATATAGGAAAAGCCATTAAATAATTGACATAAGTTATTCTTAAAAATCCAAAAAGAAAACCTAAAGAAAAAAAATCCGCCTTAATCTCTTTAAAAAAAACATTATCCAGTAACACAGCAAAATTGAGACTTAAGTAATAACAAAGAATTAAAAACAACGGAAACGCAAATAAAAACTTAAACAAAACAAAAAAATACCTCTCTGGAGTTGATACGGGCAGAGATAAATAAAACACACTTGAGAGTGGATCATGAATCAACCTATAATGATCAAACATCATATATATAGACACAACGTAGGAGGAGGCAAAAAATAAAAACATGATTCCATCAATAGTCGGAATATCAGTTAAACTAAAATCATAATAAAACCTTAAAAAGAGATGTATCAAATTGAAGACACAAAAGATTGACATAGAGTAGTAAAGATATAGTCTTTTGTTATAAACAAAATCCATATTAACAAGCATAGAAAATCTTTTCAAACTAAACATCTGCCAACCCCTTACTACTGGTCACGTATAGAAAGAAAAACTCAAGGTCAACCTCATTATTAGTACAAGTCTCACTTTCAAAATAAAGTGCTTTAAATCCATCCCTTATTTCCTCATAATAAAGCTCTTCCCCACTTAACTTATCCACGCTCTTAACCCTATAGTTCTCATTGATATAAGAAACTGAATTTGAAAAAAGAACATTTTTATCATCAATAATAGTTAAATGGTCTACTATATCAACCAAATCTCTGACATTATGTCCTGTAATAAAGACCATCCTATTTTTTAAACCACCTATAACACTTCTGAAAACATTCTTCGAAGCGATATCAAGCCCATTTGTGGGCTCGTCAAATATCAAAACAGGAACATTGGTAGCAATAGCTAAAGCAATAATGCTCTTTTTCTTCTGGCCATATGAAGAAGATGAAAACTGAAGATTAATGTCTAGCTCAAATTTCAATAGACATTCCCTAAAACTTTCTTCTTCAAAGTTTGGATAAAATCTATGTAAAGAACTACGATAGTCATCCAAAGAAACATTTGGTAACTTAAATTCTTCAGGAACAAAAAATAAATTTTCTAAGTTTAAAGGATTTCTTGGAAAAACATTTAAAGAATTAAACATAATACTTCCTTTAGTCGGATTTAAAAGGCCACTAATAAGTTTTAGCAGAGTAGTCTTACCCACTCCATTTTTACCTAGAATTAAATAAGTCTGCGGCTTTGAAAAAGCCAAATTCAAATCTGAGTAAACCTCACACCTGTCATAAGAAAAGCATACATCCAAACACTCCAGCATCACCTAAATTCTCCTACCATTAATCAAGACAAATTGAAGCTGACTACAAGAAACATTAATTTTTTAAAAAAACTCTATAGACAAATATAGCAAAATTAACATAGAATGCTGAGCTAACATCCCACACCCTCAGCATAACTCTTGGCAAGATTTGAATACCGTTCAATCCTGAAGAACTCTGAAGGCTTGCATAATACTCCCTAAACTCTTCATGACATTTGACTTCATTAAGAACAGAGACAAGTTTTGCCTTATAGGCTCTATATACAAGCCGATCCTTAATGCTCCAGACCACAATGTAAATCTGTTTAAAGGAAATAAAATAATAAAGCTGTAAATAAAATTTTTTATAAAGCTCAAAATATTTTTCAAAAATTTTCTCATCTCTTAGTAAAGTTTCTATCGCCTCAAAAGTACTACCAGCTCTACTTATTACACTAATTGAAGAACTGGCACTTCCTATCCTTTGAAAATTAGTGTAGAAATAATTATTAACAAAAGAAACCCTACCCGCCTTTAAAAAAACATGAACCAAAAACACTATATCTTCTAACACTACGCTGTGTAGTCTAATATTATTATTTAAAATCAAATCCCTTCTGATGAGTTTATCCCACAAGGTACCCACAACGAAATTTTTCCTAGAAAAACTAGCAAAGACAGTCGATAATAAATTTTCAAAAGCTTCTCTCCCAGTTATTGGATAATTGGGAAAGGGTAGTAAAGATTTTCTTTTAATATTTCTGGCAAGAAAATAAATGTAGAATTGAGAACAAACAACATCTGAATTATCTGCCTTAGCCCTATTGTATAATACTTCAAGCATGGTACTTTCAACTGAATCGTCACTATCCCAATAAACTACATATTCTCCTTGAGCATTTTCAAACCCATTATTCCTAGAGGCAGCTATTCCCATATTTTTTTGATTAACAATTTTTATAAAATCATACCTGTCTGTATACTTTTGAGCTATTTGTAAACTATTATCGTAAGAACCATCGTTTACCAATATAATCTCTTTATCCCTTAATGTTTGATTAACGGCATCTTTGATTATCGATTCAAGAGTTTTATCTGAATTAAAAAAGCAAATAATCACAGAGACCTTGTACTTATGCATAACATCCTCCCAAACAAACACTACCCTACAGAAGCCTGCATAGAATGACTTACCATTATTAAATAACATTCCACATCACAAGTTCAAACAAATATTGTACAGTATAGTTAATGAATTTACATTATTTTAACCCTATTTTCAAATAAACCCAAAAATAATATATAATACAGGTTAAAATGGAAAGGCGAATTCCTATCGGAAACAAGGAGTTTAAATGCTTAAAATAATTAGCCTTGGGGGCGGGGTAATTAATCCGGATAAAATCAACATAGAATATATTAAAAACCTTAGAAATCTTATTTTTAAGTGGATAAAAGAAGACAATAGAAGAAAAATAATATTAATAACAGGTGGGGGTAAAACAGCAAGAGAATATCAAGACTCTTACAAAAAGATCAACCCCGAATTCGAAAATGACGACCTTGATGAGATTGGAATACTGGCAACTAAACTAAATGCCATTTTTATTAGCAAGTCAATGAAGCCAGTTTGTATTGATGCGATTGTTAGTGATCCATCTAAAGATTTTCATTTCAAGGGAAATATACTAGTTGCATCGGGATGGAAACCAGGCTTTTCAACGGACTATATTGCCGTAAAATTTGCTGAGAAATTCAAATCGAATGAGATAATTAACCTAACGAACATAAACCAGATTCATGATAAAGATCCAAAAAAATTTAAAGATGCAAAGGGACTGAGCAAAATCACTTGGGGCGAATTACAAGACATTGTTGGAAACGACTGGGAACCTGGCTCAAATTTACCGTTTGACCCAATAGCGACCAAATTAGCTCTAAATCTTGGTCTTAAAGCTTATGTTCTAAATGGACTTGACATCAAAAACCTAGAAAAAGTTTTCAATAAAAATGATGATTTTTTAGGAACTATTATAGTAAAATAGAACTCGTTGCCGGTATGGCGGAATTGGTAGACGCGTCAGTCTCAAAACCTGATGAGGTAACCTCGTGTCGGTTCGACCCCGACTACCGGTATTTGCAGTGTTTGTAAAGCGTTGCGGTCTTACTGAACGGTAAAAAGGGGTCAGGCTTGAGCTCTCTCTACCCGTTGAGCCTGCTGATGGCCTCCTTGTAGATTGAAACAAGCCTTAAAAGATCGGTTTCCTTCATGTGCTCATTGGTCTGATGAGCAGTGTTATTTGCCCCCTTAAACAAAGGACCAAAGGCAACGCAGTTCTTCAAAGCCCTCGAATAAGTTGCGCCGCCAATAGCAATGGGTCTAGCATCAGATTCTCCTGTAAAGTCTTTATAAACTTCAACTAAAGTCTTAACAAAATCAGAATCGGAATTAACATAAATAGGGTCAAGATAAGAGACTTCACTGTAGTTTAAAGAATATGAATCCAGCACATCCCTTATTAAACTTACCAAGTCCTCTCTCTTAAAGTCCACAGGATATCTCATATCAAAAGACAAAACTTGATTAGAAGTTTTAGACAAACTAACCTTTGTCAAACAAAGGGTGAGCTTTCCAGATTTTGAATCTTCCAAAACTTTGTCAAACAACTTTTCACCATTAACAGTAAACCCAATCTTTTCCTCAAAAAAGTTAATAAAATTAGCCTCCATCCCCAAGCTCTTAATTATACTTAACGCATAAGGAGCAACATTAACTCCAGCCTCAGGCAATGAAGCATGCGCCGAAACACCCTGAATTAAAACATCATTTTCGTGAAATTTATACCTAATCCTATCCCCAAACCCATCAAGTAAAATTCTAAATTCATCCCTATTAGAGTTCCCCAATTCAAAAGAACATTCCCCAGGGATCACATTATATCCAATCCCAAGATTGAAATCCATAAAACCCTTCTCACCACTAACAACATCAAACTGTAACAAGCCCTTCTCAGCATTAACAACCGGAAAATCAGCATCAGGAGTAAAAGAAAAATCAGGAATTACCTCCCTTTTTTTATACTGCTCAATGCACCGCCACAAAGTTTCCTCATCCGTTCCAAAAATCATCCTAAATCTCTTCTTAAAAGAAAATCCATCTAAAACTAAAGATTTAAAAGCATAAAGAACAGCCATCAAAGGCCCCTTATCATCTAAAACGCCCCTACCATAAACATTTCCATCCCTCAAACTAAGGGTAAAGGGATCCGAATGCCACTGAGATAAATTTCCAACATCAACAACATCAACATGCCCCAAAATGCCTATAAGCTCAGATCCTCTACCTATCTCAGCAAAACCATAATACCCATCCCCAGCCTTGTAAACTTCAAAACCAATGTCTCCAGCCACTTTCAAAACTTTATCCAAACACAAATCAATCTGCTCTCCAAAAGGCTTATCCCTTAGAGGAGAAACAGCCACACTATTAAACCTGATCAGTTCCCCTAGATCAGAATAAAATTGTTCCTTCAACTTAAGATCCATAAAGAGCCCCCCTCTAGAATCAAATCTCTATGTTTCACATCCTGGAATACAAAACATAAACAACCGATTGTACCCAAAAGCAACTTTCAATCGCAACTTTAAAAACACAAGTTAGAATATTTTCGATATCGTTTGCATAAGAGTATCGGGATTAAAAGGCTTAACAAGCCACCCAGTAGCACCCGCCTTACGACCCTCATCAACTTTTGACTGCTCAGACTCAGTTGTAAGAACAAGTATTGGAACAAAACTCCCAAATTCTCTTATCTGTTTAATTACCCCTATTCCATCCAAATTGGGCATATTTATATCAGTAATAATAAGATCAAAATCCCTGTCACTTTGCCCAACAGCCTCCTTAAACTTGGTCACACCATCCAGCCCATCCTCTGCCTCAGAAACCCCAAAACCATTTTGCTCCAAAATATAAGCGACACTCTGTCTGATGGCTCTATTATCATCTATAACTAAAATTCTCTTCTTCATCAAACTCTCCTGAATCCATCACTCTCACATAAACCCCCTCAAGACTATTTCAAAATTTAAGAATTACTCGATAATTATATAAAAATTAAAATAAAATTACACTACCCTCATCCAATGATTGGACATCTTTTTCGTCCTCAATAAGAGATAACAAATGCTTTTTGTGTATAAACAAAGTAAATCTATTAGCAATTCTTCTAACAAATTCCTTGTCTTCAATCTCAACAGAGTCAACACCACTCCTAGATAACTCCAAATCAAGCGCACGGTCGACATCACCTCCCATACTAGCTATAAGCTCTTCAATATCCAAAAGTTTACCTTTTAAATTTTTAATATTGTAAACTTCCATTTTTATCTCTTCAAATATTTCTAAAAAATCAACCGAAAACATCTCGTAGGACAAAATATTATTAACGGCAATATTTTTTATCTCATAAATGTTATTCTTTATCTCCATAAACAACTTTTTAAATTTTTTAAAATAATTCTTCTCAAGATAAAACCTATTGTCATAATCCTTTACAACTTTCTCAAAGAAAAATATTATTTGATCTAAAAACTCTCGACCTTTATTAATGTTTAAATCAATATTACCAATAATCTTTGACATTTCAGAAATATTACCTTCCATATCTTCAAGTTCAATTCTTTTTACAACCTCTATTTTAGAAGCTATATTGATATTTTGGAACCTAGCGGAGATAGCTGAAATATTTGAGAACATAAACTCCAAAGACTTAACAAACTTAATCTGTTCATAGTAAAGGCCTAAAAAATTAGAATTATTCTTCTCTACATCGTCTATTCTTTTAAGTAAATTCAATAAAATAACTGAAAAAGACTCCACTGTTCTTGCAATATCGATGTATAAAGAGTTTTCCGCTTTCAAACCATTAATAGTCTGAATAGACGAAATAGACGTATCAACAAACTTTTCAAACACAGTCAAATTTTCATCTAATTTATCAATAACGTCCCTAACTATCATTCTGGACGTACCTGTAAAAATAGACAAAAATTTCAATCGCTGAAGCTCACTTATGTCCCTAAATTTAAAAACATCAACATTTGAATACATAATGTTTAAATGATACAAGGATTGAGTAAGCCTGTCCTGAAATTGAAGATAGGAAACGGCATTCACAAATTTGAATTTAAACTCATTCAGCATATCCAATATGCTGTCATAAAAGGCAATAACCTCACCGATCTCTCCCGAAAATTCATCTATATTTTTCATCAAATTATCTTTAAATTCTTCAAGGATTTTATTCTCGGCGGTATTATTTTCACGCACCTGTTCCTTAGCGCGATCAAGTCCAACCTTAATGTCCCTTCCTCTACTAGTAAGCTGATCTGCTTGCTTAATCATAGATTGAGTCAAAATTTTAATCTCATTTGTAATATAAGAAAAAGCTCCCCCTGCTCTCCCAGCCCTTAAGGCAACTGTTAATGTATTAATAGACATTATTTCCATATCAAGAGAGCTTTTCTTCATCTTCTCAATGACATCTTCAAGTATTTCTATGTCCTTAACCTTATCCTTTATAATGCTAAACTGAGTTTCAAGTGAATCGGTTGAAGCATTAAAATAAGACACAAAATCATTCAATACTCTTATTGCCTTATAGATGAAATTATTCAAAGAATAATCATTTTCAATATCAAGATCGGAAATAATCCCGACACTAAAAGACAAATCTTTAATATCTTTTGAAAGTTTCTCTATTAATTTAGGAATTGATTTGCTTAGATTCGAATAAATTTGCCTCGATCGAGCATCAAAATTTCCAAGCTCAGCAAACAATCTACCAATGTAAAGGTCAAAGTCAAAACGCTTATCTTCGCTCATTAAGATCTCCTTAAAACAAACTCTGATATTTTATTTAAAGGAAGAACCTTGTCCACAGCACCTATTTTTATTGCCTCCATAGGCATTCCAAAAACCACAGATGTAGCCTGGTCTTGAGCAATATTATACGCGCCATTGCTCTTCATCTCAAGCATACAAGCAGCACCATCATCCCCCATTCCCGTAAGCATAACCCCGATAGCATTCTCCGCAGCATACATAGCAGCAGAACGAAATAACACGTTAACAGACGGCTTGTGCCTACTAACCAAAGGCCCATCTAGTAAATTAACAAAATAATTACCATTGCCATATTTTACAATCAAATGATAATTACCATTTGCAATTATTACAAGACCCGGCCTTAAAATATCTCCGTCCTCAGCCTCTTTTACATCAATTTCAAATTCACTATTTAGGCTTCTTGCAAAAGATGTTGTAAATCCCCCTGGCATGTGTTGCACAACAACAATCGGAGGAGAATCTTTCTTAAAATACCTTAAGAACACTCTTAAGGCTTCAGTACCTCCTGTTGAGGATCCAACAAAAATCACTTTCCCCGTCCTTTGTCTATTAATAACACCCTGATATTTTAAAACAACATCTGGATCATTCTTGGGAGCAACATTAATAACATCCGAAGCTTTATAGCTCTTCGTTACACCAGAAAAATCCACACTAGATTTCTTAAGACCAGACTTAAGAGAAAAATCAGGAGCTTTAATCCTTTTAACATCAAAAGAAACAGAAAGTTTGTTGTCTCCAAGCTTTCTAATCTCAGATTTTACCAAGCCCAAATAATCACTTCTAAATAAGTTAACAACAAGCTTAAAATTAAGTTTGTTTATTATTAATTTGATCTTGTCTTTCTTATTTTCAAGAAATCCAAAACTTGGATTATCCTCATCTTCTGCTATAAACACAACAGGAAGCGAAATATTATTAAGAACATTTTCAAGAGCGCTTCCAAAATTAGACCTAGCCGTATTCTCATCAATGATAACCAAATCGGGAAATCTCTGTAAGAAAACCTTAATAAGGTTTAAAGAATTAGATCCTGGATTTAATATCTCAACATCCAAATCCTGCTTAAAAGCCCTAACAAAAACCTGCCTCACTAAACCCTGATTATCAACTACCAATATCTTCATCGCTATCTCTTAGTATACCCTACATTACCGAAACCCAAAATATGCAATACTAAAACACACTACTTTATAATTTTAGTTATAGTATCAATATCTATCACCAAGGCCAAACTACCATCTCCAAGTATTGTAGCCCCAGACACCCCCTCCACTCTAGAATAAACTTTACCTAAAGCTTTTATGACAGTCTGATGCTGCCCCAATACTTCATCAACCACAATCCCTATCTTACCACTGTTAGTATTGACAACAACAACATGTTCACTAGCATTTCTTTCATTAGATATCTCAAAAAACTCCCGCAGACGTATGTAACTAATCATGCTCCCTCTATAATTCATAACACTATTATTGGAATCAAGGCCGCATTTCCCAGAATTCAACTTATCAGCCTCAAGACAGGATTCAACACTAGAGAGAGGAACAATAAAATGCTCCTCTTTTACTCTTACCAACCAACCCTCAATAATTGCCAAGGTCAGAGGAAAAATTAATTTTGTTCTAGTATATTTACCAAGTTCACTCTCAAGAATAACATTACCCCTTAGGGACTCTACCTGCTGCCTAACAACATCCATCCCAACACCACGCCCAGATATATTTGTCACAACGCTAGCCGTTGAAAATCCAGGCTCAAAAATTAAACTATAAGCATCAGCTTCCGATAAAGTTTTTGAAACAGTTTCAGATACTATGCCTTTTTCTACAGCTTTTTTAATTATTTTAAGCTTGTCAAGGCCCCTACCATCATCCTCAATAACCACAATAACAGAATCCCCCGATTGATGCGCAGAAAGCTTAATTACACCTCTGGGATCTTTCCCCGCCTTTACCCTCTCATCAGCTGACTCAATACCATGATCAATTGAATTCCTTATTAAATGAACCAAAGGCTCATTTAACTTCTCAATGATACTTTTATCAAGAACGGTATCCCCGCCCTGAGTATTATAAAGGATTGATTTTCCAAGCTGAGAAGACAAATCCTTAACTATTCTTTGAAATTTTACAAACAAAATTTCAATAGGAACTGTTCTAAGCGCCGTTGTATAATCTCTGAGTTCATTAATAAGCAAAGAAAATTCAGCTGAAATCGAGTTTAAAATATTACTACTCCTATTCTCAGCTTCTTTTGAAAGCTTAGATTGAATTGTCACAAGTTCACCAACAAGATTCACCAAATGATCTAACTTTTTCGAATCAACCTTAATACTTGCAATATTTACCTTGCTCTTTGCGGTAGCATCGTTAAAATTAAAATGACTTACTTCTCCCTTGACAACCGTTTTATTTTCAACTTTTCCCGCTTTTGACAATGCGTTCTGTTTTACAGAAGAAATATCGTCACTCGCCTTATCTTCCCCAGTCTCATCCGTATCTACTGCCAACAAATGAGGTTCTTCCTCAGGTATTTCATAAAACCCGTCAACCTCTTCGACAATAACATTTGACTGCTCATTTAAAAACACAAAAACATCTTTTATGACACTTTTACTCTCTTCCGTCTCTAATTTCATCTCCCATCTAACATAAACATTATCCGGAGAAATTAACTCTAAATCAGGAATACTGCTCACCCTGGCTCTAACTTGGCCATTGCCCAAGTCCAACACTTTTTTTAATAAATTGATCGGTTTGTGCCCATGAAACAAAACACCCCTTGCAGGCAAAAAAAGAATTTTATAAACTCTAGTTGCAATATTTAAAGCCTCATCATCAAATCCATCTTCTGGCGAGGAACCGGACGTAGACTCCTCCTCAGCATCATTAGATGAGTCTACATGAGCTTCACAATTAGCACTAGACTCACCATCGCCAAGCTTAACATCAACAGCAGCTCCTATCCCCATTTTAATTCCCTCTATCAATTCTCTTTCTCGAGTTTTAAATTCGATCTCATCAATAGCTTCATCTCCTTCAACTAACTCGCGAATAAAATCAACTGCCATTAAAGTAGAATCAATAGTAGCTTGCCCAAATTCGTCAGAGCCCTCCTTAATAGGATCGAGCACAGTCTCTATCTCATGAACAAGAGAAGCAGTAAAATTAAAGCCAAACATCCCAGCACTGCCCTTTATTGTGTGAAGGTTTCTAAAAATAGAGTTAATAATTTCCTGCCCCGATTCAAACTCAATGTTAAGAAGTGCTTGTTCAATATCCGAGATGTTTTCTATAGACTCCTCTTTAAAAGAATCCTTAAATTTATCAATCATATCCCTACTGTTCATAAGTTTCCCTTTAAATACATAAAACTAAAATTCAATTAAACCAGACCCTAAATCCAAATTATCAACATCTTCAATATCATTTAAAAACCCACCATACAACAACGAACTCAAAACTTCATCTGATGGATACTCTATCTTTAAAAATAAATTTTTACTCTTAGCATACTTATTGGAAGCGTACAAAATTTGTACGAAAGTAATATCGATCTTTTCCACACTCGAAAGATTAACAGTAAGAGTATCACCCTCCTGCATATCTTTAAAAATATTTAAAAGATCCTCCTTAACTCTAAAGATATTATTTATTACAAGTTCCCCCTCTGGCTTATAAAGCATAATACTTAAAACTCCTATTGCTCGTTATTAGGATCATATATCGTAGTGTTTCTAAACTTGGAAAGCTCCTTAATATCAAACAAATTCTCTATATTAAGAATAATAATAAACCTATTCTTACTCTTGCCAATTCCCGAAATAAACCTAGCGTTAAACCCCGTGCCAATCTTAGGAGTATCATCGATACTCGCTGGGTCTAATTCAAGAACTTCATTAACATAATCCACCAAAATTCCAAGGTTAAATTCATCCCCCTCATATGTCAGAGTCAATATGATGATATTTGAAACATCAACCCCCTTATTTTTCTTAACTTCCTCTTCACTAATCTTACGATCATCCATGCCGAATTGCCTTCTGATGTCGATTATAGGAACTATCTTCCCCCGATTATTAATTATACCTGCCATATAGTCAGGGGTTCTTGGTATTTTAGATATTTTAGTGTACTCCAACACTTCAACCACGTATTTAATCTCAATGGCATAAAGTTCATCCAAGCTAAACAAAAGATACTGACTCAACATGCCCTGCAAATCTGTCTCTAATTCCATAAATGCCTCTTAATGATAGAACTAATAAACAAGTGGAATGTCATAATGTCAATTGATCCAAACCCCACATTATTTCATACACCGCTGAACACCAATTATAAATCAAAAATTTGAATACTAAATGAATATGAAATAATGTTTAAAACATTATTTATAATAAGTATGTAAGCTATTGTTAATTAGCTTCTTGAAATAAAGAAGAACGCAAATGTTGGATAAAAAATTGCTATTCGTATTGTCATTTTTGGTATTACTTTCCCACGGATATCTCTTTTCAAAAGAAACCCCAAAGAGCACCCTTACCACGACTAAAATGGAAACTCCCCTTAACTTTCAATCAAGAGGAAAATTCGGTTTTGGGCTCTTCCTCCCCTTTCCAACGGGAATAGAATTCAGCATAAAAAATTTTGACATCAGTGTAGGAATAATACACATCAGTATCTCAAATCTTTTCTCAAAAGAATTCATGTTTTATACACATGCTCATTATATATTTTCGGATTTACGCATTGTAGATACTTTCTTCTTTTTTATGGGTATTGGTCTGTTTTTAGAAATTGGCAAAACAACAGAAATATATGAACAGAAATCTTATTCGGGGACTAACTATAAAATTGGGTTATCAATTCCTTCTGGTCTAAAATACAAAATGCTAGGTGACAATTTCGAAATTAACATAAGGACTTCTCCTTCTCTTTTTGTCGGTCAAACTCCTAGTAAGCAATTTGTATTACCAATAAGGGGGGATCTTTCTATAGGAATAAAGGTTTGGATTAAGAGTTAGGTTACCTAGGATATTCGCCTTAACACAGATTTGTTGAATTTCTACAATCTAGGGTTAAACATTTCTGTAGGGGGAATTGTTATGAAAAAAAAGATTATAGTCATTTTGATGTTGGTGCTGGGTTTAAACTCTGTTTTTCCAAGCTCAGCATCAACAGCAAGGGGTAAATTTGGGACGGGGATTTTATTACCGTTTCCTATTGTATTGGAGTTAAGCCTTGGAAGTGTAGATATAGATTTTGGCCTTTACAATGGTGCAAACAATTTATTTCAAGATTGGAAAACTCTGTTTCTTGCACTAGATTATCTCTTCTATGCATATACCTTCCCAGGGGCAGCTAGCATTCTAGAATTTGCTGTCGGGGGCGGTGCCTACGGAACCATATGGTTCTCAAGATGGAGTGGTAGCCAGGCAAACAATGGCCCGATGAGCATAGGAGCAAGATTGCCTCTAATTTTAAATCTGGCAGTGTCTAGGCAAAGATTTGATTTGTTTTTAAAAGTGGCACCTGGTCTTGGGATGAACATTTGGAGCAAAGGAGTGGGGTTTAGGTGGGAAGTATTTGCAGGAATTGGCGCCAGATTCTGGTTCATGTAAACAGCAATAATCTGGTTCATGTAAACAGCAATAAACAGCAAACAAGAATATAAGCGAAGAAAAGGTATATCTTTATTTTTAGTGCACTATTCAAAGTATAGAACGGTGCTCCTAGTTTCCATTTTAGGGGCTTGGGTATATACTTAACAGGCGGAGGTTATGGGTATAAAGAGGGGTATGAAAAAAACAGTATTGATCTTAATCCTTATATTAATGGTCGTTATGAATGTTTCGGCAGAAGATTTGTATACAAGTCGGGGTTCCTTTGGTGTTGGCGTGATGGGTCCTTTCCCAAGCACGTTGCAACTGATCTTGGGACCCAATGTTGAGATAGAGATTGGACTTTACAATGGGCTGAGGAATTTGTTTCAAAACGCTAGTACAATATTTTCCTCTTTAGAATTTGTTACCCCCACGTACAATCTATTAGAGGATTCAAGCTTCATAGATATTGCACTTGGAATTGGTGTTTATGGGGTGTGGTGGATGTCGAAGTGGCACAAAAATCAAGCAGTTTACAGTTCAATAACTATTGGAGGAAGGCTGTCTTTTATATTAAATTTCTCAGTTAGTAAAAGATCAGTTGACATCTTTTTAAAAGCAGGACCTGGTGTCAATATTTGGGGTGGGGCTGTCAGCTCAACTCAAAAATGGGAACTATTTGCAACGATGGGGCTTAGATTTTGGATTGCATGAAATACTTGAACGACATGCTATCAAACTAACACTTTATGTAATGCAATATTGAGATCCTTAAAATGTTTAAAATGTTTCGCTTAATTTTTAAGTTAAATTCAGAATAGCAAGCTTACTGTATATTCAGAAAAGCTTTGTTTAATTTTTAAAACTAATATTATGGTATTATAATATTATAACGAGTGCTATTTATTGGAGGCTTAATGAAGAAATTAGTGATAGTGATGTCGTTACTATTGATCACGTGGACTAGTGGGAATGGGAGAAATTCATACCTGGACAGGGGGATAGGATTTGGGCTGAATATTGGGAACCCTATCCTTAGTTATGTTATGTCCTTTCCTTTTATTGATATTGAGATAGGATACGGGGGCACTAATGGAATAAATTTGTCCAACCGCAGAATTAATTCAAAAAAATACGACTTCCATCTATTTTCACTTGCAGCTCTAGATTTAATCTTTACAATACCCTTAATAGAAAGGCTATCGATTGGATTGGGTATTGGGGGGAACATACACATAGCATCCAACAAGTCAGATTTAATAAACATCCAACTGGGTTTTGGAGCTAGAATACCAGTAATCCTTTCCTACGACATAACAGAACAGGTGGAAATAGGTTTCAAAATAGCACCTTCAATAGAATTTATATCAAGCACAAGATCTCTTGCATACCATCATCTTTACGCGGGGCTTAAAACAAACATAATGGGAGGAATATTCGCAAAATATTATGTTTAACGTAAAACTTAAACTACTGCCAAGTGCTATGGAAGAATTCACCTAGCTTTGAATCCAGTCTTTCGAATTTATGTGCACCAAAAAAGTCTCGCTGAGCTTGGATTAAATTGGCTGGCAGATAATTGGTAGAATAAGAATCCAGAAAGGAAAGACTTGCATAAAATACCGGCAAGGGTATTCCGATTTCGCTAGCTTTTGAAACTATTCGTCTTAAAGATTTGTGATGTCCTTTAATTATCTCTAAAAAGTAATCATCAAAAAGTAGATTAATAAGATGAGGGTTTTTATCATAAGCTAACTTAATCTTTTCCAGGAAAACACTTCTAATTATGCAGCCCTCTCTCCAAACTAAAGAAATTTTTCCCAAGTTCAAATCCCAATTATAATTAACAGATGCCGTCTTAAGAAGCATAAAACCCTGCGCATAAGCCAATATCTTCGAAACCAAAAGAGCATAATAAAGATCTAAAATCCAATCACTGAGTTCTAATTTAAAAGAGCCTACGTCCATTTTAAGGATATCGCTAGCAATTACTCTCTCATGTTTTAATGTAGACAGAAACCGCGCAAACACAGATTCAAAAATCAAATTTGCTGGCACACCTGTCTCAAAAGCCTCAATTGAAGCCCACTTTCCAGTACCCTTTTGACTTGCAACATCCAAAATCTTATCAAGCAAATACTCATTATTTTCCCTATATTTTAAAATAATAGATGTTATTTCTACCAAATAACTAGAAAGCTCTCCTTCGCTCCACTTTTCAAATACTTCTGCAATCCTTAAATTATCTAAATTAAAAGCTTTTTTCATAAAGAAATATGCCTCACCAACAAGCTGCATGTCGGCATATTCAATTCCGTTATGAATCATTTTTACATAGTGTCCAGCCCCATTCTCACCAATGTAGGAAGAACAAATATCCCCCACTCGTGTCCTAGCCGCTATCTTGTTCAAAACAGGCTCAATCAACTCATATGCCTTTTTACTACCACCATACATTAATGAAGGCCCAGACCGTGCTCCTCCCTCCCCTCCTGAAATTCCAAGTCCAACAAAATAAATGTCTTTAGAAAACAGTTCTCTCTCTCTTCTCATTGTATTCTTGTAGTGAGAATTCCCACCGTCAATAATAATATCAAGTTTTTCAATTAGAGGGAGAATTTGTTCAATTACTTTATCTACAGCAGAACTCGCTACCATTAGAATGATTTTTCTAGGTTTTTCTAAACTTTTAACAAAACTCTCAATGTCTTTAAATCCACTAATCTTCCTATGGGCATTTTCCATAAGAAAAGCCTCAGTCCTATCGCTATCTCTATTGTAAACGGAAACATTAAATCCATTATCAGCAATATTTAAAGCTAAACTACTGCCCATAACACCTAGCCCATAAATACCAACATCCATCGTATTATCCTCTACCTCAACTTTTTACTCCAAGTAAAGTCACTTTATTTATTATTTTCAGATTATGTTATATCATAGAAAAAGTAAAGATTAAACCAAACGAAAGAGGGGAGATTTTCATGAAAAAACAATTTGGCACAGAAGTTAATGATCTGCTTTATTTAATCATACACTCACTTTACTCCCATAAAGAAATATTTTTAAGGGAATTAATATCAAATGCTTCTGATGCAATTGACAAGCTTAAATTTTTAAACTTAACGGATGAAAAATTTAAGGATATTAACCTAGAGCCAAGAATAGAAATAAGATTCGAAGATAAAATCATTAAGATCAAAGACAACGGCGTTGGAATGAATAAAGAAGATCTAATTAATCATCTTGGGGTAATTGCAAAATCAGGAACCAAGGAATTCATAAACAACTTAAAAAAAGATGAAAAAAAAGCCTCAAGTTTGATTGGGCAATTTGGAGTTGGTTTTTACAGTGCTTTTATTGTATCGGAGAAAGTTGAAGTTAGAACAAGAAAAGCTTTAGAAGATAATGCTTATATCTGGTCTAGTGATGGCAAAACGGGGTATGAAATAGAGAAAACAGAAAAGGATGACATGGGCACCGAGATAACCCTTTACCTTAACGAAGAAGGAACCGAGTATGCCAACAAATGGAAAATTCAAGAGATTATAAAGAAATATTCGAACCATATCAACTATCCTATATTCATTAAATACAGAGAACCCTTAATGAAAGACGGAAAACAGGAGGGGTTCGAAGACAGAGAAGATAAAGCAAACGAAACTACTGCAATTTGGGTAAAAAATAAAAATGAAATTACTGCTGAAGAATATAATGAATTTTATAAAAACCTGACTTTTGACTATGAGAACCCGCTTATCCATATTCATACAAAAGCTGAGGGGAGTGTTGAATATATCAACCTTTTCTATGTACCAAGCAAGGCTCCCTATGATCTATATTATCCAAATCCTAAACCCGGTGTACGGTTGTTTATAAACAGAGTCTTCATAACAGATTCTGAGGGTAGTTTACTCCCAAATTACTTAAGATTTGTAAAAGGGGTAATAGATTGTCAAGACTTACCGCTAAATGTAAGCAGGGAGATTCTGCAACAAAATAAAATACTATCTAAAATAAAGTCATCCTCTGTAAAAAAGATACTGGGTGAGCTTGAAAAATTTAGTGAATCTGATTCTTCCAAGTTTGCTGAATTTTCAAAAGAATTTGGCAGGTGCTTGAAGGAAGGGGTTTATTCTGACTTTGATAACAGGGCAAAACTTATATCTTTGATTAGATTTAAGTCTTCTAACGTAGATGGGATTGTATCCTTGAAAGAATATGAAAATAGAATGCCTGAGGGACAAAAAAGTATATATTACATAACTGGAGGGAGAGAAAGTGTATTAAAAGCCAATCCGATTGTATCTGCCTATAAGGAAAGGGGATACGAAACCCTTATTATGGATGACGAACTTGACGAAGCCATTTTAAATTTCATTACAGAATATGACGGAATGAAGTTAAAAGCGATTAATAAAAACGAAACAAGCAATGAATTAAAAGATGAAAACTTTAAAAAAACTGAGGAAGAATTCAAAGATATCTTGCTAAAAGTAAAAGAAATGCTTGAAGACCAGGTCAAAGACGTTCTGCTATCAGCCACACTAATAAAAGAACCATCGGCAATCATTATTGATAGCGCAGACCCTACGTATCAAATGCAAAAAATTATGCTGTCAATGGGGCAAGAAGTGAAAGAAGTAAAGCCTATCCTTGAGCTCAACCCGAACAACAAAATCATTCAAAACTTAAAAAATCTAGACAGTGAAAATCTGAAAAAAATAAGCATCATTCTTCTTGAAGAGGCAAGAATAACTTCAGGACTACCCAGCAAAAATCCAAGCCAATTCATCAATATTCTGAATGAAATCCTAGAGAAAAGCATATGATAACTAGGGAGGGGCACTCGCCCCTTATTTTCTAACTCTCAGAACTAAATCCTTGCCAGCCTCAACGGGCTTGGTTTGGGATATCTTGTTTCTAATATCTTCCGTTAAAGAAGTAGAAGCGGGCAAGATATACTCGGAACCGTCATCAAACTTACCAAATACATATTCAATACTTGAGACCTCATCAGAGTTTGCAATAACAACGGGGGTAACCACGGATTCTGCGTGCGCCTTTAAATAGTCAAGATCAAGTCTAATAACAACATCTCCCTGCTTCACACTCATACCCTCTTCGGCAACCCTTGTAAAACCCTTCCCATTTAAATTAAGAGTATTAATACCGAAGTGAACAAAAATTTCAACACCTTCTTTAGTTTCAAGACTAAAAGCATGATTTGTCTTGAAAATCTTACCAATAGTTCCGTCGCAAGGCGCCACCAATTCACTACCCGTTGGCACAATAGCAACTCCATCCCCAACTATCTTTTCGGCAAATGCCTCATCTGGAACCTTATCAATCGAAACAACCTTCCCACTAACAGGTGCTATCAAATCCAAAGTAGCGGCCTTTTTAAAAAAATCTAAAAACCCCATAACTAATCTCCTATAAATTTATCTAAATATTTTAAAGTCTCTGACTCTAATTTACTATTCAATACCCTATTAGCCAATTCACTAAGCTCAGATATCGTATATTTTTTTAGTAAATACTTAATCCTGAGTGAAGCGCTAGGGATCATGCTCAAAGACCTAAATCCAAGACCAACAAGAATTAAAGCTCCAGCCTCATCGCCCCCAAGCTCACCACAAACAGACACATCAATCTCAGAGCTATTCCCAACATCAAAAACATTCTTTATTAGTCTTAAAACAGCGGGATTATACTTGTCATACAAATTTGCTATCTTCTGATTCCCACGATCTACTGCTAAAGTATATTGAGTCAAATCATTCGTACCAATACTAAAGAATTTTAATCTACTAGAAAGTTCGGAAGCAACTAAGGCTGCTGAAGGCACTTCTATCATACAACCTATTTCCAAATCCTCATCAAAAGGTAAATTCCTAGATCTTAAATTTTCTTTAGCACGACTGACAAAGTGATCAATTATGTCAATATCCTCATATCTAGTAAGCATAGGAACCATTATTCTTACCCTACCATAATGACTGACTCTAAAAATTGCATTAAATTGAACCTGTATCAACTCTTCATAGTCCATATACATTCTAAGGGCTCGATATCCTAAAAAAGGATTATCTTCCTTTGGGAAGTTAAGATAAGGTATTTTCTTATCTCCTCCAACATCAAGAGTACGAATAGTAACTACGCCCTTCTTCTCAACAGTTTCCACAACTTTCTTATAAGCTTCAAACTGTTCATCCTCTGTAGGCGGTTTTCCAGATTCCATATACAAAAACTCTGTCCTAAACAGCCCTATCCCCTCAAGTCCATATTTATTAACATAAGAAATATCCGCAGGAGTTCCAATATTAGCCTTTAAAGTTATCGTAATGCCATCCTTCGTTTCTGCACTCTTATTTTTTAATAAAAAAAGCTCTTCCTCAATCTTATTATGCTTTAACATTTTGTTCATATATTTATTAAGTTCACTAGTTGATGGATTATTAATAACAATCGAAGAGAGACCATCTATTATTAACCTATCGCCATTTTTAATATTGCCAATTTCTAAAGAAGACATAACAAGAGCCGGGAGGCCCATTGTTCTTGCCAAAATAGCAGCATGAGAGGTCTCACCACCAACTGTGGTCAAAAATCCTCTAACATAACTTAAGTCAACCTGCATCGTATCAGAAGGAGTCAATTCTTCGGTAATTAAAATTACATCTCGATTAATTTCAGACAAATCTGTTAATTGTCCCAAAATATTTGAAATAAGCCTATTCCTAATATCTCTGAAATCAGAGGCTCTCTCCTTTAGGTAAACATCTGTATACTCCTCCACACACTTAATCAACTCTTCAAAAGATAAATAAACAGCGTAAGCAGCACTCCAATTCTCACGCTTAATAAAATTTAAAACGGCATCTGTAAGCTCAGCATCTTCAATAATCAACATCTGCCCCTCAAAAATGCCTTCCTTATCAGCGCCAAGCTGATCCACTGCCTTCTTCGTAAGCTTTTCAAGCGTAGATATAGCCCCAACCCTAGCATCGTTAAACTTTCTTATCTCATCATCAACTCTAGAAGAATCAATTTTTGACTTATCAATCAAGCTATCAAAATCTTTTCTAATAAAAAGAGCCTCCCCTATCCCTATCCCCTTAGATATTCTTTTTCCCGATAAAGTCATAACACCTTCCAAGCCTACTCTTTAAAAGACTCGATGAGCTCAGAAAGCTCACTCGCAGCTTTCTCCTCATCATCCCCATCAGCACAAATCAAAACTTTCTTACCAGAAGACAACTCCAAAGTTTGCAAACGAAATAAGCTCTTACCACTTACAGATTTTCCGTCAGCTTCCACAGTTATATCACTAACATACTCTTTAGCTCTTTTTACAAAAGTCGATGCTGGTCTTACATGCAAGCCATTAATAGCCCTAATCGTAGCTTCTTTTTTTACCATAAACTCAAGAACCCCTTTTTTTTAAAATTATTTTTGTAAAACATTAACAAATTAACATTATAATACATAAAAGCAAATTGATAAATTAATTCTATTGGTTTCAGATAAAACATTAACAAAAATTAACAGTTATTTAACTTTTCTAATTTTTCTAAGATCAAAAACTAACTAATATATCAAAATAAAAACTTTTGATAAGCTTCAAGCTTCTCTCGCCAAGACTAAAATTTTTCACATCTCGAACATTTTTATCCAACATTTTAATAGAATCCTCAATCTCAGAAACAGACAAAGGCAAAGATTTATTGAGAAGCAAAACCTGAGAATCCCTTAACGTGATAACCTTGTCGTCATAAAATATTTTCATCAAAAACTCACTTATAATATCCCTTTTAACATTTAAAAGCACACAAATAAAAATTATGTTTACACTTGCTAACATTTCAAATGATAAAGCATCAACAAACACCCTACCATAAAAGCTCTTATTCCACAGATTTGTAATTGGAAATTTCAATTTTGTTAAAAACAAAGTATTACGATTTTGTATATAATCATCCCTATTAATACTATAAGCATTATAGGTATACGTTTTTTTAGTTAAAACATCTCTGAATTCAAGCTGAGCGTCAAGGCTTAAAAACAAAGGATGCAAATCAAAAACGGTATTTTTATAATAAAAACCGTTGGCAATGTTAATACTGTTTAAGTATATTTTGTCACCTAACCTTGCAATAAGCTCATAAAACAATCTTGGAATATTTCTCTCTCCAAATTGTAATATTTCATTGTAAGTAACACAAGGCCCTATTTCCAAAAAATTACTTTTAAGTGAAATTTTTCTAAATCTTTCAAAATTATTAACCAAAAATAAATTGTCAACCCTATCCTTTTCTTTAAAAAGCTCAATATTTTTATGAAAATCAATTTCGTTATACACGATACAATTATTTAATTCTTTATCAAACAAACTAACAAGCGCATTAAAATGCTCTGGATAATACACTCTTATGCCGCTCATTTTCTCTCTAATTCCTCTAACTGCAAATAAACATCCAGGAAGGTATTAACATCAACGCAGTAACATCTCAACGTACTATAATATCCCAAAATATCCTTTCTAATTATTACCTTGCTCTTCAGAAAATAATAAAACAAAAGGGCATTGGACGAAAAACAGTTTTCACAAAACCCAAAGTCATTCTCTAGTAAAACCTTAACTAAATTACCATAAAAAGATGTATTCTTTAACCCTTCGACAGTAGTGATGCTACTTCCATTTAACATAAAAGCCGGAACTAGAGTTGAATATACCGGTCTTAAGTTTAATAGCACCAATGAAGGGTTGTTATTAGCCCCTTCAACTAATTTTTTTCCGCCCGAATAAAAAACACCCTCTAAAAGGTCTCTAGTGCTTAAAGAAAGATCAACACTTTTTGAAAGATTTTCTCCATTCAAATTAAAGCTAATCAGTATCAATCTTCACACTCCAGTTATTCAGAACATCTTCCATCTCAATAGGAATTCTAGATAGATTGAAACCAAAAGCTTGAATCAAAGCTGTTCTAATTGCAGAGACAGACGAAATAAACAAAGCTCTGAAAGAAAGAAAATCTTCTCCATCTTCAAAAAACTCAAACGTCAACGAGTCATCAATATCGTAATTGACTTTTCCGAAAACATAGCTGGCCGCCAAACTAAAAACTGAAAATGCCCTCTTATTATTTAACCCGATCTTATCAATCTTGCCACACTGAACAAAAAAAGTTACATTTCTAAATGTAATTTCAAAAGAATATATTTTTATACCAATTTCAAGAGAACATGCCGTCTTAAACCTAGTATCCGTGCTTAGAACAAAATCTTGTTCAATCACAACAGGATAATCACCTTTAAAATTTTCACCAACCATTAAAGAAAGATTTTTTTTAACAGCTAAAATTTCTCTTCCAATAAAGTAAGATTCTTTAATCAATGCACCAACATCATCTTCACAAGCATCGCCTATAACAAACCCTACACTGTCATACGCTAATCCAAACTCCCTAGCTAAAGCATTCCTTAAATAATTTATTAAGTTGTCATCCAAGATTTTATAAGGAATAAATATATCTAATTTATTCTTATGCAAACTCATAGAAATAGTTTGCCTCCCTCCCATAAGAACAGTATCTATGTCTATGAAACTAAATCCTACACTTTTCCTACTTACATCAAAAATACCATAGCTACTATTTAAACTTACAGAAGATGATTTTCTCATAATAGAATTTTTAAGATCTATCTGCTCAAAAAATTTTAAGAACTCATCGTATTCAGTCTTAACATGAGCGAGTAAATAACCAAGAGGTTCAATTGCAAAATGCATAGCAAGATTGTACAAGTTTGAATAAATAAAGTTATAAACAGAAGTCTCAAATAAGAAATGATTATCATAAAAAAATACAATATCACTATTGGATGCTATAAAATTGATATGCACTTTAAAATCAAAAAACAAATTATTGAAAATGCGTTTGAGGTAATTAAAATAAAATTTGTACAAAAAATTCAATGGCCTGTTAATCTCAAGATCCAGAACAATCTTTGAAAGTTTATTTTCTACCGATAAGCAATTGATAGCTGAAAATTTTAATCTCAAACTACTTGCCATTAAAAAGTGTCTTTTGTAATAGACAATATTAACTTTCTTCTTAAGTCTGACTGCAAGCACAACTCCCTGTAAAACTGCATTAAAATAAATTGGGAAAAGGGTATTAATGCAAGAATCATTGAAAGAATTAATAACTATCTTATCTCTATTAATACAAAAACTATCACTGATAACCTTCTTCAAAAGAACAGTGTTATCAATAGCTGCATCAACGATTAAAAAATCACCCTCAAAGTAAACTTTAACCATAAGAGAGTCTTTGCAACAATTTACATAATCTGAAAACTCATAATAAGATCTGTAAGTATCTACTTGGTCAAGTTCCTCAGTTCCTGACTCAGAATAGCCTTCGCCCTGTCCAATCGCCTTAAGCTCAAAAGATATGCTCTTCTCCGCCTCTAGTAAAACATTCAGGTTGCCAGAATATAAAACCAAAGAAACTTGGCCTTCAAAGGCTAATTTATTATCAAAAAGTTTCAAATTAAAATCATCAGAATCAACAATACCGTTAAATTTTAAAACGATATCATCCTTATAGCTAATGCTGCAAATCTGATCTTTATACTCATCTAAAAGTGTAAAATTTTCAACGATAGCACCCCTACTATCACAACAAACCGGCAAACCCCAAATCTCGTCTACACTTTCTAAATTCATATACACCAAGAAAACCAAGAAAGAAAAATGAGCAATTATCTTTCAGCTACGCCATTATGTCATAATACCAACAAAATTACTATGCAAATAAAAACGTTAACGATACCAAAATTTACTAAATGGTAATATCTAGAGGTCTACTTTGTCACAAAATTGTTCCAACATTGACTCTGGGCCTTTTTTGATAATTTTTAAAGATTATGTTACTATTAAGGCATGGGCGTGCCCATCGGACGCTCTCAATAGGGTGTTTATGGATAAAGGTAGCAAGAGATTTTTTGTACTTCTTAAGGTTTTTTCATCGTTTTCATGCACATCACTTTTTGGTGAGACTTTGAATGATGCAAATGATGCCGTAATAAGCCCTTCTGCAGTTTACATCCCCAGGGAGGATTTAAGTGAGGATTTTAGAGATGACAATGCAGAAACTCCAGAAGAAGATGTTTCAGAAAAACCTGACTTCGAAAGTGAAAGATCAAATAAGCTTGAATTTGGCGATTTAGAACAGCTTCAAAGATTAGACAAAAGTAGATCAACAGACGGCAGCTTCAGCGGTAAGGAATTACAATATCCGCAATACTTAAGACCAAAAAAATCTTCCTTCGGAAGCCAGAGTATGCATGAGTCGAGATTTATAACGAACATAAATGAGTTAAGGCTCAGAATTGAAAGCTATGAGAATAAAATGGAAAATATAGAAAGGCTTTTAAATAACAGGAACATAGAAACTATTCAAAAAAAGAACGAAGAATACGAGGCTCTAGCAAAGAGCTTAAAACAAGAAATTGAAGAGATAAAAAAATTAATAAACAAGAGAGGTCTCTTACTAGGCAATGCCTCTAATGAACAGGAAGACACTCATGGAGAAGATGATCACATTCAACATGAGAACACGCCAGATCAAAATTATGATTATCCAACAGAAGAGTTTGAATATTATAAAAGAGAGCCACAACGTTTTAGTTCAGAAGCACAGGCAGTAAGGGAGATTGAAAATAGAGTTGCCTACAATGAAGATGCCATTACTAACAGCTCCAATGTGCTCAAGGAGATTGACAATAGGGTTGCCTACAATGAAGATGCCATTGCTAACAACTCCAGTATGCTCAGGGAGATCGACAATAGGGTTGCCTACAATGAAGATGCCATTGCTAACAACTCCAGTATGCTCAGGGAGATCGACAATAGGGTTGCCTACAATGAAGATGCCCTTTTTACTCTTCAAAAAGAATTAATAAATTTACAAAAAAATAATAATGAAAATAACAGTTTGGAAGATATCGAACTTAATTTATCTTCTGTAGAAAAAATAATAAATGAGCTGAGGGAAAGAATTGAACAGACTGAAGATTCATACAAGAAAAATGAAAATGAAATTAATAAAAAGCAAGATAAAATGAATGCATTAGAGAAAAGATTAGAAGAAAATGAAAGTGCTATTTCAACATTAAAAAAAGAATTATCAGATTCCCAAAAGAGGGATCTTTTGACAAAAGAGCATAAAGAGGTAAAGGACAAACAAAAAGATGAAAGTCTAGAAACACACCCCCTCATAACCAGAAAAAAGCAAGAAAGTATGGCAACAAACATCACAGAGCAGCCCCTAGAAAAAACGAAAGTTGAAGAATTGACTCATACAAACACCGAAAAAACGACTGGAATAAAACCTGCCAATTTTCAAATATATCCGGACGCATATTCAAACAACTACAGTTTCAAGGAGAAGGGAAGTAATTTCGCCTTCAGAAAACCCAACAAATATTACGTTGAGATAGAACCAACGAAGAGCTTACATAGGGCAAGGGAAATTTACAAATTAATTTCAAAACACCATATCAAGAATTATTTCATTAATCCATCATTAAAGCACAAAGAGCCTTTCTTCAGAAACTTAATAGAAATAGAAAGCAAAAACGAAATAGATTCCTTATATAGGAATCTGGAGTCCGAATTTAAAGACATAAGAGTAATAAAGTAGTAGGCCTAATCGTCTAATTCTAATAGACCTTTAATGTCAGAAATACCAATAATTTTAATGCCCAAATCGCTAGCTTTTCTTGCTTTCAAGCCAGGCTTCTTTCCAACAATTAAAAAATCTAAATTTCTGGTAACTGAGTTATTATAAATGGCACCTTTTCTAGTTATTTTATTAATAAGAATATGTCTAGGGCATTCTTCAAAAGAACCTGTAATACAAAATTTTTTCCCAAATAAAGAAGAGCTTAAATCATCCTCCTTGTTATTCTCCTCCATTCTAAAGCCCAATTCTTTGAAAACGTTAAATTTACCCAAAATACTCCCATCATTAAATGACTCAATAATATTTAAAGCTGTTCTTTCCCCTATCCCCTTAATCTTTAAAAGCTCTGCAAAGGCATTCTCTTTATTCTTACAAAGAGTACTAATAGCATCAAACGAATTTAAGTTGTTACCAATTAACAATGCTATTGTATTCTCACCAACCTCCTTAATACTCATACTAAGGAGCAGCTTTCTGAACGGTTTCTTTTTACTGTTTTCTATGGAACTTTTAAATTTATCTATTTTCTTAAACTTGAATCCTTTCAAATCAATAAGCTTATCAAAATCAAAAGTGTAAAGATCGATTTCTGAACATATAAAACCCTTTTTAAAAAGAAGCTCAATCGTTCTATCTGAAAGTCCTGTAATATCCATACATTTCTTACTACAAAAATATTTTATCTGCTCAATTACCCTAAAGGGGCAAATTTTATTTTCACAAAAAAGATGAGAACCCTCGCTTATTAAAGGGGTTCCACATGAAGGACAACTACTTGGAATTTTAAAACTACCAACGGAAAACTTTTCAGCGACTGACTCAACAGCTGGAATTACATCTCCACGCCTTGAAATTGAAACAATATCTCCAATATTTAAACTAATAGAATCTATGTAATCTTGATTATGCAGAGTAGCATTTTCAATAAAGGCTCCCGAAACAAGAACCCTCTCAACGTGTGCAACAGGAGTAATCTTGCCACTACGTCCAACCTGAACAAAAATATCAATCACCTTGCTGAGGCTCGTAAGAGATTCGAATTTATAAGCTATTGACCACTTTGGATGATGAGAGGTGTGCCCTAGAGTTTCCCTTAAAAAAAAACTATCTACCTTCAGAACAACCCCATCAATCTCATATCCAAGATCACCTCTTTTGCCCTCTATCTCTCTTACATAACGCATAATATCTTCTTCTAATTTTTTACCATCAAAAATCTTAAAGAAGGGATTAACTTTAAATCCTAGTCCTTTAAGTTTATGCAAAGCATCATGATTTGTATTAAAACCTAAACTAGAGTACAAAACGTCATAAACAAAAATATCCAAGGGAAATCTAGCAACTTCCCTACTATTTACTCTTCTGAGTATACCCGAAGCTAAATTTCTAGCGTTAACATAAGCATTTTCCAGCGTTTGGTTTATCTTTAAAAAATTTTCCTTATCAATGTAAATCTCGCCTCTTAATACTAAATCAATATTTCCATCAATACATAAGGGAACATTTTTGATTGTTCTAACATTCTCAGTAACATCATTTCCAATCCTTCCATCTCCCCTAGTCAATGCTTTCGTAAGCATGCCATCTTCATAATAAAGAACAATTGAACACCCATCAATTTTTGGCTCAACCGAGATACCATGAAAAATTTCCAAGCCGTAGCTAAACTCCCCTAACCCCAACCTCCTAATCCACAAAAACAATTCCTTTTCATCGTAAGCCTTATCCAAACTCAGTATGGGAAAAGAATGTTCAACTTCTTTAAACTCATTTAAAAGATCGCTACCAAACTTAAGAGTGGGAGTATCTAATGTCTTATATTCAGGGTACTTACTCTCTAAATCCTGAAGGCGCAAAAGAGACTTATCATAATGTAGGTCATCTACACTCGGTGAAGAATCTACATAATACTCCCTGTTCCATTTTCTGATCAAATTTTTTAAATTCAAAATCTCATTTTCCACTTTTTTGTTCATAAACTCAGCATCAAAGTTACTAAAAATTCAGAGTACATTTTAACAAAATAATGCAAACAATATACGTTATCCTTAAGGAAAGAAATAAAAGTATAAGCAATTCTTATCTAAAATATAAAAATAACAAATATTAAAAGTTTAAGACTAAAAACAATGTCGAAAATTTAACTTAATAACTAGAAGGCAGTTCGAACCTAGATACTTAAGAGATAAATAGGCCAACTTTAAAATATAAAGAAAATAGCTAAAAAAGAACAAAACTGGCAATTGTGAATTATATCTTTAATTGATATTAAAATCACTTTTGATGTCTTGTTATGCTAAAATTAAGCGAGGAGTGGAGTTTGAAAGAAAATAGAAAAGCCCTAGTTGTTGATGATTCTGTCTTTATGAGAAAAAATCTAATAAAGATATTAAAAAAGTTAGGCTTTAGCGAGTTTTTTGAAGCAGAAGATGGGTTTGAAGCGGTTAGAGAGTTTGAACAACGGGAGGAAATTGACCTAATAACTCTTGATATAACAATGATGGGAATGGATGGCATTACGGCTCTTGAGAGAATAAATGAAATCAATAGTAAATTTTCAAAAAAAATTAATGTATTAATGGTTACAGCACTTGGAAAGCAAGAACTCATTAAAAAAGCTTTGGAGCTTGGCGCTAGTGGCTATATTACAAAACCCTTCAGAGAAGATCAAATAAGAGAGCAAATAAGAACACTGAAATAGGGGAAGATTCTTGACAGCAAAAGAAGATATATACAAGAAAACACAGATCAATACATCAAGTCCACTCTTGTTGCTAGTAATGCTTTATGAGAGGGCTATACAAGATTTAGAAATTGCTGAGGAATTCTACCAAAAAGAAGATCCAAAGAGCATAGTGCAGGCTGATAAAAAGGTATACCATGCACAAGACATAATTACTGAGTTGATGTCTACCCTGAATTTTGAAGATGGAGGCGATATCTCTAGACAATTATTCTCGATATATTCCTTTTTAAACAAAGAATTAGATCGGGTTATATTAGAAAAAAATAGAGAAAGCATTCAAGAGGTAATCAGACATCTTAAAAATTTGCATGCAGCTTGGAAAGAGACGCTCAGTAAGGATCGTGATACCTGCAACAAGAAATTAGGAATCAACATTGTCAGCTAACCAAGTATTGGAAAAATATTTGCGAGATTTAATGCTTGAGCTTAAAAAATTAAGAGCCATTTTAGTATTTGAGAGTGAAAGCGTCAATAAGGGAGCAATTGGTGTATTAAATTTCACAAACCCTAGAAAAGATTTAATTTCAAGCTCCATCAGCAACTATTACATCACTATAAGTGCATGGCTAGGGGCGCAAGACAGACCGCAGAAAGAAGTTGAAACATTAATCGAGGATATTAACTTACTCAAAGAAGAAATATGCATAATGTACCAAAATTCATATAAAACTATGAAGGGACTTTATGAACAAAAATCAACAATACCGAAGGCAAACTTCTCTAGGCGTCTTTTTAAGCACAATAACCCGATTTTAGTAGATGTTAAGATATGAAAACGATTTATCTCATCGATGCCTTAAATATAGTATTTAGGAGTTACCACGTAATGAAGGGCACTCCTCTTTTTAATAGGAGAGGCGAAAACATTAATGCATTTTTTGGATTTTTCAAAACTCTTTTTTTTATAATGAAAGAGAAAAATCCAGAAAGCCTTGTTGTAACCTTTGATTCAGAGACTCAAACTTTTAGAAAAGAAAAATATCCAAGCTACAAATCAACAAGAGACGTTCCTCCTGATGATTTAATACCTCAAATCTACTGGATAAAAGAAGGACTAATGAGGGCAAATATTCCAATTTTTGAGATACAAGGGTATGAAGCCGATGACCTTATTGCTAGTTTTGTAAGAAAAGCGGAAACAAACAATTATTTAACATATATCATATCTCCAGACAAAGATTTATTGCAAATGATGTCAGATCAAACCAGAATACTAAAACTCGAAAACGGCAACTTTGTAGAAATGGATTATGATTATGTGAGGAGAAAATTTGCAATAGATAGTTCTCAAATAAAGGATTATTTATCCATTGTTGGAGACAGATCAGACAATATCCCAGGCGTTAAAGGAATCGGAGAAAAAGGCGCTGCTAGGCTACTGAGTGAATTTAAGACATTAAATGGAATATACGAAAACATAGATTCTATTGACAATAGATACAAAGAAATTTTAATAAAAGAAAAAGAAAATGCTTTTTTAAGCTATGAACTTGTTAGTCTTGTAGAAGATCTAGAGTTACCTGATCTTGAAGAATTTAAACTGGGAAATTTTAAAGAAGATGTTATAGAACTTTTTGAGGAACACTCTGCGATAAAATTAATTAAGTCTTATAAGAAAGACATCTTAAAGCAAACATCTATAAATCAGATACAAAAGTCAATCTTCCAGGAAAGGGTGCCGACTATCAACCAAGCAGACAAAGACATCTTGAAGACAATAACGCCATATTCAAGCAATTTAAAGACAATACAGGAAGAAAATATTAAATATGAAACGATATTAACTAGGGAACAGCTTGACTCATTAATAGAAAAACTAAAAAAAACACAGTATGTAGCAATAGACACAGAGGCGACCTCTTTGAATGCCTATGACGCTAAAATAATTGGAATCTCAGTTGCATTTAAAGAGTTTGAAGGGTATTACATTCCAATAGACAATAAGGAAAAAAAATTTATTGAGAAAGAATACATAGTAAAAAAATTTAATGAATTTTTCAAAACAGAACCTAAATTAATTGGTCAAAATTATAAATTCGATTACAAAATACTTAAGCATAACGGCTTTGATCCAATTTCTCCTCACTTTGACACAATGATAGCAGCTTATATTATTGACTCAAACACAAAAGTATCTCTTGATTTTTTAGCAGAAAAGTATTTAATGCATAAGAATATCACATACGAGGAGATAGTTGCAAAAAATAGCACATTAAAGAGCGTTCCACTTGAAATAGTATCCAATTATTCTGCTGAAGATGCTGATATCACTTTCAGACTATTTAAAGTCTTTACAAAAAAGCTTAAAGAAGATAACCTTGAGGGCTTGATGATGGAAATAGAAATGCCATTTAGTAATGTTATTACAGATATGGAAGAAAATGGCATTTATGCTGACAGAGATTACTTGAGGCAATATAGCCATGAGCTTGATAAAGAATTAAAGTTACTTGAAAATGAAATAATCGAGAGCATAGGCATTGAATTTAACCTAAATTCAACAAGACAACTACACGAAGTCTTATTTGAAAAATTGAATCTGAGTATACCAGAAGATGCTAAGCAGGACTCAACAGAGAGTAGGTTACTAGAGGCAATAAAGCCTCAACATGCTGTGGTAGAAAAAATCATACAACACAGACAGCTTGTAAAGTTGAAAAGTACGTACACGGATATTCTAGTAGATTTTATTAACAAAAAAACAAATAAAATACAAACTAATTTTTTACAAATAAGAACGGCAACGGGGAGGATTTCAAGTACATCACCTAACTTACAAAATATTCCAATCAAGGATGAGAGAGGTCGCAGAATAAGAGAGGCTTTTAAACCGGAGAAAGGCAATATTTTCATTTCCGGTGACTACTCACAAATTGAACTTGTAATACTGGCACACCTTTCAGAAGATGAAAATCTAATCGAGGCTTTCAAAAGTAAGAAAGACATCCACACAGAAACAGCATCGAAACTTTTTAAAGTAGACAAAGACAAAGTAACTCCCTTGATGAGAAGAATGGCAAAATCAATTAATTTTGGAATAATTTATAGAATGTCAGACTTTAGACTTGCAAAAGATTTATCAATTTCAAGAGAAGAGGCAAAAAAATTTATTGACTCCTACTTTGCTCTTTATCCCAAGATAGAAACTTTTATGAAAAACCAGATAAACTTTGTAAGAAAAAATGGTTATAGCGAAACTCTTTTAAAAAGAAGGCGATATGTTAAAGAAATTAATAGTCAAAATTATACGGAGCGTTCGGGTGCTGAACGCATAGCTATAAACAGTACAATTCAAGGAAGCGCAGCTGATGTAATGAAAATTGCAATGATCAAAGTTTATGATGAATTTAGGCTCAGAAAGTTGAAGTCAAAGATACTCTTACAAGTTCATGATGAAATGCTAGTTGAGTCTCCCGAGCAAGAGTGTGAAGAGGCAATAAAGATAATTAAGGAAATGATGGAAAATGCTTATCCCTTAAGGCTTCCCTTAAACTCAAATATTGAAACCGGAAAATCATGGGGAGAAATGCATCCATAATTGGGATAACAGGCAGGATAGCGACTGGCAAAAATACTGTTTCAAAAATAATTATAAGTGAGTATGGGTATCATGAAATAGATGTAGATAAAATTGGACATGCGGCTCTAAGTGAAAAACGAGATCAGATAGTCAAGATCTTTGGTAGGAAGATATTAAATGATAGAAATAAAATAGAAAGATTTAAACTCGGAAAAATTGTTTTTAATGATAAAGGAAAAATGGAAGACCTAGAAGCAATAACACACCCCTTTATAAAGAAAGAAGTAAAGAACAAAATATTGAAAAATACATTTGATAAAGTGATAATAAATTCCGCGTTGCTTTTTAAGTTGAATCTTGAGCAATTCTGCAAACACATATTTGTTATAACATCAAGTGATACTGTAATAAAGACAAGACTCAAATTAGATCGCAACCTTGATGATAATTTGATTACAAACATCCTCAAGCTGCAAAAACGCATTTTTTTCAACAAAAATACTCTAAATCTAAAAATAATAAATATAATTAACAATGGAAGTTATTATTATCTGAAGAAAAAAGTTAATGCAAAAATGAAGGAGGTAATGGGTGAAAGATTTGAATGAAAATAGTAACAAAGGCTTTTTAGTAGCGCTTACTTCGATTATAGCCGTTTGCACGATAATATTTCTTGGAATAATTATTTTCTTCCCAAACAAAAATCTGGCCTCTGATATCGCAAGCAAAAATATTGTTTTACAAGAAACAGAAGGAAAAAAAGCTACAGAAAATGAAAATACCGAAGAAACGTTAAAAATAACTGACAATGCAAACGAAATTATAATTGATCTTACAAAAGATCTTAAAAAGAATAAAAATTTAAGTAGCAGTATCGATAATAAAAAAGAACTACAGGTTGTCAAACAACATGAGACTACAAAAAAACATATAAAAGAACCGCTTCAAAAACCAAAACCCATTGTAAGGGCAAAAAAGCAACGCCAAGATAAACTTGAAAGCAAATATGACCCTAACAAAGAATACTACATACAATTTGTATCACTATCAGATCCTATCTCCGCTGATAATAACATTCAAGCATTAATGAAATATAAAATAAGAGCAAAAATCTACTCAGCAACGATAAATGAAAAGGATATCTACAGAGTTAGGTCTGGGCCTTACAAGACCATATCAGAAGCAAAGTCAGATCTGGGAAGAATATCTACATTAAATGAATTTAAAGATGCCTATATCTTAACTGTTAATAAATAAATTAAAATTCGAAACATATTTTTGGTACTTCTCCACATAGATATCATGAACGCCAGCATTAAACGATATAGTCTTTCTGAATCTAGCGAGCTTTTCAAACGCCTGCCCTAGAGTTTTAAACTCCTTTAAACGGCAAAAAGCTAAAATTGCATTACCGATAATTTCTGAATGCTTAAATTCAAAAACTTTTAAATCCCTACCAATAATATTGGCCTTTAGCTCATTTAAGAATGAATTATCCGAATTAGAACCACTTAAAAAAATATCCAACACATCTTTTCCTAAGGACTTAAACTGCAAGAGCCTATTATAGAAGGCAAAATAAGAAGATTCAAGTATTGCAACACCCATCTGTAAAGGATTATCTAAACTCCCCAAAACACCTTTACTTAAATCCTCCTTTATTTGCGAATCTACCGAAATATGATCAGAAAAAATCTCTTTTTTGCTTCCATAAAAATAGACACCACCCAAATCATTTACCATGCTGGATATTGCTTCAAAAAAATCTTTAAAAGATCTCGTCTTATCAAAAAATCTATCCTTAAGTATCTGCAATAAATACCCAGAAGGAACTATTCTTCCAATAACGAATAAATCATCTAAAAAATAAGGATACTGTAAATAAAATCCCTCTAACTGCTCGTCTGAAACCAAATTAAAGCCTTCAGTTGTTCCAGTTCTGTTTGATAAAATCCCGGGGGAAAACGCCCCGCTCCCAATAAGAACACTCAAATAATCCATACCAGCATTAATTACTTCTACCCCATCCTTAATTCCAAACTCAATACTAGCACTGTTAGTAACTCTGCCAGCAATCTCCCCCATCCTCAAAAAGGGAGGAAATTTATTTTGATCAAGATTATACTCTCTCATCTCAGCATCACTCCAGATAAAAGGCACATAAGCTGAGCTGGGATAGCTTGTAATAAGATTGCCTGTAAGCAAATAAATAAAATACTCAAAACAAGATACAAAGTATCTCACCTTATCATAAATCCCTCTTTCACATGCTCTCAGAACAAGTGGCAAAAAGACCGACTTACCCCTAAAGCTCCCAAAAGTTTTGGAAGAATTCCAGTGTAAAACTTCCAAAGGAACCAGATTTGCATCAAGGGCTATTAAACATGGAGAGATACCACTAATAGAAATACAATCTATATTCTTATCTTTGAAATTAGCAATTGCCCTTCTTAAAGCAAAAACCCATATTCTGTAATCAAAATTCTCAAAATCAACCACAAAATAATCGAAGTAGTTTACATCAAGACTTTCTAAAACTCCATAATGAGAATTAACTAAAGCGGATTTTAAAGTACTAGTACCAATATCAATACTTAGCACATTCATAAAATTATCTCTTCGAAATTAAATTTTGAATATCGTCGCTTCTATCAAGAATTTTTTGTAAACTGATTCTATTGTGAATTGCAAAAATCGCACCCGCAAAGATATGCGCAACATTAGCCTCGCAATACCAAGGTTTATTTATAAGCTCAGAATCATGATAAACTGCATTTGTACCTATTATTTTGTAAAAATACCCCTCTTCATAAGCCTTATCAAAATACTTAATCGCATCCCCATTGAAAAACGGCAAACTTATCGCACATATTATCTTTTTAGCTCCCATACTTTTGAGTAATTTTACGGCCTTAATAAAAGTTCCACCAGTAGCCAACATGTCATCACTCATAAAAACATTTTTACCCTCAACATCCCCTAAAAGCTTAGTAACAGATATATTAGAATCACTAACACTATGTACTACCCTTGAGTAGTCTCTCTCTTTATAAAGCAAAGCCAAGGGTCTTTTAAGATTAGATGCAAAAAATTTGTTCCTATTAACGGCCCCCGTATCAGGGGAAACAACCACCAAATCTAAATCTTTAATATCTATTAGTTCAGCTAAAACTTCAAAGATTTCATAAGATACATTCAAATTTTCAAAATACGCCCTTCTGAAAACATTCTCAATAGCTTTTGAATGAATATCTAACGTTAGAATATGTTTAACTCCCAATTCTTCTAAAAATCTACCAAAGAGACTTGCCGTCAGACCCTCTCTTGAGTGTTTTTTATCCTGTCTTGAGTAAGGATAAGAAGGGACAATAACACTCACAGAATTGGCCTTAGCTTGCATGCATGCATCTACAGTAGTCATCAAATTCATCATATGATCATTAATTGTCATGACTACTTTTTCATTACCATTCACATCAACTGGAAAAGTATTGGAAACATCTTGAACAATGAAAATATCTTTATCTCTTATGGTCTTCAAAATCTCTGATTTAAATTCACCATTAGCAAATTTAACGAACTTTACAGGAATCGACATGTCTTCGTCAACTCCTATGTTAGAGAATTCAAGCCCCTCTAAAAAAGGTGGCAAAATTCCCTCAAGTTTTAAGATATCTTCTTTCAAACGACCAGACGTTTGCGAAATTTTTTCAACAACCTGCCTCTCGGCGCGTATAAATACCTTCTTAAGCTCCTCGATTATTTTACCGGCAAAAACCTTCCCGCCGGGGCAAGCAACAATCCCTATTGACTTTTTAATAAGCAAACTCAAATCCGAAACTCCCCCACTTTAAAATTCTCCTATTCTACATTACTCCAGCAAAGCGCAAACAACATTAGAGAAAAGCTCAAAATCAAGGCAACAAGATACCCTCTTAAAAAGCAGACATCACTCGGTCGAGGAAGTCAAGTCAAATAAAGCAACAGACAAACAGCACAAACCTAACAAAACTGCTCATCGACCCACAGCGCTTTATATAACACCGAACTCAAACCCCAAACCAACCTTTAAGTCAGAAAACACGTTATTATTAATGTTCCAACTGTAACATAACTCAAGCATTAAGAAAGAAAACATAATCCTTCCTCCTAAATCCCAAGCAAACACGCCAAGCTCATCCAAAACAGAATCCTTAACACCAGTAGCCAAATTCAATCTAGGCCCAGTAAAAAATGCAACAGCACCGATAAAAAAATCTAATCTTGTGTAAAATCTAGGCTCTAACGCTCCGATAAATGAAAAGCTATTATTTAATTGTCCATCACGTTTTATCGCCTTAAACAAATTTAAATCGAATGCGAGCTCAAACCCAAGTGACAAAAGATCATCAAATCTTGCTCCCATTTGAGCATGCCCCCCATAACTTAAACCAGTCTTGGACACGTTAACCATATCTGAAAAACTTCGAATTATTTCCTCCCTCTCAACAGAATCCACGTCCTTCTTAAGTTTTTCACCCAAGTTCAAGGCAGTATCATAAAAGTTTGAAATAATGCTAACCGGCATATCTAATCCAACCCCAAGGTTAAGCTCAAAAGTGGTGTCTGAGAATCCATTGACAGAAACAAGCACAAGCAAACTTAAAAATAAAATTTTTACTCTCATGTTAATTAAACCTCCAAAAATACCTAAACAAATTTTCCCAAAAAACCCGATGCAACAAATATTGGCTCATTATATCATAAAAACTATCTTTAGACTCAATTCTCCAAGACGGAGGAAACTAAATCGCTTGCATTAGGAGGTATTGGATAATTTAATTCCCTATATTTTAATATGTATTTTCTCGAATTTTCTCTATCATTTCTTACATGGTAAATGTAGAAAACATTAAACAATGCTTCTTTATTAGCGGGGGCAACCTCTAAAGTATTTAAATAAAATTTTAAAGCTTCTTCCAAATCACCCTTCCTTAGAAATAAATAAGCTTTTAAATTGGTCAATAAGATATTACTAGTATCACTCTTCAACAAGGACTCAAGTCTAGATTCAGCCTCATCATACTTTTTCAGATTTATGTAAGCTAAAACAAAATTGTAGCTAGATGCATTATTCGAACTTGAATTAAATTTAATAGACTTCTCGTAAAGAGATACAGAAATCCCATCATTTCCAAGGGCTTCATTCAGTTTGGCAAGCTTATAGTACTCATCGGATATAACCTGATACTCTCCGGCAAGAGTACTGCAAGAAAACAACAAACAAAAAAACAAAAAAACGAGGGCTTTATACATAAAAAACACAATGTTCACCCACTCAGGATAAACATTGTACAATTAAAATTCAATAAGGATCAATTACAAAACCCTAAATAATGATTGGAATCTCAAATCCAAGTCCCAGTCTTAAATCCCTATACTTGAAATCGCTAACAGAAAACAACACAGATGTCTCCAGATTAAGAAATGTTAACCTCACTCTAAACCCGGTCTCAATAACACTGAAAGGACTGGTTATCTTATTCCCATTACCCAAATTTCCCACATAAACAGGATCTGTCACCAAAGATTTATCACCAAAGCCCGCAAAAAGGGTGGTAGCCAAATAATAAACATCATATTTGACAAAAAGTCTTGGCATTACTCCAAATCCCAAATTATCAGACGAAGAATCTCTTAAAAGTCTAACGTTTGGCGCAAGCATTCTTCCAAAATTCATACCAAACCCGAGCTCAAACCCGAAATAAAAATCACTGTTTAGAATAGGAAGACCAGCTTGAAAATATCCCTGAAGACCAGTACTAAATAAAGGCGACAATTTCTTTCTTAAAGCACCATTTAAAGCATTCCCTGGTGTAGAAATTCCATCCAACAATGCGAAAATATCATCCGAACTTCCAACACCAAATTCGCTCAATTGATCAAATACCATCTCCTTTAACTCAACAGCATGCCTAGTAGTCTCTCCTAACTGATCTATAAACTTTCTAATGCCAATTCCACTAACCCCATCTAGCCTCTCAATCAGAGTTACAACATCTAACCTACTTAATTTTAGAAAAACGTCTCTGAGTTGATGGGCATTAGCCAAAATAGACCTAACATCTTTTAGAGAAGACAAATCCAGCTCAAAAACATCCGCTATCTGCAGAGATCTTAACCTATTAGGCAAGTTAATAATGGCGCTGTAATTTCCTCGATAAGAGTTATAAACAGCAGTCGCACTATTAACAAGCACGTTAAAACGAGGCATAGCCCTTCTCTTAAAATCCTTCAAGATGGAGAAAAATCGCATACTCAACCAATTGTCTAGTACCGTACCCGTGCTCCTGTTAAACAAAAAAAATGACTCAAGACTCGTCTGAAAATTAAACCCCGCCGAGAAATAAAAAACTTTAGCAAAAGCTGTCTGAACACACAAAAAACAAACTTAAGACAATCAAAACCCTTCTCATATCTTCCTCCTTTAACACATTAAAATACAAATTTAACCATTCCTAATGATACATCTTATGCTAGCAAAATCCAACTAAGTCTTAAAAAGTAATTAGTACTTTTTAAGACTTAAACCAAAACTCAGCATACGGGCAAATAAAAAAAAGGGATCCCCATATATGGGATCCCTTTTCATTAACTAAAATTTAAAGCTTTTCTTGATCATATTTATTAAATATATGCTCAGTTAAATATTTACCAACCGATTTTCTCTCCTGAACAAGTTTAGATATCGTACTAAAATGCCTTGGCTCAATCTTAAAATATTTGTAAGCTCTCCCGTCTTTAAAAAACACAGAAAGCTCAGACAAGGCAGAATCATAATCAACCTGACATATCTTGCTCAACTCATGAGATATTGTTAAAGTATTCAAACTTATACCCTCCAAATGGTTATCCTTAGGAGTATAAAATATAAAGTAAAGAAAGAGTAAATTCATTAAATATAAGAACTTTTAATCAATAAAATCAAAATTTACTAAATGATATATTCCCTAGGGACGATTCTATAATGTAAGAAAAAATTAGTCAAGGGGACTCAAAGCATATCACACAAGCTTGACGCTCCAACAAGCCTTAAAAACAAACCCCTTAAACACAACCGGAAGTATATTTCGCCTTTAGATAAAGAGTCTTAAGTCAAAAATCACTTGACACAACCACAATAGATTTTTTGAAAAAAATCATGTAAAATGTGCTAAAGGGATTAATGGTCTATCACACAAACTTAGGAGGGAAGGTATCCCATGGATTATAAAAAGCTGCGAAACATAGGCATCAGCGCTCACATTGATTCAGGAAAAACTACACTTACGGAACGTATTCTTTTTTATTGTAACAAAATCCACGCCATTCATGAAGTTAAGGGAAAGGATGGGGTCGGAGCAACAATGGATTCGATGGAACTTGAAAGAGAAAGAGGGATCACCATAGCATCGGCAGCGACTCATGTTGAATGGAGGGATCACCCAATAAATATTATCGATACTCCGGGTCACGTTGATTTTACTATTGAAGTTGAGCGTTCGCTTAGAGTCCTAGATGGGGCTATACTTGTCCTTGACTCTGTTGCAGGCGTTCAGTCTCAGTCAATTACAGTTGACAGACAATTGAAAAGATATAACGTACCACGTCTTGCGTTTGTAAACAAATGTGATAAAACTGGGGCAAACCCTTATGGTGTAAAAGAGCAACTCAGAGAAAAGCTTGACTTAAACTCCGTTTTAATGCAACTTCCAATCGGACTTGAAGATAAGCATCTTGGGGTTGTGGATCTCGTTTTAATGAAAGCTTACTACTTTGAGGGCAAAGACGGAACAGAAATCATAGAAAAGGAGATTCCCACTGAACTGCTGGGAGAGGCGAGGGAGAAGCGAGAGCAGATGCTTGATGCTTTGTCTGACTTTAACGACGAATTGATGGAACTTCATATGGAAGGAAAAGATGTTAGTGAGATGGTGATATATGATGCCATTAGAACTGGTACTTTGGCTTTAAAGCTATGTCCTGTATTTATGGGTTCTGCCTACAAGAACAAGGGAGTTCAACTTTTACTTGACGCTGTGACCAAATTTTTACCTTCTCCTCACGATATTAAGAATGTGGCGCTTGATATAAACAACAATGAAAAAGAAGTTATTCTTAAAACCGATGATAACTTGCCCACCGTGGCGCTCGCTTTTAAGTTAGAGGATGGTCAATATGGGCAATTAACTTATGTGAGAATGTATCAAGGAGTTTTAAGGAAAGGGCAAGAACTTATCAACTCAAGAACTTCTAGGAAGTTCAAGGTTGGAAGGCTTATTAGAATGCACGCCAATAACACTGAAGACATTGAATTTGGAAGTAGCGGGGACATTGTCGCCCTATTTGGGATAGAATGTGCATCAGGAGATACCTTTTGTGATCCCTCGATTAATTACTCGATGACATCGATGTATATTCCAGACCCCGTGATATCTCTTTCTGTTAAGCCTAGGGATAAAAAATCAGCCGATAACATGGCCAAGGCTCTTGGAAGATTTACTAAAGAGGATCCCACGTTTAAAACCTATGTGGATCCCGATTCAGGTGAAACGATAATACAGGGAATGGGAGAGTTGCATTTAGAAGTTTACATTGAAAGAATGAAGAGAGAGTTTAAGGCAGAGGTTGATACGGGTATGCCTCAGGTGGCATACAGGGAGACCATTACAGAAAAAGCAGAATTTAATTATACACATAAGAAGCAATCGGGAGGAGCTGGTCAATTTGGAAGAGTTGCTGGGTTTATGGAACCACTTGAAACAGAGGAACAGACTTACGAATTTGTCAACCTCATAAAGGGCGGAGTAATTCCAACAGAATATATCCCATCATGTGATAAGGGATTTCAAAAGGCTATGGAAAAGGGAACCCTAATCGGATTCCCCATTGTCGGTATTAAGGTTACAATCAACGACGGACAATACCACATTGTCGACTCATCCGACATTGCGTTCCAACTTGCAGCGCTTGGCGCCTTCAGGGAAGCTTATAATAAGGCAAGGCCTACTATACTTGAACCAATAATGAGAGTAACTCTTGAGGGTCCAACAGAATTTCAGGGCAACATGTTTGGTCTTCTAAATCAGAGGAGGGGCATAATTTTAGGCTCCCTTGAAGAGGGAAGTTTCTCAAAAGTTGAAGCCGAGGTGCCTTTAAGCGAAATGTTCGGGTTTTCAACTGTTTTAAGATCATCTACACAGGGAAAAGCTGAATTCTCGATGGAGTTTTTAAGATACGGCAAAGTTCCAAGCACTGTGTTCGATGAGTTATGCAAAAAATTTAATGAAGGAAGCAAATAAAAAGGAGGAACTATTATGTTTGAATTAACTCAAGATAAGCAAGAGATAAGGATAAAAAATAAATTCTTGGCTCAAGTTTTTGGACTAATGGCAGTTGGTCTTTTAATATCTGCGGTATTTGCCTATACAACGTCTGAGAATGTAGTGATGAGGGCCATAGTTTTCTCAAACCCGATGTCATTTATGGCGATAGTACTTGTACAATTCGGGCTTGTTTACGCAATAAGCGGTGCGATTGAAAAAATATCAAGTAGTACAGCAACGGCTCTTTTTTTAGGATACTCAGCTCTAACAGGCGTAACACTGTCTTCTGTTTTCTTGATATACACCCAGGGTTCAATTTTTTATACATTCGGAATCACTTCTTTAACCTTCCTTGCAATGTCTTTTTATGGATATACAACCAGCACAGATCTTACAAAAATGGGAAGTTACTTTGTAATGGGTTTATGGGGTGTTGTTATCGCTTCTATTTTTAATATATTCTTCAGGAGTTCAGGGCTTAATTTTTTAATCTCAATAGTAGGGGTAGTATTGTTCACAGGCTTAACAGCTTATGATGTTCAAAATATTTCTAGGATGAACAGGAGGTTGGAAGATGGAACTGAGCTTAAAAATAGGATGGTGGTCGTGGCTTCCTTAAAACTCTATCTAGATTTCATAAACTTATTCCTGTACCTACTGAGATTTCTAGGACAAAGGAGAGACTGAAGGCAAATTGTTTTTAAGTTGTTACATTAGGCCAAAAGTGGGTGCGTATTGCATTCATTTTTGGGGGTTAGCATGAGCGTAGACAGTCTAGAATTTGAAGAAAGTAGTACTCAAAATGTTATAAAGAGTAGTTTTGAATTTGAAGGGTATATAGAAAGCAATAAGCCAATAGTGGTTGAAGGCTTACTTAAAGGGTACATAAAATCCACGAGTTCAGTATATTTAAGAGAAAAGGCTGATGTAGAGGCGGAAATTAAATGCAACAATTTTTTGACTCACGGAACTATGAGGGGCAATGTTGAAGCTTTGGATGCAATAAGAATTTACAAAACTGGCAAACTGATTGGTAATATCAAAACGAAAGAACTTTCTATAGATTCGGGGGCAATATTTAAAGGGAATTGCGTGATGGAGGAAATATGATACATAGAATATCTCCCTTGAAAACAATCTTGCTTGTCTTTTCGTATTCAAGTCTTTTGGTTGCGCAAGAGAGGGAAGATTCGCTTCTGCTGTACAGAGAAGGTAGATTTAAAGAAGCCATTATAAATACCCAAGAGGAACTAAATAGGAATCCAAATAACCTAGATGCGAGAGTGATACTCATATGGAGCTTAATAGGTGCAGGAGAATATAAGAACGCCGAGCTGGAATCTATGAAGGGACTTACAATAAAAAGATATGATTCAAGGGTAATCCAAGCATTGGGGGAGTCTTATTTTTTTCAAAAGCAATATAAAAACGCTCTCAAGTATTTCCAAGAATACATTGGCCTTGACCCAAATGGAGCAAGGATAATGAAGGTATACAATCTAATGGCAGATTGTTTCTACAAACTTGAAAGATATAATGAAGCCGATTTTGCATACGAGAATGCTTTAAGGTTCTTGCCCAATAATCAAAATTTGCTACTAAAACTTGCAAGGGCAAGAATTAATGCAAAAAACAAAGTTTTAGCAAGGAAGGCTCTAACAACATTACTAGGCTTAAACCCCAACCATTTAGAAGCAAGAAAATTGCTAGAAAATATTGAAAAAAGTGATCATAATTCTTGACATTGCACTTATAAAAACTTATTCTATTTACTAGTTTGACAATGAAGGGCTGCTAGCTCAAGTGGTAGAGCGTCGGACTCTTAATCCGCCGGTTACAGGTTCAAGTCCTGTGCAGCTCAAAAACTTGAGACTTGCTTTGGGGTGTATGTTGGTGTATTCTTAGGCAGTGGTGTCATTGGATTTGGTAGACTTAATTTGTCTGTTGGGCTCATAGCTCAGATGGTAGAGCAGCGCCCTTTTAAGGCGTTGGCCGTAGGTTCGAGTCCTACTGAGCTCATCGTGTCCTCTTCGTCTATCGGTTAGGACTCCAGGTTTTCATCCTGGCAAGAGGGGTTCGACTCCCCTAGAGGATGTTTCAAGGAGAGGGTCTTATTGACTTCTCTCTTTTTTTGTGTAGTGGTGAAAAAGTTCTTAGCAGTATTGTTTTTATTAACGAGTCTTGGTAGGGTGGATGCGAGCAAAGGAGAGGGGGTGCCAGACGAAGATCATCGGGCTGTCTTAAGGTGCGACAGAAGGGTAAGCACCCTTTTTCTGGATCTTAAGATAAACGAGAACGCAAGTATAGAAGTTACTACTCAAAGTGGTGCCCGTCTGTATGAAATCCCAAAAGTAATCAATCCGGATGTAAAGCTGGAAGTAGAGATAGCAATGGACGATATCTCGTCTATTACCCTGAATAATATTGAAAGAAAAGTCGCAAACACAGAAATAGAAGAATCAAAATCCAAAAAGCTAAAAGTGCTAATTAGTCAAAACGAGTATTCTATTGAATTTAATCTTGAAAAAAACACCTTTCCTATTATGGGATTTAAAGCTCGAGAAAAAATATTAAATCCCATAATTTCGGAGTTATATTCCGAAAAAGAAACTCAAAAAATAGCATTATCTAACATCTTAAAGTACACATCACTGAAAAACGAAAACGACGAAATAAAACTTAGTAGAAATAATAAGATGATTCAAATAAGTGAAATTGGATATATCAATATGAATGACTATTATGATATCAACAAACCAATAAATTCTGATTTAAAATTTATTCTTAACTATAAAAAAGAGAATTATAGAAGAGATTCTTTTGAGATCTTTAACCTCATAGCAGATCCTGAAATATACATATTAAAATTTAAGCGCTTAAAGGATCAATCTTTAATGCTTAAAAGATTGGCCTTTTTTACAGAGAAGAAAAATTTTAGAGGTAAGATATTATCAAACAAAGAACTAGAAAACAAAAAAGGATGGACGGGACATAACTACAGACTAGAGGATATAGTTGAATTTTTCAATATGGCTAAAAAAATGAATGCCAAGTTAAACAAAGAGGAGCTTATATTAAGAAACATCATCATAATTAATAAACTAGTATACATTAAAGACCATACATTGCGAGTCAAAGATAAATCGAGAAATATTGCATTAGCTTCTTATTCAGAAGATGAAAGTATGTCAAAAGCAGCTCAAATGATAATATTCATGCATGAAATTTTACATATGTATTTCTTCACAGATAACAATATTAATAAAGAAATCTCTGATTTGTGGCATAACGATATCCCTCAAAAAGAAAAGAGAGCTTGGATCAAATTTTTAGACAATAAGGGTTATGATATTAAAACTAATGGACTAGTAATAAACGAATTTTATGCCTACACTATCCAAATTCCAAAAGAGGACATTGCAGAATTTTTGATTAGTACTACATATTTCCCCAAATCCGGTGTCAAAAATTACGAAGGGTGGGCTTCGAAGTTAGAAGAACTATTGTGGAACAAGAAAGGACTAATAGCCGGAGAGCTGCTAGTCCTTTTAAAAGATGAGATAACAAAAGATAAAAACATACCTTTTAGCCAAAATCCAAATTAATTATTCCTTTTCTGGTACCAAAACAATTTCTGTCTTCTGATTAAAATCAATCTTCTTCAACAATGAATTTATAGTATTTTTGTTTAAATTATTTTCAATAAAAGTAGTGCTCATATTATCCCCGAAAGTGCCCGTCCAAAGAAGAGAATCTGATATTGAAGAACACCAATACCAATTAGATTGAGATTTAATTTCCTCCTCTTTAATGATATTTTTCTTAACGTAATCAAAATCTTCTTCTGTGTAATCTATCTTTTGTCTCTCCAGTATATAGTCATTAACAGATTTCAAGACATTATCAAGTACTTTAGGCTCAACTGTAAAATTCACAACTACAAAGCCATCTGAATGCGCATATTTTCTAACAGAATAGTCAAAATATGCGCTTATTGAATAAACACTAGACATATCCCTTCTAATATTCTTAATAAGACCATCTGTTAAAAGCAAAGTTAAAGCCTCATAATTTAAAGCATCCTCGGGTGTATAATTGAATTTAAAGGGATACAAAACATGCACAATGCCACTTGAGTCCTCGCCTTTTCGTACAACTATTCTATCCGTACCTTTCTTATAGGAAAAGTCTAAATCTTTAAACTCATCCCTTTTTTCAGAGCTCAGATTGCCTATGTACTTCCTTGAAAGAGTCTTGATTATATTTAAATCTATATCTCCCACAAACACAAATTTGAAGTTATTTGCATAGGTAAATCTTTTTTTATAAAAATCCAAGAGGACTTCTTTTGTCATATTTGTCAAATCAGATTCCTTAATATCTCTGTAACGATAATCATCATTATTATAAAACCCCTGAACAACTCTCCTAAACAGATATTTAGAATCATTCTCATTACTCTTAATGACAGCTTTTATGTCCTCAACAGTATTCTGCAAGACAATATCATCTATTTTTGGTTCTTTGAATGTAAAATATATGAGCTCAAAAAGAGTTTCAAGGTCCTTGACCTCAGCACTACCACTAATCCTTGTCTTTTGAAAATCAACTGCTGGATTTAAATTTACGACCTTGTCTGCCAAATATTTTTCAACTTGAAGTTGAGAATAATCCCCATATCCTGATTTTGAAACCAATCTTGGCGCTAGAGCCAAAACAGGAATAAAATCAGCGTCCTCATTTAACAAACCACCCCAAGAATTTGCTTGAAGAGCAACCACATTCTTCTTTTGTTCATTATATTTAAAGTAAACCTCAACTCCATTCTCAAGCGTAAAGGATGAAACTCCTCCAAATAATTCCTTCTCGTCAATAATATCTTTGCTTTCTAAATCTTCTTTTAAAAATTTTCCCTGAACTGACACGTCTTCATAAGGAATACTTTCTCTTTTTAAAGCAAGCTCTTTCATCTCCTGAATTTCCTCAAAAGTCAAACTAAGATGAGATTTACTAGAATAAGAGTAAATAATAGAACTGGCTTCCACATACGCCTCACTCCTAGCAAATTCCGTTATCGCAGCTAGGCTAATTTTATTTAGATAATCAATAGCAATGTTGTAATATTCATTCATATCAAGCATCTCATTACCTTCTGAGGCAGCTTTTACTAAAATATCCATGATACTAGATGAATTTCTCTTCCCTATGTTATCTCTGGCTAGCTTGTAAGAACCTATAAGCTGAGACTTAACCTTGTCTACTTCTCCTTGAGTAAACCCAAATTTCTTTATTCTTTCAAATTGATAAAAAAATTCTTCAATGCCCTCTTTTAAATGATCTGGGTTTAAATCAACAGAAATCTGATCAATTAAAATGTGCCTATCATCCGACTTTAACGGAGAACTATGTTTATCAAAAGACATAAAGTGATTAATTCCAGAAGTCTTTAACTCGGAAAACCTATTCCCAAAAAGACCATCCAACAAAGCTTGCTCTGTATTTTTTTTAACATAATCAATAGTGGGCGAAACATCGTAAATCTCCTTTTTAATAAAAGCCACACCAGGAAACGGTTTCTCAAAATCTTCTATGCTAACAAATTTTTCACCCATTACTGTATCCAGATTTACTCTAATCTTTTCTATCTCACTCTCAGGTTTTGTCAAGGATGAAAATTTTTCCCTTATCTTTTTTTCAATCTTATCAGGCTCAATGTCTCCTACAATAATAATACTAGTAAGATCTGGTCTATACCACTTTCTATAAAACTCCTTAAAATTTTCTGATTTAAAAGATAAAATCCTCTCTTCAAGACCAATAGGAAATCTGTCCGCATATCTACTATTGCCAAGAATAAACTTAAACATTTTTTCAATAATTCTATTAGGATAACGCTCTCCACGCTTCTTCTCTTCAATAATGATATTACGCTCTTTCTCTATTTCTACTTCATCTAATTCCATCTGAGAGGCCCAGTTCTTCAACACATTTAAAGCCTCATCAACCTCTTCCTCATTATTGCCATCAGGCAAATCAAGACTATAGTAAGTCTTATCAAAAGTAGTGTATGCGTTAATATCAGCTCCAAATGCCATTCCAAACTTTTTAAGAACTTTCAAAATACTCTCACCACCCGGATAATCTCCCGTCCCTTTAAAAGCCATATGCTCAAGATAATGAGCCAGACCTCTCTCATGTTCTTCCTCATTTAAGGAACCAACATTAAATAAAATCCCCATATATACAGCCTTCTCCGGCGTTTTATTAGCATAAACATAATATTTAAGACCATTATCAAGCTGACCATTTATTAGGCTTTTATCTGTCTTCAATTTGGCGGGAGCACAGGATAGAAGAAGAAACGCTAAAATTAAAACGATAACCTTAAACATACTATTGACATCTCGATATTTCATTTAATTCTCCTTGAATTTGTCTCTACATTATAAGCTTTTTTAATCTCTTTAAGGATAGATGAAAATCCAAAATCATACCAATCCTTTGTGCTCTTTAGTTTTGCAATAGGAAATAGTTCGTAAAACAGAAACAATAGTTCCATCCTAGATAAACTCGAAATATCACCAAGGTACACCTTTTTATCAAACTCACTAATGTAGACAAAAGGACCATCTTTATCTGATTCGAATCTATTAAAATTAGGGTTTAAAATACTCTCCTTATAAATCTCAATAGTAGTATGCTCGCTGGGCGCATCACCATAGCTTTTAACATGAAAAGAATCCAGAATAACAAAATTACCATTTTGAAACCCCACATTTCGCCCATCTAGGGTTTTTAAAAACCTATCTTCACTGTCACAATAAACCAAAATATTTAAGGCCTCTGTTACATTTAAAGCAAGTTTTGCACTACTATAGCTATCCGGTCGTCTTAAAGACTCAGCATGTTGTAGATCACCCACTTTATCATCTTGCAACACCCGAATATCTCTTTCAGCTAAAGCTTCCTTTGCCAAGCCAACATATGTTGAAATGTTGCCGTCTTGACTCAAATACTTTTCCCGCTCAAGTAAATGAATTACCAAAACTAGTTCTTTCCTATCAAGACTGCGATAGAAATCAATATCTTCTAAATCAGTGCCAAAAGTAAATCCGTGAACAAAAAAAATAAGAATAATTAAGAAACACTTATTCATATACCATCCCCAGTTATTACTAATCTAGGTGCAAAAAAATAGGACAATGATCACTTCCCATTACTTCGCCCAAAATTAAAGAATCTTTCACTCTAGATCTAAAAACTTCATTCACAATAAAATAATCAATCCTCCAACCAATATTGCGTTCCCTTGCCCTTGTTCTATAATCCCACCAAGTATAGTTACCTGGTTCCTTATTAAACATTCTAAATGTATCAACATAGCCCTCATTTAAAAAATTACCCATCCAAGTAGTTTCCTCAACATAATACCCAGCGGAATCTCTGCTAGCCTTGGGATTAGATAAATCAATCTCAGTATGTGCAATATTAAAATCACCGCATATGATAAGGTTCTTTCCAGAACTTGTAAACGAATGTGCAAGGTTCCTAATATTCATTAAAAAATCAAGCTTGAACTGTAGTCTTCTTCTTAACGATTGAGAATTGGGGAAATAGGCATTAATAAGAATAAAATCACGATAATGCGCAACAAGACTTCTTCCTTCCCTATCAAAGATATCCTTACCCATATTTTCCACTCTAACGGGCTCACTCTTCGTATAAATACCAACCCCGCTATACCCCCTTATTGTGGTTTCTGAAAAATATGAAAAATATCCCTCAAGATTAACAAGCTCTTTTGGCAATTGCTCCCTACAAGCCTTAGTTTCTTGAAGACACAAAATGTCTGGATTATATTTTTCAACGAATCCAAGGAAACCTTTCTTAAAAAGAGCTCTTATTCCATTTACATTCCAAGAAATCAAATCCACAAAGCCTACCAACCTTTAAGTCAAATATGTATCTGAAGCCCGTCGTAAGCCAAATAAATACCATCCTTATTTAAATAATCAAACTCTTCATGCATTATATCATGTGCTATGTGGGTAAAATAAGCAACTTTGGGTTTTATTCTTTTAACCTCACTAATAGCTTCATCAAAATTCAAATGTCCAGGATGGGGCCTGATTCTTAAAGCATCTATTATTAATACATCTAAACCAGTTAAATATTTATAAGAAACTTCCGGAATAGACTTAACATCAGTAAGATATGCTAGATTGTTTATTTTATACCCTAGGCTAATTACATCCCCATGCAACAAAGGGATTGGCATTATTTCTACTCCCTTAAAAACAATCGGCTCTAATTCTATGGCTAAATTGGGGATGATGTTAGCTCTTCCACTTATGGACGCTTCTGTTGTAAAATTGTGGGGGAACGCATTTCTAATGTGTTGCATCGTGCTCCCTCGAGCGTATACATTCAAAGGAATGTGTCTTGTATAAAATTTAATATCATCAAATCCCATAACATGATCGTAATGCTCATGTGTGTACAATACTAAATCGAGACTAGATATATTCTCTCTTAAAAGCTGAGCTCTAATATCAGGCCCTGTATCAATCAACAAGTTAATCCCATCCACACCTAGAAGAAATGAGCTTCTAAGTCTCTTGTTTTTACCAAAACTTGAACTACACACCCTACAATCGCAGTTCAACATAGGGATGCCACTCGACGCACCTGTTCCCAGAAAAATCCCCAACACACTGCCTTCCCTTCATCTTTCAAGACATCTCATTATACCACATAAACTAAAAGGATAAATCCACACCCACAGAAAACCACACAGTCAAGTTACAGCTACTCTCTAATTTCAAATTAGATAATGGCTGTAATTCAAAATACTTTCTAAAATCACAAAATAAGTAATTACTTTGTCAACGGATGTCAGTAATTTGGCAGGCGAAAATCATGTGGTCTATATATTCTTCTTATCTTCAAGAACGTTAAGAACGTTCCATACAAATCATTTTGTAAATAACATTTTTATGCTTATAATTACTTAAGGAAAAAGTGCTTTTATGAGTGGACAGTTTTATGAGATTATGTTTTTGCTGAGTTTCAGCGCGTTTTTGGTCATAAACTTCTTCAATTTTAAAAGAGAGTTCTCGTACGAGGACTACTTCATAATTCTTCCAGGGGTATTTTTCCTGTTAGATCTGTATCTGGTGGAAATCAAGCCACTCATGTTGTATGTTGGATCTCTATTTTTAGCCTTTTTGGTAATGATCATAATTAAAAATATAAACACGATACTGTCTAGAAGAAAAGGGATAGATGGACAGCGTAATAAATTTAAGGGAATGGTTTACTCCTTACTATTTAAAGGAATATTAGTGATGCCATCAATATTGATATTACTAGTCGCTACTACATTTTCGTATCTTGGCCTGTTTACAGATTATCCAGAGGATGAACAATCTAGTTATAAAATAGGCTTTACTAGAATTAAAGACCATACAAATAACTTAAGTCTATCTGTTTGGTATCCAACCAGCCTAACTCTGGGACTTAAGAGTCAAAATCCTTTTCTTTCATACGAATTTAATCCATTTTTCATAAACGAAATGAACTATATACCAAGGTACATAAATGTGTATAAAGATGCCTTTATTAGCAATGATCAGGAGTTATACGACAGTGTGCTTATTATACTGCCCTCTCACTCTCATGATTCAATGTTTAAATTACTGGTAAATAAGCTAGTTAAGAGAGGGAACATTGTCTATTCATATTCACCCAAATATCAATCATCCCACACTAGTGACTTTATTAAAAATAACGATAATAGCTTATTGACGGATATTTCAAACAAAGCCATTAAATATTTGGTTGAACCTATGAAAATTTTAGATGAAAGAGCAGATAAAACATCTGAGATTTCCGAGGTTCAAAACATTTTTGAACTCATTAAGTCGACTCAAAAACTAGAGTTTTTGAATCTGAAGATGAACTTGGACAAGCTAACATTAATTACAATTGGAAATCAAGCAGATATCGCTAACCCAATTATTAGTCAAAACAAACAAATAAGGAAATACATAAACATAGGAGGCAAGCCCCAAACTTTAAATAAAATAAAAACTTTGCAATTGCTAATAAAGCAAGACGAAAATGAATTAAAAGAAACCCAAATGAATTCTTCATCGATAAAAGTTATAAACATGACTAATATTGGAGAAATCTCTGATTTTATATTTAGCAGAAGTTATTTAAGGAGTTTCAATTTATTTAAAGAAAAGAAATTAATGTTGCCAAGGTTTAATTTTGTTCTTAAAGAAATCGACAAATTTATTGGAGAAAGAGGGTTTTAAAAATGTTTAAAAAATCTATGCTTTTAGTAATATCGAAAATATTAGTGTTACTAACCGTAGCAGGTTACTGCGAAGACGACATAATTGAGATAAGCACTGAAATAGAGGAAGAAGGGTATATTCCTTTTCTTCTGAGCAAGGGAAGAAGTCAAGTAGGGGATCTTGTAGAATATACATTAAAAATGAACCCCTATCTTGAATCAGAATATGTTCAGATGATTGCACAGACCTACATAGATGAGGCTTTGATTGAGGGGATAAATTGCGACATAGCTTACGCACAAATGTTGCTTGAAACGGGCATTTTAAGATTTAACGGCATTGTCTCTAAAGAACAGCATAATTTTTCAGGGATAGGAGCCACTGACAATGTTACAAAGGGAAACTCCTTTTCTAACATCAAGGAAGGAATCAGGGCTCACATTCAGCACTTAAAAGCCTACGCTTCAAGACAAGATATAAATTCTAATATGGTTGATCCTAGATTTTACCTTGTCAAAAGGGGATCTGCCCCAACCATATATGACCTTACGGGCAAATGGGCACAGGACAAACTTTATGACAAAAAATTAAAAAAAATATTGATTAGATTGTTAGCATTCAACGATGCAAAAAGCTAGAGATATTACATTTGATATCCTGGAGTTTATATACAATCGATATAACAAGAGAGAGTTTATTCATCCCGATCCTTTGGAGTTTTTGTATCAATACTCGGAAATAGAAGATATTGAGCTTGTGGGTCTTGTTAGTTCATCACTGGCGCTTGGGAGAGTCGAGAAAATATTGGAAGCAATCAACAGAATTTTAAGGCCACTGGGTACAAAACCCTCGAAAAGTCTTAAATATTTTACAAAAGATGAGTTAAACATAGTATATGAAGACTTTGTTTATAGATTCTTCAAAACAGAAGACATTGTAAACCTAATAATGGCCATTAAGGAAATACAAAGCAAATACTCAACAATCGAGAATCTTTTCTACAATATTTACAAAAAAAATGGAAATTTCATATCAAGCCTAGACAACCTAATAAGTTACATGGAAAAAATTAATGAAGAACCCTTTGGCTTGTTGCTTCCAAAACCCTCAAAAGGAAGCGCATGTAAAAGATTATTTTTATTTTTAAGATGGATGATAAGAAAAGACGACGTTGATTTAGGAACCTGGAGCAGATTTAGCCCCTCAGACTTAATAGTTCCAATGGACACTCACATGACAGATATATCTTTTAAACTGTTCAATCTTAAGCATAGCAAGAGCGTAAATCTTAAGAAGGCAATAGAAGTCACGAAATATTTTTCAAAGAGTAATAAAAATGACCCCGTCAAATATGACTTTTCATTGACTCGTTTTGGTATTAACAGAGAATTTAAAAAAGAGGATTTGTTTATAAATATTCTAAAAATTTAATACTTGTACTACAAAAGTAGAAATATTAAAGAAAACCTATGCTTTTGGATACAGCACCAATACTGCAAGGAGTTATGGATATAGCACTTCATAGAACCAGCAAGATCATACCAAAGCGCAGGGGGATCCACCTTAAGAGAAAGCAGACGCCATCCAGCAAAAACGGAACAACATAGACAACTATTTCCAAAAATCTAAAAGCCCTCAGCCCATCATAGATCCCAATATGCCCAATATAAAGGGAATCCTACAACCGAAACACCTAATTGGTTTTTCTTCCGGATCTGAAAACAAAATTAACTAGACCGTAACTTACAAAATCAAAAATACAAAAATAAATCCCCAGCATACACAAGGGACAAGAAGTAAAAAAAGCAACAGCCATCGTAGACAAAATGACAAATAACAACCTCATTTACACACTCCTCACGTCTTACCACTGGTACAATAGTAACACAATATAGGTAAAATCATTAAACCTGACAGCCATAATCGCCTTTAAAAGAATTCCCCAAAATCCTAATTCCCTCAACGGTCAAATATAAATTGAAAGCAAAATCTATACTCAATAGGGGTAAAACTAAATGAGAATTGCCTCCTGTAATTATCAATTTAAATTCCTCCCTATATTTCCTAACAAGATCATAATAAACTCCCTCTATTAGGTACTTGTATTGATAAATGATTCCACTATTAACACTAGCAATTGTTGAGATCCCTAGTAATTCTTTTGGTATTGTAAGGACATAATCCTTTAAAAGATATGCGCTCTTAATTAATGCATTAAAGTTTACGAGAGGGCCTCCATTAATAAGCCCTCCTAGTATTCCATTTTCTCTACTAACAGCAAAGATAGTACAAGCCGTTCCAAGATCCACAACCAAAGCATTATCAAAATTATAAAACTCAATAGCTCCAATAAGATTTGCAAAAACATCTGAACCTAACAAAAACCGACTGTTTTTATACGGATTAAAGCTTAAATCATAATTTAAGTCGAATTTGATAAATAAAGGAATCACCTTATAAAGAGAAGTAACAACGCTTATGAGTACTTTATCAATAATTGGCACAACACTACTTACAAATACTTGACAAATCTTGTTGTCAAATTTCAAGTTAAGAAATTCATAGATCTCATTAAAGCTTAAATCGTGCTTCATTTCAAGCCTACAAAATATCTGCATTTCATCTTGCCTATATGATGCAAAAGAGATACTTGTATTTCCAACATCAATTATTAACTGGGTCTTATCAATAAGATTATTCATCAATATTCCTAGTTATCTTAATATCATCAAATCTTAATAAAATATTTGTATCTTCATTCTTTTTTGGGGTTATTTTTAAAACCAACATCTTGTTACCAGGATAATATTTCCATCCATCAGAGTATATGTAAAATTGAGGATCAGTATACCAATTAATACTTCTAAACCTAACCAAAGTAGGATTTGAAATACCCTTGAAAAAAAAATATCCAGGAGAATTTAAACTACGATTAAAATCAAGAGAATAACTAACATCGGAAATATTATAATTTGAAATTTTTGAAGCACCATATATCCAGTTTCCAATTCCAGCACTTGGAATCAAGATGAATTTTGGAAGATAATCGTTATCTACAATATCTGCATAATAAGCTTCATAAGGAATTCGATCAACCTCTTTACTCATCAAAGCATAATATATGGCGTTAAAAGAAAGTCTTAATATTAAATCATCTCCTAGCTCATAAGCCAATCTTTTAAGTAATCCTGCCACCTTTAATGTATATTCAAAATCCCAAGATAAATTATCCCTATCGCTGGGGATATAAGCCCTACCATTGCTAGATACAAGAAATAAAGTGGATATGAAATTAGCTAGCTCTTTTTTCAGTTTTCCAAAAACAAAGCTATCATCATTCAACTTTAAAAATACGATATAATTAGATAGTATGTTGTATGCTTGTATCACATTAAAGTCAAAGTTGAGTACTATTTCTGGCTCCTTTAAAATATCTAATGCCTCACTGAAAAGAGAAGCGTTCTCAGATAAAAAAATCTTCTCCAAAAGAGAAGAATCTTCTTTTAAATACCCTAAAAGCTTATCCGACTCAAGAGAATTGATAAAGGTCTTATTGACAGATAAATAGCTAAAAAATTTATCCAGCTTCTCTTCATTAACATAATAACTTGAACTTAAATAAGTTAACTTATGTTCGTTAAGATTCATCAAAGGCTCAAGCTTTGAAAAAATATCCTCATGATCCAGTCTTGTCAAAGACTCAGCCAAAAGATAGACAAATATCTCCTCATCAAAAGAATATACACTATCCTTAAGCCACCCACCCTGCTTAACGCTAAAAGCAGAATCACTACTCCATGCATTATATGCTTTGTTTTTAAACCTAACTATTGCAGAGTCAAAAACCCCTTTTTCGACTTCCTCGATTGATACATACACAACAGAAGAACTCATATCTAAAGAAATGCTTTCAGGAGCCTCTTTAGTTACAAGATCTTTGGGCTTTTCAATCTCTTTAATCAAATTTCCAATCTTAAAAAATTCTTGAGGACCAATCAGAATTTCTCTCTCATTAATTTGAGTATTTTCTCCCAAAAAAATTTCAAAATAGCAATCTTTACCCCTGATTAAAACATCTTTATCAAAAAAAATTTTATAATCATCTTCAATTTCATAATTTAGTATTAACTTCCTGGAAAGATTTGAACTAATACTAAAATTGTCCTCCGGATCAAAAGCAAATAGCAAGAAAACGTTATTCTCAAAATAAACATGGACCTCATTATGCTGCAATCTATAGGAAACAGGATTAAGATAAAGTTCACTACTAGGAATAATAAGCGGACTTTCTTTAGATAAATTTATTCTCATTCCCCTCACGCTAAGGGTGATATTATTTAAAGCATATTTGCTATCTTCAACTTTATTACTAACCAATAATTTTAAATCTTTTAATAAAAAAACACTCTGACTCAAGTCTCTAAATTGAATAAATATAATAAAAAACAAAATGAGCATACCAACTAATAAATTAAAAAAACTTATACTCAAATATTTCTTCATACCACTAGATTCTAATAATAAAAAATCAAAATATCAATGTCAGTTTGTCAGTTGTATAAAAGCAAAAAACCTAATAAAATTAACCAGGTCTAGCTTATTTAAACAGGAGTAAATGTAAATGAAAATTACAAAAAATCACATCCCAGGCACGAATCCGTATAAATCTCTCCCCAGAAAACCAATTATTGAATCGAATAAAAAAATATCAAAGAAACAGGAACAAATAAATTCAGAAATAATGAGAACACAGGAGAGAATACTGAAGCTGTATATGAGAAGATTACAAAAAAAAGATCAAACGATGCTTCAAAATTTTATTATGGAGGGGCATAGAGTCGGTTCTAAAATTTTCAATAACCTTCCTAAAATTTTAAGAGAGATAATAACTATAATGAACCTGGAATCCCTCAAGATACTACTCAAAAATACAAAAAATCCTTTCAAAATACTTTACATAAAGTTTTCTACTTGGACACTAAATAAACTATTAAAATCTCTTACCGGATTGAGCACGAACAAAGACAAACAATCTAGAAAGCAAGAGAATAAACGAGAAATCAAAAAAAGGTAAACTTATACCGTCGATTTAGAAGTTCTAGAAAATTAATCAATACCGTTTCAAAAGGCGCTTGGATGGAAAAACCCCTCTTTCCTATTTTAGCTACTAGTTGATAATAAATTCTAAAACGGAAAAATCATCCCTAAATTTATTATACTTAGACAGGCTCAGCATGCTCTTATAAATGCTCATTAAAATAAAATCATCTAAACAACGCGAATTCTCTTTGATTATTGTATGAAAGTCATCCATGGACATTATTAAGTTTCTCTTATTCTCAATTTCATAAACACCATCACTGAATAGTAGGAGATGCGAATTTTTATTTAATAAAAACTCACTTTCTTGACAAGAATATATCTCTTCAATTCCAAGAATCATCCCCCTTGAATGAAGGCAAATACTATTACCATGGCTTAAAACAATAGCGGGAGGTGCTCCTGCTGCTGCAAACTTTAAATACTTTGTCTTTACGTTCAACACACCATACCATAACGTAATAAACATATCACTCCTAAACTTAACAAAATAACTGTTAATGTATCCTAAAACCCTAGAAGGACTAATATCATCATTATTCATAACATAAGAATTAATAACGCTTGCAACACTTAAGGATAAAAGTGTAGAACCTACCCCATGTCCTGAAATATCTATTAAATAAATTACTAGTTCGTCATCACTAACAAAATAGTAGTTAAAGAAGTCACCTCCAATTCTCTCTGAAGGAATAAAAATCCAATTAGTGCTAAAAAACTCGTTTTGTACCTTATCAGGCAATAAATTTTCAATATAGTTCCCAGCCTCAATTAACCCACTCTCAAGATATTCTCTGCTTTTAAGTATAAGATCTAAATATTTCTGACCCTGTTCTACGTCCTTTTTCTTCTCAATAAAACTGCTTATCCTAGCCTCCAGAACTAACAAATCTAAACTTTTGAAAAAATAATCATCCACTTTCTCTTCAATAAAAATTTTAACAATATCTCTTCTAATTATATTGGAAACAATAATGACTGGAATCTTTTCATAAAGACTATTTTTTTTAATTTCTTTAAGTAAATTTAAAATTACCTGTACATCTCTGTCTGATAAAAAATCAAGAATGATTAAATCATAAAAATCATTACAAAGCTCTTTATTGAAAAAATCTACAGAATTTACAGAAATTACATCGTATTTCATGTTGAAATACGATGTAATTTCCTCATTGTAAGTTTTATCTCCAGAAAAAATTAATATCTTATGCCTATCCTTATCTAAAACTTGCAGTTCCTTATATTTAAGAGAGAGAGCCAAATTTTCAAGTTCAATCTCCGTAGAAGATATTATCGATGAAATCTTAAAAGAAATAGCCTTCAAAAAAGCAAGCCCAGCGTCTTTAACCCCACCATAACTCATAGAATTGTTTATCAACTCTAAAGACAAATACAGATAGGAGATTAAATCACACTTCATGCTTTTAATAAGAAATTTACCTATTTTTAACTCTTCAGAAGCTTCAAGCTCTTCTTTAAACTTATTCGATGCTTCCAGAGTTAATTCAAGATAATCTGTAATATCATCATAAAAATATCTGGGAGTTTCTTTATAAAGCTCATAAGAGTAAGTATTGATCAGCAAAAAAATCTTTTCTAACTTCAAGTTAAATTCATTTAATATACTAACAATACCAGCATTATCCATCTATCGCTAATTCAACACCTGAAACAGGCAGCAGAATATCATTACCAAAAGTACTCCTAGAAACTTTAACTACCATAGCGCCTTGCCTCCTCTTATACTCACTACCAGAATAAAGGTCTAATACTTTCGTGACTAATTCTTTTCCAAAAGCTTCATACAGCAAATCCAAAGGTTCATTTTCAATTAAATATCTAGTCAATATCTCATCAAGAACTTCATATCTGGGAATAGAATCGCTATCTTTTTGCTCAGGCCTTAACTCAGCAGAAGGCTCTTTTAAAATAATATTAATAGGGATAACGTCTCTACCCTCTTTTAAATTAATATGTTTTGCAAGTTCATATACATCGCCTTTAAACAAATCCCCAATCAAGGCAATTCCCCCACAAGAGTCGCCATAAAGCGTGCAATAACCAACAGCAACTTCACTTTTATTGCCGGTATTTAGAAGCAAAGAACGATTTGCATTGCTATAAGACATTAAAAGAAGGCCTCTAAGCCTTGCCTGCAAATTCTCCTCAGTAATTCCCTCTGTATTAAAATATGCACTCAAAAATTCCAAAGTGGTTGAAAACACCACCTCAATGGGCATGTTAATCAACCCAAATCCTAATCCCCTAGCCAGCTCTTTTGCGTCAGAAACAGACCCATCCGATGAAAATCTACTAGGCATAGAAATGCCAATAACTTTATCCGAACCTAAAGCATAACACGCAAGATAAGCGACAACAGCAGAATCAATGCCTCCCGAAATACCCAAATGAACTCTATCAAACCCAGCAAGGCAAACATATTCCCTTAAAGCAGTTACCAACGCTGAGATCATCCTATCAAGCATTACAAAAGAAGAATCAAATTTCAACACATGAAATCCTTCATTCAATAAAGTATCTTCTTCAAACTCTCTAGCTTGAATTAGCTTTCCGTGTTTGTTAATAAAAAAACTCAGGCCATCAAACACAACGGAATCATGAACACCATATAAATTAGCATAAGCAACTTCCATATCATTCTCAATAGCCACTCTTTCAAAAAAAGAAAGTCTTAAATTATTTTTTTCTCTAGTAAAACAAGATTTTGATGGAATCAAGAGATATTGAGATTCCCCTAAACAAGTCCTAAGCCCATCTCCAATCTCCTTAAATAAAAGACGATCCTCAAAATTCAAGACGGCAATACATTGCTCCCTGTATTTAAATAAAACTGGAACATTGACTTCTCTGGTTGTCAAAACAAATTCATTACCGCTTACTACAGACACACAGTCTACTATCTCTCCCCCACAAAGATCATAATGCCCAAATACAACACACAGCCTATTGTCAGTTTGATTTTTTATAAAATTAATACAATCAAGATTTATTTTCAAAAATTCTGGTCTATTTAATAAATTTTCATATCCAACATGACCGACAAACAAAAAAGGAAAAACCACGATGTCAACATTATTTTGTAAGGCATACTCACACTTTTTTTTAAATTCATCTAAGGTCTCATTAAGCCCAGAAACCCTGTGCCTCGTCTGAGCTATGCATATTCTCACAAGCTAAATCATAAGCAATAATATCAAAAATTACAACAAGAGCTACCTCAAATTCAATAATCTTTCAATTTTACCCTTGATACTCATTGGAGTAACCCTAGAATCATACCTACCCACTATCTCACCTTCTCTGTTGACTAAAAACTTAGTAAAATTCCAGCGAATATCTCCTTTAAACGCTTGAGGAGACTTTTCTGTTAAATACTTATATAGGGGATGCGCATTCTCACCATTAACTTCAATTTTAGAAAAAATCGGAAATGAGACGTTATAAATTGTCTGACAAAATCTTAAAATCTCCTCATTTGCCCCAGGCTCCTGTAAACCAAACTGGTTGCAAGGAAATCCTAATATGAAAAGCCCCTTCCTCTTATATATCCTGTAAAGCATTTCAAGATCTTGATATTGACTTGTATAACTGCAATTACTTGCCACATTCACAATAAGTAATACCTTGCGCATATAATCTGAAATGGAAATCTCAGGACCAGATGCAAGCCTTACCCTAAAATCATAAATACTCATAAAATCCTCCAAAGGCATTTAGCAAATTAGGTGCCTCGCTTTTAAATAAAGGAATAAATATTTTTTGACAAAAAAATACACATAAAAATTTTCCAACTTTAAAATATGTGTAAATATTATACTAATACAACTGAATAGTCAAAATTCATTCTTTTAAAGGTAATCAAAACGAACCAAACTTATCGCAAATTCTTCTTCAAAAAAATTTGTAAAACATTTTTTTTAAAGATAGAATACTCTACGGAAGGAGGCTAAAATGGAAGAAAAGAAAAAAGATGAAGAATCTGAGAAGACTAAAGAACAAGAAAATAGTATGCTCCCAGGGAAAGATAGCTTCAGTATGGAGAAGAAAATTGCCGAACTAGAAAGTGAAATTTCGAATATGAAGGATCTGTATTTAAGGAAACAAGCGGAATTTGAAAACTTCAGAAAAAGACTTGAAAAGGATAAGGATAATTTCATTAAATTTGCAAACGAAAACATAATGAAAGACATAGTTAACTTTCTTGACAACCTGGAAAGAGCAATAGATTCATCACAAAAATCAAAGGATTTTGATACTTTACTGTCAGGCATTAGCATGATTGAAAACGAAATACTCTCTAGTTTTGACAAAAAATATAACCTGAAGAAATTTGGAAATCTTGGTGATATTTTTGATCCAAGTCAACATGAGGCGCTGGGTATAGAAGAAAAAGAAGATCTTAAAGTCCCAGAAATAGTGGAAGTGTACCAAAAAGGGTATTGCTACAATAATCGCATATTAAGAACTGCGAAGGTTAAAGTCGCACAAAGCAAGAACTAACATAAAAATAAAAGGAGGTTATGTATGGGAAAAATTATAGGAATTGACTTGGGAACAACAAATTCATGTGTTGCCATAATGGAACACGGAAAACCTGTCGTGATACAAAATTCAGAAGGAGGAAGAACCACACCGTCAATTGTGGCCTACACAAACAAGGGAGAAAGACTTGTGGGGCAAGTTGCAAAGAACCAAATGGTTACAAACCCTGAAAATACCATATATTCAATAAAAAGATTCATGGGAAGAAGGTTTGAAGAAGTTGCAAGTGAAATCAAGATGGTTCCTTATAAAGTAGAAAAGGGTCAAAACGGAGATGCTCGTGTAAATATTTCCAACATAAAGAAACAAATGTCACCTCCGGAAATATCTGCTGCAACTCTTACAAAAATGAAAGAAACAGCAGAGGCTTATTTGGGAGAGGCCGTTACGGAGGCTGTAATTACAGTGCCTGCTTACTTTAACGATGCACAAAGGCAGGCAACAAAAGATGCCGGCAAGATCGCAGGACTTGATGTTAAAAGGATTGTTAATGAACCTACAGCTGCAGCTCTTGCTTATGGAATTGAAAAAAAGCATGAGGAAATAGTTGCTGTTTATGACCTTGGTGGGGGAACCTTTGATATCTCAATACTTGAACTCGGGGATGGTGTTTTTGAAGTTAAATCAACAAATGGTGACACTCATCTTGGTGGAGACAATTTTGATGATGAAATCATTAAACACTTGATTACAGAGTTTAAAAGAGATAGTGCTATTGATCTGTCAAATGATAAAATGGCACTTCAAAGACTTAAAGAAGCTTCTGAGAAGGCAAAAATAGAACTCTCTGGCGCTCAGGAAGCATCAATTAATCTTCCATTTATTACAGCGGATGCAAATGGCCCTAAACACCTACAATACACTTTAACAAGGGCAAAATTTGAACAGATGGTAGATCACTTGGTTCAAAAAACAAAGGAACCGTGTCTTAAGGCTATTAAAGATGCTGGTCTTAAGGCTTCTGATATAAATGAGGTAATACTAGTTGGGGGATCTACAAGAATACCAGCTATTCAAAAAATTGTAAAAGAAATATTTGGGCAAGAACCAAACAAAGGGGTAAATCCTGATGAAGCTGTTGCCATAGGAGCTGCTATTCAGGGTGGGATTTTAACAGGAGAAACTAAAGACATGGTTCTACTTGATGTTACACCCCTCTCCCTAGGAATTGAGACTCTTGGTGGGGTCATGACAAAATTAATTGAAAGAAATACTACAATTCCTACGAAGAAAAGTCAGGTATTCTCAACAGCAGCTGACAATCAGACTTCCGTAGATATTAAAGTTCTACAGGGAGAGCGTGAAATGGCAGCTCAAAATAGAGTGCTTGGCAATTTCATTCTTGACGGAATACCAGCAGCACCAAGAGGAGTTCCACAAATTGAAGTCAGCTTTGACATTGACGCCAATGGAATAGTCCATGTTTCTGCTAAAGATATGGGAACTGGAAAAGAGCAAAAGATTAGAATTGAATCTTCATCAGGTCTATCTGAAGATGAAATTGAAAGGATGGTTAAAGATGCGGAGGCTCATGCTGAGGAAGATAAAAGACTAAAAGAAGACATAGAGGCGAAAAATACTGGCAATTCCTTGATTTATCAAACAGAAAAATCTCTTAAAGAACATGGCGATAAAATCACAAGCCAGGACAAACAGACTATTGAAAGTAAAATTAAGGAGCTTAAGGACGCACTGGAAGGGACTGATGTATCTTTAATCAAATCAAAAACAGAAGAACTTCAACAAGCTTCATATAAAATAGCTGAGGTGATGTATAAGGATGCTCAAGCTAATGCGTCAAGTCAAGACAATACTCAAAACAATGCAAGTGGTGAAAGCAAGGAAGCTGATTACGAAGTTGTCGATGAGGATAAGGGGTAGTGAAAAAGGATTATTATGAAATTTTGGGGCTCTCAAAAGGAGCCTCAAAAGATGAAATCAAGAAAGCATATAGAAAAATAGCAATCAAATACCATCCTGATAAAAATCAGGGTAATAAGGAGGCTGAGACTCGCTTTAAGGAAGCCACCGAGGCTTACGAGGTTTTGGGGGATGATAATAAGCGTGCTCAATATGATAGGTTTGGACACACGGCTTTTGAAGGTGGTTCCGGGTTTAGTGGATTTTCTGGTGGATTTAGTGGGTTCTCAGACATTTTTGAAGATTTTGGAGACATTTTTGATTCATTTTTCACCGGAGGACGCGGACAAGAGAATCAAAGACAGAGCACAAAGGGCAAAGACATACCATGCCAAATAGAGATATCACTCGAAGATGCTTACTTTGGCTACAAAAACAACATTAATATCACAAGAGAAAAACTGTGCGAATCCTGCCTTGGGAAAAAATCTGAAAAGGGAACAAGTCCTTCAATATGCAACATGTGCAATGGTAGTGGACGTGTGATGCAAGGAGGAGGGTTTTTTAGAGTAACGACAACATGTCCAAAATGTCATGGAAACGGGAAAATAATATCAAATCCATGCAGATCATGTAAAGGGAGAGGAAGCTTTACAAGTCAGGAGACAATTGCACTCAATATTCCACCAGGAATTGACGATTCGCAACAAATAAAAATGAGAGAAAAAGGAAGCATAAACCCTGACAACAAAAAATATGGTGATCTTTATGTAAGAGTATCAATAAGACCCCATAAAATTTTTAAAAGAAACGGAAGAGATCTATATGCAGCTCTGCCAATAAGTATCACTCAGGCAGCGCTTGGTAAGGAAATAAAAATAAAAACAATATCCGATAAGAAGATCAAGATTAAAATTCCAAAAGGAATAGAAAATAATGAACAAATCATTATTAAGAATGAGGGAATGCCAATATTACAGACAGAAAAATTCGGAAATCTCATTTTGGTTACTAGGATCAAAATTCCTAAGAATCTAAATCAAAATTCCACTAGTTTACTGGAGGCTTTAAGTCAAGAAATAAAAGATAGCGAGGTGGTAGATTTAAGTAAAGTCTGATATGTATATTACACACACCAACTCTGTAATTGAAAGTATAAAAAACAACAAAGGATTTGAGTTATATGTTTCAAAGGTAAGTCCAAAAATCAGGAATATTGAAGAATTGGCTAGAAAACACGATGTAAGGGTGATCAAAGTCAGTGATGTTTCTAGAATAATTGGAAGCAGCTCTCACAGGGGGTTTGCTCTGCGATTGGATAACTTAATATTCCAAAATATGAACACTAGCAAGAAGAGTTTAGAGGAATCTTTAAAAGAATTTAAACAAAAAAGTGATGCGTTTATCTTAATACTGGACGGGATTGAAGATCCTCAAAACCTTGGCGCAATTCTTAGGACTTCAGAACAATTTGGTATTGATCTTGTAATTACTAGTCAGAGGCACTGTGCCAAAAATAACTCAACCATCCTGCGCACTAGCTCTGGGGCAAGTCAATATGTTAATAAAATAGCAATCCCAAACATAAACAGTACAGTAAAACTTTTAAAAGAAAACGGATTTTGGATATATGCTAGTGACACCAAAGGAAAGGAAATAAACAACATTAAAATCAATGACACAAAAATTGCACTAATCATGGGAAATGAAGGTAGAGGGATACACAAGCTTACGAAAGAAAATTCCGATTTTTTAGTCAAAATTCCAACCAGTGGTAAAATAGACTCATTAAACGTATCTGTTTCAACAGGAATTTTAATATTTGAAATCAAAAGACAACTTAATCTACTTTAGAGTACTCATCACCCTTGGAACACATAAGAACCCACCTAACAAAACGAAGCTCTAGCTCCCATAAAGCATCAAACAAGAAGATCTGGATCTGTGAGACTAGAAAGGCATCTGTATAAAAGATTAAAAACCTGTTAAACGATACATGATAGATCTTATTATTAAATACGGAATTTTCATAATCAACCTAAAAATTTTCCAAGTTCAACAGAAGCTATAAACCCTTCAGCAGCTGCTGTAATAGCCTGAGCATAAAGCTTATTGCTAACATCCCCACAGGAAAATACACCCTCGACACTTGTTTTAACACAATCTTGTGTCAAGATATACCCATCCTCATCAAGTTCTAAAAATCCTTTCAAAAACTCTGTGTTCGGTCTGTACCCAATAGCCATAAACAACCCACCCACACTTAGTTGAAAAATAGAATTATCTTTATTGTTTAAAATTTTTACTCCAGATACAGAATCCTCTCCATTAACCTCTACGGCCTCACAATTGTATAAAATTTCGACATTAGATAGACTCGCAACATTTTCCCTCAGCATAGCAACAGCTCTTAAATAACCTTTCCTAACAATAACATATACTTTTGGAGTTAATTTACTCAAATAAATAGCCTCTGTAATTGCTGTATCGCCCCCACCAATTACTGCTACATTTTTCCCCTTAAAAAGATGTCCATCACAAATTGCACAAACAGAAATACCCCTGTTCCAAAATAAATCTGAATTCTTAAGTTTGTTAAGCTTTTTAGGGGCTGATCCTACTGCAATAACAACAGCCCTACTTTTATAAACATGATTATCAGAAGAGAGATAAAAAACATTATCTCTCTTCTCTATAAATCTTACAGTCTCAGGATAAGTAGTGGCCCCCAAATTAACCACCTGATCCCTCATATTCAACATCAATTCTCTTCCATTTATACCATTTCTAAATCCTGGATAATTATATACCTCTGTTGTTGTTGTAAGCTGTCCTCCAGGTTCAGGGCCTTCCAAAACAACCGTTTTATATCCGCTCATGACAGTGTAAATTCCAGCTGTAAGCCCAGCCGGACCTGATCCAACAATTATTACATCTTCAAGAGAATCCATCTCTATTCTCAAATTCTCTTCAACAGACCGTTTTTTTATATCAAGTGATTCAAACTTTAACATAAATCTTTTAACCCCTTTGTAAATCTCAAGATACCACTAACAACTATTTAACGTAAAACAACACATGTCATCAAATATTAAAACCCGATTTTAAAAGCTTGCTGAGGTTAATCTCCAACACAGAACATGGAACAGTAATCCCAAAATTACCCAACACATAAGGAGACACCTCACCAAAATTGCCCACACAAAAATCACCTGCCAAAATATTAGCCCCTCTTCCACTTATATAAAGTCTTGCCTTCGATTCCTCCAGTTTAAATTCGATATTTAAGTAATAAAAAAAAGATGCAACCAAAGAGCTAATTTCATTAAATGTAAAATTTTTATCTGCCATCAGAAAACCCAAATTATCATAAGTAGTAGTGCCATCGTGAGTACTTGATTCCCTTAAAGCAACCTTACCAATTTCAAAAATTTTATGTGGGTAAGGAAAATTAGAACTAACGCTTTCAGACTTAAGCAAATCAGGAATTATAGAGGCTCTAACATACTCATAATTTTCTGTCATAGGATTAGAAATACTGAAAAAACAATCTTCTTGCATGAACACCTTTTCAACAAGATCTTTCCTAGATCCCAGATAGTTATAAATCATTTCCTGGAATCCCATACCAATCATCAAAGATCTAATCTTTCTTGAAAATTCTTCTATCTGAGTAAGTCCGCCTATGGTAAAAATTCTGGGAAGCTCTGGCTTAAAACTACCTAGTCCTCTTGCTATCATTATCTCTTCAATAGCATCCACCTCATGAAGAAAATCGTTTCTGTAAACAGGGGGATTAATATAAATCTTGCCTATATCCCTAGAATCATCTCCACTAGCATAACAAGGGTATGCAGGCACTCCTAACTTTTTCAGATCAAAACATATATCACTTGAGGTTAATTTGCTTCCAAGCATCCTATTAACGTTGTCAACGCTAACTTCCACCTTATCCTGAAAATAATAGGGACAAATTACTTCTTTCCCAAACAAGGTATCCTTGGGAAAAACTGTCTTTATTGGTAAAATATCGAACCCCATATCATATAAATCACAAGCAACAACCGACAGGGACAATAAAACAGCCTCAAGGCTAGTCCCTGTAACCTCAATGAATAAATCAGTATCGCCTACTTTTAAAGCTCCAATATCATGAGAATTAATTATTGGAGGATAAGAGAGAACTTTACCCTTGTTATCTATTAACAGGGGATATCTATTGCAATCTTTAAGAATTGAAGAATATTCTATTCCTTTAGGATGTCTTTCATTGATTTCCGAAATAGACATCTCGGTCTTCATACCTAGCGGAATAAATTTATAGTCACAGTCACATCCAATATAGTTTATTGGAAACTCAATAAGTTCTGCCGAATACATCCCCATTGCAACTCTTTTACGCTTTTGTCCATAATTCTGGCAAAGTTTTTCCTGCAGCTGAATTAAAGTATCAAGCATTTTATCACTCCAAACCATCCCCTTAGCCAAAAATCCAAAGACAAAAGGCCTAACACCAGACATCATTTCGGGAGAAACTTCAATCTCACCATAAGACTTTTTTAAATCATCAGGCTTAGAGAAAAATTTAAAAGAAGGTAAACTACCAAAAAGGTATGTTTTAATTTGACGTGCAAGTCCTACAGCTGACCATAAGTCTGGTCTGTTCGTATCATTAAACTCAATTTTCATCTTATCATTTTCTGTATCAAATTCATCAATCTCGGCCTTGGCTATCTCAAGCATAGTCTCAAGCTCATTATCTGCTAAATGTTTTCCTATTTTTTCTAATAAAATACTCTTATAAACTTCAACCTTAGGCATCTACCTTCCTCGCCTTAAAACAACATTCCCAATATCATGAGTAAAAAGCTCCCTTAAATCATTTAAACCTAAATGCATTAAAGCCATTCTGTCAATACCAATACCCCAGGCAATAACGGGCGAATCGACTCCAAATGGTTTTGTAACCTCTGGCCTAAACAGACCGCTACCCCCCAACTCAAACCAACCAAGAACAGGATGTTTAACATGCACTTCAATCGAAGGCTCTGTAAATGGGAAATAAGCAGGAACATATTTAACCTCAGTAGCACCAGCAAGTTCTTTAGCAAAAATCTCAAGCAACCCAAGTAAGGTCTTAATATTAACGTCATCTCCAATAACTATCCCTTCTGTTTGATAAAAATCGGCTCCATGAGTAGCATCAACTTGGTCATATCTAAAACACCTAACAATCCCAAAATATTTGCCAGGATTTTTTGCATTCATTAACTGCCTTGCTGATAAAACCGTACCCTGAGTTCTTAATACTAACCTTTTTGAAATATTATCATTAAAATCATACCTCCACCCCCTCGACCCTGTATTAAACCCATGCTCATGCGCGGATTTAACATTAAAGAAAAAAGGCTCTGGTAGGAGTTCTAATGAGCTTGGTTCTTTAATATAATAAACATCCCTTACATCACGTGCAGGATGAAATTGAGGCATAAAAAGAGCATCATTGTTAAAAAATTCTGACTCCACTAGAGGGCCATCAAACTCTTCAAATCCAAGACCAACAAGTCTATCTTTAACCCTAGCGATGTACTCAGAATAAGGATTTGCACGTCCAATGAAAGCCCTGTTCGACAAAACATGAATATCATACGCTCTAAATTTTTTACCTAAATAAGACCCATTCTTTAAAATTTCGGGTGTTAATTTTACAATTTGATCCGTTGGAAACTCACGATTTACATACTCAGATCTTACCTCCAATCCAAACTTGGTAAACTCAAACTTTAAATCCAATTTTTCTTTCACCTTAAATAGGGTATCACTGGCTCCTTTTCTCCTAGATACTTTGGCAATAACAAATAACTCATCACCCGACAAGGTATCTTCCAATATGTCACCATCTTGAGCTCTTAAAAGTAGTCTGCTAACCATTTTATAGTTAGCAGACTTTTCTAGATCTTTAGCAATAACCTCTTTATCTTGCCCTAAAGATACCACCCCTTCTTTAATTAGACCTCCAAATGCCTTGCCGACATCCTTAATATCAACGCCTAATTCTGAGGGCAAGTCGGGAATCAAAACTTTTTTACTAGATACAAGATTTATTATTCTCTCCTCAATCAAACCATTTTTTAAAACATCAAGTCCTTTCTCAGTTAAACAATAAAACACATTAACCTTTCTAAAAACTTCACCAATAATACCCTTACAAGAAAGCCATTCAATTACTTTATTTGATTGTCCCTCGTCATATGATAAGTCTCTAGAAAGACTGAAGGCAGAAATTCTATCACCCTGTCCATAACGCAAAATTACCCCTACCTCAAGAGGATGCAATGTTTTTAATGTCTTCTCTAACCTATCTTCCACAAAAACATCCTTTTAGTCATCACCTTTACTACCAATTCCAAGTTCCAAAATAAGTTCTACCTCTCCAACAGATAATTTGGTAGCTCTTGAAATTTCTGAAGCACTCCAGCCCTGCCTCATAAGTTTAATAACAGAATCTCTAACGGTTTCATTATTAAGCCCAACATTATCCTTATATCTAGACTCTGTCTTTACAAGAATTCCAAGGGTTTTTATTCTCTCTTCTGCAGCAATATTTAAGTTCTCCAGTCTAGTCTCAGCCTTGGCAACTTTCTCTCTTATGTTCCTAGTATGCTCCAACTTGCTCTCAATCTCTGCCAGCATTTCTGTAAGAGTTTGAGTGTTACCCAAAACTTCCTGTGATAAATTCTTATTCACCATTAACTCTGCTATGATCACTCTTAGTTCTCTAAGACTTTCATGAAATTCTGAACCCTCTTTAACTAATATCTGCATTTTGTTCTCTATTTCAACTATTAAATCAAAATTTTTATCAACAGATTCTATGGTAGACTTTAGTATGCTCTCTTTGTTACTGATCCTATCATAATTATCAAGGATATTATTCTGCTCCTCCCTGATTTCCTTAATCCTGGTTTTATAAATCTGAATCTCATCATAAGTTTCCATAAATTTCTTATATCTATCCTTAAAGGAAGCATAAAACTCAAGAAATTGCTCAAAATCCTTCTTAATTCCATTAAGATCTGCTTGCTGTGCCCTTAACTCATTAAATACCCCAAAAATATCTGATGATTGATTCTGAATACTTCTAATTTCTTTATTAATTTTTTCAAAATCCTTCTTGTAGTTTTGAAAAAGCTTCATCTCATCTGTTAGAGTTCTCCATAAAGCTCCCAATTTGTCCTTGAGGGAATAAGCCTCTTCAAGAACATCATTATTCCTTTCCAACTCAACTTCAAGTTCTTTATATTTTTCAACTTGAACGCTTATGGCAGCGTATCGATCCTCAAACTCTTCTTTTAAGCCCGCCTTGTATAAAATCAGATCATTTTTAACCCCATCAACAAAATGCCCAAGCTCACTATCATAATCCAACATCTTCAGCTTAAGTTGTGAGACATTCTCATCTATACTTTTAAAAATTGCCCCATACGTATCCTTAAGGTCGGCTTCTATCTGATTAATCTGAACCCCCAATCTATCTTTTAAAGTCTTAATTTCTTCTTCTGAATAGCTAAAACCACTCTTAATTTCATTTTCAAATGAAATGTAATCCTCTCTTATAGAACTGGAAAAAGAATTGTAACTATCCCTAATCGTTCTCTCAATATCAACCCTGTATTCGTTTAATTTCTCAGAAATTTCTAAAACATCATTTCTTATAACATTTACTTGAGATTCAAAGTCGTCTTTGCTATCTAAAAATTTGTCTACAATTTCCTGCTTCTCTCTCTCAAGTCTTGAAGCTATTAAACTAAATTCGTCTTCCAACCTCTGATTAGCCTCTTCCATTTTAGCTTCAACTTCTTTTTGTTGACTTAAAACTTTATTCTCAACCCGAACCCTAACCCTTTCAATATAAAAATTTATTTTCTCATCTATAGACTCAACCCTAGAATTAATAATTTTCTCAATATCTAAAACCCTATCTTTAAATTCATCTGCAACATTTTTCAAGTTAAGGCTGGAGCTGTCGTTAAACCTCTTAATATCTTCTTTCAGATTATCAAAAATTTCTTCTGTCCTTTGCTCAATACTATCTTTAAGTACTCTTACAGTATTCTCAATAATGGAAATATCCCCTTCAATCCTTTTTACATTTTTTTCTGCAAAATTTATTCTCTCTTCAAGAGTCTTGTAAGTATTTTCCTGCCAATCCTTCATATCATCTTTAATCCTTAAAAACCAAGAGTCAACATTATTTTGACGATTGTCTATCAATTCAATAAATTTATCCATACGACTAGCAGTATTTGTTTCCATCAAAGTTATTCTACTCTCCATATCCCTCCTTCTAGTGTCAAATTCCTTGCTAAATTCTGAGTAAAAATTTTCTTTGTTCCGTATAAGTTCCTGCTCAACCTCGATCTTAAACCTTTTCATAAGGGCTGATTTATCTTCCAAACTCCTGTTTATATCTCTTTCTAAATTCTCCATCCTCTGGTCTGACATCTCTACAAAACTTTCCAAAGAAATCCTTAAATTTTCATTTCTTTTCCTCAAATCTTCAAAAAAATCCTCCTCAATAATCTTTAGATGTGATGACACATTTTGATAAGAATCCTCCTTAAGTTTTATGACGTCTTTTTCAATATCATTTAAACTTAACTTAAGCTCTTCAAGATTTTCCAATTGCTCTCTAATTTCTCTGGTCATTCTCGTATTTGAATTGGCAAGTTCCTCACCTAATTCAGAAACGCACGAGTTTAATCTACCCTCCATGTCAAGATGCATCTTAATGTACTTCCCCTCCAGCTCAGTGTACTTACTCAATATCATCTCTTCTACAAAATTACTCCCCTCCTCTATCTTGCCCTCAATCTGCTCTTGCTTCTCATTGTACTTCCCCTCCAGCTCAGTGTACTTACTCAATATCATCTCTTCTACAAAATTACTCCTCTCCTCTATCTTGCCCTCAATCTGCTCTTGCTTCTTGTTGTACTTCCCCTCCAGCTCAGTGTACTTTAAATAAAGATTATCACTTATCTCGCTATAAAACTTACTAATTTTATCTTTTAAATCTTTCTCTATATCCTTAAAACTATTTTCAATCAACTTCAGAGAAGATATTTTATTATTAATCCCATTCTCATACTTTGCAATCTCCTCATCAATTGAAACAGTTGTCCTCATCATATGTGACTCGAACTGTATTTTCATTTCTTTCTCAATATCTGACTTAATTAAATCAAATTGACAGCTTATCGTGTTGCTATTCTCACTTATCCTTTTTCTTAAACTCTCTTCAAGCTCTAAAATCTCCTTTGACCTTTCTTCTATCATCTCAAAATTACGATCCATCTCACACATTTTTACTCTTAAGTTTTCATCATTATCTGTAAGTATCTTATATATTTCATCTCTAATCTTCAAAATAGCATCTTCACTCTCAATTAAGAACGTTGAATACCTCTCCTCAAGGTTATTCTCAACAACCTTAAACCTCTCCCTATAAAGATCATTTAAAAACTCAGATTTATCCTCAATGTTACCCTTAAGTTCACTAATCCTTTCTGCAAGCTGCTCTTTTAAACTCAAAATATCACTATCCATTATTCTCTTATAATCGACAGCTTCTTCTCTTCTGATCTCATACTGTTGTTCAATATCCTTTAAAAATTCGCCAATTCTTGTTTCTTCTTTTTCTATTGTGTCCTTAATCTTGATTTCAAAATTTTCAACCTGATACTTTGACACATCAAAAGATGATTTAAAAATCTGCAAATTTTCATTCATATTCCTACTAAGGACATCTATTTTGTCTGTTAATTTTTTGTTTATATCCTCGATCTCGTGTACTATTTCGTTCTCCAATTTATTTGAAAGAGCTTCTGAATATCCTCTAGAATTAAGTATTACTTCATTATATTTTTCATTAATCTCCTTATTTAAATCATTAAATCTTGAACTGAGAGAATCAAGAGTAATATCAATATTTGCCTGAAAAGAAGTAATATCCGTTCTTTTATCTTGCAACAAACTGTCAACTTCTTTAACAAACTCCTCAGATCTTTCTAGCACCATAGCAAATTTTTTAGATAGATTTTCTTCTACTTCCTTAGTATCTGCTTCAAAATGACTAATGATATTATTCAGCAATTCATCCGAATATACGTTGCCCTGATTTCTAAACTCATCTATCTTTTCAAGGTAATAACTGTCAAGTCCCTCAATGGTAGTTTTTAGCTCTCTAATCTTTAGAGATATCTCAGAATCTATTAAATTGATATCAACCCTTCCTGAGGATAATACATTCTCAATATTGACTGCTATTTCGCTTAATTTCCCCTGCCATTCATTAAGCTTACTATCTATTTCAACATTAAGCATATCCTTTTTACTTAAAATGTCATCAGATATAGCTCTTAAAAAATTATTTATTTGATTTTGATTCTCGTTCTTAATTTCTGAAATCTTCTGCACCCTAGTTTCAATAAACGAGTCAAGATCAGCCCTAAAATTATTCAAAACATCTTCACCCTCAAGTTTAAAATCTTTCATTCTATATTCAAGCTCTTCCATTTTGTTTCTAATCAACTCTTCTTTACCAGAAAATCCCTCATTAAGGCCATTAAGCATCATAATGGCCTTATCATGAATCATTTCGGCTTGATTATCAATAAACTCTTTAATACCTAACAAAGTATCGTTTCCCTTCACATACGACACATCTTTCAACTCTTTATACTTTTCCAATATTGAACTTTCAAGATCCTCCGTCTTTGATGAGACATATTCAAGCCTTTCATTAACATCCCTTTCTAAAGACTCCACTTTGGAAGAAGCCGATAAAAGCAACTCTTCACTTGAGATTTTAATATCTAGTAAAGATTTATTTAAGGCGATAAGTTCATCTTTCCAATTCCTATGCATATCCATTGCTTTCTTCTGTATATGTTCTGAGAGTTCGCAAAAGATACTTTCGCTGAGTTCCTTTCCCTTTATCCTTTGCACCTCAATTAAATCTAAAAATTCTTCATTGGCTTTATTCAAATTAGACTTAATATTTTCTAAATTATAACCCGCCTCTTTCTGCCACTCTTCATACTGCAGCTTGGTGGTTTCCATTCTACTAATAAATCCACCTATCTCCTCTCCATAATTACTCTTTAAATTAGATATTTCCTTACTAATATCATCATTAATATTAACTAAATTAGATTCAAAATTTCCTCTTAAAATGTCAACATCCTTCTTCAATAAATCATTTAAAGACCTAATATCGTCTTCTAGCTTTTTACTAACAGTATCAAAATACTGATAATTAATATTTGACTTTTCAAAAGCTTTTTCAAATTTCTCATTGTACCCAGTAGTAAAATCATCAATTTCACACTCAAGTTTGTCTGCAATATTCCTATATTTACTCTCCAGTTGATTTTCCAACTCACTACTTTTTAAATTCAAAGATTCAAAGAGGGTATCATACTTTGAATTAATACTCTCATCCAAGTAAGAATAATCACTAACAAGCCTATCATTGATCTTTTTAAAATCTGCATACAAATCATTACCCAAATTAAGTATCTTATCTTGAATGTCTCTTTCAATATTTAAAATCTTTGCTTCTAATTCCCCCCCAGTATCATTCATTCTTGAAAATATACTCTCACTAAATTTATCAATATCCCCTTCCACTTTAGTCTTAAAGTCAAAATATATTTTATTAGAATCTCCCTCAAGGTCATCTAATAACGTTCTAACATTTATCTCTACACTTTCCATCCTAGAGTTAGCATTATCTAGACTAGACTCTATTCTCTCTCTTATATCCTTATTAAACTGATTTATTTTGCTATCATACTCTTTATAAACTTCCTCCACATTAGATTCAATCTGAACTCTAAATTGATCAAAGGTATCCGCAACTTGCTCTTCATACTGTCTTATTTCCTGCTTGATGGTCTCCTCAATAGAATTTAGCCTAGAATAAGCATTATCCTTAAAAACAGAACTTACAGAAGAAATTTCATTATCCATTAGCATAAGTTTGTCTTCAAGCTTGTCTTTCATTTGAACAGAACGTTCATTGACATACATAAATAGTTCATCAGACTTCACCTGTAACTCTTCGTTTAATCTGGTTAAAATAAAGTCTTCTTTTTCATTAATTTTAGTTTTTGCCCTCTCAAGTATAAGTTCAACAGAATTTTCTATTGATTTATACTTATCCTCATACACACTCAAAGAGTCTTCCATTGATTTATTATAACTATCCATACCAGATTCGATCTTAAATAAGAATTCTTTAAATTCATTCTCAAGCCTATCGTTACCCTTATCCAAAATTTCACTCTTCCTCTCCTCAAGCATCATCAAAGACTCCTGATAAGACATAAGATCCTGGTCTAGGCTACTCATCCTCAAATCAAGTTCTTTAACAGTGTTATCAAACTTATCCCAACTTTCAATCTTAATAGCTTCAAGATTTTCCTTATTCGTCTTATCAAATTTTTCAAAAACCGTATTCAGTCTGGAATCAATAGAATCAATCTGGGTACTAAAATGTTTTAAAGTTTTTGAAAGTTTATCTACAATTTTTCCATCAACCTGAAGTCTTTGTATGTTGTCCTGAACCTTAAGAGTCATGTCATCTAGCTCTTTAAGCATAGAGTCATGATAGGCAATCTTTTTCTCTACTTCTGCAAAATCATTACTTTTATTTTTAATTTTTTGTTGAACTTCATCTATCTTTTTTATAATTTCTATGCTAGAACGCTGATACGCCTCCATGTCAACGGCAAGATTACTAATTTCTTTTGTCTTCTCTTCAATAAAATCTTCAAGGTTATCCTTGGCAATGTCGACAAATTTTTTAATCTTATCTAAAGCCCTTGAACGCCTATCATACTGCCTATAGATAAATAAAATTATAAAAACCAATAAGAGATTAACCAGAATGGTTACAAAATCTACCATAAAATATTTTACCCATCTATATATTCAAAAGTATATATTTCTGTAACTCTTTATATTTACCAAAGATAAAATCACATTTAACATTATTCAATAACATTTTTCGAGAAAAGTACGCAGTTCTCATTGAAACACCACCAGCCCCTAAAATATCATACTCATAAGAATTTCCAACATACAAAATGTGATTACTATGCATACCAAGCTCATCAATAATCCTTAAGAAAGCCATTTTGTTTGGTTTCAAATAACCAGTATCCTCTGATGAATAAAGAACATCCCAAAAACTGTCCTTAATTCCTAATAAATTGCTTACACGAGTAGAAATTGGAAAATCTGACATTACTCCTAATTTTATTCCCATAGCTTTAAGAGAATAAATTAAATCACAAACACCAAAATAAGGCCTAAGCCTTTTAAATTTACTTCCAAAAGCTTCACCATAGTAAATCTTATTTAGTAAAAACTCACACCTGCTTTTACTAAACCCTAAATACGTAGAAAGCATTTCAATCTGCATAGATATCAACTTATCTCTACTAGAAGGATTACTCTTATCCCTTTGCAAAACTCTTATTTCCTTTCTTACCCTCTTAAAAGCCAAAAAAAACCTAATATTTCTTAAAAATTCAGGCAGCATTACCAAATTCATGCTAATCTCGGGATAAAGAGTCCCATCAAGATCAAATACTACAGCTTTTATCATAATAGCTAATTACTTATCCCTTCTGGTATTGGAACTATAGATACACCCTTTACAGCTTTTACCCTAACTAAATGAATATACGAATTTGGATACCTCTTCCTGAGCGATTTAATTGAAGTTTCATCGTTAACCTCCATCACAGAGATTCTAAAAATCGATTCTTTATCAATAAATGGAAACAACACAACAACATGTTTATGAAACACCTTCCCAGAATGCACCTTCGTTGTTGTATTAATAGAACCAAAATACATATGACCAGGCTCATTTAAGGTTAAGTAATATAAAATAAACTCTAGACTATCAATAGCATACCCACGATTTTCAACATATTTAAGGAAACCAACATTAGTTACATCATTTTCTTTAATCCTAGTCAAATCCAACCCAATATTAGCATTTTTAAGCCTATACCCAATATTACGAGTCCAGTCAAGGCCAAAAAATAAATCTTTACTAAATTCATACTTTTCAGTAAAACTGTTACCCCTAACCCCAATGTGCCTAATCTTAAGATCTTCTATTTTTAAAAGCGTCCCAGCCATCGTCTTGTAAATTGAATCAGCTACCCACTTGCCAAATCCGGAACAATTGAATCCCTTAACCTCTCCCTGAGGCTTTCCCGTCTTAATGTAGACCATCTCTCCAAATTCATTCATTGCCCCATCTGGAACCTCAGCTATTGAGGAAGCCTTTAAAAAGGCTCTAAACTTGTCAACAGTATCAGAAACATTCTCATAAACTTCCAAATACCTAGGATTAAAAAATTTTAAGTCAATAAAACTACTAACATATTTAGCTATTTCCAGAAAAGAACCAGTAGCAATATCCATAATTTTAAAAGGCAGCTTGACCTCTTTATGTATTAAAGTATTTATTAAATAAAAGTCGGCACTAGAATGTAGACCGTCCGGTTTTATCCTAATAAAAGTATCTGCTCTGTTTATAAAAAATATTTTTACTTGCTCAATTCCATCTTTTCCAACTTTAACTACGTAGGACCCTGGAAAAATATAGGACACACCATCTTTCCGGTTAAAAAAAGAATAGTAAACGTAATCTCCCTTTATTAAACTTGAAATCTCAACATAATGACCATCTGTAGTATAATTCCTGTAAGGCCTGATCTTTTCCCGATTACTACCAGAACTGAAATATTGCGAATAATCTGATCTGACGGTAAAGTCGTAGAAAAAACCCCCATGCGCCAGAAGATCTAATCTACCAACGATTAAGAATAAAAGTACGCACCTCACCTTAAGCTTCTTGCCTTTTCTCTCATTTCTACCAAAATTGGAATGTTTGCATAGCCAATTTTACGAATATTATTTACTAAATAATTATAGTAGGATTTTGGGAAATTAGTCATTTTATTGGCAAATAAAATAAACTTAATGGGGTTAACACTAACTTGAGTTATATACCTCACCCTATGTGTAACACTTAAGTGGTAATCCTTAATCCAAAAATTTAGCATCTTATTCAAATCAGCAGTATTAATCTTAAGTTCGAGTTGTTTTTTTAATTTAATTGCTTCCTTAAAAAGACCATCCAAACCTATCCTTCCATGAACAGATATTCTTAATATGGGAGCAAAGTTTAAAACTGGGAAAAAGAAATTAACACGATCCTTTATGGCCTCAAAATAACCTTTCTTTATTTCTACACAATCCCATTTGGTAAATACAATGACAATGCCCCTACCTTTCTTGGTTGCATAATGAGCAATTTTTTTGTCTTGAGCTGTTAAGTCTTCATTAGTATCAATCAATAAAAAGACAACATCTACCATATCAATTACCCTTAAAGCCCTATTCACAGAGTAATGCTCAATAAGATCATCTACTCTTGATCTTCTTCTTATCCCAGCAGTATCAATAATTTCAAATGTCTCTCCGTTCCTTCGAAATTTTGTCTTAATAAAATCCCTTGTAGTGCCCGCCTCCTGAGAAACAATCGAAACTTCATGTCCTGCCAAAAAGTTAACAAGAGTGGATTTGCCCGAATTTGGCTTACCTATAATACCAATCTTAACATCAACATCTCCACCACCACTTTCCAATTTACCAATCGAATTTTTTAAAAAAATCTTTAAAGAATTAATCCCCTTTCCATGAGCTGAACTAACTAAAAATCTCTTCCTGAATCCCAATTTTTCAAACTCACAAACTAAAGCCTCCTTACTGCGACTATCTACTTTATTTAACACCAAAACTACCTTATCACCATACCTTCTTAGCTTCTCAATAAGCTCATAGTCTTCTGATAACACTTCATTTATGTCTAAAACAAGTAGAATTAAATCAACATCATCAAGCGCGCTTATAACCCTATCAACCACAATCTTGCTAATTTCATCCTTTGAAAGTGTAAATCCTCCAGTATCCACCAAATAGAATTTATGAGAATCCACCTCACAAATCTCCCTAATCAAATCTCTAGTAACGCCATAAGTTTTGTCCGTAATGCTTCTCTTTGAGTTCAAAAGCCTATTAAATAGAGTAGATTTCCCAACATTTGGCCTACCCACAATAAAAACACTACTATAGTCTTGTGTCTCAGAATTAATCAAAGATAACTTGCCTCTTTCTTTATGCAGCTGTTTTTATTATAATATCAAACATTGTGTGTTTATGCCAATTATAATAGACGGATGCCCGGTTGAAGATAAGGAAAAGAAGTAGACGAAAGAGAGATGCTTTTAGCAAAGCAGATATGTTCTTGGTGTTGTTTGCCATTTTTGCGTCAGGGCTTTGCCTACTGCTAATAATTAAGAATTCGTTGATTAAGAATATATTTAATGAGCAAGTTACCAGTTATGAAGGGTTTGAGCTTGATTCATCAAGGCCTAGTAGGGTAATAGAGGCGGAGCTTGATAGTACAAAAAGAGAAACCGTTAAAATGGTTGATGATGAAAAATTTTTAATCAAGCCTCCTGAAATACAAAGAATTGAAGAGGAATTTAAAGATCAGCAGCAAAAACTTTCAAGAAAGAAGAAAGTAGTTAAACTATATTTCATAAAAGTTACCGCTGAGGGTCATTTTTTAAAACAAGATGTCAAGAGAACTATACATTATGACAAAAATATCCTTGAAGAAACGCTAAAGGCACTTATTAATGGACCAAATGAATATGAACTTAAAAATAACTACTTAAGTTTAGTCCCCATTAATACCAAAATATTAAATTTAAGCATAAGTGATGGTGTTGCGCACATCAACCTATCCAAGGAATTCTATGAAAATAGCTTTGGGGTAGAGGGGACAATCAATCAAGTGAGCCAGATTATTTTAACATGTCTTGAAATTCAAGGTATTAATGGAATAACTTTAAGAATTGAAAATAATCCAATAATACTTGAAGATCTAAATTTAGATTTTTCGGGTATTTTGGATAAAAGAATATTTTAATTTACTATTTAAAAGTTTCAAGAATTTATGGTTTCAAGTAATTTAAGGGCTTGCCCAGGATCTGATAAATCGCTCCTAGTAATTAAAAACATAAATTCTTGATTTCCCTTTCTGCCCTTAGTTTTAAGTTTTAATATATTTTTAACTTGTAGATTGTTAGCATAAAATTTTCTAATTACCCTATCTAATATTTCAGCTAAATGCTTAGCCTCGACCACACCACCAAAATCTTTTATGTCTAGACCCAATCCCTTAAGTTCAAACTGAGGCTTAATAAGGACAATAATAAACCCATCAGAAAGTTTATTAATCAAATCTATGCATACACCAACTGCAGATCTAAAAGAAACATCAATGACAGCCAAATTGGGACATAGATCAAATCTTTTAATATCAAATATATTAGTCTTCTCAAAAACTCTAACCCTTGGATCAACTCGTAACTTATAAGCAATCTGATTAAATCCAACATCAACGGCATAAACCAGCATAGCGCCTTTTTGTAAAAGACAATCTGTAAAACCTCCTGTTGAGGCTCCGACATCAACACAAACTTTATCTTTAATTTTAATTTTAAATTTTTCCAAGGCCTCTGAAAGCTTATATCCTCCTCTTGATACAAACCTATCAGTTTCGCCTTGCATTAAACTTATTGCACTATTCCTTAATAATAAAACTTTGGGGTTTAGTTCCTTGTGCGAATTTACATACACTCTTCCAGTTAAGACCAAGATTCTCAATTCTTCTCTTGTCAAGTTCGGATACTTTTTACAAAGTAAATTGAGTAAACTATTTCTGTATTCTCTCAATTTTCAAAGCACGTCCAGTCTTTACATCAGAAGTAATAACAACGCCTTGTATGATCACATTATCCTCAATAACCTCCGTTCGTAAGGACACATATTCAAGTAACCCCTTAAGAGAAATTTCAGGACTAAATCCTATCACGGAATTTAAACTGCCAGTCATACCAAGATCGCTAATATAAGCAGTCCCCTTTTCTAAAATTCTCTCGTCTTGAGTCATTATATGCGTGTGAGTACCAACAACTCCTGTGACAAGCCCATCTAAAAAATATCCAAAGCTTTCTTTCTCATAATTACTCTCGGCATGAAAATCAACAAAAATGGTTCTAGTCTTACTCCCAATCATATTTACAAACTTTTTTATATTTTCAAAAGGGTTTTTAACAATAAAAGTCATTCCTAAAAATCCTTGAATATTTACAACAGCAACTTTTTCATTTCTAATATTTAAGACACAATAACCATGTCCTTCAAGTAAATCTGAAAAATTATTTGGCCTTAAAATATATTTTTGCTTATTTAAATACTCTTTTATACTATAATCAGAGTAAACATGGTTACCTGTAGTAATAACATTAACGCCAGCCTTGAAAAGATTATCCGCTATCTCTGGAGTAATTCCAAATCCCCCGGATGAATTTTCTCCATTAGCGATAACAAGGTCTACATTGTGCTTATCCTTGAGAGACTTGAGATTAAAAAAAACCTTCTTTAACCCCGAATCGCCTATTATATCCCCAATCATCAAGGTTCTAATAATATTACTATCTTGCATATTCAATAACTCTGGTTTCTCGAATAATGGTAACCTTGATTTTACCAGGATATCTCATTTCAACTTCTATTTTCTTCGCAATGTTTCTTGCAAGCATAGTAGCCTTCTCGTCATTAACCAATAAATTATCAACAATAATTCTAACTTCACGGCCGGCCTGTATTGCGTAACATTTCTGAACACCCTCAAACCCATAAGCAATTTCCTCTAGCCTTTTAAGTCTGTTTATATAATTATTCAAACTTTCACGTCTTGCACCAGGGCGAGATGCAGAAATAGCATCCGCTATTTGAACAACAATAGCCTCAAGGCTCTCAGGTTTTATTTCATTATGGTGAGCTGCGATAGCATTAACAACGATATCGCTCTCTCCACAGCTCTGAGCAAGCTCAGCTCCCGTAATAGCATGTCCCTCACTATTTTCGGAAATACTTTCCATACCCTTGCCTATGTCATGCAAAAGACATGCTCTCTTTACAACAACAGGATCTAATTTCATCTCTTTAGCTAAAATTTCCCCCATTATTGCTGTTTCCTTTGAGTGACTTAAAACATTTTGCCCATAGCTGCTTCTAAAATAAAGCCTACCAAGTCCCCTAATAAGCCTTTTGTCAAGTCCATGAATATTTAAATCAAATACTACCTTCTCACCTTCTTCAAGGATAATATTATTGATTTCATTGGTAACGCTATGCACAACTTCTTCAATCCTAGCAGGATGGATCCTCCCATCTGTAATAAGTCTTTCAAGTGTTCTTTTAGCTATTTCCTTCCTTACTGGATTAAAGCAAGATATAACAACAGCCTCAGGTGTATCATCAATAATGATATCCGCCCCTATTAATGTTTCAAGAACCCTGATATTACGCCCTTCCTTGCCAATTATCCTACCTTTCATCTCATCATTAGGTAATGCAACAGAAGCAATAGTAAATTCAGAACTAACCTCTGTGACCATCCGTTGCATGGTAGAGACCAGTATATCTTTTGAAAGTTTATCCGCTAAAAGCTGAGCTTCTTGTTCGCTTTTATTAATGATAAGTTGAGCATCCCTTTTGGACTCATTTTCAACTCTTTCGATGACGATCTTTTTCGCTTCTTCTTTTGTCAAACCAGAAATACTTTCTAATTTTTTGCCTAAAGATATCTCTTTTTCCCGTATAGTTTTTTCTTTTTGTTCAAATTCCTTAACTTTAGAATCAATTCTATTTTGTTGCTTATCAAGAGCAGACATTCTTTTGTCCAGAGTTTCCTCTCTTTGCAACAATCTTTTCTCTATGTTAAAAATCTCATTTCTTCTTTCTCTTATTTCCTTATCTTGCTGGTTTTTTTCTTTAAGCATCTGAGCTTTCGCAGTCGAAATAATCTGCTTTTTTTCATCGTCTATCTCTAAAATTGCTTCTTCTTTTATCTTTTCTAGCTTTTTACCTAAATTTAATAAAGAAAACCTACCTAAAACAATCCTTATTGTAAACCCTAATATAACACCTATAACGACAGCAAGAATAGAAGAAAAAGTAATATACAACATACACCTTACCTCTTACTTTCTAAACTAACTAAACATAACTCCTTAAAAAGGAAATACTTAATACGTAAAGACTATTACCCTTCTTTTGGGGTCTTATCAACTAGCTCAAGAATAGCCATCTCAGCAGCATCTCCATATCTCCGTCCTAGTTTAACAACCCTAGTATAACCGCCCTTTCGTTCTTTAAAAATGGGGGAAATATTGGCAAATAATTTATTAAGAATATACTTATCGTGTATAAACTTTGACACCTCTCTCCTATTATGTACACTATCTACCTTTGCCCTAGTAATTAACTTTTCAGCAAATCTCTTAACTTCACCCAACTTAGCTTTAGTAGAAGTTATCCTCTCATGTCTGAAAAGGGAAATTACCATATTCCTCAAAAGCGCTTTTCTGTGACTTGACTTCCTGTCTAATCTGTTAAATCCCACTCTAGTCTTCATATAAAACAGTTTCCTTTTACCTAGATATTTTATCGTTTTTGCTTAGTACTTTAAGAGCCTCTGTCTTAGCCATTCCTAAAAATAACCCATAAACACCAAGCTTTTCAATTATTTCCTCTAAACTTTTTTTTCCAAAGTTTCTTGCTTTTGAAAGCTCATCTGAAGTCTTGCTAATAAGCTCTCCCAAAGTTTTAACATTTTCCTTGGTCAAACAGTTCAAAGATCTGACAGACAAATCCAACTTCTCAATACTCATACCAAGCAAATCAGAATCCTGCAATTCAGGATTTCCAAAAGACGGTACAATTGAATCTTCAAAACTCACCAACGGAAGCAAAAATTCTCGCACCACAGAAGCAGCCTTTCTTATAGCATCATTAGCACTAATCACACCCGTTGTCCATATTTCCATAATAAGCTTATCATAATCAGAACGCTGACCCACCCTAGTGTCCTCAACGGAATACGAAACCTTTTCTATCGGAGAAAATATAGAATCAAGTGCAATAGTATTAACCTCTTCTAAATACTTCGCATTTTGCTCAGAAGAAACATAACCTCTTCCATAATTAACCTGGAACTCAAAATCTAAACTTGCATCACTTGAAAGCGTAGCAATGACCAAATCTCTATTTAATACCTCAACGCCCTCCCTTTCAAAATTAGCGGCCTTTAACACATTAGTCTCCCTGCCATTAACAGAAAAGCTTATCACCGTACTATTAATCCCCTTATCCAACTTTAAATGAATATTTTTAATATTAGCAATTACTTCAAGAGTATCCTCCACAACTCCAGGTATTAAATCAAATTCACTTGAAACAACTTTAGTCCCCCCCCCCTGGTTAGACTGAATCCTCATAGCAGATATAGCATACCCTTCAATAGAAGATAACAAAACCCGTCTTAAAGTATTTCCAATAGTAACACCAAACCCTTTTTCAAAAGGATATATTACAAATTTCCCATAGGAACCATAATCATCTCCTCTTAAAAACTCAACTCTATCAGGTATAGTAAAATCTTTCAAAAGTTTATCTAAAGACATCATCTCCTCCAATTAAACTCGTCTAGTTTTCTTAGGCCTACACCCATTATGCGGTATCGGAGTTACATCTGAGATTGATTTCACAACCATACCCGTTGATCCAATAGCTCGTATAGCAGACTCTCTACCAATTCCCGGTCCCTTCACAAAGACATGCACGTAATTAATGCCAAAATCTTTAACCTTGCCCAAAGCAGCCTCAGCAGTCACCTGGGCAGCATAAGGGGTTGATTTCTTAGCGCCCTTAAATCCCATGCCACCAGCACTTGCCCAAGCCAAAGTATTACCCCTTATGTCGGATACAGTTACAATCGTGTTATTAAAAGTAGCTTGTATGTAAACATTACCCTCTCCAATACTTCTCTTTACTTTTTTTCTGTTAGCCGATAATTTTGTACTCAATCTTCTCCCTCCATACACAAAACAACTCTATTTAGCGGCTATTTTCTTATTAGCCACAGTTCTTCGCTTGCCCTTTCTAGTTCTTGCATTAGTTTTAGTTCTCTGCCCTCTTAAAGGCAACCCCTTCCTATGTCTAAGCCCCCTGTAACACGCTATGTCCATAAGTCTCTTAATAGACATAGCCAACTCACTTCTGAGTTTCCCTTCAACGATATAATCACTTTCAACTATCTTCCTAAGTTTATTAACTTCATTGTTATCCAAATCCTTAGCCTTTTTATCTGGCGAAATATCCGTTTTTCTACAAATCTCTAAGGCTCTAGCTCTTCCTATGCCATAAATAGCCATAAGAGCTATTTGAAGTTGCTTACCATTAGGCAAATCTATTCCCGCTATTCTAGCCATTATGTCCCCTTATTTTTGTCTTTGTTTGTGCTTAAGATTGTCACAAATAATCCTTAAAACACCTCTTCTTTTTATCACCTTACATTTCTCACAAATTGGCTTCACACTTACTCTAACTTTCATAAATCACCCCTAAATTTTTTGCAAAAAAGCACTCCTTTTGTCATTTCCACAAGACACTCCCCGGGACTTTAAATAAGCATCAATCTGAATTAAGGTATCAAGAGCCACTCCCACCATAATCAGCAACGAAGAGCTACCCATAATCCTTGAGACATCGTACGGAAATCTGAAGATAGTCTGCACCAAAAATGGAATTATTGCAATAACAGACAAAAAAATAGAACCCGAAAATAGTGTTCTATTCATAACTCTATCCAAATAGCCTTCCATCTCATCTGCCTTTATACCCGGAATAGTGCCTCCATTCTTCCTGATATTGTTACTTATATCCTTTGGACTCAACTGTATCTTTGAATAAAAATACGTAAACCCTATTATCAAAACCACATTCAAAAGTGTATAAAAAAGCCCATTAGGTCTTAAATAAGACAAAACCTGCCTCGCGAGTGCAGAAGCCTCAGCAAACCCGCTCAAAATCTGCAAGGGCAAAGTAATAAGAACAGACGCAAAAATAACAGGCAAAACACCTGATGGGTTAAGTTTTATCGGCAAATATGAACTAACAGTATTCCTTGAATTTGCCCTAGCATAGTGTATAGCGATCCTTCTTTGTGCCTTATATTCATATATAATCAGTATTACAACAACAATAAAAACGCCTAAAACCAATACAACAAAAACAGGATTAATATTCTGAGATGGATCTCTCATGCCCTGAAACAAATTAAATAAAGCCGCCTGTAGCCTAACAACTATCCCTGAAAAAATTATCAAAGATACACCATTTCCAATTCCTCTCTGATTAATTTGCTCACCAAGCCATAAAAGTACGAAAGTTCCCGTTGTAACTGTTAAAATAGCAACAAAAATATACCTACTAAAAGGCATATTAAGTGCTCCTGGTATACTTCTAGCGTAAAGGCTGGTAGCGTACCCTTGAGCAAATGATGCAACAATAGTTAAATATTTTGTATACTTCTTAATCTTTTTCCTTCCACCGTCACCTTCTTGCATTCTCTTAAGAGAGGGAAAAGAATAAACCAAAAGCTGCATAATAATTGAAGCTGATATATAAGGCCCTATACTAAGCATAAACACAGAAAAATTGCTAAAGGCACCACCCGAAAAAAAATCAAAATAATTAGTGATTGAAAAATCTGACTGCGCCTTAAAATAACTTTTAAGAGCCACAGGATTTATTCCTGGTATCGGCAAATAAGAACCCACTCTAAAAATAAAAAGAACAGACAGAGTAAACAGAAACTTAGCTCTTAAATCCTTGATACTGAATAAGCTTAAAAACAAATCTTTCATTTCACTCCCATTCTAAATTAATTTAACATTACAGCCAATTTTTACCACAAGCTCTTCTGCAGATTTTGAAATACTAGAAACTTCAAAATCAACCCTCTTAGTAAGCTCGCCATTAGCTAAAATTTTAATATTCCTAGAATTCTTACCCACAAGTCCTTTCTCAAACAAAGTACCATGGTTCACCACATCCCCAGCCTCAAATTTTTTATCTATATCTCCAAGCCCCACAACTTCATACCTTAACCTATAATCATGATTGGAAAATCCTCTTCTGGGAAGCCTCCTATAAAGAGGAGTTTGCCCCCCTTCAAACCCAGGCCTTGGTGAATTATTCCTAGCTCTCTGTCCTTTTTGACCCCGACCAGACGTCTTTCCAAGTCCAGAGCCCGACCCCCTACCTAAAACTTTGCGTGCCTTATTAGCACCCAAAGGCCTCCTCAATTTAATCACCCTTCACCTCACTTATTAAAACCATATTAACCACCCTACCAAGCATCCCCTGCATTGACTTATCTAACCTATGCTCTCTTATATCCCCTATTTTCTTTAATCCCAAAGCCCTTAAAGTTCTAACCTTGTTATCTAACTTCCCAATCAAACTTCTCAAAAGCTTGACCTCAACACTAATGCCACTTTTAGAAATAATCTCTCGATTCTCCTTCATTCTCCTAATAAAAGCCCTATTCTTAACCCTAGATCTTGAAGCATTAAACCTACTCTTCTTAAGCTGAAGTCTTAATTTTCTCCTAATCATAAATCAACCCCACAAAGTTCTTAAAGTTTTTCCCCTTATCTCGGCCACCTTCCTACCATCCAAAACAAAATCAAATGCCTTAAAGGTTGCCTTCACCACATTCATAGAATTATTCGAACCAAGAGACTTGCTTAAAATATCATGTACCCCAACAGCTTCCATTACAGCACGAACAGGACCACCCGCAATAATACCAGTACCCTCCGTAGCCGGCTTAATTAAAACCCTAGCTTTCTTGAAATCCCCAATAACCATATGAGGAAGAGTACCCTTCTTAATAGGAACAAATCTTAAGTTTTTCCTAGCATTCGTCGAACTCTTCTTTATAGCATCACTAGCATCGTTAGCCTTACCAAATCCCCAGCCAACTCGTCCTTCTCCATCACCAATAACCATAAAAGCAGCAAAAGAAAACCTTCTACCCCCCTTTACAACTTTAGTAACCCTATTAAGTGATATTAACTTCTCTATCTGCTTCTTCTGCCCCTGAGCTTCCATTCTATTTACTCCTCCTAAACATCAATACCAGCTTCACGCAAGGAAGTTGCCAGACTCGCGATAAGACCATGGTACTTATAACCATTCCTATCAAAAATAAGTCTATTTATATTCTTCTTTCTAAGTCTATCCACAAGAACCTCGCCAAGCTTCCTCACATCGTCAACATTCTTATTTAACTTGAGATCTTTTTCAATGGTAGAAGCACTTGCCAGAGTATGACCCACCACATCGTCAACGACTTGAACATAAAAATACCTGTTAGACTTAAAAACAGTAACCCTAGGCCTTTCTGCAATTCCAAGCCCGATCCTACCCCTTATCCTCCTCTTGCGCTTTATGTTTCTTTTCTCAGCCTCTTTTATTTTTTTCATAAACACTCACCTAAAATTTATTTCTTTACCCCCGACTTTCCTACCTTACGTCTAATTACCTCATCGTCATACTTAATTCCCTTACCCTTATACGGCTCTGGCACCTTCAAACTTCTAATCTCAGCAGCTACCTGTCCAACCCTACACTTATCTATCCCCTCAACCGAAATTTTAGTATTACCATCAAGCTTAACGGAAACTCCCTCCGGAATCACATATTCAAACTGAGTTGAATACCCCAAATTAAAAAAAAGACTACCACCCTGCTGTTCTACCCTATAACCTATCCCATTAATAGTAAGGGATTTCGAAAACCCATCCGTTACCCCTTTAACCATATTGAAAATCAAACTTCTATAAAGACCGTGAAAAGCTCTTGTCCGCTTATCCTCAAAAGAACGCTCAACAACAATCTTATCACCATCAACTCTAACTCCAATACCACTCCCCAACACCTGACTCAACTTACCCCTCTTCCCCTCAACTGTTACCAAATTATCTTTAAAATCAACCCTAACAGAATCTGGCACCCTTATAGGGAGCCTACCAATACGTGACATTTACACACCCCCTTTACCAAACCGAGCAGATGAGCTCACCGCCCACCCTGCTATCTCTAGCTTTCTTTCCAGTAATAACACCCCTAGAAGAGGATACAATTAATATTCCATAACCGTTCTTTATCCTCGGCATATTTTTATACGAAGAATAAACCTTCCTGCCAGGAGTCGAAATGACATCTATTCTGTTTATAGCCGGATTTCTCTTACTATCATAATTTAACATCACTCTAATAGAAGGAATATTGCCTTTATCGAAAAAACCATAATCCCTAACGTATCCCTCTTCTTTAAGAATATCTAGAATTGATTTATTTATTCTAGACATTTTCAATTCCACAGTCTCGTGCCTAACTCTACTTGCATTTCTTATCTTAGTTAACATATCTCCAACTGAATGCGTAACCGACATAAATTCTCCTTACCAACTTGACTTTGAAACACCAGGAATTAATCCAGCAGATGCGTATCTCCTAAAGCACACGCGACACATCCCAAAATCCCTCATATATCCCCTCGGACGCCCACACAATCTACATCTATGATTTTGTCTCGTTCTATACTTTGGCTTTCGTAAAGCCTTAATTACCATTGACTTTTTAGCCATAAAACACAAACTCCTTCAACTGCTAAACGGCATACCAAACTTGGAAAGCAAAGCCTTCCCCTCTCTATCACTTAAAGCCGTTGTTACTATGGTAACATTCAAGCCAGATATCCTCTCTATTTTATCATAATCTATCTCAGAAAATATTATCTGTTCTGCTATCCCAAAAGAATAATTACCGTTGCCATCAAAAGCATTGCCATCAACCCCCCTAAAATCCTTCACACGAGGTAACGCCAAATTGATAAGCTTGTATAAAAACTCATACATAATATTGCCCCTAAGCGTGACCTTAGCTCCGATTTCTTGTCCCTGCCTGATTTTAAATCCAGCAATAGCCCTCCTAGCCCTAGTCTTAACGGCCCTCTGCCCAGTAATTTGACTAAGCTCTGCAACGGCTGAATCCAAAAGCTTTTTATTCTTAACGGCCTCACCAACTCCCACAGAAACAACTATTTTTTCTACTTTAGGAACCTGCATGATAGATTTATACTGAAACTCCTCAGCAAGCTCCTTCATAACGCTTTCTCTATAATATTTCTTCAACTCAGGCAAATAATTCATACGCTAAACATTCTCCCCATTCTTTTTAAGAAACCTCTTCTTCTTATCACCTTCAAATCTAAATCCCACCCTAGAAGCTACACCCCCCACAAACAACATCACATTCGAAATATCTATAGCTGCCTCTTTGTTAATTATTTTACTCTTTTCCTGAGGTGTTCTTGCTTTAACAACCTTTTTAACTATATTACAACCCTCAACGACGATCCTAGATTTCCCCCTATCTATGCTAATAATCTTGCCCGTCTTTCCCCTATCTTTACCACAGATAATTTTTACATTATCACCTGTTTTCAACTTCATCTTCATAACTATCCCCTATACCACCTCTGAAGCCAATGAGACAACTTTCATAAAATTGGCATCTCTTAACTCCCTTGCAACAGGCCCAAAAACTCTTTTACCTCTCGGATTCAAATTGGCATCAAGTATGACACACGCATTATCATCAAACCTAACATAAGTCCCATTTCTACGTCTTATTTCCTTCGAAGTTCTAACAACCACAGCCTTATGCACGTCCCCTTTCTTAACAGCAGAATTAGGAATGGCTTGCTTTACAGCAATAACAATCACATCCCCAACCCTAGCATACCGCTTCTTGCTTCCACCTATAACTTTTATACACTGCGCCAACTTACCACCCGTATTATCAGCAACCGTTAAATAAGTCTGCATCTGCACCATATTAATCTCCTCTAAAGAACAAAAAAACTACTTTGACTTTTCTAAAATTTCAACAAGCATCCACCTCTTTTCTCTACTAATAGGTCGTGCCTCAATAATTCTCACCTTATCTCCAACTTTTGATTCTTCTTTCTCATCATGAGCCTTAACTCTTCTGCTAACCTTTAGGTACTTATGATAGATGGGATGCATTCTCCTTTGAACAATCTCAACAACTATAGTCTTACTCATTTTATCACTAACAACCCTGCCAACCAGTTCTCTCTTATTCTCTCTTGCCATACAACTAAACCTTCCTAATACCTATTTCATATTCACAAATCATCGTATTAAGCCTCGCAATATCCCGCCTTATTTCCCTCTTCTTTAAAGGATTTTCAACATGCCCCACAACCATCCTAAACCTCAAATCCATATACTCTCTCTTCAACGCCAACCGCTTGGCTTTAATATCATCAAGAGACATGTCCTTAAATTTCTTTAACATATCTTACCTCAAATCCCTTCTTACAACAAACACAGTTTTAACTGGCAGCTTAGAACTAGCAAGCGTCATAGCTTCTTCAGCAAGCTCCCTAGCCACTCCAGCCATCTCAAACATAACAGTCCCAAGCTTAACAGGAGCATTCCAATGGTCAACGCCTCCCTTCCCCTTACCCATTCTAATTTCGGCCGGCTTTTTAGTATAAGGAATATCTGGAAATATTCTTATCCAAACTTTACCACCCCTCTTAACCCTACGAGTCATGGCAATACGAGCAGCTTCAATCTGCCTTGAAGTAATAAAGTTCGTCTCAAGAGAAATAAGCCCATACTCTCCAAAAGATATCTTATTCCCCTTCTGCGCCTCTCCAGTAAGCCTACCTCTCTGCCTCTTCCTATATTTAACCTTTTTAGGACTCAACATTCAACTCTCCTTAAGACCCTAGACATCAAAATCCTTCCTGTAAACAGAATCACCCCTAGGCTCAGACCCAGACCCAATACCCGATTTTCCCTCAGAAAAATTATCCTCATCCATGACTCTTCTATTCCTGTTATCCGGATTAATCCTGTCCTGAGACGCTCTGTTTCTCTCAAAATTTTCACTTCTTTCCTTTGCAAACTTTCTATTTATCACCTGACCAGCATCTGAATTAACTTTCCTTCCTAAAAGCTCTCCCTTAAATATCCAAACTTTAACTCCAATAACACCATAAGTTGTCCGTGCCTCAACAAAACCATAATCTATATCAGCCCTGAGAGTATGCAATGGAATTCTTCCTTCCTTAACTTCAAAACTCCTGGCAATTTCAGCTCCACCAAGCCTACCGGAAACTTTAATTTTGATCCCCTGAAGTCCCTTTGCAATAGAAGACGAGAGTGACGTTTTTAAAAGCTTCCTATAAGAAACCCTATTCTCAATTTGTCTTGCTATCCCATTAGCAATAATTTGAGCATCGAATTCCGGCTTCTTAATTTCCTTTATCTTAATATTAATCTTTTTAGAAATTTTCCTAGTCAATAACTGCCCCACCTTTTCAAGGTTGGCACCCTTGGCTCCAATAACAGAACCAGGCCTTGGAGTAGAAATTACCATCGTAACCCTTTGCAGATTATTTCTAATAATCTCTATATCGGAAATATCAAACTTAATACCCTTAAGATACTTCATTGTCTCCCGCCTTATCACAAAATCTTCATAAAGTATCTCCGAATACAATTTCTTATCAAAATACCATTTCGACTTCCAATCCTTATTAATCTTTATTCTTAAGCTATAAGGATGTACTTTTTGACCCATATCTTATTCTCCACTCCCCATCTTTTCATCAACCTCAACAAAAATATGACAACTTCTATTAATCAGTCTGTCGGCCCTACCTCTAGCTCTCGGCCAAATACTCCTACGCCGTCTCCCATCGTCTACCATAACCACTTTCACGATTATCATATCCTCAGAAAGATTTTTATTATGATACATGGCATTTGATGCTGCCGACCTAACTACCTTTCCCAGCAACCTAGCCCCCTTATTAGGCATAGAATAAAGTATCGCAATAGCTTCAATATAAGACCTACCCCGTATGTTGTCGGCTATAGGCCTTACCTTCTTTGGAGAAGATGGCAAATTTTTACCCCTTGCCGTATATCTTCTATTTACACCCATAACCCCTACTTCCTTCCCTTCTTATCTGATTTAGCATGCCCCCTAAAAATCCTTGTCGGAGAAAATTCACCAAGCTTATGCCCCACAAGATCCTCAGTAATATAGACAGGAATAAAAGATTTTCCATTATAAACAGATATAGTAAGACCCACCATATCAGGTATTATCGTTGAAGCTCTAGAATATGTCTTAATAACAACTCTTTTCTCTCTACCAGAAGCCGTCAAAACCTTTTGGTAAAGACTTTTCTCTATGAAAGGCCCTTTTTTAATAGATCTTGCCACTACAATCTCCTACTTATTTCTTCGCTTAACTATAAATTTATCTGAGTATTTCTTTTTCTTTCGAGTCTTATACCCCTTAGTAGGCTGACCCCAAGGAGATACGGGATGACGACCCCCAGAAGTCTTACCCTCCCCTCCACCATGCGGATGATCAACAGGATTCATAGCAACCCCCCTTACCCTAGGCCTCTTCCCAAGCCACCTACTCTTACCTGCCTTACCCGCAGAAACATTCATATAATCCTCATTCCCAACCTCCCCAAGAGTTGCCATGCATTTCTTAAAAACCATGCGCATCTCACCAGAAGGAAGCTTAACAGTCACATAATCCTCATCAGAAGCGAGTATCATGGCATAACTACCAGCACTTCTCACAAGCTGCCCACCCTTTCCAAGATTAAGCTCAATATTATGCACCATCTTGCCAACTGGAATATTCTCAAGAGGAAGAGAATTGCCACTCTTTATTGGAGAGTCTGGCCCACTTTCCAATGTATCACCAACCTTAATTCCTTTGGGCGCAATGATATATCTCTTATCCCCATCCCTGTAAACAAGCAAAGCTATGTTAGAGCTCCTATTTGGATCATACTCAACAGACGCAACTCGCGCGCAAACTCCAAATTTATCCCTTCTACCAAAATCAATCTCCCTATACCTCCTCTTATGGCCACCACCTCTTCTCCTAATGCTAATTCTTCCAGAAGAGTCTCTCCCAGCTCTAGATAACTTCCCCCTAGTCAAAGACTTTAAAGGATCATTACCCTTGCTTAAATCATCAAATGACAAAGTCGTCTTGTACCGCAAAGATGAAGTCTTTGGCCTATAAGTTTTAATACCCATATTTTTCTTTCTCCAAAACCACTAAAATATATCTATCCTATCTTCTTTTCTAAGATAGATGTATGCCTTTTTCCAGGAAGAAGTTTTCCCCTTACCAATAGGGTACCCCTTCTTTGACACCACCACCTTATTTCTGCTTTTAACATTGAGAACATTACACGATAACGGAACAACATTGAAAAGCTCTTTAACTGCAGCGCTGACGTCCTTCTTATTCGCCTGCTTTTTAACCCTAAAAGCATAAACATTTATACCTTCCCGCTGAACATTAGTTTTCTCGGTAAGCACAGGTGAAATCATTATATCATAAGCTTTCATAACTCATCCTCAACATTCCTCTTATTTAACATAAAACTCATTAAGTCCCCTAATAGCAGATTCAAGAGCTATCAAATTCTTGGCATAAAACAAATCAACAACTCTAAGTTTATCAAAGGACAAAACCTTCAAATCTCTAATATTCCTTCCTGCTCTCTTAATCATCTGATTATCATTTCCCAGCAGAACAACTGTTTTTCCATTATTTTTTGTAAAATTCTTTATTATCAAAACAAGCTCTCTCGTCTTTCCCGAATCGACAGTAAAATCCTCAACAACCTTAAAACTATCCTCTGCGGCCGCACGCAGGCTAAGAACAGATCTAAAAGCAAGTCGCTTAACCTTCCTAGGCAACCTATAGCTATAATCCCTCGGTTTTGGCCCTAAAGCTACGCCCCCACCAACCCAAACAGGATTCCTCTTAGTACCGACCCTTGCTCGCCCTGTACCCTTTTGTTTCCAAGGCTTCCTAGAACTACCCCTAACCTCAGACCTAGTCTTGGTTGAAGCCGTACCAACCCTGAGATTAGCTAACTCGTTTCGAATAGCATTATATATAGAACCATAACTAATATCAATATTAAAAACCCTGTCTTCCAACCCTATAGATCGAAGCTCCTGCCCTTCTTGAGAAAAAACTTTCCTTTCCATACTAAACACCCACTTTTTTTGCCTTTTTAACAATAACAAAAGAACCCCTAAACCCTGGCACGGCTCCCTTTACCAAAAGGGCTCTCCTTTCCTCATCGATAAAAACAATCTCAAGGTTCTGAATAGTCTGTTGAACACCGCCCATCCTACCAGCCATTTTAGTTCCCTTAAAAGTCCTAGCAGGTGTAGTGGCCTGTCCCGTGCCACCAAGATGTCTGTGAAACTTAGACCCATGAGAAGAAGGACCACCGCTAAAATTGTGCCTCTTCATAGCCCCCTGAAAGCCCTTACCCTTAGTAGTACCAGTAACATCCACATATTTAATTTCCTTGAAAACATCAAGCTTAATCTCATCGCCGGCATCATAACCCTTAAAGTCTCTAAATTCTATAACGTACTTCTTAGGTTCAATACTTTTCAAACCCTTATATTGACCTCTTACGGGCTTTGAAACCTTAAAGCTTTTAAGATCAACAGAACCCATAACAAGAGCATCATACCCATCCCTATCTACCGTTTTTTTCCCTATAACATAATTGGGCTCAAACTCTATCACCGTAACAGGCACCACAACTCCATCCTCTTGAAATATCTGAGTCATGCCCACCTTTCTTCCAATCAATCCCAACATTAAAACACCTCAAATTCATATACTTAACATCTTATCGCCTACTTGATATCCACTTCCACGCCCGCGGGTAGCTCCAATTTCATCAAAGAATCCATCAAAGCAGAAGTAGGATCTAAAATATCAATAAGCCTCTTATGAGTTCTCATTTCAAATTGCTCTCTTGATTTCTTATTAACATGAGGAGAACGCAAAACAGTATATTTCTTTATCTTTGTCGGCAAAGGAACAGGACCCTTTATTTGAGCTTTAGACTTCTGAACAGCTCTAACAATAGACTCAGCGCTCTGATCCAATATCTTAACATCAAAACTAAAAAGCCTTACCCGTATTTTATCTTTCGCAATCAATTTACTCTCCTATACTCTCTAGGGGACACAAGAGCATCCCTATTCCCACCCTATTCCAATATTTCAAGAATACGCCCTGAAGCAACAGTTCTGCCTCCCTCTCTAACGGCAAACTCAACATTCTTATCCATAGCTATTGAAGAAATAAGCTCAACAACAATATCAACATTATCTCCCGGCATAACCATTTCCTTTCCTTCCAAAGCTACCATACCCGTAACATCTGTCGTTCTGAAGAAAAACTGCGGCCTATATCCTGGGAAAAATGGCTTATGCCTCCCGCCCTCCTCTTTAGTCAAACAATATATAGATGCCTTAAACTTCTTATGAGGAGTAATCGTCCCAACAGCAGAAATAACCTGCCCTCTTTCAATATCCTTCTTATCGACACCCCTGAGCAAAAGTCCAACATTATCCCCTGCTTGACCTTGCTCAAGAATTTTTTGAAACATTTCAACGCCAGTCACAGTCGTTTTTTTAGTTTCTCTAATTCCAACAATCTCAACTTCTTGTCCAACCTTAATAAGGCCTCTCTCAATACGTCCAGTGGCAACAGTACCACGTCCAGATATAGAAAAAACATCCTCAACGGCAAGCAAAAACGGCTTATCAATGTCCCTTACAGGAAGATCAAAATAATTATCCATAGAATCAAGAAGTTCCTTTATACACTTTGTAGCCTCAGGATCATCAGGATTTGACATAGCTCCAAAAGCAGCTCCCTTGATTATCGGAGTATCCCCAGCAAATCCATACTTCTCAACAAGCTCTAAAACCTCAACTTCAACAAGTTCAACAAGCTCAGGGTCTGCCAAATCTAATTTATTCAAAAACACTATTATCTTCTTTATTCCCATTCTCTGTGCAAGAAGCAAATGTTCTTTAGTCTGAGGCTCAGCCCCACTATCAGACGCCACCAAAAGTATAGCAGCGTCCATCTGAGCCGCTCCCGTAATCATATTTTTAATATAGTCGGCGTGCCCCGGACAATCAACATGAGCATAATGCCTGTTTGCTGTCTCGTACTCAATGTGTCTAGCGTTAATAGTTATTCCCCTCGCCTTCTCCTCAGGCGCATTATCAATATCTTCATATTTAAGCGCCCTGACATCCTTATTCACTTTCGAACAATAAATACTAATAGCCGCCGTTAATGTTGTCTTTCCGTGGTCAACGTGCCCTATTGTGCCAACATTCATGTGCGGCTTTGTTCTCTGAAAAACTTCTTTAGCCATGAATTACCTCCTAAACTTATAACCCCAAATATTTACCCAGTTCTTTAAAACCCCTACCTCAAGGATTCCATCCCATTTCCCTAATAATATACAACAATTACAAAATAAATAGAACTACCATGCCATACACCAAAAGAATATCCCTTACTAGAAATTGACCCGACTTCCGTGTTTTTCTAAAAGAAATTCTCAATGACTCTGATAGTCTACAAATTATTCGACATGTAGTCAATAGCTCTAATATTTTATTCCAGTTACAATCTTATTTATATTAGATTAGATGAGATAAAAGATAAAAATAGTGACACACCATTTCTGTACGCCATATTTATGATCTATAAACATAGCAACTACTCTTCAAAGAAAGCAACCTCAACCACTTAAAGAATAACCCTTGAACACATTATTTACCTTTACTATTCCCATGTAACACATTCCGTATTATTATACAAGTCAGTGTAAATGAAGTGTAGAAGAAACCCTCCCCTTAATTATAGTTATTTAGTCTCTATTCATGCTCACTTGACTTTGATTGCTAACTACTTACAAAAGCTGTACTTAGTGCGAAATATATCAAAAATCATCACGATATTTGTTATATCTGTGAGCATATCGTGTATAAAAAATAAGCCTATAAAATCACAAAATATTACTAGAGAGCTTACCTACATTGTTAGCATAAATAAAAATACAAATAAAATTGAAATAATAAAATTCGAAACTGATAATAAGAGCAACTTAATAATTACCCTTAAAAACAACAGAAAAACAGATATAAAACAGAGCTCATTGGCAATTTTTAAAAAAGGCAATAAAACGGGCCACATAATCAAAGAAGGCCTTAGAGCGGGAGAGAGGAAAAAATTTAAATTGAATATCAAAGTCAATAAAAGAAAAAAAAACGTATTTCATATTTTCCTAAAACAAGATTGATAGATTAAACTTCAATTTTATGTGAGTTTATTATTATAAACTCACAATTTCAATACCACTGGGACATTTATCTAGTTATAACTGCTGCAATTATTAATTGCTTAGACTATGCGGCAACTTCAACCAGTATTTTGTAAGGGTAAAGTACAACAAAATTAAAAAAGCCGCATAATTTGATATTATAAAAGCGTAACCTAAAGAGTTTTCCATGACTCCAAAATACTGAAAAACAAGCACAGCCGGCAGACGAATAATCCAAAGACGAACGCAAACGATGACCATGACAAGTTTTGTAAATCCTGAGCCAATCAGCCCTCCAAAAAAAACTTGTTGCAACCCGTATCCGACAGTACCAATTGATGCTAATAACAAATAGTCGCTAGCATAGTTTAAAACTTCTAAATCACTTGTAAAAAAAGTCACAATAACTTCTCTGAAAAATATTACAACTGCATTAATTGTAAGTAATACTACCAAGGAAACAAAAAAACCCTTTTTTAAAGCATACCCTATTCTATCAACGTTTTTTGCTCCAAGATTTTGACCAACAATTGTAATAAGTCCAGTACCAATGCTCATCCCAGGGAGAAGCAAAAATGCAATAATACTATTTGTAAGACCGTAAGCGGCTAAAAATTTGGGGCTAATTTGGATCACAAGATAATTGAAAACCAAAAAAGAAAGAGATGTCATAATCTGTCCAAAAGCTGCTGGGAAACCTAAGTTGAAAATATTTTTCATAATAGCAACATCTGGCATAATATCTCCAACATTTATCTTAAATCCACGATTTAATCCATAAGTTAGAAGCAAATAAGAAAAAACTGTTACTAATTTTGAAAAAAAAGTAGCCCAAGCAGCACCAGCAATACCCAGGTCAAAATTAAACATTAAAATTGGGTCAAGAATGAAATTAATAATATTTGCAATTAAAATTATTATCATCGAAGTAATGGTTTCTCCTTGAGAATTTAATATGTATGTAATAGAAACACTTAAAAACATTACAGGTATCGCATAAGTTGTGACATAAAAATAAGACTTAGTGAGCTCCCTAAGCTCACCCTTAACGGACATAAAATCCAGAATAAAATCTATAGACAACAAAATAAAAACTGTAACAAACAAAGATGATATGAAATTTAAAAATAACAATTGTCCTGCATATTTTGAAAACTTAGAAAATGTCCCTTCTCCAATAGATTTAGACATAAATGATATGCTTCCCATAGCCATTCCCATAGCAAAAACCATAATAAGAAAATTAATAGGGCCTGTAAGAGATAGTGCGGCAAGAGGAACAGCGCCAAGTTTTCCCACATAAAACATATCTGTAAGCTCGTAGCAAGCTTGAATAATATTAGTTACCAAAATAGGAAAACTAATAGCTAAAAATACTTTATACAAATTCCCATGTAATATTAACTCTCTAATTTTGGTTTGATTTGTTACCATATGAAGTTCACCTTTCATCAATTCATCAATTATTGTTATTAAACCATAAAGCTTTTCAAAACAAGCCACCTAATACAACTAAAGCCACAAACAAAATAAACCGCTAAGCTATTAAAACTTTTGTGATCCAAAGAACTATTAAGAAACAAGAATAATCAAGAATCCAATATAACGTAGGATTACAGCCAATAACAAAAATTACTTTACATATATTTCCATCAATAACAAGCTCTTATCTTGTTTTCCCATCAAAAAATATTATCCCTCAATAAAACAAAGCTCCTATTCTTCTGAAACTTTCTTAATCCTTGCTCCTAGAGAAGTTAGTTTATTAACAACTTCTTCATACCCTCTTTCAATTTGATAAACATTTTGAATCTGGCTCTCTCCTTTAGCACAAAGAGCTGCAATAAGCAAAGACATACCCGCCCTGACATCAGGAGAAGATAGAACACTTCCCTTAAGAATCGTTTTCCCTGTAATCACTGCCCGATGCGGATCACAAAGGACAATTTGAGCACCCATTTTTATAAGTTTGTCTACAAAAAACATTCTCGATTCAAACATTTTTTCAAAAACAAGAACTGTCCCCTGTGCCTGAGTTGCAGTTACTATAACTATGCTCATAAGGTCTGTTGGAAAAGCGGGCCAGGGGCCATCATCAATTTTGGGAATGTGCCCCCCAAAATCCAATCTTACTCTTAAATCTTGTTTCTCCTTAACGTATATATTCTTCTCATCATAGTCAAAATCAATGCCAAGTTTTGAATACACATGCCTTATTAAAACAAAATGCCTAGGGTCGGCTTTATTAATCTCAAGTTCCCCGCCTGTTAAAGCAGAAAGGCTAATTAAGGAACCTACCTGCATAAAATCAGCCCCTATCCGGTACCTAGCTCCCCTTAATTTCTTAACACCCCTTATCTTAATAACATTAGAGCCAACGCCAGAAATACTAGCTCCCATAGTATTTAACATCTTGCACAAATCTTGCACATGCGGTTCACATGCAGCATTCATTATAACGGTCTCACCAGGAGCAAGAACAGCAGCCATTATAATGTTCTCAGTGGCAGTAACTGACGCCTCATCTAAAAACATTTCAGCTCCAATCAATTTATCTACTTCTAAAATAATACGCTGCTCGTCATCTATTAATACAGCACCAAGCTTACAGAACCCATAAAAATGGGTATCAAGCCGTCTCTTTCCAATCACATCACCACCAGGAGGAGCAATATTAATCCTCCCACATCTGGCAAGAACAGGACCGACAAATAAAATAGAGGCTCTAATCAAATCCGTTAAAGAAGAGTTCATCTCAGTCTTGGTAATATTTAAAACCTTAATTCTGACAATATTACCATCTCTTAAAACCTCAGCACCCAGATCCTCTAAAATCTTTAAAATAACTTCTACATCCTTAATGTTTGGAATATTTTCCAAAACAACCTCTTCATCTGTAAGCAGTGAAGCTACAATACAGGGCAAAGCTGCATTCTTATTACCACTAGCAGCTATTTTTCCACCTATTTTAAAACCGCCCTCCACAAGGTATTTATACATTACCCCACCTCCTGCTTGAACACAATGTTGATCTAAACGCCAATAGACTAAATATCATCATTCTGACCTCTTAAGCTGCCTTTAAAACTGATATATTCTCTTACATTCTCTACAAAAATAGCCTTGCCATCATCATTGATCTCAACTATAGCACCATTAAATCCAAGACCTTCCCAAGATTCAGTAAATCGGTTGTGCAGAAATCCTTTTAAGAATTTATCTATCTCAAGTTCAGGGACACAACCAATAACACTGTTTAGACTCCCAACCCTACCAAGATCAGTAATAATCGCAGTGTCATCCAGAATTCTAAGATCAGCTGTTAATATTCGCCTGCCAATACCAAAACAAACACTGACCCTAGATTTTAAATAAAAAAACATGGCATTCGTCTCAGCCGTAGTATTTGAATCAAAAAGCACGATTATATTATTTGTTTGTAACTTTATTTTTTCGCAAATATAATCAAAAGCAAAAAAAGGATTATTAAAGTTATATTTCGTAGTGCCCGTCTGCCCAACAAGCCTAATTACAGCAACTCTAACACCACTAACGTTGTAAATGAAGTAAGAGTAACCTTTCAACCTAGCAGGATAATTTAGAGGTTTTAAAATAAAACTATATTTATCAAGTTCATCTCCCAGTAAAGATCTTGCAAATGCATTCTCCCCTAAAGTTAGGACATCAACACCATACTTTCTTAACAAAAAAACATGTCGCTTACAAAGACCTCTAAATCCCGTAGTAAAATTATTGCCGGATATCACAAAATCAATTTTTTTATCCTTTTTAAAAGTGGACAAAAACTCTTTTATCACAACAATGCCAGGCTTACCCACAACCTCCCCAGCAATCAAAACTCGCAAAGCCACCAGAACCTCTTTCTCTTTATTTATCTAGATTGAAAAACTTAGAAATAATACTCTTTACAATAAAATTTGATAAAAAATAGCTTATGGTAATTGAAACAATAATCAACAGCAAAACCAAAAATAACTGAAAAAAAGGAGAAACAATAATGTTAAGTTTAGCAACAAAAAAAAACTCTAGAAAGAAAACCAAAAGCATCAAAGATAAATTAGTCAATGAACACAAAATAAAATATAAAATTTTCATGGATTAACACTTTCTATTTTTTATAAACAAATCACAAATCACAAACAAAACTATGCCTACTACAACATAACTGTCTGCAAAATTAAAAGTTGGCCATCTCTGCAGTCCAAAAATGCCAAAAAATTTTACATCTAGGAAATCCACAACTCCCAGGGGTCTAAATAGTCTATCAATAATATTCCCGATACCACCAGACAAAATCAATAAAAGTGAAATTCTAATTAAACCATTCCTCTCTCTTAAGGAAAAATAAAAAACAAAAATCAAAACAACAATGGGAAGCACGAGAAAAAACAAATTCTTTAAATTATCATCAATATTAGAACCTATTGAAAATAAAATCCCAGTATTCCTAACATGTATTATTTTAAAAAAATCTCCAAAAATAGATAAATACTCATCCCCAAGTTCAACATACCGAACAATCAAGTACTTAGATAATTGATCAAAAAAAACTAGAACGGAAATAAACAAGTAATTATTAGCCAATTTGTTTCTTACATTCATATAAAATCCTCATAAATTGGTGTCATTGTCAATGAATTTAAGCTGCAATTCTGCATAATTCCTAAAGTACTCCATTAATTTTATTAAGCCAAATGTCTCGGTGAAATAATGACCAGCAAATATCAAATTCACACCACACTCTTCAGCCAGAGAATATATTTGATGGGAGGTATCCCCTGTTACGAACAAATCAACAGCATACTCCAAGGCCTCCTCAAAAAAAGAATACCCAGAACCACTAACAATCGCCACCCTGTAAACATATTCCTTAAATTCTTTGTAATAAAGAAGACGTTTATTGTGCTTCTTAATCTCGTTAAGAATCTCAGAAAAATTAGTGTTAGCAACAGAAATAATACCCAGACTAGCTCCCTTATAATTTGCAAAAGGAATAGGATCTTTAAACCCAAAAAAATCGGAAAATGTCTTGCTATGAGAATAAATGGGATGGGCATCCATCGGTAAATGTATAGAATAAAGAGCTATGCCGTTATCGATAAGATACTTAACCTTTTCATACATTGCAGAAACAATTCTTTCAGACTTTGACCAAAAAATACCATGATGAGTTATTAAAAAATCACAACCCTTGGCCTCTTTTAGAACCATCATGCTTGCATCAACAGCAAAAGCAACCTTACTAACCCCAGCTTCCAAATTGCCCACCTGAAGACCATTAAGGCTTTTGTCAATATCCTTAAAATCCTTTACCCGAAATACCTCATCCAACTTGAATGATAAATCCTTAACTTTCAAGCTAAACTCTCCAAATTGCAGCATAACTCCTTCCACCTTTATGCTCTCTGTGAGAATAAAGATTTCGCTCACAATAAGTACAAAGCCCCGAATCTCTAATATCCAATTCAAAATTAGAAACTAGCCTTAAATTAAAACTGCCATTATCGAAGTACATTCTACCATTTCTACTACAAAAAGATAAATCCAACAACTTCCTACCAAATTTTGATTTTGCCTTTGCTAAAAACTCCGAAGAAATCTCATAACAACATGCCCTGTTATAAGGGCCAAATACAACCTTTAAATCCCCAAAATTTGATCCCATACTTTCAAACATAAGCAGCATTTTAAGAAAAATGAGTTTAAAACTACCCCTATATCCACTATGAATAAGTCCTATATATTTTTTAACACTATCAAAACAATATATTGGAAGACAATCTGCATAGTAGGCAAGCAGAGCAACGTTGTGGGAAGAAGAAACAAATCCATCCCCCTCTTGAAAATTAACAAAATCATCAAAAACCTTATAAACAATATTTGTATGTAGTTGTTTTAAATATTTTACTTTCTTGCTACTAGGAATAAAACATAGATTATAGTTATTAATGTTTTTAATATCCAAATCAAAAGGACGCTTAGTATAGATCAATTTAATGCTAGGGTCTAATTCAAACTCGTAATAAAGCTCCCTCTCAATTACTCTCACAATCTAAACTCTTCACCAAGGTAAAGCTTTTTAGCCTTTTCGCTGTTTATAATATAGGAGACATTACCCTCATCAAGCACCTGTCCTTGGTAAATAATATAAGCTCTGTCTATTATATCAAAAGCATCTCTTACATTGTGATCTGTAATTAACACACCAATATTTTTACTTTTTAAAACCCTTATTATGTCTTTTATATCACAAATAGCAATAGGATCAATACCTGCAAAAGGTTCATCAAGCAACAAAAAATACGGATTGACTGCCAGAGCCCTAGCTATCTCAGTTCTCCTCCTCTCCCCACCAGAAAGAGTATAGGCCTTTTGATGCCGTATTCTTTTTATCTCAAATTCGCTAAGAAGATTCATAAGCTCCATATTACGCTCAGCTTGAGATAGATCCTCTCTCCTCTCAAGCGCAACTAAAATATTGTCCTCTACTGTAAGCTCTCTGAAGATAGAAGGATCTTGTGGTAGATACACAATACCTATCCGAGCCCGCTCATACATATTAAGACCAGAAACATCATAATCGTTTATCAGCACACGCCCACTGTTAGATTTAATAAACCCCACAATAGTATAAAAGGTAGTGGTCTTCCCAGCGCCGTTTGGTCCAAGTAAACCCACAACCTCGCCGCGATGAATATCAATAGTAACACCACTAACAGCTACTTTTTCCCCATACTTCTTAACAATACTATCCGCCTTAAGGACAATATCATTAGCATGACCAACATCAAGTTTTTCCTTTACTGATTTTATTTTATTTCTTTTCCCTAGAAACATCTTCCTCTGTCTGAGTAAATTTACCCTCAACGCTCCCCTCAAGATTATATTTACTAGTCTCAGTGTTAAAAATTATTCTTGCCGCAGAATAATAATTATCATCTTGATAAATCACCGGAACACCCTCAAGGACAATTTCCTTTTTTTCTTTGTTATAAATTCCATTCTCAGCTCTTGCAAAAGTATCTCCTTTGTATATCTTAACAGAATACTGCATAACATAAACGTTTGACTTATGTCCCCCCTCTATTCTTTCAGCCTTAACAACAAGTTCATTCTCTAAATCTTCAAGCTCAACATCCCTTTGAAGATAAAAATTATCCAATTTTCTATTAAAGAATAAAAATTGCGCCTTAACATTCATTTTATTTTTATAATCTTCATAATAAACACTTCCACGAGCCTCAATATAAGAACTACCTTCTCCATAAATTTCAATCTCATCGGCCCTGAGTTTAAAATCAGACGAGATAACCTCAGGATTTCCCTTCAAAACTACTCTCCTATAAAGAGAGGACATGACCCCTTGGGAGAAATCTGCTTTGAAAGTAAAACTATTTTTCTTCTGTGAATTTTTTTCTACTTTAGTCTTTTCAGGTCTATTGTTACCTTGAGCATAACCACTGAACAAAGAAACGAAAAGCAAAAAAACAATGCAACTCTTCATCTTACCAATCCTTCCATACCGGAATAAAAATAAAAATGATTGTGATTTAAAAAGTATGAAAATCCTTTTCCTTTTATATTGCTATCATCAAATCTAATTAAAACTATTTCGTTTGGGGGTGAAAACATTTTCTTGTCGTTATCCCGCCATAAAAGCCTATTGGTATTAATCAAATAATAGTTGTTCACATCTTCTATTTTCAACTCCACAGAATCTTTCATATCTAGATTTTTAGTAATATGAGAGCCTTCTAATTTATTAAATTTACCTGAAATCTTATTATCTAAAGAATGATACAAAAAACGTCCATTCTTCACCTCATAAATTTTGTAATCATGAAAATAATTAAAACTCAAGGATTCTAGCACAGTTTGCTTCTTCCCGCCCACAATATTATGATAACTAATTCCCAATATCTGTATTGAAGGAGTTTTCTTAGCAGCCTCTGACCTACTGGAATACTCATCGTAATTAAAAGTACAGCCTACAAGAAGCAAAGATATTAAAAAGAAAGGAGGATCAAATATTTTCACATAAACACCCTGCACAAACTTACAAAGTCTCCTGTAGTCTCCTTAATGAAACAAGCAAATATTAAATTTTGAAACAACCCTCATTAACCAACTTAGGTAATCACATTTTACATCATTAAATCTAAAAAAAGCTCACAGACTTTTAAAGTATCAACACTTTCCTTGAAAATATCACCCTTTAAAAATTAGCTTTAGTCTGCTTATGAATTACAAAAAAATCACAAAATATTTCCCAAGGCCTACCATGAAGTTTATTTTATACCTAACAACTAGTTAAACTGAATTAAAATACCTTCTGTTGTTAATAACCCGTATACAACTTCGAACGAATCTTCATAGGATTAAAACTCTAAAATCGAAAGTCTAACGCTTTTCTCAAAACGAATTACAAAAAAATATCATCTTGAACAGATATCAGCAAATCATCTTGTTGATACCTCCTATTGTAGTTCCTTGCTCAATATGTCAAACTAAAAACAATCATAATAATGTTCAAGTTCATCGTCCCTTCTATAAGTTAAAATTTCATTTTCTTTAAACCAAATCGGTATTTCACGAATGGCATCCTCAATATTGGCTGAGGCATGGATAACATTGTAAATTGAAAATTTTTTTCCATTTGCGTAGTTAAAACTATGATAAGAAAAATCACCTCTTATTGTGCCAGGAGAAGCTGTTTTTGGCTCTGTAGAGCCACAAAGCTTTCTGGCAACCTCAATAGATTCAACACCTTCAACCACAAACGCAAAAACCGGAGAACTCGTTATAAAATCAATTAAAGACTTCCAAACAACTTTTCCATGTCTTGTAGCAATATCATCATACAAATAATGATCCTCTGCCATTTTTCTATCAACTAAAACCATCTTGGTGGCCACAATTTTTAGTCCCGCCCTCTCGAATCTAGTAAGCACACTACCAATCAAACCTCTTCTAACACCATCAGGCTTAACAACACACAAAGTCTTTTGTATTAAATTAGGCACGAAACCCTCCTCTATTTAGAATACAAATCAAGCTAATTGTAACTTATAATTAACTTCATTAATCAACATCTGCCTCAAAATACACAAATTACAAAAATTAATTACTAGGATAAAATAACACCCCCCTCCAATATTTCAATTAATAAGCCTTACAATAAAATAAACATCACATAAGTGAAATTCCTTAAAACTATAAATTAAAATGCCTAATTAGCATCAACCAATATTACACACATTAAACCCATAGAAGCACTAACACATCTAACAATAAATTACCAAACTTTATATCTTAAGTCTCAAACGAAACGCCCTAAGGGCAGTAATTTTATCTGAACTACTAATGCTTCCCCCAACAGGAAGGCCAGAAGCTATTCTTGTAACATTAATATCTAAATCTTTCAAAATGCTCTTAATATAGTTGGCCGTTACATCTCCTTCAATGCTAAATTCTGTAGCAACAACTACCTCTTGAGCTCCAAGTCTACTAACATATCCTGCCAGTTTATCAAGATTTAATTTACTAGGGCCAACATCTTTTAAAGGATTAAGATGCCCATGAAGCACAAAATAAAGTCCATCATACTCCCTAGTAGATTCAATAACTTCCAAGTCTTGTGGTGTCTCCACAACACAAACTAGACCCTTATTTCTATTTAAATCTGTACAAACATCACAAAATTCTTGTTCAGTAAAATTGTAACAATTCTTACATTTTCTTATACTAGAATGAAGATTAATTAAACTTTGTCCAAGATTTTGCGCATATTCATCACTACTAGATAAAATGTCATAAACCATCCGTATTGCAGTCTTCTTGCCTATACCCGGTAACTTGGAAATTAAATTAATTAAATCTTTTATAATCAAATCTTAAATCCCAAATGGAATAGAACCCATTGCCTTTGATTTTACCTCTTCCTTAACCTTAGAAATAGCATCATTGAAAGCCGCTTTCATCATATGTTCAAGAGCCTCATTGTCCAGATCACTAAAAAATTCTTCCTTAACTGTAACCTTTTTAACAAGAAACTCCCCATTCATCTCAACAATAACAACATCACTCCCTGCCCTACCATAGACAACAATCTGAGATATTTCCCTTTTAATATTATCAACATTATCCTTAAGGTTTGACATGTTTTTCAAAAAATCTAACGGACTACCCACCATACTTCACTCCTTCACCTCAATCGCTCCAAAGATGCCTTTAACTCTCATAACTTCATTTTCAAATCCATCATCAATATTCTTAAAATGACTCTGAAATACAACCCTTAATTTAGGAAACTCCTTGCAAAACTCAGACCTTATCTCACGTTGATAAGCCTGGAGCTGATTGTACTCAAAAAGACTAAAAATTTTATAATAAAGCACATCGTCCTCAATCACAATCTCACCCGAATACACCAAAGTTTGCACATATTTGGATACGAAATAAATAAATCTCTCCTTGATTTTATCACTCTCTTCTAACTTGTTAAAGTCATCTTCCTCCTCCATAAAAATCTCATCAATTGCATCAGAATCTAAATTTTCAGAAAGCTCCTCTTTAGAACCCGAAGAGATAGATCCACTTTTATCCAGTTCATCTTCTATTGAAGCAATATCCCCTGTTCCTAGCTTTAAGCCAATATCATCTACGCTAAGCCCATCCTCTAAACATACCCTGTCTTCAATGTCTTGTATTTGTTTAATTAAAACATGGTTCGGTATATAATCTTTAAGCCTGACTATTTTAATAAAGCAGATCTCAAGTTCATACTTGGGGTTTACCGAAAACTGTAAATCCCTATAAGTCTCAAGCAGTACACTAATACTCCTTTCAACATGATTTAAATCAAACTCCAATAACTTTTCTTTTAAACTCTCAGATTTAACCCCAATAAAGGCAATATTTTTAACATCTAACTTTAAAAACAATATTTCTCTAAAAAATTCAATCACATCAAGAAGGAACTGTTCACATGAAATCCCCGTCAAAAAAGACGTATCCAGAACATGAATCAGTTCCTTCAAATCCCCATTAAGAATACTTAATGCTAATTTTTCCAAAACTTCATCGCTAGACACACCCATCCTAGATTTTATCTGATCAAGTTTTATGTCAGAACTACTAAAGGCGACAATTTGATCAAAAAGAGTATAAGAATCTCTTACACTTCCTCCACTCTTATACGCAATCCATTTCAATGCTTCGTCCTCGTATTTAATATTATCTTCAAGACAAACCCGCTTCAGCATCTCATAAACCTTATTTAGGGGTAAAAGCCTAAAATTAAAATGTTGACACCTACTCTTTATTGTGTCGGGAAGTTTATGCACTTCTGTGGTAGCAAAAATAAAAACAATATAGCCAGGGGGCTCCTCAATTGTCTTTAAAAGAGCATTAAAAGCAGAGTTTGAAAGCATATGAACTTCATCGATAATGTAAACCCTATATTTTGAACTAGCGGGAGGAAACATTATTTCTTCTTTAATTTGCCTAACATCTTGCACAGAGGTATTCGAAGCACCATCAATTTCAACAACATCAAGGCTACTATCATTATCAATAGATTTACAACTTGTACATACCCCACAAGGAACAACCGTTGGACCTGTTTTACAATTCAGACATCTAGCAAAAGCCCTTGCAGAAGAAGTCTTGCCAACACCTCGTGGACCTGAAAATATATAAGCATTAGCTATCTTATTATTTTCTATTGAATGCTTTAAAGTCTCAGCAACAAAATCTTGTCCCTCAAGAGAATTAAAATCTTTAGGACGCCTCTTAACAGCAGTACCCCTTAAAGACATCATCTCATCTCTCCACACATAAACAAAAACCCCAATCAAACCCCAGATGCAACGGTATAACCCCCACCAAATAAAAAAGATCACTCTTCAAACAATACAAAGCACTAATCTAGAGAACATCACTCATTCGAGCAAAAAAACCCAAGACTTACGCACTCATCAAGAAATCACTTACCGCTGCTACCTTCCAGTCCTGACGGGATTGGGCAATCCTCAATAGTGCGGGTCCTAGGAACCGGAAAGAATGGGATTCGAACCCATGATACACTTACATGTATACACGCTTTCCAAGCGCGCGCCTTCAGCCACTCAGCCATCTCTCCAAATTTGGCAACTTCCGTGCCCAAGAGGACTTGAACCTCTGACCTTCAGAACCGCAATCTAACGCTCTATCCAGCTGAGCTATGGGCACAATAAATATTAAGTTTATTGTAATAAAAAACATTATTTATTACAATAAACTTAACTCACAAAGTACAGTTAATATCTTTGGTGCGAAAGGAGTGGAAACGGTTGTTTGTGAAAGGAGAAACAAATGACGTTTAAATTTTCAGCTACTTGGAAGGTGGTGGCAATGCTTTTGCTACTTGCGTCTTGCTCAAAATCTGAAAAAGAAACAGAAGAAGATGAAATCAATATTGAAACAAAAGTAATGAAAGAAACCGGAACTTATCAAAACGGCAGTATTTTTCACATAGATGCCCAAATTCCAATTTTATCAGGGCTAGATCTTGGACTTGAAAATCTTATAAAAGAGTGGAAAGTCTATAATGAAACCGAAAGATTAGGAGAAAAAATCCCAGAAGAATATAAGCATGAATATTTTTATCATTCTGGGTTTGAGATATTTAAAAATGAAGACCTTCAAATTATATCAATTCTATACTCACAATACACGATAGAACGAGGTGCTGCAAATGGAGTTACAACATACTCTCCCATTAATCTAAAGGGAAAGAAAATAATAGAAATATCGGACATAATTTCAAAAGATCAGCTAGACTCTCTGATACAAGTATTGAAAGAACAGGTGAAGAAAGAAGTTAAAAAATTCAGCAATGACAACATTAACCATACTGCCTTTGAAAACAATTTTGAAGAAATCTTCAAAAAGCACAAACATTACTTTAAGGACAACAACGTGATATTCTTCTACGACCCGCTTACGATAGGGGATCATGCAAGCGGAAAGATCGAGTTCACATTCCCAGTCAACAGGAACACGGAAAGCTAGACAGCCAATCCCAACTCACTAAATCCCACAACCAACCACGGAGAGGGTGAGATTCGAACTCACGGTAGGCTTACACCCACGACGGTTTTCAAGACCGTAGCATTCAACCACTCTGCCACCTCTCCAAATCACTACAATTCTATTAAATCAAAGAAACTCCTGTCAAGATAAATGTCTAGCAAGAACCCCCTACGGAGAGAATGGGATTCGAACCCATGGTCCCCTTTTAAAAGGACAACTTCTTAGCAGGAAGCCCCATTCGGCCACTCTGGCATCTCTCCTCACACACTAGTAAATAGTATATTAGACAAATAACATTGTCAACAAACAAAGTAAATGCTCAAACTAATAATTGATCCTAAAATCCCTATAAGCATCGATTAAATCCCTAATTTCTCTAACTGAAACATCGATATTAATATTCCTAAGCTCGTTTGACAAAACCTCTTTAGTAATAGAAACTTCATTACTATTAGCCCTGAGCTCAATGTGCTCATTTTTAACCTTCCAAATATATGGACAAATCCTGATATCATAATCAAATACAAAAACAGGATCTTTTAAGTTTAAAGAATTATCAACAAAAAACAAATATTCTAATACCCAATTTCCCCTTAAAAATATTGCAAGCTCCTCCAAAAGTTCTTCAATTAAAACATCCTCCCTAGACTCAAGCAACTTTAAGAAGTCAGAATAAGTATCTGGCTTAAGTTCGCAAAGCCTTTTCATATAGAAATATGCATCCTCAAGATCACGATTCCTCAAAAAGAATAAAAAAGCATAAAAACAAACCAAATCCATACCAGGATAATCTAGAACCATTCTTTCGATTGCTTTTTTAGGAGAAAAGTCTAAAAGCTCTATTGTAGCTATATGCATATTGTATATCGTATAAATATTGGGAAAACTCAAGATAGCTCTTACATAAGATTTAGTAGCCTGTGTCATGCTTCCTATTTTATGCAAAACAGTGGCTCTATTGTGCCAAATATATCTAGAATAATTGGAGTCAGTTAAAAATCTCTCAGAAAGCTTAACCGAATTACTTATCTCTCCTATAGTGTAGAGGTAGTAGATCAAATAGTTGACAACGAAGGCGAGGTTAGCCTCAGAAAAGCTATCATCTATTTCTAAAGGCCTTGCAACATCAAGAGCAAAGTTATTCTTCAAAAGCCAACTATTCAATTTAACAAGAGGATTATCCTTGTCTATATCAATGGCCATACTAATGTTACGACTAGCGTCCTCTCTTCTGTTTAACATCTCAAGCAAAACGGCAGCATTATTAGCAGCCTGAATAAGACTTGAGTTTTGCTCACCCGCCCTTAAAAAACAATCCAAAGAATTTTCATATTCTCTTAGTCCAAAATAAAAAACACCAAGATTATAATTTTCAAAATAACTTAATTCATCTCTCCCGCCCTCAAACTTACCATAATTTAAAAGCTTAACTAAAAATCTACACTCACTCAAAATAGGATAAACATCCAAAATATACAAAAGCGCCTTATAATCCTTAAGCCTAAAATAAATCAGAGCCTTAAGGGAAAGAGAATCAAAATTATCGTCAAAAACATCCAAATTTAGAAGAGCATTCTTAAAATCGCCTTTCTTGTAAAGCTCTAACGCTTTTTCAAAATCTCCATTACTCATATTTTTTAAATATCTCCATGGGTCTTACTGAAATCTCTTTCGAAAACGAAGCTTCGTTTACACCCTTATCCAAACCATAAGAAGCAACACTAATATAGTAAAGCCTTCCATCCTCAAGACCCGTAATTTTGAAAGAAGTATTATTGCCCACATCAATAGGAGATGACAACACGCCTCCAGATTTGACATAATAGTTACCGGGACTAACTCCAATGTAAACGTAATAACCCATAATGTTACTATTAATGACAGGAACCCACTCAAGTAACACCTCTCCTGAACCTGGAATGGCTTTTGTTATTACAGGCGGAAAGGGCGCCACCTCAGGTATATAGGTAATCATCATACTATAAAGAGCCGGACTGTCTAAAGGATTACCATTTGGATAAAATTCAACCTTAATTTGTATGTATTTTGATACATTAGAATCAGGAAATCCGACAATAGGATCAAAATGAATCCAATCCCCCTCCAAATTTTTCCTTATCTCTCCACTTTCATTCGCTCCATAAAACACCTTATTATCTAGCCTATAATAATAAACAATCTCTGTATCTTTGGGTTTCGTACTATCAAAGTCAATAGAGATAATTTGAGAATAATCCTTGGACAGCTTAATTGGCTCGGTAATGATATAGCCCTTACTTCTTGAGAAAAAAGCATTGCCTACTTCCTCAAAACTTTTGTGAATTTCAAAATTTTCAATCGCTCCCGTGAAATACTGTCCCAAATTAAAATCGACAAAATTACCAATATTTAACAAATAACCAGATCCCTCTCTTCGATCGCTGGTAATATACTCTATAGCCTGTGGTCTGGAGTCTATCAAATATTCAAGCAACCCCTCCTTCTGCCTATACCTTATTGTATGCAAATGCCACTCTTTCGGAACAAAATCGTCATCGCTTTTTATTTTAACCTTGATGGGATCCCCTTTTTCATTCAAAAACACATTGTTAAAGCTCCAAACAAAAGCCCCTCCTTCACTCTCCAATCGGATAGCTTGGTCTAACCAAGTGTTCTTAATATTTTTATACCCATTCCAATTCACAACAATCTCTCCAGTAACAGAAGTGGTACGGTACAACCAAAATTGAATAGTAAAATCAGAAATTACATTGCCTGAATAAAAAAAAGCCTTCCTCGTTAGCGGCTTAAGCTTAACGGTATTTCTACCCGAATAAAAAATTAAAGAACTACCTGAAATATTGTGAAAAGAATTTGAAATCTTCGCCTTATTTGAATCAACAAAATAATTTAAAGAGTTATCTTTAAGAAGATTACCCTCCTCAATTTCTAACCTCAAATCAACGCTACTAGAATCCAAAGCACCCTTGTGTCTATCCAAATAAATCCCAATAATACCCCTATTATCCTTCTCAAAGCTGACATTATGAGATTCTTGAATGAACTTAAATCCATCTTTTGAATCAAGAACTAACTTAAGCTCCTGTGGGAAAACACCACGAGCACACACAAAAAACAGCAAAAATGCAAAAACTAATCTCATTACGAACCTTCAGCTCTCCAAACAAAAAACAGCGCACTCATCATTACTCAAATATGGTATATTCATTATATCATAAAAGTAGAAATGACTGTTTTAACAGTCAATGGTAAAACAACATGAGTGAACGCTTACAGGGTTTGTATCAAAAAGTACAAGAATTTCCAACTACCAGCGGATGCTATAAGATGTACTCTGCATCTGGCAGAATATTGTACATTGGGAAAGCAAAAAATTTAAGATCAAGAGTAAAGAGTTATTTTCTGGAAAGAACTGGACACAGAACAAAAGTATTAATGAAAAATGTAGAGAGAATAGAAATAATTACTACAAATAGTGAGTATGAGGCTCTTCTTTTAGAATGCAATTTAATAAAAGAGCATAAGCCAGACTATAACATTAAACTAAAGGACGATAAGGGATATCCCATGATAAGAATAACTCGCGAAAAGTATCCAAGAGTCTTTAAAACTAGAAAAATAATAAATGACAGAAGTGAATATTTTGGACCATACGTTAATGCAAAAAATTTGGATTTAGCACTAGGCCTCATTAACAAAACATTTAAAACTAGAAAATGCAAAAGTAGATCAAACACTCCATGTTTTTACTTTCATATGGGTCAATGCCTCGGAGTGTGCTACAGAGATGATCTTGAAGAAGAGTATAAAAAGGAAATAGACAAGATAAGATCTGTACTAAATGGGAACATATCTGAACTTTTAGATGAAATTGAAAAAAAAATGAAAGAGGTAATTAAAAAAGAAGATTTTGAGCAAGCAATAAAATTAAAAGAAACCAAAAAATCGTTAATAGAGATAAATCAAACTCAAATAATTACAAAACTTAACAAGTTAAGTGCAGATTATGTATACATCTATAAATCCGATATGATAAATATCGTCGTAATACTTAAATATAGAAACGGAAAATTAGTAGAAAAAGACATCAATTTTGACGAGAGCATATATGAAGAGGATGAGCTAATAGTAGAGTTTTTGGTTCAATATTACACAGCCGTGAATATGATAGTACCTGATAAAATATACGTCTTTAAAGATATTGAAACTAAAAATATCACTAAACTAATAAATGAACTTAAAAACACACAAACTGAAATAATTTATGAAGAATCTGAAAATACCATCAAGATAATGGAAATGGCAATTTCTAATGCAGAAATCGCACTAAGGGAGTATGACAACGAGAAGCATAAAGCATTAGAAAGCCTGAGAATTACTCTTGAAATGACAAAACTTCCAAAAAAAATTGAAGGATTTGACATTTCTCACATTAGTGGACACAAGACAGTAGCATCTTTGGTCACTTTTACAATGGGGAAACCCTTTAAAAGCGGATACAGAGTTTATAAAATAAACTCGTTAAATAACGGAGAAATTGATGATTTTAAGGCAATAAAAGAAGTTGTATCAAGAAGATATTCAAAGCTAATCAATGAAAACCTAGAGCTTCCCGATCTAATTTTAATAGATGGAGGAAAAGGGCAATTAAGTTCTGCTTACTCCATTTTAAAAGGTTTGAAAATTGAAAACAAGGTGGCCATTTGTGCACTAGCAAAAAGAGAAGAGACAATATTTGTACCAAACAAGACACAAGGTATTAACCTTGCAGAGGGAGATCCTGCTCTTAAGATATTACAAAATGTTCGAGACGAAGCACACAGGCGAGCAAGCAGATTTAATAGCAAGATTTACGGAAAGATAAAGCTAAATTACAGCGATATAGAAGGAATAGGTGAAAAGTTTGCAAAAAATATTTTAAAAAAACTTGGCACGTATGAAGATATTCTTCCTTTAAGCGAAAATGAAATAGCTGAAAAGATGAACATCAACGTTGATCTTGCAAAAAAGATAAAAAAATTTTCAGAAAAGAAACACTTTGAAAGTATGGACTCATAAAACAATCTTTCCTATTTTAAGGACTTGCATAAGGTTCTATTATCAATATTGAGGCTCCATTTTCTTCCTCAGGAGTTTTCATTGCGTCCAACTGAGAGATTTTGGAATATCCCCGGAGATAATTTTAAAAAAAGTTCGTCAAAAAGCTTATTCCTATCGGACACAGTCAACTCTTCCCCCGATAAGTCTATTTTATACTCACCAGACTCTGTTTTGATAAGATTAAATGTATGTAAAACTGAAATGTAATCCAATTCACTTAAATCGTTTATAACATCATTTACTACTTTTTCAAATAAAATTTTACGCTCATGAATTAAAAGATTTTTTATATTCCCCAATTCTAATTCCGATTCTTTAAGCTTATTTAAAAATTTCTCCATACCATTTTTAAATTTAATATTTCTAATCTCAACCTCAAATTTAACTGCATCCGAAACGACGGCTCTACTCTTAATTACATATTTCATATGATTAAAAAACAACGGATAAAGAATAAAATCACTCCCTGCCTCTTTCTTAAGGCCAGTAATCCTTGCGACCATATCATCATCATTGGCAATATTAAAAAACCCATAAAACTTCTCAGGATTATTTTGAAAATCTTTAACAGAATCCAAGAATTCCACTAACACAATCCCCGCAGTATCACTCCTTGAGGCGCAAGAGATTAAAAAACAAATGAATAAAGTTAGAAATTTAAATTTACTTCGCTCAAAAGCCAAATCATATCCTTTCAATTTAAAATCAAAAATTATTTAAAAATTATACTTAAATTTAGAAGAAAAATTATTAAGAATGGTTTCCTCTTGTCTTAATAGTATACAAACCATAAAGTATGCTAGATTCAAATGTAAATTCTTACTATAAATCCTCGAATATAAATCAAACTTATGAAATACCTTTAAAATAAATTTGATATCAAAATATGAATAATTTTTAAGTCCCGTCTTATAAATTCCCTCCAGTGAGGCAAATATTTTGTGTTTTTTAAAAACAGATGAAATGCTAACAGAACCTTGGAAATCTACTTTTATCTTTAAAAGTTTCCTAAATTGCCAACCAAGGCTCATTAATACACTAACAAAATCTTCTCCCTGATCCAGGATAGACTTCATCTTGATTAAAGAACTCTCCATTTCTCTTTTTAAAAGAGACTCAAACAGGGAAAAAGAATTCTCCGGCCTTATATACCCTATCCAAGACTTCACATCACTCTCGTTAATGGTCCTGTCTTTAACAAGAAGAGAAAGGGAATTTATATAAAATTTCAAGGTTTTGGTATCCGAATCTAGCATGAAAAGCATCAGGTTTATGGCTTTATCTGTGACTTTCATGCCAAGTTCAAAAAAAGTTTTCTTAACAAATAAAAACCTATCGGAATTGGATAATTCATAAAAAGTTTTCTTAATCAACCTCAAAGAATCCTTGGGATCAAAGCTGATTGAATTTTCGTCGGAAACAAGAATAACAGTTTTATTTAAAGATTTTTCAATGGTACTATAAATTAATCCCAGCTCCTTCTTGTTCTTCAAACTCTCAGCCTCATAAACAATAAAAACTTCTTCCCTAGCAAAAAAAGAATTGGTTGAAAGTAACTCAGAAAGCTCAACCGAAGACAAATCCGACAGAAAAATTTTACTCACCAACAAATCACTGTGCAAGGCACCAAGCTTACTTAAAATACCATTTAGATAGACCTCTTTTAGTCCCTGCTCTTTACCCAACAATAAATAAACCTCTCGCATTTAAGCAATATTATAATTCAACTGCCAAATATATTATACTTTAACCACTGAGACGAAGCATGAGAATCGCAATATTTACAGACACATATCTTCCAGATAAAAACGGAGTCGCAACATCCGTAAGGCAAATTAAGGAAGGTTTTGAAAAAAAAGGGCATACTGTTTACATTTTTTGTCCAAATTCCAGAAGAGAGATTTTAGGAGAAAACAACGTTTACCGTTGTTTATCAATAAAGCTTAACCACAAGGTAGATGCCAGAATAGCGTTTCCAAATAAATCAAGAATAAGAAAGATAATATGCAAATATCAACCTGAAATAATTCATACACACTCCGAGTTCACTATGGGCAAGATTGGAAAAAGATTGGCTTTGGAGCTTAACATTCCAATAGTTCATACAAATCACACAATGTGGGATTTCTATCTACATTACCTAGGGATATTAAAATATTTAACCAATCCAGACAAAATAATGAAAAAATTTTACGACCAAATACATCATTTTATCTATCCATCAATTAAGGCAAAGGACAAATATTTTAAACTTTCAAAGCAATCAGATTACAAAATCATTCCAAATGGGGTCGACAGGGATCTTTTTATAAAACAGATAGATAAGTCAAGAGAAAAAGAAATTTTAAGCAAATATGGGATAATCGAAAATGATAGGGTCATAGTGTTTGTTGGCAGATTAAACAAAGAGAAAAACATCCACTTACTAATAGAACACTTAAAGGATTTTTTAGTTGACAATAAAAATTATAAATTAATTCTTATAGGGAAGGGGCGAGAAGAGAGCGCAATAAAGCGTTTCAGACAGAAATTTGGACTTGAAAAACAAATAATACTGATTGGAACAATTCCGTGGGAGGAGATGTATTATTACTACAGAGCCTCTGATGTCTTTGCAAGTCTATCAAGAAGTGAGGTGTATCCAATGACAGTAATTGAAGCTTTGACCGCTGGTGCGCCCGCCGTACTTATTAACGACGTAATATATAAAGATGTAATCTTGCAGGGTAAAAATGGCTTCCTAATAGATAATTATGGGGATATACACAAATATATTGACGAAATAACAGGGGATGAGGAGAAATTAAGGGCTTTTAAAAAGAATACAGAAGAAACTTCTCCCGCTTTTTCAAGTCTATTCTTCATAGAAAGAATTGAAGAATATTATTCCGAAATAATTAAGAATCACGCTACTAATGCAATTTGTAAAAATCGACAATGTGAATAGGAAATTTTATTCCCATATTTGCTAATACGTCCTTAATGTTTTCTGCTATGAAGTACTGAAAATCCCAAAAAAACTCCGTATTTACAAAACATCTTATCTGCATGACTATGTAGTAAGGTGTGTAGCTTTCCACAACAACACTAGGACTATCAATGCCATACTGTTCTTTATTCAATGAAAACGCCAGGTTTTCCATCTTATCCTTAAGCAGCCCAATATCTGTATCATAGGGAACTTGAAAGCTTAAAGAAACTCTTCTTTTAGGGTTTGTGGAAAAGTTAATAACTGATGTGTTTGTAAATTTACTATTTGGAGCCTTTACAACCCTGCCATCTACAGTCTTAAGTGTAGTGAAGAATATCTGAACATCATCTACTTGCCCCTCAAAATCATCACATTTAATGTAATCCCCAATTTTAAAGAAATTAGAGTTTAGAACAACTAAACCACTAACAAAATTGGACAAAATCCCTTGAGCAGCAAGCCCAATTGCAATGCTTAAAGACCCAAATACAGCAAAAATAGAAGTTGTGGGAAACCCGAGATAAGGCAAAATTATCAAAATTAACACCATATCCACCATTACGCTAAACAAAGACTTTAAAAAGTTGAAAATAGTAGAGTCCAGCTTTGTCTCTAACCTTGATTTTTTTAAAGTTCCAAAAAATAGCTTACTCAAATTCTTAATAAATACCCTTAAACAATACCATACAAAAACTGCTACAAGGATTTTAAAACCATAACCTATTATCGTTTCAAGCATTTTATTGACGTAATCTTGAAAGACAAATATCTCTTTAACCACATTCGACACCTTTAGTTGGTCACTCATAAGCCAGTGAATTATATCATATAAAACCACACAAAATAAAATTGCAATATCCACCTAAAACACTTAAACCGACAAACAATCCATTTAACCGTGATATAATTACACCCTATATGCCGGCTGTTAAGTTTAAAAAATGGATATATGACTAAACCAAAAGAAGAATCATATGGTTTATTTAGATTATTTTGTCTCGTGTTTAAAATAACAACGCTTACCATTGGGGGGGGGTTGCTGATAATATCTGAGCTTAAAAAGGCAATTGTGAATGACAAAAAATTAATATCTGAAAAAGAGTTTAATGATATACTTGCTACATCTAACGTAGTTCCCGGCGTTACTGCAATCAATTTTGCATTCTTAATTGGCAAAAAACTTAAAGGCTCCAAGGGAGCAATTTTATTAACTATTGCTGGAATCTTGCCTTCCATAATCGTAATCACAATGCTAGCACTTTATGTGAATCTGGATTCACATAACATTTATTTAAAAAAATTCCTTGAAGGCGCAAAAATATCGTCAACCATAATAATGTCAATGGTCATGCTCGAATTCTCAAAAAAAATGCTGAAGAAATCAATAACCAAATGGATAATATGCTTCGGGATAACATGCACAGTATATAAATTTAAAATAGACCTATCATACATACTACTGGTGTTTTTCTTAATATACTTTGCGAAATACACAATAAAAAAAAGATTTTTTCAAGAAAAGGCGTAGACTTGACTTTGGTAAATTTATTTATCACCTTCTTTAAAATAGGAATTTTAAATTTCGGTGGTGGCAATGGAATTACGGCAATAATTAATAAGGAAATAATTGCTAATAAGGAATGGATAACAAAAGAAGAATTTATAAATATTATTACAATATCTAGAATTACTCCCGGACCCATTGCTACCAATATAGCAACATATGTGGGTGCAAAAATCGCTGGTGTTAGTGGCGCTGTCGTTGCTACAATGGCTCTAATCACCGCACCATTATTAATCATTGTCTTTATAACACTAGTACTACACAGGATAAGTTTCTTGACGTATTATCTTGAGAGCTTAAGGCCTGTAATCATAGCATTATGGCTGATTACCATAATCATTTTACTTGAAAGTATATTTGTAAAAATAAGTGTCAGTAGTACAGAAATTTTAAAAAGTTTTTCACTTGCAGCACTAAATCTAATTATTCTATTACGTTATAAAAAAATTAGTCCTGCAATACTGATAATATCTAGCGGAGTACTATATATTTTTATGTATAGATGATTAAGCAAACCCTGCGACTCGCACAAAAAATGCATATAACCCAAATAAATACAATCAGAATGCTCAGTCTTGATACAAAAGATTTGGCTCAGATTATATTAAACGAAGTTGAAAATAACGAATACCTTCAAGTGGATTCAAATCAGATATTTTTTGAAGCACTTAAAACCCACAAATTTAGAAAACTCTTCTATAAAGAAGATGAGGGTTCTAAAACCCAATATGAAATTGCATTAGAGAAAAAGGCAATTCAACCCTCCCTTAAAGAACACCTTTTATTTCAGCTAAGAATTCAAAAGTTGAGTAGAGACGAGATTAAAATGGGAGAAACAATAATAAATAATCTAGACAACAAAGGATTCCATATAATAAACCCCTATGAATTATTTAAAAAAGAAGATTGGATCCAAGTCGCTCAAATAATTGAAATAATTCAACAATTTGATCCAATAGGAATTTGTGTATTTAACATAGTAGAGTCATTAATACTACAAGCAAAACACCACAAATTAGACGAAAACGTAATTAAAATTCTTGAAAGAGCAGATTTACTTGATAATACTCAAGAAAAAATAAAAGAAGAACTTAAAATAGATACTGAAGCTTTCAATCAGGCACTTAAAACAATTAAAATCACCCTTAATCCTAATCCAACACTTGAGTTTGAAGACATAAAAGACACAAACCATTATATTGAACCTGATATCATCATAATAAATAAGGACAATAAACTTAAGATAAAAATTAAAGAAGTAAACGTTTTTAAAAAAGAATTAAGAAAACCAGAGGTTAAAGACTTAAAAAAATACAAACAGGCAAAATGGCTGATTGAATCTTTAAGATACAGAGACGAGGTGCTAGCCAAAGTAGCAATAGCCATATACACGCTTCAAAAAGAATTTTTCCGAAGAGGGTTTAAGAGTCTAAGGCCGATGAAATTGGCTGACATATCTGAAAAAATCAACCTGTCAAAATCAACGATATCAAGAACAATAAAGAATAAATACTTAAAGTTCGATTGGGGCATAATCGCTGTTAGAAAATTATTTAACTCAGTGGGGGGCGCAAAAACAAATGAATTTTCAAAATTAAGTATTAAATTAGTAATGAAAGGAATTTTGGCCGAAAACAAAAAGATGTCTGATAGTGGAATTTCTGATATACTGAAATCCAAGGGGATCTCTATTTCAAGAAGGACTGTAAATAAATACAGAAATGAGTTAAAACTTGAGGGGGAAGGTTATGGAACCAAAAATACAAGCTATTAACTATCACCTAAGTGCTGCTACAGAGGATTTTATTTTAAAAAAATTGGGCAGGATTGGAACGCATATTAAACAAAACTCGGAAAGTCTGAAAATTACAATAAAAAAAGAAAACGATATTTTTGACATAGATGCCCATCTTCATTTTAACTGGGGCAAAATAATCCACATTAAAGAAAAGGGCAAGGAATTATATCAACTAATAGAGAGCCTAATGGATAGGCTTCAAAACACGGCAAACAAAGAAAAAAGTAAAAAAGAAAATAATAAGTAAAATTAAATGCAAACAGTAGAAATCGAGATAACCAACAAAGAAGGCATTCATTCAAGGCCGTCTAGTATGATTTCCTTGCTTGCAAGTAAATATCCTTCCTGTGATGTAAGGTTAACTACAAAAGACGGTAGGCAGGCTGACGCTAAATCTACGATTGAAGTCATCATACTTGGAGTAATATATAGGGAAAAAATAACCATCATGGCAAATGGAAAAGGAGAAAACGAGGTTATTGAAAGCCTATCAAAACTGTTAAAATCAAATTTTAAAGAAGAGATTAAATAATGAACAGGAGAACCTTGTACAAAATAATGCTCATTCTAAACCCCATAGTTGCATTTGGCATGCTAGACTATGTACAAGACGCAGGCCCTCATGTTGAAGCTAAAATGTCTTCATTTTTAATGAGCCTGGCTATTATTGTAATTAGTGCCAGTTTCCTTGGTAACCTAGTAGGAAGACTCGGAGTTCCAAAAGTTATAGGACAAATAACAGCCGGAATTATCTTAAGTCCAACGTTCGTTGGAAGGGTTAAAATTCCCCTACTGTTTCCATTAGGAATTACTCGCATTGGAGACAATTACCTAATAAACGAGGAAATATTTGCGATCTCAACAATAGCCTCAATCATTCTGCTCTTCACAGCAGGCCTTGAGACTGACCTAAAACTATTCCTTAAGTTTTTACCTCGTGGAGGGTTAATAGGAACCACAGAGGTAATTGGTACCTTTTTAAGCTTCATGCTAATATCTACTATTCTTTTTGACGTTCAACTCATCAGTCCCACATCTCTTTTCATAGGTATCATTGGCACACCCACCTCCGCAGGAATTGCTGCAAGCATACTATCGGCAAAGAAAAAGATGAGCACCTCGGAAGGAGTTACGATAATATCCACTTCAATAATCGATGATGTCCTTTCTATGATAATGTTGACAAGTGTAATAACTATAGCAAGATCAATATCAGAACTTGATATTACAAGTTCAATTATAGCCACAATACAGAACATACTAATATGGCTCTGCTTAACATTTATATTGATTTTATTATCAGAACCAATCTCAAAATTGCTTAAAAGATTAAATAGCGTTACGCTAGCTACTGTAATAACTATTGCCTTAACTTTTATTGTCGCAAGCTTTTTCCAAAATCTAGGAATGTCATTTGTGATTGGAGCCTATGTATTCGGCCTTGCTATGTCAAAAACAGATATTGTGTATGTAATTCAAGACAAATTAACAATATTTGAAAGGTTTTTCATACCAATATTTTTTACATCAATAGGCCTTATGGCTGATGTTAATGAAATACTATCAAAAGAAGTCTTGATATTAGGAGTCTTGCTCAGTTGCGTGGCAATAGCAACTAAACTTGTATATTGCTTTATCCCGGCATGCTTCCTAGGCTTTAACAAGCTAGGAGCGCTGAGGATAGCTTTTGGGATGATTCCAAGAGGTGAGATATCGTTAATTATTGCAAATGTAGCGCTTTCTTCCGAATTCATAAGTCAGAAAATATTTGGAATAGTTATAATAATGGTTTTCTTGCCAACAATAATTTCAACGCCAATAATAAACTGGCTATTTAAATTAAATAAAAATGGGTTAAGAAAAATATTTAGAACAGAACAAAACACTCAACTCACAGTATCATTTGCATATGATAATTTGGCCAAAATACTTACATGGGATTTAAAAAATGAACTGAGGAAAGAGGGGTTTTTCACTCAACAAGTAAAGAATGATTTTTCACAGTACATCAATGCAAGACGAGATGACGTTTCTTTATCAATTAAGAGAGAAGGAAGCAAAATCACATTTGAATGCCCAAACAAACATTTAATGATAATACAAGACTTATTCAGAGAAACCATACTACATCTGGAAACAATAACTGAAGAGGTTAAAACAGCTTCTTTGAATGCAAAAAAATTAGACTATTCAATAAATTATGACAAAATACTTAGGAACATTAAACTTAATAAAAGAATTAAAAGGGAAAACATTATTCTAGAGCTCAAGGCAACAAACAAAATTGAAGCTTTAAGAGAACTTTTAGGTGTAATAAAAGTTGAAATTGACAAGGAGATGATACTGCAAGATTTAATGGCAAGAGAAAAGGTCATAACCACAGCCCTAAAGGAAGGATTTGCAATCCCTCACTTGAAGACAAATTTGATCAAAAAAATGCATATCGCTATTGGAATAAGCCATAATGGAATAGACTTTAATGCTATTGACAATAACTTAAGTCACATATTCATATTAATACTCTACCCAGCAAAGGATTATGTTAATTACCCTCCCATTCTAGCATCTATTGTGGGGAAAGTTGACCTAAATAAACAAGAAATGCTTAATGCTAAAACTGACAAAGAAATTTATAATATTATAGTAGGGTAAATTATGTTTAAAATTGTTAGGTGTAATCAGCTAAACAATAAGCTTGTAAATAAGAGAATAGAAATAAATGCTTGGGTCAAAAAAATTAGACATCACGGAAAAGTCACTTTTATTAACATCAGAGACAGATACGATGAAGCACAGGTGCTTGTAAATGACGAAGTCCTTCTGAGGAGGGTATCTTACATCAAGATGGAGTATTGCATTAAGGTACAAGGGAAATTAGAACTCAGACCTGTAGAGCTTTTAAATAAAGAAATGAGAACAGGAGCATTTGAGATAATTGCAGAAAACATAGAGGTAATCTCAAAATGCAACGAGCTGCCCTTTATGATTGAAGATAATAATAATGCAAGTGATAACGCGAAACTTGAATACAGATATCTAGATTTGAGACGAGAAGAACAAAAACAAAAAATAATACTACGAAGTAAGGTAACGCAAATAATTAGATCTTATTTAACAAAAAAAGATTTCCTAGAGCTAGAAACTCCAACTTTTGTAAAATCAACTCCAGAAGGTGCAAGAGACTTTTTAGTTCCATCAAGAATACATAAGGGTAGATTTTATGCATTACCGCAATCACCACAAATTTATAAACAACTTGCAATGATAGCTGGTTTTGATAAATATTTCCAAATAGCTAGATGTTACAGAGATGAAGATTCAAGGGGCGATAGACAACCAGAGTTCACACAACTTGACCTAGAGATGAGTTTTATAAAAAAAGAAAATGTCTTTAAATTAATGGAAGGCCTTATCTGTTACGTTTTTAAACAAGCACTCAATATTAAACTTCCCAAAAAATTTAGAAAAATATCCTATAAGGATGCGATGAACATCTATGGAAGTGACAAGCCAGATACAAGGTATGAATTGCTAATACAAGATATGAGTCATTACCTTAAGAAATCTTCATTCAACATATTCAGAGAAGCATTAAAAAGTAAGAAAACAATAAAAGCGCTTATAATCAAGAATGAAGCCCATAATTTCTCAAGGACTAGGATTAATAATTTAGAAGAGCATGCGAAGCTTTATAAGGTTAGTAATCTTTACTTTACAAAAATAGATAACAACAAATTTAAAGGTGGAATTGCCAAATTCTTAACTAACATAGAACGGACTTTAATTGAAAATTATTCCCTAAAGAATAATGATATCGTATTCTTTATATCTGACTCGTGGGAAAATGCTTGCAAAGCTATGGGACAAGTTAGAATAAAGATTGCAAACGAACTCAATGTAGTGAACAGAAATGCATTTGAATTCTTATGGATTGACAATTTTCCTATGTTTGAATACGACGAGGATGCTAAAAGATACAAAGCAGCTCACCATATGTTCTCGCTCCCTCAAAAAAAATACATTAATACTTTGGAAGAAGATCCAAGTAAAGTTTTAGGGGAGGTGTATGACCTCGTATTAAACGGAATGGAACTTGGATCCGGGTCCATTAGGATACACACAAGGGAACTTCAACAAAGGATATTTAACATAGTAGAGTTTGATGATGCAATGGCAGAAGAGAGATTCGGGTTCTTTTTAAAAGCATTAGAATACGGAGCGCCCATTCATGGCGGGATTGCGATTGGAGTCGACCGGCTACTGATGCTGATGACAAACTCAAGCTCAATAAAAGACGTGATACTTTTTCCAAAAAACTCATTTGCAGCCAGTCCCCTTGACAACTCCCCCTCCAGAGTTTCAAATGAACAACTATCAGAGTTAAATTTAGGACTTGAAGTCTATAAAAGTAAGGATGCCTAGGCATCCTTACTTTTTTTATTCAATTGAAATCTTTTTCTCTTGAGCCTTCTCAACAACTTCGGACTTTTTAGGAAGATTAATGATTAGCACGCCATCCTTTAGTTCAGATTTGATTTTGTTCTGATCAATATTAACAGATAACCTAAAACTTCTTGAGAAGGATACATCTCTTCTTTCCACTCTCAAGTACTTGCCGTTTTTCTCCTCCGTCTCATCCTTACTCTCATAGCTTATTGTCAAATAATCATTTTTAAGCGAGATGGAAACATCCTCCTTCTTTATCCCTGGCAAGTAAGCCTCAAGGGTGAATGAATCACCTTCATCCTTAATATTAACTGGAACATCTTGAATTCCTTTAGGACTCATAAAATCAAAATCATCATTCAAAAAATCCAAAAAACTCTTCTTATAATTTGTTAACCACATATACGCCTCCTACTTTACCACTTTATGCATAGATCCATGCAAAAACCATACCAAATATCTAACTCACATATTAAAACATAAGAGATAAAAAAAGCAATGACATGAGAACAGATTACACATTGATTACAATTAAGGACACCATTTATGTGTATTTATTATACATAAAAAGTCGCCCTCAAACCGGACGACAACACTTAACTTTTGTTACTCTTATTTCAATTTCTGTTAATATTATTAAGATTCTTACAGGCAAGCTTAACACGCTCTTTCATACTAATCTCAGCTTCTCTGAGCCACACTCTTGGATCATAAAACTTCTTATTTGGCACATCAGAATCCTTGCCATCACCAAGTTGACCCTGTAATCTATTTTCATTTTTCTTATAATAATTCAATACACCTTCCCAAGCAGCCCACTGAGTATCCGTGTCGATGTTCATCTTAACAACACCGTAAGAAAGCGCCTCATTAATCTCCTCTACAGTAGATCCAGACCCCCCATGAAACACATATGAAACAGGTTTTGGATTACTTGTTCCAGTTTTAGATATAACGTAAGCCTGGCCATCTCTTAACACCTTAGGAGTGAGTTGAACATTTCCAGGTTTATAAACACCATGCACATTTCCAAAAGCCGCAGCAATTTGGAAATTAGGACTAACCTCCATAAGCTCAGAATACCCATAATAAATATCCTCAGGAGTCGAAAATAATTCTTGAGGTGCCCTATTTGAATTATCAACACCGTCTTCTTCACCACCAGTGATCCCAAGTTCAATTTCCAAAAACATTTCAATCTTATCCATTCGTTCTAAAAATTTCCTAGATATTTCAATATTTTCCTTAATTGTCTCCTCTGACAAATCCAACATATGTGAAGAAAACAAAGGTTTCCCATGCTCCCTATAATATTTCTCCCCATACTCCAACAGCCCCTCAACCCAAGGAATTAATTTCCTAGCACAGTGATCTGTATGAAGCACTACAGGAACCCCATAGTATTCAGCCATCAAATGAACATGCAAGGCTCCAGAAATGGCTCCAAGTACAGAAGTCCCCTGAGGTTTTTCAATTTTTAACCCCTTGCCAGCAACGAAAGCAGAACCACTATTCGAAAACTGTATCATAATAGGAGAATTTATTTCCCTAGCAGCTTCTAAAACAGCATTAATTGAATTCGTACCTATGCAATTAATCGCAGGGATAGCAAACCCCTCATTCTTACATATTTCATACAAAGTGTGCAAATCTCTACCATAAACTACACCAGGCTTAATCTTATCTAAAACACCCACCTAGACCCTCCTTATAACATATATCTACATTATACACCCAAACCCCAAGAGCAATCCCAGATTAAAACAAAATCTAATAAAGCACAGATAATAGCACCAATTCATTTCAACCTAAATACAGCGAAGCTAGATTACTCTAGATTTATACCAGTTTACAAATTTTTTTATCCCCTCTTTAATAGAAGTCAAAGGCTTATAAGCAAAATCATTTTTAAGCTTTGAAATATCACAACAACTCTCCACAGCATCTGCTTTCTGCATAGGCAAAAAGTTTTTCAAGGCCTTATTCTCAAGAGCTACCTCAAGCTCATCAATAAAATTCATCAATTTAACAGCGTGTCCCGTCCCTATATTGTATATTTTATACGGAGCAAGTGAGCTTGAAGAACTAGGATTTTTTGTATCAAAACTGCCATCACTCTCAGCAGGTTTCTCGAGCACACTATAAATACCATCTACAACGTCATCAACATATGTAAAATCTCTGGCCATATCTCCGTTATTAAAAACATCAATAGTGGTATTTTTTGAAATTCCATCTGCAAACAGATACAAAGCCATATCAGGTCTACCATAAGGACCATAAACCGTAAAAAAACGCAAACCCGTAGTTGGAATACCAAAAGATGAGCTGTAAGCATGCGCTATTACCTCATTAGACTTTTTACTAGCCGCATACAAATTTAAGGGATGATCCGTAATATTGTCCTCACAGGAGGGCATATTTTCATTTATCCCATAAACTGCGGAAGTTGAAGCATAAACAAAGTGCTTGATATTCTCCCTGTGTATCCTACACGCATCCAAAACATTAAAAAACCCAACAATGTTAATTGAGATATAACTGTCTGGATTTTCAATGCTATCTCTAATCCCCGCTTGGGCTGCTAAATGGCAAACATGGGTAAACTTATACTGAGAAAAAAGACTCAATATATGCTCCTTATCTAGAATATCAAGATAAATAAAACTCAAATTATCGTATATATTGCTCTTAATAACCTTTCCGCTCTTTATCTCCCCACGCTTTAATCCCAAAACTTCCAATCTCTCATATTTCAACCCAGATTCATAATAGTCATTCAATACATCTATACCCAAGACTTCATGCCCACTATCAGCAAGCTTTTTAGCAACATGAAACCCAATAAAACCCGCAATACCTGTTAAAAACACCTTCAAACGCTAACCCCTTAGCAAAAGCCCCGCCAGCAATACCCCAATCAACGAGCCGGCACCCCTTTAGATATAACCCTTACGACTATTGGCAAAAACTTATTAACAAGCAAAGGATTGAGACGGGCTTGTTAATATCCCCTTCTTTGATAACTACGAACATTGCCGCTGTACTTACTGTTCCTAACGTAGGAAACCCTTACTCTCTTTAAGTTTCCATCCCCCTCGCTTTCTGTCCTAATATCATTATAACGATTCAAAGTAGTATGAATAATCCTTCTCTCAAAAGGATTCATTGTTGGCAAAAGGACAGAACGTCTACTTCTTTTTACCTTATGCAGAGAGCTTATTGCTAGATTAATAAACCTTGACTTAAACCTTTCTCTGTAATCCTCAATATCTAGTATAACCTTGTTAAAATTACCATCTTTCCCTACAAGTTTAGAAGCATAAATATTGGCCAAAAGCTGCAAAGCATCCAAATTACGTCCCTCTCTCCCGATTAATATGCTGGGACTGTCCGTTTCAATAGATATTTTAATATACTCACCTTCACTAGATTCAATCTTTAAATCAACACAATAACCCATCCTAGTTATTGTATCCTTAACAAAACCTAAAACCTTATTATAAACATCGTCACTATATCTAACCTCAGAGCCTCTACTTTCCTCCCTTACATGAGGAGATACTCGTATCTTAATCATCTCTTTTTTAAACAAAAATCCAACTTTTTCCTTATCTAGAATCTCTACGTCAAATTCCCCTTCTCTTAAATCAAGATCCCTCATTGCCTTTTTAATAGCTTCTTGTTCTGTCTTTCCATAAAATTCGTAACTCATCATTCCTCCTTAAGACACGTGCTTCTTTATATAGTACTGCTGTAAAATGGTGAAAACATTTGTTGTAACCCAATAAATTAAAAGCCCCGACGGCATATCATAAAGTATGAAAAAAAACATAATCGGCATTCCAAAATACAAAAATTTCTGCTGACCACCAAGATTCTTAAAATCAACATTAGAGCTGACAATTGTAGAAAATAGCTGAGTAAACATCATAATAAAGGGCAAAATCCTAACATCTGTCCAGAAGAAAACTTTATACCCGAAATAGTACACGCTATCCCCAATTGATAAATCATCAACCCAACCTGGAATAAAACTAGCCCCCCTCAGCAAAAAGAAATTATTTACAAGCCCATAAAGAGCAAAAAATACAGGAAGTTGCAAAAGAATAGGAAAACACCCTCCAAGAGGATTAACACCTTCTTCCCTATAAAGCTTGCCCATCTCCTCATTTAGCCTCCTAGGATCATCTTTAAACCTAGCCTGTATTTCTTTCATCCTAGGTTGCAATTTAGAAAGTTCTGCTGTGGCTCTGAAACCCTTAAAAGTCAAGGGGAATATAAGTATCCTTACAACAATTGTCAAAAACATTATCGAAAGCCCCCAATTGGGAATAACGTTATAAAAAATTTGCATTATCAATTGCATGGGAACTTGAATGAAATGCAACAAGCTCTTCTCAACAGATATGCCAAACTCCATATCAGACAAACCAAAGCTATTCTCCTGCTCTGTGTCAAAAATATCTAGGTACCTATTATCCCTAGGGCCTGCATAAATATAGAAGGTATCGTTAATGCCCTTGTTATTTGCTTTATTTGAAATGAAAGCCTTTAAACCTCCATTTTCATTTCTAAACTCAACGTTCATATCTTTCTTTGAAACCAAAATCTCAAAATACTTGGTGCTAGCACCCACCCATTTAGGTCCAACAACACTCAAACCATCCTTACCGTACCTAAACTTAGTATCATAATAAATAGCATGAGACAAATAGCTGCTGTATTGAAGCCTACCCCTATCACTCAATTTTTCAACATTAGAACTTAATACAAATTCATAAGAATCAATATCAAATCGATTACCAGAACCAAGACTATCTAATAAAATTTCAAGCTTTATTAAATATTCATCTTTCTTTGAAAACTTGTATCTTTTCGTGTATTCATAAGTTATACCATCGTATTCGATATTGGTTTTAAAATCATGTGTATAGTCATCAACCTTCTTATAAGAGAATAAATTTTTGGCCAGTCCATCAAAATTAACATAGTAAAAACTTTCTTTGCTCATGCCAGCATTAATCAACTCAGTAGGCTCTTTTTCTAAATTTAAATGGCTCTTAAGCCTCAAGGAAGTCAAATTTCCTCCAAATGTTGAAAACACAGCATAGTATACGCCAGTCTCAATCTTAATATCTTCAGAATTAACACTTAAACCTAAAATATAATCTTCATCAGCTAAAGAAGCATCAACATCGAAACTCTTGTTTAAATTAAAACCAACCTTTTTGTCTACCACAGGAGAAGATTTTTGAGAAAAAAAGACGTCATTAATAAGCATAAAAACACCGACAAAGACCAACGACAAATAAACAGCTCTTAAAATTCTTTTGTTCTGCCCCACACTTCCCTCTTATCGATATCCGAAAATAGAGTCATCATTAGCGTTTCCACTTCACAATAGTCAACACCTGCCTTCTGGGGAAAAATTAAGAAGATAAAATCAAGACCACCGCCCCTAAACAAATGCGACTGCCTCCTAAAACACTCCCTAAAGAGCCTTCTGACGCGATTTCTCCTGACAGCACCTTTAAAAACTCTGGGAAACGTAACAAGAACCCTAGAAACCCCCAATCCTGCACGCTCATAAAATACACTAAGCCCACCCATCCGAATCAATTTACCTTTTCTAAAAATGCTTTGAATTTCCGCCCTTGTCCTTATGCTAGTATTTCTTCTTTTCATCAGAAACAGTCAATCTCGTTCTCCCCTTAGCCCTTCGCCTTGCAAGAACAAGCCTTCCGCCTCTAGTCTTCATCCTAGCTCTAAATCCAAACTTCCTGTTCCTCTTAACCCGACTCGGCTGGTACGTCCTCTTCAAAAAAATCCTCCAATTGAAAACATTCCCTATTGCTAACGCACAAATTAAACACTGTAATACTATATTATACAACCACAATTGTCAATAAATTCATTTTATCAAAACCTTTATATCCACTATCTCAATACCAGTAAAATCCTTTATTAGCTTTACTATCTTCGACTTTCGTAAAGAAACACTATACAAAACACTTGAATTTTTAACTCCAACATACAGCACTTTATTGTCCTTCAGATTCAATAATCTTACACTACCCGAAAGCTCGCCAAATATCATCTTCCAATTTTGAGAAAGCACTAAACTAGCATTTAGATTTTTATTAGAAATAATATCTGAGTTTAAATATTTCTTAAGCACATCGCCCACTTTTTTAAAGTTCAAATCTTCCATTTTTAACCCTATATACTACAAAGCTATTATTTCTTCCAAGATCATAACAATCATCCAGAAAAGTAAAAAAGCACTGAGAGCTTTTTGGTAAAACATCAAACACTCTTCTTCTTTTTTTCCTGTCTAGCTCCAAAAACACATCATCGAAAAGCAAAATAGGCGCCGCATTATATCTCTTGTTGAAAATAAGAACCTGAACAAGCCTGTAAATTAAAGAAAGCGTTCTGTTCTGCCCCGTTGAGGAATGATTTGTAAAGATCCTTTCTCCATCTAACACCTCATACAAATCCCTATGAGGTCCTATTAAGGTATTCCTTACAAGAAGTTCATTTTTCTCGTTTGAAAGCAAAGTTTTTAAAAATTCATCTCTTTCGCTAAACTTAACAGAAGGCATATATCTGACCTCTAGGTGATAAGAAACACCAAAAATTAAGGAATAATAGTATCGAAAAATCTCATAAAAGTGCTTGATAAAATCTTCCCGCATCTTTGTTACCATAAGGGCGTAATCAACAAAAGTTTCATTGTAAACTTTAAGTAATCTTTTATTTCCCTGCCTTAAGATCAAATTCCTCTGCTTTAAAATCTTTCGATATTTCCTAAGGGAATCAACATAGCCTAAAGAAGTAAGACTTATTGCCTGATCAAAAAACCATCTCTTCCTGGCGGGAGTTCCAACAATAAAATCAACGTCGTAATTTGAAAAGACAACTACGGGTATATTCAGTATCAACTCCTTCCTGTCCTTTATAATGCTATTGTTAACTCTTATTTCTTTTTTTTCATTTCTGAGCGATATATTAATTTCCCCTTCACTTCCATTAGTATTGTAAAAACATTTTAAATAACACTCCTGTTCTCCATATTTGATAAGCTCTTTGTCCGTATTGACCAGAAATGAGGAAGCAAAGGCAAGATAATAAATAGCATCAAGTAAATTAGTTTTTCCCGCACCGTTCTCTCCACAAAAATAAATGTTGTCAAAATTAAAGTCGATAACCTGATTCTCTATGTTTTTAAAATTACAAAGCTCAATTTTACTTATCATCTTGCCTTAACAAAGAATATCAATTTAGAATCATAGGCATTATTAGGTGAGTAAAGTCATCATTGCCAGGCTCTCCTAGTTTTAACACATCCCCTTGACTAAATTTTATTTCCAACCTAGGAGTGTCAAATACACTAATTGCTTCAGTAAGGTATGCACTGTTAATAGCGATAACTTCCTCATCTCCTTTGTAGTCGTAATTGGGAACTTGTACGAAAAATTCTCCTCTTCTTCCTGTAATCAAATCCTCTGCCACAAGTTTTAATTGATCAACTAAAAAGCTTAAAATGACCTTTCTAGATCTCTTATCCGTATAGGAACTTACTCTTGCAAGTCTATCTTTTAAAACGCTAACTTCAACCAAGCACTCATTTTTCTGTTCCCTCGGCACGATGCTTTCATAATCGGGATAATTTCCACTTATAAGGCTGCATGCTATTTTGTAATTGTTAAACTCAACATAAAACTTTTTATCCGAAATTTTTACTCTTACCATCCCCTCTCCAGTCATCATTTGTCTTAAAAAATTAAACATTTTGACGGGTATAATGAAGTTAATATCTTCTTCAGACACTAATTCTGTTCTATATATAGACATTCTATGTCCATTGGTTGCAACAAATATCAACCTGGATTCTTTATCCTTTGTAAAATAGACTCCGTTTAAAACGTTTTTAGATTCATCTGAAGATGCTGCGAAAGAAACCTTATTTATAATCCTTTTAAGCTCATTTTGACTTAGTTCAACCGCAAAATTATAAATTTCTCCATTTATCTCGCAATCGTAACTCTCAATTTCATCGTTGGGAAAAGTCGGTTCACTCAGCTGATCGTTTGTTTCGTCGTCATGCTTACTTTCAGATTCTCCACTGATCTTCAGTTTGCTCTCATTCTCATCAAAAATTATTTTCAACTCATCGTACAAATTTAGTGCCTTTACTGCATCTGAAAAATTTGAAGCATTTATTAATACTTTAAAGTTTTCTGAGGAAACGATAGGGACTGTGCTTTCAAAAAATATATTTCTATCTGTTGATTTTATTGTAAGGTTAGAATTTTTTACCTCAAACAATATTGCACTCCAAATATCGTTTATATTTCTGTTTACAATTATGTTCTTGGCTTTGTCAATTTCATTGGAAATTTGACCTGTGTCACATAGTACTAATTTTTCATTCAAGATTTTACCCTCTTTGGCTTATTATATTATCATCATTTGGTTTTAATAAGTTTAGTTTTTAATAGGATTTTTGTTTGGTTATCTTTTATATTTGTTAGTAGTTGTGTTAGTAGAGGATTGTCTAATTGTCGAATTCTTCTTATTTGATTATGCTAAAATGAATAACATATGTCGAATTGTTTGTCCAATTGTCTGTTTTTTTGTTGAATTTTTTGTTTAAATTGTTCAAAAGTATTTTAATTTTTATGGATTTTATCAGTTTTTGTTGATTTTGTTCATAAGTTCTATGATTAAATTGTTAATTTCTAGGTCATTGTTTCTTTCTTTATCGATCTTATTTATTGAATAAAGTACGGTTGAGTGAGTTTTTCCTCCGATGATTTTTCCTATTTCAATTGTCGAAAGCTCTGTAAAATTCCTCAAAAGATATGCATAAATGTGTCTTGCTTTTGTAATTTCTGGTTTCTTACTTCTTCCTTCAATGTCTTTATTTGTGAGTTTTAATTCCCTCAGTATAACTTTTTTTATGTTCTCAATGTCTACTTTGTTATACTCCTCTTTATCATTTTCTTCGCAAGCTATTATTTCTTTAATAATTTTGTCTACTGTATTGATATCGATTTTTATATTCTCAAGGTCTATATAGGCCTTTAATTTTGTTATAGCCGATTCCAAATCTCTTATGTTTGTTGTGACTTTTCTTGCGACTAGGTTTAGGATGTCTTTTGGAACTTTAATGCCGCCCTCTTCGGCCTTTTTTTCTATAATAGCTACTCTTAATTCAAAATTTGGTTTTGATATATCTACATTTAATCCCCTTGTGAATCTACTTTTTAATCTATCTGTAAAATTTGTAAGCTCTGAGGGCGGCCTGTCACATGTAAATACCATTTGCTTGTTATCTTCGTAAAGAGCATTAAATGTGTGAAAAAGTTCTTCTTGTATTCCCTCTTTTTTTTGCAAGTCATGAATGTCGTCTATTAAAAGCATATCCAGATATCTATATTTCTTTTTGAATTTTTTCGTCTCATTTGTTTTTATGCTTTCTACGAATTCGTTTAAGAAATTCTCAGCAGTTACATATAGTGCTTTCAGTTCCATATGTAGTTCTTCTGCTCTATTTCCTATACTCTGGAGCAAATGAGTTTTTCCAAGACCGACTCCACCATAAATCAAGCATGGGTTGTACTTTTTTCCGGGGTTTTTTGCTATTGATAAACTTGCGTTATATGCAAGTTTATTATTTGGGCCTATGATGAAGTTATCAAATGTATATTTTTTTTTCAAAAATGGATTTCTGTATTTTGTATGAATATCTTCTTTTGTGAAATGTTTGTTTGTACTTTCTGTTACATGCTTGGTATAGCATATAGAGGGCTCTCTTTTTTTGTGTAAATTTTGTTGCACAGAGATTTCTTTTAAGTTGGGGTTTTTGTATTCCATGTTGTCGGGGTTAAGTTCATTTTTTTTGCTTGTAAATTCGATGTTAATTTTTTTGTAGCCTTTCTCAATTAGGATTTCTTTTATTCTTTTGGAGAATCTTTTTTCCACTTGATTTTTATGGAAAGAATTTGGAGCAAATATTTGTATATTTTCGTTGGCCACATTTATGAAATATAGATTTTCAAACCATATATAAAATTCTTCATCAGATGTTTCTTTTTTTATTTCTGCTAAAATTAAACCCCATATGTCTTTTCCTTTTTGCATTCCTCTTCCTCGTTGGCTCTGGCGATTATAAGCACATCCTCGTTGATTTTGGTGATGTATGTATAGTATATAGTATAATAATTAACCGGAACATTATCTGATTATGAGTTGCAAGTTTTGAGGGTTTGGGTTTAGGTCAGTCTAATTATGTTCTATACTGTTTAATGTATGTTATCTACGTTTTTGGTTTTAATGCAGAGTTTGCTTGTTGGTTATGTGGAAGGTTGAAGGTTTATGAGTTATGTAGCTAGTAATATTCAGGTTTTAAAGGGGCTTGAAGCTGTTAGGAAGAGACCCGGTATGTATATTGGCTCTGTTTCAGTTAGTGGACTACATCATTTGGTTTATGAGGTGGTTGATAACAGTATTGATGAAGCTTTAGCTGGATTCTGTGACAAGATAGAGGTCGTTATCAATTCGGATAATTCCATAACAGTAAGTGATAACGGTAGGGGAATACCTACAGATATTCATGAAGAAGAGGGAGTTAGTGCTCTTGAGCTTGTTTTAACTAGACTACACTCTGGGGGAAAGTTTAATAAGGGTACTTACAAGGTTTCTGGGGGGCTGCATGGAGTTGGAATTTCTGTTGTTAATGCTTTATCGTCTTTTTTGGAGGTTTTGGTTCATAGAGATGGTAAAGTTTTTAGGCAGACCTTTTCAAGGGGTATTCCGACATCTGGAGTTGAGGTTGTTGGAGAAAGTTTTTCTAGGGGAACTAAAGTTACTTTTTTGGCTGATTGTGAGGTTTTTGAGACCTTGGAATATAGTTTCGAGATTCTTTCAAAGAGGCTTAAGGAGCTTGCATTCTTAAATGATAAAATACGAATTTCAATTGAAGATAGAAGAGTAGGGGAAGAGAAATTTAAAGAATTTTATTTTGAAGGTGGGATAAAAACTTTTGTAGATTACTTGACAAATAATAGTAGGAATATTCAAAGCGAACCATATTCTATTGAAGGATCTCTAGATGAGGTTGTTGTTGATGTTGGGCTTAAGTGGACTGAGGGGTATTCTGAGAATATTTTATCTTTCGTAAACAATATTAACACTAGGGAGGGGGGGACTCATGTTGCTGGGTTTAGGAGCGGGCTTTTTAAAGCAATGAATGAGGCTTTTAAGGGAATGAAAATAAGCAAAAAAGATGTTCCGTCTCTCACTTTGGATGATTTTAAAGAGGGGTTGACGGCAGTAATTTCTATTAAGGTGCCTGAGCCCCAGTTTGAAGGACAGACTAAGGGGAAGCTTGGTAATTCTTATGTGAGAAAGATTGTTGAGACTATTGTATACAATGGGCTTTTAGAGGTTATTGGCGATAATCCTTTAGAGATGGAGGTTGTTTTTGATAAAGCAATAAGAGCGGCTCGTGCGCGTGAGGCAGCAAGGAAGGCGAGGGAGTCTGAGAGGAAGAAGAGTACTTTTGAGAGCTTGGCATTACCTGGAAAATTAGCAGATTGTTCTTCTAGAAATCCAATCGAGAGAGAAATTTATATTGTAGAGGGGGATTCTGCTGGGGGGAGTGCGAAAATGGGGAGAGATAGGTTTTTTCAAGCTATCCTGCCATTATGGGGAAAGATGCTTAATGTTGAGAAAACAAGGGAAGATAGGGTTATCACAAATGATAAACTTATTCCGATAATTGCATCCCTTGGTGCTGGAGTTGGGAAAACTTTTTGCATTGATAAGCTTCGTTATCATAAGGTTATTATTATGGCCGATGCTGATGTTGATGGGTCCCATATTAGGACATTGCTTCTTACTTTTTTCTTTCGCTACATGAGGTCTTTGGTTGAAAATAATCATGTATATATAGCTATGCCGCCCCTTTACAAGGTTAAATCTGAAAACAGGGTTCATTATTTTTATGATGATTTGGAAAAAGATTCCTTTTTGGGATCAATTGATAGTGGAAAGAGGGATCGTGTTGATTTTCAAAGATATAAGGGGCTTGGGGAGATGAATCCCGCTCAACTTTGGGAAACTACTATGAATCCTGAAACTAGAAAGATGAAATTAATAGGGATAGATGATGCTGAGCAGGCTGAGAGGATTTTTGTTACTCTTATGGGAGATGATGTTGAACCTAGGAGGGAATTCATTGAACAGAACGCGCTTGATGTGGTAAATCTGGATGTGTAATTGGAGCAGTGATGCCAACTGAAGAGAATTTTGAACAAATACTAAATATTAAAATAGAGGATGAGGTTAGAACCTCCTATTTAAATTACGCAATGTCTGTAATTGTTTCAAGAGCGCTTCCCGATGTAAGGGACGGGCTTAAACCTGTTCACAGAAGAATCCTTTATTCAATGCATGAAATGGGACTTAGATCGGATAAGTCATTTAAGAAGGCAGGAAGAATAGTTGGTGATGTACTTGGAAAGTATCATCCACACGGTGATCAATCGATTTATGATGCACTTGTAAGACTTGCTCAGGGGTTTTCTTTAAGGTATCCTGTGATAAGTGGACAGGGGAATTTTGGTTCTGTCGATGGCGACCCTCCTGCTGCTATGCGATACACTGAAGCACGGATGGCAAAGATAGCAGAAGAGCTTGTAAGGGATATAGATAAGCAGACTGTTGATTTTAAGCCTAACTATGACGATTCTTTAAATGAGCCTGGGGTTTTGCCGGCAGCATTTCCGTTTTTATTGGTAAATGGGTCTAGTGGCATTGCTGTTGGAATGGCTACAAATATGGCCCCGCATAATTTGGGCGAGGTTTGTGATGCTTTGGTTTATATGTTGGATCATGATGATGTATCTGTTTATGACTTGATTGAAATAGTTAAAGGACCGGATTTTCCAACTTCTGCTGAAATTATTTATAGCGATAGTTTGGTTAAAGCTTATACAACAGGTAGGGGTAGTGTTGTTATTCGAGCCAGATATCATATTGAGAAGAAAGCAGAGGATATTGTTTTTATTGTAGTAACAGAAATACCTTATGCTGTTAATAAATCATCTCTGCTTATGAAAATTGCATTGCTTGCAAAAGAAGAAAAATTGGAAGGAGTTTCTGATATAAGAGATGAGTCGGACCGTGACGGAATTAGAATTGTACTTGAAATCAAGAAAGGATTTGATCCTCACGTTGTTATGAACTTGCTTTATGGGTATACTGAGCTTAAAAAGAATTTCAGTATAAATAACCTGGCTCTTGTTAATGGAATACCGAAGCAGCTAAATTTAGAAGAGCTTTTGTCTGAGTTTATTAAGCATAGAAAAGAAATTGTTAGAAGACGGACGGAGTTTGAATTAAGGAAAGCAAGGGAAAAAGCTCATGTGCTTGAAGGGTTGAGTGTGGCTTTAAGGAATATTGATAAAATAATAGAGATAATAAAATTTTCTAGAGTTGTAAAAGAGGCCAGGGAGTGTATTATTAAAGAGTTTAATCTATCAGAGATTCAATCCAATGCTATTCTTGACATGAAATTACAAAAGTTAACATCTCTTGAAATAGAAAGAATTGAGGAAGAGTTTAAACTTATTTTAGCTTTAATAAAAGATTATGAGGATATTCTTTTAAATCCAGCAAGAATTGTTGATATTATAAGGGGAGAGATTATTAATTTAAGTTTGAAATTTGGTGATGAGCGCCGAACAAAAATAATTTATGATGAGGAGGTTTTAAAAACCAGTATGGCAGATTTAATGCAGAGGGAAAATGTTATTGTTATTCTTACAAAGAGAGGCTTTATTAAGAGGATCTTGCAGGATGAATATAAACTTCAGGGTATAGGTGGTAAGGGTCTGAGTTCTTTCGAGTTGCAAGACGGAGACCAGGTTAATTTTTCTTTATGTGCAAGTACTCACGACTTTCTATTTATGATTTCAAACGAGGGGAAGCTTTATGTAATTAATGCGTATGAAATTAAGGATACTTTTAGGGCTTCAAAGGGTCAAAATATACGTGAGCTTGTTAATTTGGGAGAAACAGAAGAAATATTGGCTATTAAAAATTGTAACGAGTTAACGGAAGATAGTTATTTATTAATAACAACTGCTAGTGGAAAAGTGGCTCGTATTGAAACGGAAGGACTTAAAACAGTTAAGACAAGAGGAGTTATTGTTGTTAGGCTTGTTGATGAAGACTTTGTTACAAGTGCTGAAGTTGTTACCAGGGACGAAAAAATTATTTGTATTTCTAGAAAGGGAAATTCTTTTATATTTAATTCAGATGATATTAGGCTTACGCACAGGGGAACCCAAGGTGTATCTGGAATGAAGGTTAAGGAGGGCGATATTTGTATTAAGGCTTTAGCTGTCAGACAGGAATCTCATCTTTTAATTGTTTCTGAGAATGGATATGGTAAGAGATTAGGCATATCTAAATTGACCGAGCTTAAGAGAGGGGCTACCGGTTATACTAGCTATAAGAAATCGGATGAGAAGGCAGGTGAAGTTGCTGATGCTATTACGGTTTCGCATGAAGATGAAATATTGCTTATAAGTAAAGGCGCAAAGATGTTAAGAACATCGGCAGATAAGGTATCTGAACAGGGTAAGGACGCTAGGGGAATTCAAGTGTTGTCTCTTGATGAGGATAAGTTAGTGTCTGTTTCTAAATTTATTAAATAATAAATCAGCATTATCTGTACTTTTAGAATGTTCTAGCGGGGGCATTCTTTTTGTTTGTCTGAATTTTGCCAGGGTAAAGGGGCTTATGCGCTTTCTGGTTCTATGGGGGGGGGTTCAGTTTGTTTTGGAATCAGAAGTGAGTTGTTTCGTGTGGTCTGTTTTCTAATTTAATATTTTTAATGTTTTCTAATTCTTGTAGTAACGATTCTATTGTTCTTATAATTTCTTCAGATTTGGTTAGGGGGCTTGCTAATTCCTGTTATAGAATCTTTTTTATAATTTATGCCTTTTGTGTAGAGCAATTTAAATTCTTTAAGGATTTTATGTTTCATTAAGAACTTCTGTTTTTAAATTAACAGGACAAGATTTTTTGAAATCTCATATGAAGGATGAAGGAGATAGTGGTAAGTTTTCTATTACACGCTGTTTATTGGAATATTCGACAGGTAACTTATATCTTGATATCAATGAGGAGCAAGTCTTATCTTTTTAAAGCTCCACACTGTTAAACCATTTATAAAAGCTTATCATGCTGATTGCCTTCTCCTAGCCTTCTTGCGCTTCTTTTAATATCCTTCCGATTTCTGTGTGTATGTTGATAAAGATTTTAAAAATCTCGTATTGCTTCATCTGTTGTAAAAATTTGGCCATTTCTTTGTCTAAATTGTCATACTCAAAATTTTTATTTTTAATGACAATTAGTTCTTGTTTGAGATATTTAATGTATTTTTTCTTTTTAATGCCATAATCATTCATAAAGACCCCAGTAATTTTTAATTCTTTAGCTATCTGGCCACGGTTATTGTGTCTAATATTTGATTAATGTTTGCAAAGGCAAAAATTCCGTTTCTGAGGATGATCAATAATAATAAAATCGTATCTATCTTTTTTGTATTTCAGAAGATATTTTTCAAAAAACTTTTCCTTGTAATTTTATTCATTAATATTTTCTAAAGTAATTTTAACTTAATGCTGGAAGGAATTACATATATAAATTTAAAATTTTAACAGACTAGATTTTTTGTTTTTTATAAATAAATAGGCACTACCTTCATAAAACTTTCTCTTGGTAACCATTAGCAACATTCTGTTGTAGAACACAAACGGTAAAAATAAATTGTGCTAGGATGATGAAATAAATGCACATAAAGAAGATTAAACTAATAAATTTTTTTGTAAAAATAGCAAAATACTTGCCTTGTCTTTCATATTAAATGTAATTGTGGTGTTTATCTTTTCTAAAAAACTTGCATCTACGATTTTAATCCCCATCTTCCTCTTTATCCTCATAAGCAGGTTATACTGATTATAGTTTAAATTTAGACTTAATGTTTCCATTTCTTCTTTTTCTGTTAAGCTTGATTTATTGATTATCTCCAATGCCGCCTTGGAATATGCTTTAATTAATCCTCCCTTTCCAAGTAGAGTTCCTCCAAAATAGCGCACTGTAATTATTAGGGTATCTGTTAAATTGTTTTTCAGTATTGCATCTAGTGTAGGTTTCCCAGCTGTCAAGTATGGTTCTTTATCGTCACTCATTCCATTTATAAACGAGGCTGAATTTCCAAGTCTGAATCCATAAACGACATGTGATGCATTTTTGAATTTTAATTTATATTCTCTTAATATTTTATTTATTTCTTCTCTTTTCTCTATATGAAAAATATATGATAGGAAAATGGATTTCTTTATTTCAATTTTTGAGTGGATACTTTCTTTAGGAATTAGTAACATGTAACTTAATGATATATCATCTTTTTATGTTGAAGTATTTTTAATTTATGTATATCATTAATGGTGTTTAATAGTATTTATTTTTAGTAAACGCTATTAGCAGGTGTTTGAGGGGTTAGAAATGATATCAGGGTTAAATCCTACGTTGAGGCTGTTTAAGGACCACAGGATACTTTATTCTAATATGGAGAGAGGCCTAAAACCCCTTTTGGAGGTCGATAATTTTATTAATAAATACATTCAAAATAAAGATGGTTTGGAAATTTATGATAAGGTTGTGGGTAAGGCTGCTGCCGTTATAATATATAACATTGGGCTTCAAAATGTCCAAGCTGGGGTTATTTCTCAGCCAGCTAAGGATTTTTTGGAAAGTAGAGGGATAAGGGTGACCTTTAAAAAGTTAGTAGAAAAAATAAACGACAAGGCTGAAAATCTGATTGAGAGTCTAGAAAACCCAGAGGAAGTCTATAAATATATGATAAAGAGCGGCATTATTATTAATAGTGTCTAACTTATTGTCTGGTTGACTTAGAGTATACAGAAAGGATCAGGCCTATGTTGTACACCAGTATGATCAGGCTTCCCCAGTTTAAATAGAAGTCTTTCTTTCCATAGTCGAAGATCCATATACCAGCGTAGACTCCCAAAAAGCCTCCAATTGAAGAGGTGAATATAAGTAAATTAGGTTCAATCTTGTGCTTAACAATGTATCCCTTGCCATTTTCAACAACTTCCCTTTCCGAAAACTTACTGTCAAAGAAAACCATAACAAGCCCAGCAAGGGTAACACATAGGAAATAGACCACAAACACCTTTCTAATTAGCCTAAGCATAGAACTTACCACCTTTCAGTTCAACCATCCAGTAGTATAAATATAACATGAAACAAGCATTTTCTCATATGAATATACAATATTTGAACTTTTTACAAACTATTAAATGTTTAAAGTGGCTAGTATTATGTATAATACCTCGTTAGCTGCAGGGTGTGATTTACAGAATTAGTATAAATCAATATGTTAACCTTTGTCTTTATTTAACGTCAGGCTTAATGTAATTAGTGGGTATTTGTGTTTTTATTTTATATGCAAAGGAGACTATATGTTGTATATTGTTGGAACACCTATAGGTAATTTGGGAGATATTACGTATCGTGCGATTGATATTTTAAAATTGGTAGATGTTATATTTGCTGAGGATACAAGAATTACTAGTAGACTTTTGTCTCGTTATAGCATTGTTAAAAAGTTAATTTCCTGTAATGCAGTAACAGAAGAGAAGAGGATAGAATTGTTATTAGAATATTTATCTAGCAAAAAGAGTGTAGCCTTTGTCAGCGATGCGGGGACGCCTTGCCTGAGTGATCCTGGCGGATTGCTTGTTGATGCAGCACTGAAAAATGGACATAAGGTTTGTCCTATCCCAGGCGTTAGTTCTTTTAATACAATCATTAGTGTAAATCCTTTCAAAGATAAGGTGATAGTATTTGAAGGGTTTTTAGCAAATAAAGGAGCTAGGAGGGTTAAAAGGATGGAGGAGCTTTATAGTAGAGGAGATGCATTCGTGATTCTTGAATCTAGCCATAGAATTTTAAAATTATTGTTTGAACTTTCTTTAATAAGCTCGGATGCCAATATTCTTGTTGGACGCGAGATGACAAAAGCATATGAGGAATATAGGATTGGAAAACCTTTGGAGTTGAAGAAATATTTTGAAGAAAATAAGAAAGACAAAGGTGAGTTCACAGTCTTGGTTAGCAGGAGAACTAAGGGTTAAGTGTCTTAATCTCTTAATCATTTTGTCTAATTATTGATATTATGGGAAAAAATAAAGAAAGGGAAATTTATAAGTGTTTAAATTGTGGGTATAGGTCTTTAAGATGGCTAGGGAAATGTCCTGAGTGCCTTAGTTGGGATAGTTTAGAGTCTTATATCGAACATAAGCCTGGCCATGAAAAGACGTTAAATAGTAGTAAAAAGAATGAAATTTATTCTTTAAAAGATTTTAAACAAGTTGATAATGTTAGACAGTTAACAGGTATTGGAGAGTTTGACAGGGTGCTTGGCTCTGGAGTTGTGCTTGGTAGTATAACTTTAATATCAGGGGAGCCTGGGATTGGAAAATCAACTTTTTTGCTTCAGATTGCTGATGTTGTCTCGATCGCTAACAAGAGGGTGCTTTATCTTGCAGGAGAAGAGTCAATTCCTCAAATTAAATTAAGATCAAATAGACTTAACCTTTCTACTGATATATTGATAACTAATGAGGTAAACGTTGATTCTTTGATTGAAATGGTTGAAAGCATTAAGATTGACTTTATTTTTGTTGATTCCATTCAAACTTTACATTCAAAAGAGGCTCAAGGTGGGCTTGGGGGCGTGTCTCAGTTAAAGCATTGTGTTTATAAACTCGTAGAATGGGTAAAGCGAAAAAATATAACTCTGTTTTTGGTGGGGCATATTACAAAAGACGGTAATTTGGCAGGACCAAAGATAATAGAACATGTTGTAGATGCAGTTTTTTATTTTGAGGAGGCAGAAAAATCTTTGCGTATGCTTAGGGCGACTAAGAATAGATTTGGATCTGTAAGTGAAATAGGTATTTTTGAGATGACATATTTAGGCCTCATGGAGATTAAGGATCCTTCCTCTATTTTTTTGGAAAAAAAGGAAAAAGTATCTTCAGGGATTGCCATTGGAATTGTTAATAGAGGGAGTAGAGTTTTATTCGTTGAGATACAGGCTCTAATAGTAAAGACGGGAATGAATATCTCTAGGATTTTTTCAGAAAAGATAGACTCTAAGAAAATATCAAGAATTCTAGCGATCCTTGGTAAGTATTTAAACCTTAATTTTAATAACGATGATGTGTATGTCAATGTGTCTGGCGGTCTCAAAGTTGATGATATAGAAATTGAACTTGCTATTTTGGTTGCATTATTTTCGGCCAAGACGGATGTTGTTGTAAGTCAGGAGTTAATTTTTACGGGTGAAATTTCGCTTTCAGGAGAAATTAGAGCATCTTCTAATGTTGAAAGTAAGGTGCAGGCATCTCGTAAGGCGGGATTTAAAATTGTCTTGGGTGCAAATATAAGCGGAAGTTTTTATGATGGTTATGAAGGGATAGGTAGAGTTTTAGATGTTATTAAAAGGTTGGTAAAAAAGAGGTGAAGTGGTGGGTTAGTGTGTTAGAAATGTTGATACAAAAAATAAATTCAAAGTATTGACAAAGATTAATGTATGTTATAGAGTAGTAAGAGCTGAAATTAGGATTGGAAGAGAAGAGAAGGGAAGAGTTAAGTAAGGTTTTAAGAGCCGAATATAATAACCTGTTGATTTTGAAATAAAAAAATGAAAAATAACGAAGAGTTTGATCCTGGCTTAGAACTAACGCTGGCAGTGCGTCTTAAGCATGCAAGTCGGACGGGATGTAGCGATACATTCAGTGGCGAACGGGTGAGTAACGCGTGGATGATCTACCTATGAGATGGGGATAACTATTAGAAATAGTAGCTAATACCGAATAAGGTCAATTGATGTGTCGATTGATGAAAGGAAGCCTTTAAAGCTTCGCTTGTAGATGAGTCTGCGTCTTATTAGCTAGTTGGTGGGGTAAAGGCCTACCAAGGCTGTGATAAGTAACCGGCCTGAGAGGGTGAACGGTCACACTGGAACTGAGATACGGTCCAGACTCCTACGGGAGGCAGCAGCTAAGAATCTTCCGCAATGGGCGAAAGCCTGACGGAGCGACACTGCGTGAATGATGAAGGTCGAAAGATTGTAAAATTCTTTTATAAATGAGGAATAATCTTTGTAGGAAATGACAAAGAGATGACGTTAATTTAGGAATAAGCCCCGGCTAATTACGTGCCAGCAGCCGCGGTAATACGTAAGGGGCGAGCGTTGTTCGGGATTATTGGGCGTAAAGGGTGAGTAGGCGGATATGCAAGTCTATGTGTAAAATACCACAGCTCAACTGTGGATCTATGCTGGAAACTGTATGTCTTGAGTCTGATAGGGGAAGTTAGAATTCCTGGTGTAAGGGTGGAATCTGTTGATATCAGGAAGAATACCAGAGGCGAAGGCGAACTTCTGGGTCAAGACTGACGCTGAGTCACGAAAGCGTAGGGAGCAAACAGGATTAGATACCCTGGTAGTCTACGCTGTAAACGATGCACACTTGGTGTTAACTGAAAGGTTGGTACCGAAGCTAACGTGTTAAGTGTGCCGCCTGGGGAGTATGCTCGCAAGAGTGAAACTCAAAGGAATTGACGGGGGCCCGCACAAGCGGTGGAGCATGTGGTTTAATTCGATGATACGCGAGGAACCTTACCAGGGCTTGACATATATAGGATATGGTTAGAGATAACTAGTCCCCGTTTGGGGTCTATATACAGGTGCTGCATGGTTGTCGTCAGCTCGTGCTGTGAGGTGTTGGGTTAAGTCCCGCAACGAGCGCAACCCTTATTGTCTGTTACCAGCATGTAAAGATGGGGACTCAGACGAGACTGCCGGTGATAAGCCGGAGGAAGGTGAGGATGACGTCAAATCATCATGGCCCTTATGTCCTGGGCTACACACGTGCTACAATGGCCTGTACAAAGCGATGCGAAGCAGTGATGTGAAGCAAAACGCATAAAGCAGGTCTCAGTCCAGATTGAAGTCTGCAACTCGACTTCATGAAGTTGGAATCGCTAGTAATCGTATATCAGAATGATACGGTGAATACGTTCTCGGGCCTTGTACACACCGCCCGTCACACCACCCGAGTTGAGGATACCCGAAGCCACTGTTCTAACCCGTAAGGGAGGAAGGTGTCTAAGGTATGTTTAGTGAGGGGGGTGAAGTCGTAACAAGGTAGCCGTACTGGAAAGTGCGGCTGGATCACCTCCTTTCTAAGAGAAAGAATTTAATAGTAGGTATTGATTTAACTCTTCCTTTGTCTTTTTGGAGACTTTTTCTTTGGGGGTTTAGCTCAGTTGGCTAGAGCATCGGCTTTGCAAGCCGAGGGTCAAGGGTTCGAGTCCCTTAACCTCCATTTGGTTGCGGTGGAGGATTAGCTTGTAGTTTTTGTTTGATTTGGGTTGTTTTGTGGTGTTGGCTGCAGACGGGGGTGTTGTTTAAAACAACACCCCCGTCTGCAGCCTGTTTATTGTTTGTTGACAAAACCTGGGAATACCTTTATTCTATTATAAGTTATTTAACTTCGTTAAATAACTTATAATAGAATAAAGGTATTAAATTTATTCTAAATCTTTAGTGATTGTTGTTATTCAGCAATAGGAGTTTTGTTTATGGTACAAACAATGCAAAAATTCGGAAGTGCAATGGTTATTCCTGCTTTGTTTTTTGCTTTATTTGGGTTGGTAGTAGGAGTATCATCTGTATTCTTGGTTGGAGCAAGTCCTGGAGTTTGGAGAGATTTTTGGTGGATGGTCGGGGAGGGTGGTTGGACAATTTTTAGGCAAATGCCTTTGCTTTTTGCTGCCGCTTTGCCAATAAGCCTAGCAAAGAAAGCTTCTGCCAGAGCTTGTATTGAATCTTTTCTTGCATTTTTACTTTTTAATTATTTTATTGCGGCTATTTTGAGTCTTTATGGGCAAACTTTTGGTGTTGATTATTCTATGGATCCAGGAGGAACCAGTGGACTTACTATGTTAGCCAATATTAAAACGCTTGATACTAGTATATTTGGGGCAATTACGGTTTCCTGCATCATTATTTATTTGCATAATAGGTATTTTGATGTCAGATTTTCTCCTTATTTTCAAATTTTTTCAGGTAGTAATTACATAGTGGCTCTAAGCTTTTTAACAATGCTGCCACTAGCAGTGATTTTTTGTATTATTTGGCCAAAAATACAGATGGGAATTGCAGGGTTGCAGGGGGTAATGGCGTATTCGGGAGCTTTTGGCGTATGGCTTTATACGTTTCTGGAAAGGGTGTTAATTCCCTTTGGATTTCACCACTTCATTTACCAACCATTTATATTTGGACCAGCTGTTGTTGATGATGGAATTTTAAAGTATTGGGCTGAACATATCCAAGAATTTTCTCAAAGCACCATTCCTCTTAAGGATTTGTTTCCAGGAGGTGGATTTGCCCTTCATGGAAATTCCAAAGTGTTTGGTGTACTTGGACTTTCTTTAGCCATGTATTACACTGCCAGAGAGGATAAGAGAAAGGCTTTAAAGGGTTTACTAGTACCCGCAGCGCTCACTTCAATGATTAATGGAATAACAGAGCCTATTGAATTTACGTTCCTTTTTGCTGCTCCCATGCTTTTTGTTCTACATTCCGTTCTTGCAGGATGTATGTCTGCTATTATGTATTCGTTTGGCCTTGTGGGGAATATGGGTACTGGTATAATTGATTTTGCGTTGTTAAATTGGATTCCCATGTGGAAGAACCATCCCGAGCCTTATGTAGCGCAACTTATTATTGGTAGTATTTTTACAGCTATTTATTTCTATTCATTTAAATACCTAATATTGAAGTTCAATTTTAAGACGCCTGGTAGATGGGAAGATGATACTCCTGTTAAATTGCATACTAAGAAAGATTACATTGGAGATCAACGTAGACATCAATCTTTAAGCATAATTCATATGTTGGGAGGGAAGGCCAATATTGAAGACATTAGTAACTGCGCCACAAGACTGAGAATTACTGTTAAAGATGTCAATAAAGTTCATCCTGATGAAAGTTTTAAAAAGTATGGTGTCAAGGGAATATTTAAAACAAATAATTATTTTCAAATCGTTATTGGACTTGATGTTTCAATATTAAGAGAAGAGATGGAATCTATTCTTAATAGCAAAGAGGAGGAAGTATGAAAAAAAAATTTAATATTGTGATTGCTGGCGGAGGAAGTACCTTTACTCCGGGCATAGTTTTAATGCTGCTTGATCATCTTGATGAGTTTCCTATTGAACATATTAAGCTTTACGATATTGATGGTGCTCGGCAAGATATTGTTGGCAAGGCTTGCCAAATATTAATTAAGGAGAGATATCCTGATATAAAGTTTTCCTATACTACAGAACCACAAGAAGCTTTTAGTGATGTTGATTTTGTAATGGCTCATATTAGAGTTGGGAAATATGAAATGAGAGAGCTTGATGAAACAATACCCATTAAGCATGGGGTTGTTGGGCAAGAAACATGCGGACCTGGTGGAATTGCTTATGGTATGCGTTCGATTGGAGGAGTTATTGAGCTTGTTGACTACATGGAAAAATATTCACCCCATGCTTGGATGCTAAATTACTCTAATCCTGCTGCAATTGTTGCTGAGGCTACAAGATGTCTTCGTCCCAAATCTAGGATATTAAATATTTGTGATATGCCAGTTGGAATAGAGAATAGATTTATTGATATTTTAAGATTGAAATCTAGAAAAGAACTGATTGTAAGATACTATGGACTCAATCATTTCGGTTGGTGGACTGAGGTTAGGCACGTGAATGGTGACGATTTGATGCCAAAATTAGTAGAACACGTAAAAGAACATGGGTATCTTTCAGGAAGAGAGGCTGAGACAGGGCAGCATATTGATGCAAGCTGGACTGCAACCTTTAGTAAGGTAAAAGATATAGTCGCTCTTGATCCAAGTACCCTGCCGAATACTTATTTAAAATATTATTTGTATAGCGATTACGAACTTAAGCATACTGATCCTACTAAAACAAGAGTTAAAGAGGTCAAGGAAGGAAGAGAAGCTAAAGTTTTTGGGGAATGCAAGAGAATAGCTGAAAATAAAACTGCTGTTGGTACTACTATTGAGATAGATGAGCATGCATCTTATATTGTTGATCTTGCGCGAGCAATAGCTTTTAATACGGGTGAAAGGATGCTTTTGATTGTTGAGAATAATGGAGCTGTTGAAAACTTTGATCCTACTGCCATGGTGGAAGTTCCCTGTATTGTCGGTTCTAATGGACCCGAGCGTATATGTATGGGCAAGATTCCACAGTTTCAAAAGGGACTTATGGAGCAACAAGTTTCCGTTGAAAAACTCACAGTTGAGGCTTGGATGGAAAAATCATATTTAAAGTTATGGCAAGCCTTGACCATGTCCAGGATGGTTCCAAGCGCAAGTGTTGCCAAAGCAATTCTTGATGATCTTATTGAGGCCAACAAAGGTTATTGGCCAGAACTGAAATAACGAGAGGCAGGCATCAAAGCCTGCTTCTCGTTTACACAACTAAAAATAAAGTGGGACCAGGATGAGTTGAACATCCGACCTCAGGTTTATCAGACCTGCGCTCTAACCACCTGAGCTATGATCCCCAAGATTTGCTTGTCTCTTAAGATTTTATTGAACTTTATTTTGTTTGTCAACATAAAGACTTGTTAGGACTTGTTTTTATACATTGATTTGGAATGATGTTGCTGTGTTCAATAATTTCCAAATTTAGTTTTAATTTAACACCATACAAATAAAGAGAGAGTTTTTGCTTATGATTTTGTTGTGCCAGAATTCGTTGTTCTTATGGGGGAAGGGAAAAGATCGTGAAAATATTACACAAGCCCAAAACAAATACGGGCGGAGCGCTGCTAAACGGCAGAGATTTCATATAAGTGGAAATAAGTTTTTAATTACTTATTTTTCTTTAAGAATAGGAATTACTACTTCTTGAATAAAATCTTCGACTTGAGAAGAGGCAAATCCTGTATTTTGATTTGAACTTAAAATTTCATTCATATCGTTAGGTGTTAGTTTGAAACTTTCATCGTCAAGAATTATCTTAATCAGGTTATTATCATGGTTTCCTAAATAAATATGCTCCCTCACCTGCATGGAATAAGCTCTGAGCTTTTCATGTAATAATTGCCTATCGCCGCCATTTTTTGTTGCTTTCATTAATATGTCTTCTGTTAAGATAAACGGCATTTCTATTTTTACATGTTGTTCAATTATTTTGTAGTTTACCCTAATATTGTTAAATATCTTGTCGAGTAATATTAAAATGGCGTCTGCTGCTAGGCATGCTTGGGGAATGTTTAGTCTCTTGCAAGCCGAGTCATCTAAAGTGCGCTCAAGCCATTGGGTTGCGACTATAAATCCACCACTTGTTTGTAAACTTATTATAAACTTGGCCAGAGAGGCTACCCTCTCGCTATGGATAGGGTTTCTTTTGTAAGGCATTGCCGATGAACCTATTTGTTTTTTTTCAAACTTCTCCTCAATTTCCTTAAGGTGTTGCATGAACCTAATATCGTTAGTAATTTTGTGTGCACTTTGAGATAGATTACTCAGAAAGTTTAATACCGATGAATCAATTTTTCGATCATAAGTCTGACTAGTTATTTTGTAAACTTTACTAAAGCCCATTCTTTTAGCCACTCTCGTGTCTAGATTTTTTACCCTCTCAAAGTTAGATGATAGTAATTCTTTAAAGCTACTTTGATTACCAACAGTGCCCTTTACTCCTCTGAAACACAGATTGGACAATAGGAAATCAAGCTCTTTAAGATCAAAAATTAAACTTTTAAGCCACAAGCTACTTCTTTTTCCTAGGGTTGTCAATTGAGCCTCTTGTAAGTGTGTATAGGCAAGTATTGTCAAATTTTTATGCTTTATTGAAAAATTACTTAAAGTTTTGATGATAATTTTTAATTTTTCCCTAATAAGCAATAGTGCTTCTTTTATCTGAATTAAATCTGTGTTGTCCATTAAGAATGCACTTGTAACACCAAGATGTAAAATTTTTTTAGCATCTTCACCAGCTGAGTCAGCATAGGCATAAAGATGTGCCATGACTTCGTGTTTAAATTTTTCTTCGTATTTTTCTACAACAGTAAAATCAATGCTCCCAATATGTTCATATAGTTTATCTAATTGTTCTTGTTTAATGTCTACTCCTAGCTCTTTCTGAGTTAAGGCCAAGTTATACCAAAGTTTTCTCCATGTTGTATACTTAAATTTCGGCGAAAAAATGTAAAGCATTTCTTTGCTTGAATACCTTGATTTTAATGGATTTACGTATTTATCCATTCTTTATTCCTAAAAATTGAGTCTTAAAAATGGTTTTTTCTCGCTCCTTTCCAAAAGAAATAATTGAAATTTGAATTCCCACTTCTCTTTCAATGAATTCGATATATTCTCTAGCTTCAATTGGTAAGTCTTCATAACAACTTATGTTGCCAATATCTTGCCTAAATCCCTTGAAGCTCTTGTATATAGGTGTAGCCTTCTCTAGTATTTCACAGGAAGTAGGTATATATTCATATATTTTTCCCTGATATTCATAAGCTACACAAATTTTGAGTTCTTTCATATCGTTTAGAACGTCTAGCTTGGTTAAAGCCAAATGGTTTAACTCATTAAGGTATGCCGATTTTTTGACAGCCAAGAGGTCGAGCCAACCAATTCGTCTAGGTCTTCCTGTAGTTGTTCCGTATTCTTTCCCCCTTTCCCTAATCTTGTCTCCAATAGCCGAAACTTCACTTACGAATGGGCCTTCTCCAACTCTTGACGAGAATGCCTTTACTACCCCAATTTTCTGTTTGATTTTTGAAGCAGGAATACCACATCCCACGGCTGCCGTGATTAACGTACTACTTGATGTTACAAATGGGAATGTGCCATGCTCAATATCAAGCATTGTGCCCTGAGCTCCCTCTATTAGTATATGCTTTCCAGAGATGACAGCATCTTTTAATATTTCTTCCGTGTTTGTTATTATAGGCTCAAGTATTGCCATATATTCTTTGTATTTATTTAGGATGTCGGCATAACTGAAGGGTTGCTCTCCGTATATTTTTTCTATAATTTTATTTTTCTCATCTAAATTTATTTTAAGTTTTCTTTCGAAAATTTCTATATCAAGCAGGTCAACGGCTCTTATACTTGTTCTATTTATTTTATCGGCATAACAAGGTCCAATTCCTTTCCCAGTGGTTCCGATTTTGTCAGTACCCTTTTTTTGTTCGCTAAGCTCATCAATTTTAATGTGATAGGGCATTATTATGTGAGCTTTATCGCTGATTAGCATTTTTATTTTAATGTTGTTTTGTTTAAGTATTTCGAGTTCTTCAATTAAAACCTGTGGATCAATTACGACTCCAGAGCCAATTACACAGTTTGATCCCCGCAAAGCTCCAGAAGGTAATAGGTGGAAAACGAATCTTTTATTGTCAGCAACAATTGTGTGTCCAGCATTATTGCCTCCGTTGAACCTTACAACATAATCTGCCTTTGCTGACAGAAAATCTATAATTTTTCCCTTACCTTCATCTCCCCATTGGGTACCAATGACCGCATAAATTGACATCTCTGTCTCCTACTTATTTATTTTTGCCACATCTTTTAATGTTCTGTGTTTTTCATTAAAATCAATGCCATATCCAACTATGAAATGATTATCAATCTCAAAGCCTACATAGTCTATTTGTAATTCTGTTAATCTCTCAGATGGTTTATTAAAAAGAGCACAGGTCTTAATCTTTTTAGGATTTTTCATCTTTAAATATTCAATAATTTTTTTACATGTTAACCCAGTATCCACAATGTCGTCGAAAAGTATTACATAACAGTCTTCTATGTTAATGTCTATATCTTTTTTTATGATCACCCTCAGCGATGAGTGAGCCTTAGTGCCATAACTTGAAGCTTGTAAGAAATCTATTTTTACGTTAAGTCCAATCTCTCTTGTAATATCTGCAAAAAATATAAATGAGCCCTTAAGAAGAGATATAAAAACTACATCATTCTTATCCTTGCAATAATCTCTAATCTCTCGAGACAGCTCTTTGATTCTGTTCCCTATTTTTTCTGCTGAAAACAAAGTTGAAATCTGATCATCCACTAAGCCCATATTTGATTCTTCTTTTTGCATCCGTCACTACAATTGTATCACTACAATTGTATTTTTTTGTTAATTTAATTCAAGTTAAATTATGGGTTATGGTTTGTAGTCAATGGAAATATGATATCATTTATCTCAAGAGGGATTTGAATATGAATAGAGGGATTTGAATATGAATTCTAATTGTATGAAATATAAGATGCTAGTCTTTGATCTTGATGGAACTTTGCTTAACAATGAGCATAGGGTTACGTCATTGACCCTTAAAGTTCTTTCAAAATTAAGGAATGATTTTCGTATAATTATTGCTACCGGTAGGAGATTGGATGAAATTAAGGATGTTATGGAGCAACTTAAGGAAATTGATATTGAAAAAGGGTATATGATAACGGCTAATGGAGCTGAGGTATTTCTGCAAAGTAATTTAATCTTGAGGTACGAGATAGGGTGTGATCTGGTAAGAGAGATTCTTAAGCTTGAGAGGGGAGAGATCGACATTAATCTTTATACTTTAAGCGCTTGGTATTCTGATAGAGCAATTAGGAGCCCGATTATGAATTATTTTATTCATAAATTGGGAATAAAACCCGTTATCACTGATTTATTTGCTCTTCAAGTAGACTCTTTTTCTAAAATAGTTTATTTTTCACAAAATATTGACATTCTTGAAAATTTTGGAAAAACAATAAGGGATAGGAAATTCAAAGGCATACATGTATTTTATTCTGCTCAGGACCTTTTAGAAATTACAAACGCTAATGCTAGTAAGCATAATGCTGTTAAAAATGTTGCTTCATTAGAATGTGTTGATATTGGAGATGTACTCGCATTTGGCGATAACGGCAACGATTATGAAATGTTAAAAAATGTTGGAAAGGGTGTTGTAATGAGGAATGCGAATGAATTTGTGAAGGCTAATTTACCCAACAACGAGGTTACGAAGTTTAGCAACGACGAAGACGGAGTTGCAAAATTTTTAATCGACTTTTTCAACCTAGATATCGATTAAAGTCAGTCTTCCCAAATAGTTCTGGTTGCATTTCGCTGCTGAGATTTGAGTCTCTAGCGGTTCTTGTTTTGAAGCATATACTCGTCATAAGCGTTTTTGATGCTTTCTGCTCTACTGTATAAAAAAGAAGTTTCAGCCATTAACGGTAAGAAATGTAATTTTTTTTCATTCAGTGTATACTCGCGGTAAGCGTCGTCTTTGATGAACAGGTTTTTGTTATAATCTTCCAGTCTCTTTTCTAATTCATCTTTAATGAATTGTTTGTCTTCTTTGGACATTTTGTTTGCAAATTCAATGTTATTTTTCTCAACTATTTTTTTTGTGACAATAAACCAATTCATTAATTCTCTAACATATCCCTCGGCATATCTTTTCAAACCGGTAATTTCCTGCTCATTTGTGTTTGTTTCCAAGGAAATTATTTTGATAATATTATCTTTGTCGACCTTTGGTATTTCAGGGACATCCTTTTGTGTCGAGATACAGCCTAGGATAAGTGAGCATGATATTACACTTATCATTTTTTTGTTCATACCCTACCCCTCGCGGGTTAATTATAGCATTTGGTAGTTCGTTTTGCTGTTTTGTTTTATAAATTTATGTTCGAGATGTGTTTTCGGAAAATTATTGATAAAAATATTTTGAAGGTATTGACATAGAAAAAGCAAAAGTATATATTAGTCTATGTTGTATAGACGATTAGGATTGGCATTTTAGAGACGGAAGATAAAAATATGGTCAAAGTAATAAAGAGTCTATGGTGGATGCCTAGGAGCTTTAAGGCGAAGAAGGTCGTGGTAAGCTGCGAAAAGCTTGGGGGAGAAGCAAACATTTTATGATCCCAAGATTACCGAATGGAGTAATCCAGTTAGCTAGATGCTAATTATCTACTGCGTGGGTGGTAGAGGCTATACCAGGGGAAGTGAACCATCTAAGTACCCTGAGGAAAAGAAATCAAAGAGATTCCCTGAGTAGTGGCGAGCGAAATGGGAGTAGCCCAAACTTCGGATGTGCCAAGCTGCAGAGCGTTGCATTCGGGGGGTTGCAGGACACTTGAAGTTTAGTCTGTGATAAGCTGAGAAGTTATAAAATATTTGTATAGAAGAATAATCTGGAAAGATTAGCCAGAGAAGGTGATAGCCCTGTAATTTAAATGCAAATATCTTCTTAAAGATGTTCCTGAGTAGGACGGGGCACGGGAAACCTTGTCTGAAGCTGGGGAGACCACTCTCCAAGGCTAAATACTAGAAAGCTACCGATAGTGAAGAGTACCGTGAGGGAAAGGTGAAAAGAACCCCGGGAGGGGAGTGAAATAGAACTGAAACCGTAGACTTACAAGCAGTCAAAGCCATGATTTATTCATGGTGATGGCGTGCCTTTTGCATAATGAACCTGCGAGTTATCATGTCTAGCGAGGTTAAGGCATAGAAGTGCTGGAGCCTGAGCGAAAGCGAGTCTTAAAAGGGCGATTTAGTTAGATGTGGTAGACCCGAAGCCGAGTGATCTATTTATGGCCAGGCTGAAGCTTGGGTAAAACCAAGTGGAGGGCCGAACCCTAGTCTGTTTAAAAAGGCAGGGATGAGCTGTGAATAGGAGTGAAAGGCTAAACAAACTCGGAGATAGCTGGTTCTCCCCGAAATGGATTTAAGTTCAGCCTTACTTTAGTGCAATAGAGGTAGAGCACTAATTGAGCTAGGGCCTGTCAAAGGGTACCAAACTCAGTTAAACTCCGAATGCTATTGTATGATGAGTAGGAGTGAGACTATGGGCGATAAGGTTCATGGTCGAGAGGGAAACAACCCAGATCAACAGCTAAGGTCTCAAAAATGTGTTAAGTGGAAAAGGAGGTTTAGGTACGTAGACAGCCAGGAGGTTGGCTTAGAAGCAGCCATACCTTTAAAGAGTGCGTAATAGCTCACTGGTCGAGTACTTGAGCGCCGACAATGTAACGGGGCTAAACACATTACCGAAGCTTTGGATTCTAACTTAGGTTAGAGTGGTAGGGGAGCGTTCTGTAAGCCTGAGAAGTCGAACTGGGAAGTTTGATGGAGGTATCAGAAGTGAGAATGCAGGTATGAGTAACGAAAAAATGGGTGAGATCCCCATTCGCCGAAAACCTAAGGTTTCCTGGGTGAAGGTCGTCTTCCCAGGGTTAGTCGGCCCCTAAGGCAAAGCTGAAAAGTGAAGTCGATGGGAAACGGGTTAATATTCCCGTGCCTCTTATAGTTTCGATTGGAGTGACGCATGAGGTTAACTACTGCTAGGCGATGGTTGTCCTAGTTTAAGCATTGAGGTGTTGATTTTAGTAGGAAAATCCGCTGGAAGAGCTGAGATGTGATGATGAGCGTTGTTTAGGCAACGTGAAATGTAGGTAGTCAGGGTGCCAAGAAATAGCTTCTAAGGTTAGGCTATAAGGGACCGTACCGCAAACCGACACAGGTAGGTGGGATGAAAATTCTAAGGCGCGCGAGAGAATCCACGTTAAGGAACTCTGCAAAATACGTACGTAACTTCGGGATAAGTACGACCTAAGAGATTAGGTAGCATAAAAATGGTCCAAACGACTGTTTACCAAAAACACAGGTCTCTGCAAATCTGTAAAGAGAAGTATAGGGACTGACACCTGCCCGGTGCTGGAAGGTTAAGAGGAGATGTTAGTGTAAAAGCGAGGCATTGAATTCAAGCCCCAGTAAACGGCGGCCGTAACTATAACGGTCCTAAGGTAGCGAAATTCCTTGTCGGGTAAGTTCCGACCCGCACGAATGGTGTAACGATTTGGACGCTGTCTCAACGTGGAGCTCGGTGAAATTGAAGTATCGGTGAAGATGCCGATTACTTGTGGTTAGACGGAAAGACCCCGTGAACCTTTACTATAGCTTGGTATTGAGATTTGGTTAAGTATGTGTAGGATAGGTGGGAGACTTTGAAGCTATCTCGTTAGGGATAGTGGAGTCGATCTTGAAATACCACCCTTGTTTAATTAAGTTTCTAACTCATAGCAATATGAGGAGAGTGCCAGGTGGGTAGTTTGACTGGGGCGGTCGCCTCCTAAAGAGTAACGGAGGTGCGCAAAGGTTACCTTAGAGTGGTTGGAAATCACTCTGTAAGTGTAAAGGCATAAGGTAGCTTAACTGTGAGACTGACAGGTCGAACAGATACGAAAGTAGGTCTTAGTGATCTGGCGGTAGCGAGTGGAAGCGCCGTCACTTAACGAATAAAAGGTACTCCGGGGATAACAGGCTTATCCTCCCCAAGAGTTCACATCGACGGGAGGGTTTGGCACCTCGATGTCGGCTCATCGCATCCTAGGGCTGGAGCAGGTCCTAAGGGTATGGCTGTTCGCCATTTAAAGCGGTACGCGAGCTGGGTTCAGAACGTCGTGAGACAGTTTGGTCCCTATCTGCCACAAGCGTTGGATATTTGAGAGGAACTATCTTTAGTACGAGAGGACCGAGATGGACGAACCTCTAGTGTACCAGTTATCCTGCCAAGGGTAAGTGCTGGGTAGCTACGTTCGGAAGGGATAACCGCTGAAAGCATCTAAGTGGGAAGCCCTCCTCAAGATGAGATATCCTATGAGGGTCCTGGAAGAATACCAGGTTGATAGGTTAGAAGTGTAAGTATAGTAATATATTGAGCTGACTAATACTAATTACCCGAATCTTTGACCATATTTTTGTCTTCCTTATAAAATACCCTGGTGGTTAAAGAATGGAGGAAACACCTGTTATCATTCCGAACACAGAAGTTAAGCTCTTATTCGCTGATGGTACTGCGAGTTCGCGGGAGAGTAGGTTATTGCCAGGGTTTTTTGTTTTTAGTCTAGGTGTAAGTATGCGTAGTTTAGGTATTGTTTTTTTGTTTTTTTTTTGCCTTTGATTTATTTGCTAATCGGACTATAAAATTTAAGCTTGTAGACCAGTATTATCCTCTTTATTATAAGAACGGAGGGGGTAGAATGGTAGGGATGATCTTTCCCCTTATTTCTAGGTGGGCACGAGATAACAATTACGATGTTAAGATAGAGGCCATTAATCGTCTTGATGAAGACGAAATTGAAGACGATGTGATCTATTTGGGCCTGACTTACAATTCAAATTTAAATGAGTATCTTCATTTTAAAAATGAGATTGGCAAGTGTGTTACTGCGTTATATTATGACAAAAAGGGGGGCAAAAACAAGCCCAGCTCCTTTTTTTCAAATAACTTACGAATAGGGGTTGTGAAGAACACAATATATGAAGATATTTTGAGATTTCATGGGCGGATTGATGATATTTTTTTGTTTGAAGACACTGAAGAGTTGCTTTTAGCATTAAGAGATAATAAAGTCGATTTAGTATATGGGAGCTGTAAATCACTGACTTGTGTGTGGTATAAGTCCTTTTACCCATATTTTATCGAACTTTTTAATTCCGACTATTTTCATAGTGTCAGTGTAAGGCTTGCCGTTAGTAAGAATGCTATCAGTGGTTTAAAGACTTTAAATGTTGATCTTTTAAGTTACATGAAATCGCTTTCTAGGGAAGAGTATAAATCTTTTAAGGAATTGGATATTTTGTTTACTCTTGATATTGGAATATATAGTGACTATCCTCCTTTAAGTTTTATTGATTCTAAAGGGCAACCTTCAGGTATTTTAGTGGATTTGTGGGAGACCCTTTCTAGGGAATACGGGTTTGCGGTAAACTTTGTAGGATTTCCAAAAGAAAGCATTAAAAAGGGACTAGACGATAAGAATGTGTCTATTTGGGGTGGCATTATTAAGGAAGGTGATAATGTTTTAGCTTCTGAAAATTATAAAGAGACTATTCCAATATATTCACTTAATTTTAAGCTTTATTTTACGAACGCTAAAAATAGTCAAAGGATGATAAATTCGCAAATTGTTGATTTCAATTTTGATAAGGGTACTCTAGACAAAAACACGGATATAGTAAAAAATTTTTCAAATGTAGTAAATAATTCATATGGATTTATAGAAAATTCGGCAACCGCAAGGTATTTATTAAAAAAACATGGGCACAATAATGTATTAAAGTCTGAGGATTCAAATTTTAATCAAAAGAGGTTTTTGATATTTGCAACTAATAATAAAAGATTTAGATTGTTTGCGTATATGCTTAATGCATTAATAGAAAACTTTTTCTTTGATACTTTATTACAAATAGATAATAATTGGCTTGACCAGGATGAAATTAGAGATTATCGAAATAATGGATATGGCTATGTAGGCAAGAATGATTTTAACATTGAGGAGAGAATTTGGTTACTAAACAATAAGAAATTAAATATTATTGTAAAGGATTGGTACCCTATTGATTATTTCGATTCTAATAGTTACAGAGGGGTAAATGAGGGATTAATTGATAAAATACAAAGGTTGACAAATTTAGAGTTCAATATACTCAGGGCGGATAATAGGGAGGGGATCGAGAATTTAATTAAGGCAGGGAAAGTAGATGTATTAGCTACTAATTTAGAGGGGGAAAACTCAGATTACGTGTTTAACATTCAAACAAGTTCGGATATTCCTCTTTATGTTTTTTCAAATAAAATCAAGCTATTCCCTTTTAATTTTTATGATCGGTGCGCGATACTTAAGTTTTTATACACAGAGAAATTGCGTTTTAAGTCAAAGACAAAGTTAGTGCAAGTAGAGAGCTTTAGGGAAGCTTTGGATCTTCTTTATAGCGGTAAAGTTAGTGGGATTATTAGCGACGAGTATACTGCTGCTGTTAACTTTGGGGATTTAAATGTTCTAGACGTTAAAAAGATTCCCACTTATGTAGACTTAAAATTCGATCTAAATGTTGCAGTATATAATCAAGATTATATTTTAAGGGGAATCATACAGAAAAGTTTATTCCGTGCAAATGTTAAAAATAGATTGTATTTTGATGATTGGGTTTCCAATGTTTATGAGAGATCCAAGGCTATGGGATCTAGAAAGTTTTTGATGACAACGGTAATCACTGGTGTACTTGTTTTTACCATTTTTTTAGTTTCCCTGTTTAATCTGAGTCAGGAGGTAGATTTTACGAGGAAGATGTACTTTTCTGCAGTAAGTGAGAAAAGAGTTGTTAAGGGTGCTATTAATGCTAAAACTATTTTTGTTGCAAGCATGAGTCATGATATTCGAACTCCTGTTAATGGAATAGTGGCAGCTACTGAGCTCTTAGAGCGTACCGATCTTGTTGAAGCTCAAAGAGAATACGTCCAAATTATAAATTATTCATCCAAATCACTGCTTTCTTTGATTGATGACATCTTATACATTTCTAGAATAGATATGAATGGGATATATATTGAAAATAATGATATAGACTTGGAACGTGAAATTGAAAGTGTTTTAAAGAGTTTTCAGCCGCAGAGTGCAAAGCAGAATCTTGATTTAGTTTTTTATTCAAAATCGAATTTAGAAAATTACTTAATAGGCGATATTGCTAGGTTGAAGCAAGTGCTTATCAATTTGATAGGGAACGCTTTTAAGTTCACTAATGATGGGATTATAGTTTTAAACTACGAGAATGTATACAATACAAAGAATAGTAAGGGAGAGGAGATAGTTACTATTGAGTTTAAGGTGATTGATACTGGGAGGGGAATTAAACGGCAGAGCATACCTGAAATATTTGAATTATTTAAGCAAGAAGATAACTCTGATTCAAGGATGCATGGAGGTATTGGCCTTGGGCTTGCAATTTCAAAGAAACTTGTCAGCTTAATGGGGGGACCTGGTATTTGGGTTGAGAGTGAAGTGGGTATGGGAACAACTTTTTCGTTTATGTTGCCTTTTGTTTTAAGTAACAGGATTGAGGGTCGGAATAAAGAGTTAAATAGATTTGAGTTAATAAGAGACAAAAAGACCTTAAGCCTAATTCCAAATGAAAAGGCTGTTAAAGTGCTTAGTCAAATAAGTGAGATATTTGATTACAAAGATAACATACATTACTCTTATTCTTATGATGATGCTTATGAGATGTTTCATAAAAATCCTTGCTATGATTTTGTTTTTATAAATGTAAATAGCGCTGGAGTTCAAGAAGGGATTAATTTTGCCAAAAAGATAGAAAGCTTGAACTCCGATATAAAAATAGTTTTTGTTGTTCCTTATTTAATAAATGATGAGGCAGTTGATCTTGAATATGAATACATTCAAAAGCCTTTCAGAAGGTGGGACTTTTATTCTAGTTGGATTAAAGGTTTTAATGCGGATGAGTCAATACCAAACGACTCTAGTGTTCTTCAAATAAGAGACAATGTTCGGATCTTGATAGCCGAGGATAATGAAATTAATCAGAAAGTTTTAAAGAATATTTTGGTTGCCATAGGTCTCAAAGAGGATTCCATTGATATTGTTGATGATGGAGCTCGTGCTATTGAATCTTTAAGTAACAGTAGATATGATGTAGCTTTTATTGATATAAGAATGCCGGTTTGTGACGGTTTTTCAGTTGCAAAGGCGGTACGTGAATTTGAGATTAATAATAATTTAAGCCCTTGTATTTTAATAGCCGTAACGGCGCATGCATTAAGAGAATATAAAGATAGATGTTTTGAGAATGGAATGAATGACTATATTGCAAAACCAATACATATAAGGGCAATTCAAAACGTGTTGACAAAGTACTTACAAGTTGAGTTTAAAGGTATTAATAATGCAGAAGATCTTAGCAAAGATGAGTATCCTGATTTCCCTCATTTAGATATTAAGAAAGCTTTAAGAGATCTTGACATTTCTTATAGTGTATATAGTGAGCTATGCAGGGGATTTGTTGATGTTATTTATAATTTCATTAATGAATTGGATGAGGCTTTCAATGTGGGAGATTTAGAATTGGTGAAGAGTGTGTCGCATTCGGTTGCTGGGGCTCTTGGTAATATGCGTAGTAGCTTATTTGAGAAATTTAAAGATATTGAGATAAGCGAAAGGCCAATTCATGAATTGAAAATGCTTTACTATGAAACTCGTAAAGAGTTGGTTATCCTTATTGAAAATATAAAAACACAAATTTTAAATTCTATTGATAATGCAAACCAAGGGAAGCTAAGCTTTAAGAATAATGATGAGTTTTTGTATCTTATGCAAAAGCTTTTACGTGGAATAGAGAATAGAAATCCAAAAGAATATAAGGAAATACTTGAAATTCTTAAGAATTATAATTTGGACGATAATACAAGGGTACTATTTGATTCTCTTCTTAAAAATTTAAGGTTATATAGGTTCAAGGATAGTTCCAAAATTGTTCAAGATATGATGGGTTTTGTTAATGTAGAGAAAACACAATGGAAGGGATAGTACTGGATGATTTGGAGGAAGATAGAGCTGAAATTCAAAAATTACTTCTTGTGGATGATACCCCTACAAACCTAGATCTACTAATAGATATATTGCAAGATGAATATGAAATCAGAGTTGCAGTAAATGGGTTTGATGCTTTAAAACAGGTTAAGTTTGATAGTCCTGATCTTATTCTTCTTGATGTATTGCTTCCAGACATTAGTGGTTATGAAGTGTGTAAGAGACTTAAAGGTGACCCTGAAACAAGAGACATTCCTGTAATTTTTATTAGTTCAAGAGATTCTACCGATGCTCAACTTGAAGGATTTAATGTCGGTGGAGTGGATTATATTTTGAAACCTTTTAACTCAAGGATTATTGATGCAAGAATTAAAACCCATCTTGAGCTTAAAAGACTTAGGGATCATTTTAAAAATCTTGCAAGAATTGATGGACTCACTCAGATTCCTAATAGAAGATTCTTTACAGATAAATTTGCTAAAGCTTGGATGAAGGCCTTGGAGCATAAAGATCGAGTCATTGTGGGGATGCTGGATATTGATTATTTTAAAAAATATAACGATAACTATGGACATACCAACGGAGATGAGTGCCTTAAGTTGATTGCAAAGAGCTTAAATAAAATTGCTATTAGATATAAAATATGGGTTGCTCGCTATGGGGGCGAAGAATTTATTTTATTTTCCGTTAATAAGAGTTTAGAGGAGATGATTAATATTGTCAATTTGATAATTGAGGATATTAGAAACTTGGAAATAGTGCATGAATATAACAGTGTGTCTGGGTTTGTTACAGTTTCAATCGGACTCGCCGAACAAATCCCTTGTGATACTAATTTTACTAACATTATTAAACTTGCTGATGATAAGTTGTATGAAGCTAAGATTTCTGGTCGAAATCAGTTTAAATATTGAAGTTAAATTTTGTAAGTTAAGGAAAACCCAATAGAATCGTAGTGCATGTATGAGTTATTTGTAGTAATTTTCTTTAAAATATCAGACATGCCTACTGTATCTTTCGTGTACATGGGTTTTGTTGAAAATTTGAGCTGTACATCTACACTTAAATGTGATGTGATTTCAAAGTTTGTAACAAAGGAAATATTATGATAAAAGAAATCACTTCCCCATCCTTTATTTGATACTGTGCTCACATTTCTAGCATCGCCAATGTATGTTTTTCCTTCATATAAAAGGCCTATTGTATTGAGGGATAATGGCATTTTATAGGCTAATAGTGCATAAGGATTTATTGTAAATCCATTTATTGTTTTGCCCTCATCGGATTTGTATATCCAAAGTTGGCCGGAAACAGCATGAGCATTATTTATGTGTAAAATATGGCCACCAAGTACTGTAATAATATGAGTCCATTCCCCACCAATTACAGCATTAAGGTCAAATTGTAGGCGACCCCCCGTCGTTATTTCAGAATAAAATTCAGCACTTTTTGAATAGATTCCATCTCCAATGTGTATTCCAATGCCCTTAAATCCAAATCCCTTCCAGCCTACTCCAACTTCAACTGCTGTGTATAAATTCATAAAGGCAATGGGAGTGAGGCTGACTCTGCCTTTAAGTAAGGTAAGAACGGGAGAGAGTCCAACGTTTAGGTCTAAATCAACCCCATTGCTTTGGAATAAAATTGAGTCGGGATTATCTAAAACTTTAATAAATTTATAATAGCCTAAATATGAGATTAGCTTAATACTTCCCCATGAACTGGGTGAAATTTGATTGTTTGGTGTTACGGGTTTAATCTGAGGAGTTATGAAACTTGGAGAGAAAAAGCCACCTGTTGTTCCAAGTGCGTGAGGAGGATAATAAGCAGTTTGGAAGTTGATATAAAAATATTCTTTGTTTATGGCGTCTTGATTCTCATTTGGATGAACCAAAAAGGACTGCAAGAACAACAAATACACAAACAAAACTTTTAGTACATAAATCTTTGCTTTCATATTTTCCACCCCATCAACAGTTTCAGATGTATCTATATTGTGAAGTCTATTGCTAATTGAGTAGCAATCTGTTAGTGGCCTTGCTTGCAAGAATACTCTATATTAAGCTATGTTATTATTTTCATCAAAATTTTTTCCACCCCATCAACAGTTTCAGATGCATCTATGTTGTGAAGTCTATTGCTAATTGAGTAGAAATCTATTAATGGCTTTGTTTGCAAGTGATATTCTTTAAGTCTTACTTTTAAAGATTTTTCTGTATCATCCTTGCGCTGATAAAGAGCTCCCTTGCAAAGATCACAAATTCCCTTTTCTTTTGTGGGAAGTGTGTATATGTTAAATATCCCACCGCAGGATTTGCATATTCTTCTTCCAGAAAGTCTTTTAATGAGGATGTCTTCATTAATTAAAAAATTTATTATTTTAAAATTTTGCAAGAAGTTGTCTAAAGCCTGAGCTTGGCAGATGTTTCTTGGGAAACCATCAAGAATAAAGTTGTCTTGATTATTAAGTGTATTAATTTTATTCTCAACAAGTTTAATTGTGATTGAATCGGGAACTAACTTTCCGCTTTCAACTATCTGTTTTATTTCTTTACCAAGAGCCGTACAACAGGAGATCTCTTCTCTGAATAGATCTCCTGTTGAAATGTGATAATAGTTTAGCTTCTTTAAAATTAACCTAGCAACTGTCCCCTTTCCAGAGCCCGGGGATCCTAAAAAAACAAGTTTCATAGTCAAACTCCTGTATGTCCTTATTCCTAGTGTTTAGTTGAAAATATTTAACAAAAATTTAAGACCAACAATTGTTCCAATAGAAGAGCCGATGTTGACAAATAGCACTATCAGTAAAATCTTTGTAACTTTATTCTTAAAGTATCCTCTTATATTAACTAAATCTTCTTGCAGGCCTTCAAAGTCTTTTATTTTGGGTTTATTTATGTAAGCCTCAACAAGCCCCGCAACCATACCTGTTCCAATAAATGGAATCAGAGAAAATATTGGAGCACCAACCGAAGCTGTTAATATTGTTACAATGTTGGCTCCAAGAAAAACAGCAGCGAGCCCTGCAAATGAAGCGTTAAATAATATCCAAAGTTCTAAATTTTTATAGGCAAAGTCAAAACCTTTAAAATAAAATGAACTTACTATTAGCATAATAACCAAAGCTGGCACTAAACAAGATATTAGTTTGCCAAATGAGAAAACCTTCCTAGGTATATTGCACAGAGCATCAATGTCTACTATCTTCTTGTTTTCTTTAATGCTTCTCAGATTTGTTATTATACCCTTTACATGCCCAGCACCGACAATCGCAAGAATTGCCCCCGAACCTTCAAGTATCTTGCTTGCTATAAATTCATCTCTTTCATCGATTAAAATCTTTTTAACAGTAGGGATTTCCCTTGCAATCTTTTCCATCATACTTGAGAGGATATCTTGTTCTTTTAATCTCTCAATTTCGGCTGTTGTCACTTTTGTATCCGAGAATGAGAACAGACTGGATATTATTTTGATTTTTTCCACAAATGGGACACAATTCCAAGCTCTCCTCAGTGTTATCTCAACCTTTCTATCTGCGAGTATTATTGGAATATTGCGCTCCCTAGCTTTCAAAATGGCCGTTTTCATCTCTTCGCCGGGGCAGATCCCCTGCTCTTTTGCTAACCTTTTTTGGAAGTTACTCAAGATTATTTGAACTATTAATAAAAATGCTTTTCCCTGCTTTATTGCTTTGTATATGTCTAAATCTTGCCATCTTTTATGTTCATCCGTGTCCAAAATTGCATCATAGCGTGCCCTGTCAAGCTCAACAGCAACAAATGAAGGTTTTAACCTTTCAATCAGTGCAGCCGTATCTTGCGAGCTTTTCTTTGACACATGTGCCGTTCCTAATATGTATATCCCACCATCACTCGTATTAATAGTGCTAACATGCGAAAAACAATCCTCAGTGCTCTCTTCTTTAACGTCCAAAGAACATCTCCATCTTTCGATCCTCAGTCATCAAGCAAAATGGCCTTTAACAATTTTACCACATGGTTTATTGAAACTACATAGTCTACATTGTTTTCTTCTATTGCTATTTTTGACATACCAAAAACCACTGAACTCTCCCTGTCTTGAGCGATAGTAAGTCCACCAGCTTTCTTAATATCTCCAATTTCCCTAGAACCATCACTCCCCATGCCTGTCATTATTAAAGCTATTGCTTTTTCTTTCACAGTTTCTGATATGGATTTAAACAATACCCCAATAGATGGCTTATGTCCGTTTACATTCTTATCGTCAAACACCTCTATTTGATAGTTGTCATTGATCTTATTAATTCTTGTGTGGTATCCACCGGAACTTATGTATATGAAGCCTTTTTTTAGTATTTCTTTATCACTTGTTTCTTTTACAACCAGGCTGCATATATTGTCAAGACTCCTTGCAAACTCTGATGTAAAGCCCTTTGGCATATGTTGAACAATTATTATTGGTATAGGGAAGTTCTCAGGAATTTCTGGCAACATAGCCTTTAACGCTGCAGGACCTCCTGTAGATATTCCAATTACAACTATATCAAATTTTCTAGTTTTAAATTTCTTTAGATCTTCTCCGTTTAATATTGCTTCTTTGTCAAAATAGTTGTTTTTAAGTGTATCTTTTTTTACTAGTAACTTTTTATCTATTGTGTCTGCTACACTTGAGATTTCCTCTTTGGCTGTACTGCCTATCTTAATCTCGTCTGCCTTTAATTTTAAACTAATATTATGGATAATTTTGTTTTTTATGGTTTTTGCACCGTACACATAGAGTAAATCAATAATTTGATCTTTTATACACTCTATTCCGGCCTCGGATTTGATAACAAAATCATCTGCCCCGCTTAAGATTGCATTTTTTGCTATATCATCGCTTGATGACAGGACTATGACAGGAATTTTGTTATTAATGTTTCTCTTTACTTGTAAAAAATTAATCTCCTTTATCGTTTCTGTTTCTAAGCTTAATAGTATGACATCGGGCTGTTTATTAAGTTTCTTAAGAGCAAATTTTCCGTTAGAAGCGGTGGCGATAACTTTAAGTTTTAAAGATGAATTGATCGCATCCGATATAACTTTCCTGTTGATAGCAGAATCTTCAATAACAAGCACATAAACTCTTGTCCTCATTCGTGCTTTGCTCCTACAAACCTGTGTTCATCAAATTATAACCTATATCTGGGTTGGAATTGAAATTTTTTCCTTGGAATACTTTGATCGTCTTTTTCGTATATTATAGCCCAAGGTGTTTTTAAAAATTTGAAGGGAAGATCAAGACCGAACAGCGATTCTGAATGTCCAATAAACAAGTAACTTTTCATTGACATGGAGGAATAAAATTTTTTTAAAACTTGTATTTTGGATTTCTCATCGAAGTATATGAGCACATTTCTGCAAAAAACAACATCAATATTTGAAAATCCACTTTCAAAATTCAAGTTATGGTAATCAAAACGTATGTGTTTCTTAATATCAGACATCACCCTATACCCATCCATGTGTGGTGTTATATATTTTTTATATTTTATTGGAATGTGTTCGCACTTTTGAGTAGAATAGTAGCCTTCTTTTGCTATCATCAGAGATTTTAAGCTTAAATCAGATGCGATGATAACAAAGTCAAAACTCTTTGGAAGGTTAGATTTAAGAACAAATGCTAGTGAATACGGCTCCTCTCCACTTGAACAGCCAGCAGACCATATAACTATTTTATTTTTGTTTTCTTTATTTTTAATTTTTACTAAACTTGGAACTATGAATTTTTCAAAGGTTTGAAAGTGCGCTTCGTTTCTGAAAAATCTTGTTAGATTTGTTGTAACAAGATCTAGAAAATAATCTCTTTTAAGTTTATCAGCCAGAATTAAGTCGTATAATTGATTTGGGGTGTCAATGTTTTCAAGCTCACGTATAGCATCACTAATACGACCCTTCAGCACAATTTTATTCTTTTCATCAAAACGAATGCCACTGTTTTCATACACAAAACTGCAGAATTTTAGGAGCAGCTCACTGCTAACATTTAGCATTTAACGAAACCCAAACTTTATACCCTTTCCTATTAACTAAATATTACTTAATTATGATAAATTTCTAGTTAATTTTACAAATTTTACAAAATAATTGTAAAATTAAAGCTGATAATTTTATTTAATATCGGTAGAAGGAAGATGTATGTGAGGAAGTGTTTATTTTATTCTTTGTTTATTTTAGTATTAGTGAGTTGTGTTAATAAAAAGGAAAATTCAGTGGAAAGTAGTGGGATATTTGCCTCGATTCATACAAGCAAGGGCAATATAAAAATAGAGCTTTACTATGAGATTGCTCCTCTGGCGGTTATGAATTTTATTGGACTTAGTGAGGGTCTGATTAACAATTCAGTCACAAAACGGCCTTATTATGAAAATGTCATTTTTCATAGAGTTATTGATAGGTTTATTGTTCAAACGGGAGATCCTACGGGGACAGGCACGGGGGGGGGACCGGGGTATTCTTTTCCCGATGAACTGGGCAGAGGTTTGAGTCATAATGTAAAAGGAATTGTTTCTATGGCTAATTCGGGTTCTGATACTAATGGAAGTCAGTTTTTTATCACTCTAACTGATGATCTTACTTACCTTGATTCTAGGCATTCAATTTTTGGCAAAGTGGTTGAGGGAATGGATACGGTTCACAGAATTCGTCAAGGAGATAAGATAGAGAGAGTGGACATCATTCGTGTTGGTGATGTTGCTGAGGCCTTTAGGGTTAGTAATGAGGAATTTATAAAATTAAGGGAGAGTTATGAGGCGAGGAAGAGGGAAGAGGCAGAAAAGTATATTTCTTCTCAACTTGAAATGATTTATGAAAATTATAGGGATTATCAAAGGGATAGTAATGGCATCTTTTATAAGATTAATAGGCAAGGAAAGGGCGAAGGCGTTAAGAAGGGGGATGTTTTAAGAGTAGACTATGAAGGATTTTTATTAAGTGGAGTAAAATTTGACAGTTCAGTTGGTAGGGGAGACCCGATTGAGGTTGTAGTTGGTAGTGGTCAAGTAATTGAGGGTTGGGACATAGTGTTGACGGATATGCGGGAAGGAGAAGAAAGGATGATAATAATTCCACCAAAACTTGCATATGGTGAAAGAGGTGTTGGTGAAGTTATAAAACCAAATTCCTTTTTAAAATTTAACATTATCTTAAGGAAGATTAATTGATATTTGGTCGATTTTTTGAGGAGAATATTAAGTATGAGATTTATAGGAAATTTTTCCATGTCTCTGCTTTAATATTTTTATTGTTTTATAGAATAAATTTTTGGCTAGGTCTTGTATCTGGCCTATTTTTTGTGTTAGTATACCTGACTTCGGAAATTTTTAGGCTTATGGGAATAAATTTACCCTTGCTAAAAGGTATATCTGAAGTTATGCTTAAGACCAGAGAAATATCTTCTTGTAAGATATCTCTTTCTCCTATATTTTTAGTAGTAAGTATGTTTTTCACTTATTATCTTATACCAGAGCCTTTTAGCTATGTTGGAATATTTTCAGCTTGTCTGGGAGATGGGCTTGCAAGTCTTTTCGGAAAGATGATTCCTTCTTTTAAACTTGTGAATGATAAGACATTTGCTGGCAGTGTTGTTATTTTTTTAGTTTCCTTTGTTGTCTGTTATTATTTTTTCCCAAACTTAATGGTATCATCAGTTGTTGCTATGGGGTCTGTTTTTGTTGAACTCTTTGATTTTAAAAAGTACGATAACTTATTTTTGCCTATGGGCGTGTCAGTGATATCTCTTGCTGTCTGTTGATGCTATAGCCAATAGAAGAAAAGTTTGCCGGCTTCTCTTAAATATATTGATACTCCTATCGAGATCGGAATGAAGGAATAGGGTGTTTCATTAAGTTGTAAGCGGATGCCCACTACTATTAGAAATATCGATACAAATAAAAGAAGATAGCTGGAAGTTTTTTTTCTCAAAAATGCCACAAAGAAGTTTATCAATATGAGTAATAAGAAAAGATTAACGTGAAATTTGTGATTTCCTGTTCCAAAAAGGTAATCGTTCATATTGGTATGCTCGTATGCGTTAATGGGCGCTAGAGAGGTATATATGATTGAAAAAGTGAAAATTAAATAGGCAGTGTAAGTGATTGATTTTATTTGAAAATCACATATATGTAGACTCAAGAAAAATAAATTGAGCAACGAAAATACAGTTATTAGATGGTGAATTTTCGTGTAGTAATAAAATTCCAGACTTAATTCATGATGTAAAAAGTAATACTTAAAAATTGAAAAAGATTCAAACATATGTGAGCATATAAAGCAATAAAAGAATATAAATTGCGTGTTGTTTGTTCTCTTGTAATTGATATATGTCCAAATAGAGCCCAGTATTCCTGTGCTGAAAATAAAGAAATTGTTGATCAATGTTGGTAAATTTCTATTGTAATTCTTTATAAAATAAGTATAAAACTCTACCTTAAAGTTTGCGTAATACATAAATGTTGATATTACAGCTATTCCGAATACAAAGGTCGTGAATAAAAAGACATTAAGTCTAATAAAGGCTATTCTCATTTAAATTTCCAAGAGTATGGGTCTTTTTTCATTTTAATCACTCTCTTAATATCGGAGGCGAGCTTTGAGAAAAAATCTATGCTAGTTTTTTTTTCAATTGAATGAACACTCACAACATAATTTCTCAAGTTTAAGTCTTTAGCCTTCTCATTTGGAATAATGAAGGAGACTATATCATAAGAATCATCGTTGTTCAACGATAGCACTATTTTGTAGAAATTTTTCGGTACCAAAACTTTGCTTTTCCCGATAAATCCCTTATTTTCTGTCAAAATACCGGCACTAATGATATAAACTTTTCCCTTCAAAAGGGTCCATTCTCTGACTAATTTTTCAAGTTTTAGCCAAATTCCAGAATTAAATTCTCTTTTTTGGGGGGATATGTTTGATAAAAAATAAGTATCTATCATTGCCTCTTTAGAAAAAGACATATCAGCTGAGCTTACAATATGCCCTCTATCATATCCGCTCTTAAGATAATCAGTTAACTTTGGACCAATTCCTTTAATTTCTTTATCTTCAAAAAATTTGTTAATTCTCTTTATTTTTTTGCTCTTGAGTAATGTTAAAGCCAGTTCAACCATCTCTCTTTTTAAAAGATATGCTACCCATTCTGCTTGTCTTGCACTCTCAGCATACCCCAAAGAATAGTATTTTTTGTGTAATACTTGAGTAGTGAGGTGTCCCCTCGGCAATAGATGCTCTTCGTTTAATTTAATTGTACCTTGAGGACTTTGAATCTTATCTTTAGCTATTTCTATGTAAACAGAAGCTATTTCTTTAAGATTTTTAAGAATTTTGGGATTTTGATGAAGGAATATAAAACCTAACAAAACTAATATGTAGCAACACAACATGAATCTTGATTTCTGTTTCACGGTCTTATCTCCTTATCCCCAAAATTATATCTAATTCCAAAATCGAAAGAAATATTGAATGTATCAAGAAATAAAAAATCAATTCTTGAATATAGGCTCAGATAGGGTATAGATCTTTTAGTGGAGAATTCAAAGAATATGTATGGTTCTATTATGTAGGGCAGTTTATCATAAAATTTAAAGTCACCTATGAAGTTTGTTGAAAGGTAAAATCGACCCCCAACTCCAAAGGTCAATGAAAAATATTTTGTTTTGCTTGCTAAATTTACAATGTGCCAATTGACCCCCGCTCCAATATACGAGCTTGAATATTTTAACTTTTTTGATATGTTATAGTCCTCATTAATTGAAATGGCGGCCACGGCTAGAAAATCAAAACTATTATTTGCAAACATATAATAAGGCCTAAATATTAAGTGATTTATTTTAGAATTTAGGAAAAAACCGGTTCCAAGTCCTATTCCCGTTGAATAAGTAAATCCTCTTTCTACAGAGAAAAAATTGTATTCATTTCTATTTGATGACTCTTCTAAAGTTAAGTTTTCTCTATTACTTATCTCATCTCTTTGTTGTTCTGCATTTAAAAAGGGCAGCATAAAACACAGTAAGAACAAATGAAGTTTTAGTATTTTTCTCATAGTTAAATTAGCTTCAATAATATAAGATAAATTAGCAATAAAAAAGTAAACTCAGACGAGTAAAATTAATAGATTTAATTTTAATGTTTATAATATGCTTTTATTAATGTTTTTAATAGAAAGAAATCAAGTTTAATTTTATGTTGTGATACAATTAGTTTGAATGGTTAGGAGGTTTGGGGATATGTTTTTAGATTTCTTGAAAAAAGAGCTTATTTTTATATCTACAGAAGTAAAATCTAAAGAAGGTGCCATTAAATTTTTAGTAGACAAAGTAAATGAGAAGGGCTATATAAGCGATAGGAATGAATTCTTTCAGGGTATCCTTGATAGAGAGAATATTGGAGATACAGCTTGGGAGAATGGTGTTGCTATCCCTCATTTTATAGGAGATTCTGTTAAGGCAAGTTTTATTTCATTCCTTTATTTAAAGGGAGATGGCATAAGGTGGTCCGATGATAACCCTCCTGTTAATTTAATATTTTTAATTTGCATGTCCAAGGGGCAACAGGGTAGCGATCATATTAAATCAATAGCTTTCATAGCTCAATTATTTGAGAATGATGACTTTAAAAATATTTTGAAAAGTTCAAATCACCCCGATGAGGTTTATTCCTACATAGAGAAGATTGAAAAGACTCATACAGATAATGTTGTGACTTATTCTGGAGGGGGGAAAATAGTAGCTGTATCTGCATGTCCTGTAGGCGTTGCACATACGTATATTGCTGCTAAGAAGATTGAAAATGAGGCCAGAAAGCAAGGTTATGGGGTTAAAGTTGAAACTCAAGGTTCCATTGGTGTTGAGAATGCTTTAACCGAAGAAGATATTAAGGATGCTGATGCTGTAATACTTGCTGTTGATAAGGATATTGATGAAGGAAGATTTGATGGAAAGAAAGTTTATAAGGTTTCAACTGCAAAGGCTATAAATAGTATAGAGGAAGTTATCAGGGAGGCGTTTAATGCTTCAACATTTAATTATAGGAAGATGAATCATTCTTTAAGAGATACGACCATAAGACATAAATCTAGTTTATATAAGTACTTAATGAGCGGAGTTTCTCCTATGATTCCAATTGTAGCAAGCGGTGGTATTTTGATCGCTATTGGAATATCTCTGGCAGGAATTGGTTCTGATGGTCCAAATTTTGCCGAACACCCTTTTTATAAGACGATTACTGATATTGGTGCTGTTGCTTTTGGGATGATGTTGCCAATACTTGCTGGGTTTATTGCCATGGCAATCGCTGATAAGCCAGGACTTACACCAGGGCTTGTAGGGGGGGTTCTTGCCAGAGATGTTGGGTCAGGGTTTTTAGGGGCAATACTTGCCGGATTTATTGCGGGTTTTGTTGCTAAATGGATAGCGCAGCTTAAAGTACCTGAATGGATAAGACCTGTCATGCCTATTTTTGTTATTCCCTTAATAAGCTCTGTCATTATTGGATTTTTTATGCTTTATGTTGGGGTTTATATTGCACAATTTATGACATTGCTTGAGAGTGGACTTAAATCTTTACAGAGTAATACAGAAGCTTATGGTATTTTGGGAAAGGTTCTTCTTGGCTTAATACTTGGTTCTATGGTGTCTGTTGATATGGGAGGCCCTTTTAATAAGGTTGCATTCCTTTTTGGTGTTGGTATGATTCCTCAGGTTCCACAAATAATGGGGATGGTAGCGGCGGCTATTCCTGTTCCTCCGATGGCCGTGGGGCTTGCTACCCTGATTATGCCTAAATTATTTGAGGAGGAGGAAAGAGAATCGGGTAAGATATCATTCTTAATTTCTTTTATTGGAATTAGTGAGGGTGCTATTCCATTTGCTGCTAGTGATCCTGCTAGGGTTTTGCCGTCAATAGTAGCTGGGGGAGCTGTTGCAAGCATTGTTGCAGCATTTTTGGGAGTTGCAAATCATGCGCCGCATGGAGGACCTATAGTACTTCCTGTGGTTGATAATAAGTTAGGATTTATTGTTGCAATGGCTGCCGGCGTTGCTGTTGCAACAATCTTGGTGGTCTTGTTAAAATCTTTGAAATTTAGGGAATCCAAATGAGAATAGACAATATATTTTTAATGAAAAATGAGATTAAGGAATATGATTGGGGTGGAGTTAGTTTCATCCCTTCTCTTTTAGGACAAGAACAAGACGGACGACCTAAAGCTGAAATGTGGCTTGGGGCTCATAAGACATTTTCCAGTAAAATATTGATTGGGAATCAATATGTCCCTCTTTGTGATTTTTTAGAGCATAATAGGGAACTTTTGGGAAATGGGAACGAGTTATCTTTTCTATTTAAGGTTCTCTCGGCCACAAAACCTTTATCAATTCAAATACATCCTTCAAAAGAAATTGCCTCAAGGGGGTTTAAGCGCGAAAATGACAGAGGAATAAACATCAATGATCCCTGTAGGGTTTATAAGGACGAAAATCCCAAAATAGAACTTGTATATGCTTTAAGTGATTTTTATGCTCTTAAAGGATTTTTGCCTTTTATTGAAATTAAGAATATATATAAAAATCTAAAGTTAGATTTTAGTTTTCTAGACTATAAGGAATTTATAAGTAACGTATTCAACTTGCAAAAGTGTGAAGTTGAAGATGCCGTTGGGAGAGTAAGAGAAAATTTGGATTTCCTAGAAAGAGATAGAGCTTATTGGTTTAACGAGATTTATAAGATTTATGGAGCGGATGTTGGTCTTTTGACATTTTTAGGGATGCATATTTTTAAATTAAAACCAGGCGAGGTTCTCTGTACAGAGAGCCAAGAGGTGCATGCTTATCTTAAAGGGGAATGCCTTGAGCTTATGACTAATTCTGATAATGTAATAAGAGCCGGTCTTACTACTAAATATATTGATAAGAATGAGATGTTAAAGGTAGGTAGGTTTGAGGAGAGTAAATTTTCACTGTTGAAAGGCGAGGATATTGATAATTTTAGTGTTTTTAAACTTCCAGGCACTGATTTGATGCTTCTGCGCAGAGAAATTAGTGAAGAAATTTATTTTAAGAGAGACAGTGCAATGATCTTGTTAGTTATGGATGGTCAGATACAAATAAATGATCACTTTTTTCTTAAGAGGGGAGATAGCATATTCGTGGGAGCATGTGACGAAAGGCTGTTGATTCGAGGAAACGGAGAAATCTTTATTGCACTCTCTGATGAAAAGCTTTTCAAACCACTTTAATGAAAACATTATTGTTTACATTAAAGCTTAAATAGTGAACTTGATAAAACCGACTGCAAAGAACTTAAACCTGACACCCTCATATACTATTTTTGGTTTTGTGAGTAGTATGGTCGGACCGAATGAGGGATAAAATTTAAGACCTAATGACAGATTCTTTGCGAACTTGTACTCCATTGATATAGGTAGTCTAGTTACTGTGCCTATTCTTTCATAAGTAGTAGGGATCTTATTCCCAGGAGGAACTAGGTCTACTTTAGACCAATCTGCTCCAATACCAAAACCACCCCCCACAATTACGGTGGGTCCTATTTCCTTTTTGAAAACCAAATCGAGACCAAATAGAATATAATTTTGAAAATTCCCAGGCTTGAAACCAATGAAGCTACCATATCCGAGATCTATGTCCACATATGGCATCGAAAATAAAATATTCCCTACTGGACTTCCAGTTCCTACACCCAGAGCAAGGGAGTCATACACAGTTTTTTCCTTATGCATAACAGGCGCTGCAATTTTGGCTCTAGGTACAGTAGGGGGTGGAGGGGTAGGCTTGGGCCTTGGTTTTGGAGGGGTAGGCTTAGGCTTTGGGACAGCTTTTTGATTATTATTTGTAATGCAAGTGGTTCCGTCATCTTCTGTGTTGCACTTAATTTTATAGGCATCGCCAACGGATTTGGAAAATGCGAAGTAGTGCAAGACAAATATTAGCAATAAAATGAGTAACCCTCGAGTGTTCCTTCCCATCAGCTCTCCTTATATGTATATTTTGAGGTACCCAACACCAAAAAACCCGAACCTCATTCCTTCCATGGATATATGATCCAACAACATTATTCCCCCGAGCGTAGCCACGGCTTTAAATCCTATTACAAGATTTTTTAAAAAACTGTACTCTAATGAGATAGGAAGCCTGAGCACAATGCCTATTCGACTCTGAACTGAGGGTTTTGAAGGAATCTCTACATCTTCATCATCATCTTGTTCTGGTTTTTTTGTAGTATTTGGTTTGTCTTGGGACCAATCCACGCCCGCCCCAAAGCCACCGCCCATTATGGTATTTTTATAAAGCTCTTCCCTAAACATAATATCAAGTCCACCAATAACGTATGGCGTGAAGTTATTAGGATGCAAACCATTAAAACCCCCATATCCAAATTCTATGTCCAGATACGGAACAGAAATTGTAATATTTGTAATAGGGTTCCCAATACCAAAACCCACCCCAAATAGGTTATTTAAATTTTCCTTTTCCTTTAGTACATTATCAAGATTTAACGAATCGACCTGTTTAGCAGTAGATGGGTGCGTTAACAGCAGAAGCACAACCAACTTTAACAATGTTTTCATAAATTCTCCTTTAACTTATACTTAACCAAATACGTACAATCGCTAGAATTGCATTGTATAAAGTATAAGATATAAAGCAGATTACTGGTAGATAATAGGGCTATGGCCACCCTTGCCATGTACCTCTTCAGTATTAAAGCTAAAGCATTGTAAGCACTGAAGGATTCGCTATAGTCTTTAGTCATAAAAACCAGATTGATCCCTTTGGAACGTGTTAATCATCACCAAAAACCTTGAAACAAAAATCAACACAAGAAAAATCCACGTTTCTTAAAAAGCTCACTGTAAAATTTAAGCATAACTTTTCAATCATAAAACAAATATTAGAGCAAAGATTCATATTAAAAATATATTTGACATATTTTTAATATGAAGATACCTTTAAATTAAGGCTTTATTTATAGGTTTGCTAGAGAGTTTATGTTGGTACGTTTTTTTGCTTTGTGCTTCGTTTTTCATTCTTCTTTATTTGCTGCTGGGGATATTTTTTTTAAGAACCTAGGTTTCTCTGGTGACGGATCTTGCTTTATGTTTGGTGAGTATGGTCTTGGCAAGGGGGGATATTATTCTGGTATCTATTTTGTAGATGTTTACAAAAATAATTTCATAAATCCTGGAGTTTATACCAGAGTTTTTAATGAATACGTAGATTATACTGACACCGCTGAGAAAGGTCTTTATGAGCTCTTGAAAATATTTAATTACAGGGTCAAGAACCTTAACATAAATCATCTAAACAAGGGTAGGAATATTTATCTTTATGCTGAAAATGAAGGGATTACAGATGATTCTTTGGATTTTATTGATTTTTTAACAGGGAATAGATATCGGGTATCAATTAATAAGACGTTTAGTGACTCTTTGAAATCTTCTGCTTTTACTATTTCCTTTTCTGTTGAGGATGAAGGTGTTCTTGTTAAAGATATAAGGGGTGTTGGAAGAGAAAATTACTATAGAAAAGATGTAATTGATTACAAAATAAGACAGATTTTTCTGTTTCCCAAAGAGGATGGAGTTGTTTTTGTAGTGGAGAAGATTATGCTGGATCCTTTTGGGGGTAAATATGGACGTTTTATGGTCGAAGTCCATAAGTATTGAACTTGTGTGATAGATCTTCTAAATTATTTATCAAGGAACGGGGGTATGGGTAGTTTTATTACTTTAAAAGAAGAAGATTATTCCAGGTGGTATTTAGATATAGTGCAGGAGGCAAAGCTTGTTGATTATAGTCCTGTTAAGGGATGTATGGTTATTATGCCTTATGGGTACGCTATTTGGGAGAGGATTAAAAGCGTACTTGATGATAAGTTTAAAGAAACGGGACATGAGAATGCATATTTTCCATTGCTTATTCCTTATAAATTCCTAGAAAGGGAACAGGAACATGTTGAGGGATTTTCGCCAGAGCTTGCTGTTGTAACGACTGCTGGCGGAGAAAAATTGACTGAGCCTTTGGTCTTAAGACCCACTTCTGAAACAATTATTTGGAATATGTACAGTAAGTGGATAAAGTCTTACAGGGATTTGCCCCTTAAGATTAACCAATGGGCAAATATTATTCGTTGGGAGAAGAGGACAAGACCATTTTTGCGAACGACTGAGTTTTTGTGGCAAGAAGGACATACTGCCCATGAAACTGCAGAGGAGGCTGAAAGTGAAACCTTGTTTATTTTAAATCTCTATAAGAGCTTTGTTGAGGATTACTTAGCTATTCCCGTATTCCATGGAAAGAAGTCGGAAAGAGAAAAATTTGCGGGTGCTGTTTGTACTTATACAATCGAGGCATTAATGCAGGATAAGAAAGCTTTACAAGCGGGAACATCTCACTATTTGGGTTTAAATTTCGCCAAGGCCTTTGATGTTAAATTTCAAAATAAAGAGGGGGAGATGGAGTATGTTTCAGCCACTAGTTGGGGAGTTTCAACCAGATTGATTGGGGCACTGATTATGGTTCATTCCGATAACAGGGGGTTGGTGTTGCCGCCTAAAATAGCACCAATAGAGCTCATTATTGTTCCTATTTTTAGGAGAGATGATGAGATAAATAAAAGGATTTTTGACTATGCTATTACCATCTTTAACAAGTTAAAGAAAGAGAAATTTAGGGTCGAGATCGATAAGGATATAAGGAACTCCATAGGATTTAGGTTTTCTTCTGCAGAACTTAGAGGAATTCCAATACGCATAGAAATAGGTTCTAACGATATTCTTATGGACTGTGTTACTATTGCAAGGAGGGATAAGGATAAAAATTCTAAGTATCAAGTGTCGGTTAAGGATCTGTCAGCTAAAGTTAAAGACGAGCTTGAAAGTATGCAGTGTGATTTGTTTAATAGGGCTTTGGAGTTCAGGAGTTTAAACACTAAAGAAATTTTTGGAGTTGGAGATAAGAGCTATAGTACTTTTAGAACCTACATTGATAATAATTTGGGATTTGTGATCTCTTCATGGTGTGGGAGTGAGGCATGTGAAGAGAGCATTAAGGACGATACGAAGGCTACAATAAGATGCATACCCGAAGATTTTAAAAATAGCCCTCTAGATGGTCTAAATTGCATTTATTGTAACTCGAAGGCTAGACATTTTGTTTTGTTTGCAAAATCTTACTAATGCTTCGCAAGCTTTTCTGTTGTCTAGGCTTCTCTTGATTCGTTAAAGGTTATTATATGCATAATTGCAATGTTGAATGTAAAATCGATCATTAAAGCTAGAGATGTTAGTATCGGTAGTATTGGGGTTATGCTGGAGTAGCTCAGTTCAATCCCTTTTGTGTAAGTTGAACACAGCATTGTAATTACGTATACTAAACTGCTTGGTACGTGTGGAAATGAAAAGACGAATAGAAATGCCAATATGCTCATGTAGCTTATTTCATAGATTGATATGGGCAAACTAGAATAAGATTTTAAAATAATGAAAAATGAGATCGTTGAAATAAAAATTGTTCCGAATTTAGAAACAAAGTTGATTATGGGTATGTTTGTAATGATTGATTTTTTTATGTTTATTCTCTCATTCTTAATGTCTTCTAGTAACACAGAATAAGGGGAGTAGGCGTCCATTGTCAATCCTGCAAATATTATGTTTTGAAACGAAATTAATACACTCCTGTATGCCAATCTAAAGTTTTTGGTTAATTTATAACTTATCGTTGGAATTATTATTAGAATAATAATGAGCGTCCATGAAGAAAAAAATAGTATGCTGTTTGTGTAGTATTGATAATCTTTAAAATTTCTTAAGTTGTTAGTATAAGACGCTGTGATGAAGATAGTTCCAAAATTTAGTATATTAACCACTATTCCGTTTGCATTGTAAAAGAGGTTTGAGGTGCTTAAGATAAGCTCTCTAGCAATTCTTCCCTTCTGTTTTGCATAGTAAAAACTAGTACCAACAATTATTGAGATAATGTAAATACTTAAAAGGTTTGGATTGCTGCTTGTGAGTGTTGTAAAGATGTTTTTTGGGAAGAATGTTTCAAGGAATTCTGATTTATCAAATATGTATAAATTTTTAACATTTTTATCTAGGACGGGAATTCTTTGTGGTATGTATATTATCGCAACTGCGATGGATGTGATGACTCCCATAACATTGATTAAAATTCCATAATAGATTGTTTTTCCAAAAAGTTTTTTAAATTTTTTATTTTCAATAATATTTTCTATTCCTAGTGGAATTGAGAATATTAAAAAAGGAATTAAGGAAAAATAGGCAAGTCTTACAAAAATGCTTGCTAGCGTTTCGTAAACGTCAGATGGGAGAACTAATCCAATAAGTATCCCAATAGATACAGCTAGAAAAAATTTCATTTTCGTGTTCATAATCCATTCCTTTGAGGTTTTAAAAAAAAGAATTCTATAGTGTATCAATCTTACTAAATTTTTTGGTAAATATAAACTTTGGCATTACTATTTATTAGGGTAGTGAGCAGGTTGGTTTTTTGAGGGGGGTGATCTTGTATAGGTATCCAGATTTGGTTAATACGGATTTGAATTTAAGATTGCCTGAGGTTGTTGCTTTAGAAGAGCATGATAAGGGGTTTTTTACTGATGATTATTACAGGAATTTGATTTTAAGCGACAGAGAGGTCGGTACAAGGCTCCATAGGCTATTGCTAGATTATTTGAATCCAAAATCAACAGATGGAGGGGACAGGGTTACCAAGTATAGGCAGATCATTAGTGTTTATTGGGAATTTTTAAGATCAATTGCTCGCAATGTCCTAAGTTTAACCCAAGAACAGAAACTTTTATTTAGATTTGCGGCACTTCTGCCAAGTGCCCTTGGTAGTGAACTCAGGTCTTTAATTTCAAAAACTTTTTGGGATAATAATTATGATGAACCGTTTATTTATTTTGATGAATGGATTTATGGAGTTAATGAGTTAAAACTCAGGAAGCTTGCTATAGATGAGCCAACGGAGAGAATTAAAGATGAAGATGTGAGAAGAATATTGCTTGACAAGCAAGAAAAGCTGTTGGCCGATATTGGTTTTGCAAAGAGTAGTCTTAAGAAGAATGATGTTGCGAGGATTGAAGCTGTTAACAAGTTAAAGGATATGTTTAAATTTCTGTTTGTCGATGCAATTCCATCTGAGATTTGTATGATCGAGCTTGGGATAAGTGGGTTTTATTCTGATGATATTTTAAAACCTTTAAAATTTGCTTCTGGTTATATTGATGATCTTATTAAGTTTAGCAGAGAGATTACATCTTTAGTTGCTCAGATTGAAGAGTTGAATAAGAAGCTTGCTGAGATTAAAGATAAAATGCTAGACGTTGATGTTTCTGGTTCATCTAACATTGCGGTGGAGGAAGTGGGGTCTTTAATGGAAGCCAACAAGCTTACTATTGGCCCTAGGGGGAATCATTTTCCGATATTGCTTAAAAGTAATGTGGTTGCAAATCCTAGTCTTTTTGGTAGTAGAGAGAGGATCATACAACTTGTTAGAGAGATTGAAAGTATTCAGCCTAAAATTTTTCACAAAAATTATAGAGGAGATTTTTTAAGGATAGTTCCTTATTTTATTTTAATACCATCTTACGGTGAGAGGGGCGTTTGTTGGGAGCCTATTGATGTTAAAAATCGAGCCACAGGGAGGGGTAAAATATTGGTGCCCATGTATCCTAAAGATTTAAGAAAAGCTTTGATTTTGGGTATTGGAGATTTTTTGTGGGAACTTGCTAAAGAGCAGACATCGTTTAGGTGGATGGAAACAGGAATGACTGGTCAATATTATGAATACTATTCTAAATTTATCAAGAAGGGTAATGTTAAAGATGCCTTTTTAAATGATTATTTTTTATGGATAGAGAAGGAAAGCAAGGGTATACAAAAGATGGAGAAAATGGTTCGCGGTGTAATGTGGAGGAATGCACCTTTTCCAAAAGATTTAAAAGGAGAGCTTGCTAGGAAGTCTTTTGTATATAAGGACCTTCTTGATAAAGATAAAAATATTGAGATTTCGGATGGGTACTAATTAGTTTGAATTTTTTGAAGATATTTTTTATGTTTTTGTTTCTGAGATTCTTAATTTCTTTTTTGTAAGAATCTGCCATGTAGGTGTTTTTTTTAAGTAGTAGTTCGATTAGTTTGGTGTTTTCGATTTCTACTGCAGCCTGCATAGGTGTTTTCCCGCCCTTAAGTGTAAAGCTTAAATCAGCTCCTTTTTCTGCCAAAAGATCAAATATTTCTTCGTTGTTTAAGTATATTGCCCAGAAAATTGGTGGGTGTTCCGTTTCATCTATTTTGTTTATGTTTATCCCATGGTCTATTAATATTTTTGTAATTTCTAAATCATTGTTGATTATTGAAATTGATATCGGAGATATTTTGTGTTCATAATTTATTTCTGCTCCGATAGTTAAGGCGATAATAGTACCCCTTATATTTCTAAAATATACAGATGTGTTTAAAAAATCATTTTTTGTCTCTTGAATATATTTTAAAATATCGCTGTTATTTAATTCTATTGAAGATACGAAGTTATCTAATTCTTTTTTGTTAAGTAAATATTCTTGACTAGTAGTACGATAGAGAGTTTTTGTTAATGCTTGTATTATTCCAGTATTCTCATTTGCATTCAAACACACAACAGACCGTGCAATTAAAATGAATATTATCAACATCGTTTTCAACCTTTAACAATTTAAGAATCTTACAATTTTGACTTAATTAGAACGATTCTCACTGAACAGTACTATTGCAGTTTTATCCCTATCGTCAATTATTACGTCATCTTCAACATTTTCAGAATTTATGAATATTAGTTGTAGGGCATTCTTCGTATAGTCTAGCAGACAAAAGTATTCCCCATTGTCATCATCGATAAGCTTTATAGCGTTTTTGTATGAGATTTGTAGATTTGGAGTAAGTCCTATTATTTTAAACTTCCCAAAGCTTGGCAAGCTGTTTAATTTTGAATTTGTTTTCCAAACAAAAGTTCTGTCTGATCTAAATTCAATACTTCCATATGTCTCATTTTCCAATGTTTTATAAGATGTTAATCTGTGCATTAAGTTTCTATTTTGTGTTTCCATTTCAGGTATTACTTTCTCAATGACTTGTTCAATGAGAACAAACTTCGATTCGAAATCGTGTCCTTTAACCTTTATGTACGAATTATAATAATTTGAAAATTCTTTTTCTAGTAGAATGAAATCTTTATCCGAACTGTTAGATCTGAATAAAAATCCATTTGGTTTAACGGAGTCAACAACATCAAATTTGAAAGTTAAGCTTAATTCGGGCATGTTTATCTTTATTTCGTTTTGAAGGGTGAAAAATAGACCATAGTCTTTTTTGAGTAGATCAGTGTCGTAAATATGGTTAGCAATCATTTTTTCATAGTAGAATGGCCTTAAGTATTTAATGTTTTTGAATTTGCTTATTATATCGTCCTGTGAGGACCTATTTAGTGGATTTGTGATTATTTTGCCCGTGATATTTTCAAAAATTTCGAGTGCATAGTCGAAGACATAACCCTTATACCCATCTTTTGTCAAAATGTATATCCATCTACCCTGAAGGGATCCAGCTTTTGTTTCTTCTCCAATGCTTATTATCTTTAGGATAGAGTCCTTTGGAATTCTATATATTATGTTATCTTTGTAGTTATCAGGGGATTCTCTTAAGGGCAGGGTGTCTTTTTTACTTATGGCATATTTGGTCACATATGGGTTGATGCTTAATCTAAATTTTTCCGCTTCTTCTCTTGTTTGGAATTCTTGTATTGTAAATTTATGTACTATAAATTTCGTTTCGTTATGCTTTATTGTTATTGTGTTTTTGTTTTGACTGGTGTTTTCTATTTCCACAAGAGATCCATTTGGAAGTTTTTCTCTGTTTTTTGAATCTAGGACGACACCATATTTATTGGTTTTATTAAAGCAACATAAAAGTAATGCGATAAATACGATGTATATTAATTTTTTATTGATGTTCCTAGTTGTACCATTGAACCTAGAACGTATTTTGTTATACATAACTTCCATTATATAATAAAGGCAATGAGGGCATTGATTCAATTGTTTGGGCTGGTTTTGATTTTAGGTGCTTGTAGGGTTAAGCAGGGGGAAGTTCAGAATCTTGTAGGTCTTTTAGGAGAGTTAAGTAAGAATGGGCTGGATAGATTTCTTATTGTTGATAGGATAGTTGACATTTACATTAGAAACAAGAATTATGAGAAAGCTTTAATGATTGTAAATCAAGGAATTGCTAGTGATGGGAGCAGTGAATATTATCCCTTGTATTTTTATTTAATGGGAAATGTCTATGCTGCTATGAAGGAAGATTTAGTGGCTTTTACCTATTACAGGTATGTTGTTAGCAATTTTGATGATTACGTTTATGAGAATAGTTCTATAAAAGTAAAAATTGCTAAAAGGGTGATTGGCTTGAATATTGAAGCTGGTAACAAGATTCATTATTATAAGTTGTTGATTAACAGCGGTTCCGATGGTGTTAGGGAGGAAGATAAGGCTAGTTATTATTATAATCTTGCCCTAGATTTGGAGAGTGTGCAGGATTACGACGAGGCATATTTTTATTACAAAAAATTGCTTTTGGTGCCAAGGTCGAATTTGAAAATGGACTCTAGGGATTATTCTAACGTTATTGCTAAAGTTAATCACTACAATAATCCGGAGTTTGTGGTTTATAGAAATTTGAGTGATTTAATTCAGGATGTTAAGGGGTGTATTTATTCTGGGAATACGGCAAAGCTTTTAGGTATAAGGGATAAGCATAATTTCTTTATTCAGAGCTGGGATCAAAGAGGGGGGAGGGGTAATTCAATTAATACGAACAGTTTTTTAACAACGATGATTAAGCTTGGAAGTAGGCGGAAAAACGGAATACAGTTTGCAAATAGTTTTGAGGCTGATTCTAGTGATGGTATCTCTTATCTTGAATCTACCGGTTGGGAGCACATATGGGAGTGGTATTTTGTCTTTAAAAAAATCTCTTATCCAAAGGATCCAAAAATTAATAATGGGTGGGCTTGGATAGGAGTTTATTTGGGGAAAAAATAAGGAGACTTAATGTGGATTTACTTCATGTCCTTTTTAAATTTTTTCTTTTATTTTATTCTAACGCCTCTGCGATCAAGGATTCTGCATCCGGGGCGAGTGTGGAGAGGTTAATTGATTGGGAGAAAAAGGTTGTTTATTTCGACATTAGTAAAACGGTAAGCGAGGATAGGCTTGGTAGAGTTGGACTTAACTCTACCTCTAAATTGATGTTGGACATTAATGATTTTAAGGATTCCTTAATAAGGAGGTCTCTTTTTGAGATGGTAATCGATTCTGATAATACTTTCAGAGATTATTTTGATTCAGACCCCAACCTGATACTTCATTTTTCAGGACTTGATAGTATTTTAAAAAGGAGCTATATAAAGTATTCGGAGGATTTAAGAAGTATAACTATTAGGTATAAGCTTTGTCTTTTCCCTGATTTTATTGACTTGTTCTTGTCTCACGACAAGCCTTATAGGGCTTTTTATCCATTAATGAATACGGGTGATGATCGGTTTTATACTGGCATTGTTATTTATGTAGGGGGGGAATATGAATCCCCATCAGGTTCTATTAGATTAAGAGATTCTTTTTTTGTCAAGATTTATGATGAAAACGTTAAACTTTATTTTGATAAGAGAATGGTTGAGCCAGATGCATTAAGAAGATGGGGAATGCTTGAGTATACGAACGATATTTCTTATATTAATAAAGATAGGATTGGGGATTATCCTTTAAAATTGGTTGCTAGGGGAATTTATGGTAGGAATAGGTCAGATATAATACTTGATGAATTTTCTATTGGTAAGTTATTTTCAAATAAAAATAATATTAACCTTTTAAGAGAGGGTAGACTCGTTGTCATAAGGTGAGATGTTTAAAATATAAGTTTAATACTTGTCTTTTTTAAGATAATCAATTAATATGGTACAAGAGTTTGTTGTAAGGGAAGATGGTGCCCTTATAGCTCAGTTGGTAGAGCACCACCATGGTAAGGTGGGGGTCGTCGGTTCAAGTCCGATTGGGGGCTTTTTGTACGAGGGGTGTTATGGGTAGGAAAAAAGGGAAAGGTGCTGTTGAGCTTGTGGCTTTGGTGTGCGAAGAAACGGGTATTAGGAATTATACGACCACTAAGAACAGGCGTAATAGGCAGGAAAAGTTGGAGCTGATGAAGTACTGTCCGATACTCAGGAGGCATACTCTTCATAAAGAGGGGAAGATAAAATAACTGTGAGTCATAGGTCAGTAGTTCCAATGGTAGAACGGCGGTCTCCAAAACCGCATGTTGGGGGTTCGAATCCCTCCTGACCTGTCGTCTTGGTTTGTTGAAGGGGGGGCTTTTAGTGTTTAAATTTATTAGGGAAAGTTTTTTGGAGCTTAAGAGGATAACTTGGCCTAGGTACGGTGAAGTAATAGGTAACGGAAAGCAAGTTTTTTGGTTGGTTCTTTTTGTTTCGATGTTTCTAGGCGCGGTGGATTATGTTATGTACCTTGCTGTAGCTCACGTGTTTTAGGGGAGATTATGTCTAGGGCTTGGTATGTGTTGCAGACTTTTTCCCAGTATGAGAAGAGAATAGAACAGGAGATAAGACTTTTAGTAAGTGAAGGTGTTTTGGGTGGTGAGGTTTTAGATGTACGAGCACCCATAGAGAAAGTAGAGGAAGTTAGGGGTGGGAAGAAAAGAGTGAGAGAAAGGAAGATTTGGCCGGGTTATGTTTTGGTTGAGTTGGATCTTCCCGAGGTGGGGTGGAGAGATACTGTGGCTAGTCTTGTTAAAATACCGGGTGTTGTGAGTTTTGTGGGTACTAGTAAGGATCAAAAACCTCTTCCTATTAGCGATGAGGAAGTGAAGAATGTGTTTATGCTTACTGGAGAAATTAAGGCTGATAAATCCATTTTTGTACTTTATGATTTTGAAGAAGGGGAGAGGGTTAGAATTAAGGGGGGGCCTTTTGATTCTTTTGAAGGCGCTATTGGATCTATCGATTATGAGAAAAAGAAATTAAAGGTTGCGGTTCAAATTTTTGGAAGGTCGACTCCTGTTGAGGTTGATTTTCAACACATAGAGAAGATTTAATAATTAAGATGGGAGCTTTAAGAGCGTTATTACCATAAGGAGTTGTTTATGTCTAGGAAAAAGAAAGAAGTTGCTTGGGTGAAGTTGCAGGTACCGGCTGTGCAGGCTGCTCCGGGAGCTAAGATAGGGCAGGCTCTTGGGCCTCATGGTGTAAGTGGTCCTCAGTTTGTTAGGGAGTTTAATGAGAGAACGGCTAGAATGGAACCTGGGATCGTTGTTCCTGTTATTATTACTGTTTATAGTGATAAAAGTTTTTCGTTTGTTGTCAAAACTCCGCCTGCTTCTGTTTTGATAAAGAAGGCCATCGGAATTGAGACGGGTTCTAGGAAATCAAATACGGACAAGGTTGGAACTATATCTAGGGAAAAGATAGCAGAAATTGCGAGGGTCAAGATGCCCGATTTGAATGCAAAAACAGAAGTGGCGGCTTTTAAAATTATTGCAGGGAGCGCCCGCTCAATGGGCGTTGAGGTGGAAAAATAATGGCTAAAGTAGGGAAAAAATATATTCAAGCCTTGTCTAGGGTAGATAAGCTTATGTCTTACAACATAGATGATGCAATATCTTTGTTAAAGGAAATTAAATTTGCTAAGTTCGATGAAACCATAGATGTTTCTATTAATCTTAACTTAAAGAAGAATCATACAGTCAGGGATACGATCGTCTTACCAAATCAGTTTATGAGAGAGAAAAGAATACTTGTATTCGCAAAGGGAGATAGAGCGGGGGAAGCTATAGAGGCTGGTGCTACTTATGTTGGGGATGATGATCTTCTTAATAAGGTTAAGGGTGGATTTGATGAATTTGATATTGTTGTTGCAACGCCTGATATGATGAAGGATGTGGGGAAGCTTGGGCCTATTTTGGGCAAAAGGGGATTAATGCCAAACCCCAGGACGCAAACGGTTACAAACGATGTACGGGGTGCGATCAGTAGCCTTAAGAAAGGACGTACGGAATATAGGGCTAATAAAAATGGTGTGATAAGTTTTTCTATTGGTAAATCTTCTATGGATAATGAGAAGATAAGGGAAAACTACGATGAGTTTATTGGGGAATTGCTTAAGAAGCGTCCTAGTGATTTAAAGGGTACTTTTGTGGATAGTGTTTACATTTCATCTACTATGGGGCCTTCTGTGAAGATTGATTTTGTTTAGGAGTTGGTTTATGAGTACGAAGATAAATCCTAGGAAGGTGGAAATGTTTAATTTATTTAAGGGCTTTCTGAATGGTAAAGATAATATTTTTTTTCTAGATTACAGGGGGTTAACGGTAGCGGAGCTTACTAGACTTAGGGGTAGGATAGAGGATGAGAAAGGTGCTTTGAGGGTTGTGAAGAATAATATAATGAAGCGAGTTTTGAAAGAGAAGAACATAAATGGACTTGATCCTTACCTTTTAGGACCAACGGCTGTTGTGACTGCTGTTGATGAGGCTAATGCCGTTGTGAAGATTTTTTATGAATTTGTTAAAGAGAGCTCTTTGAAGGTTAAGGGAGGTTTTGTTTTAGGTGAAGTTTATGATGAAGCCAGGCTTAATGAGTATGGCAAACTTCCTACTAGGAAAGGGGCTATTTCTTTGTTTGCAAATGTACTTAAAGCCCCAATTTCAAAACTTGCAAGAATATTAAAGGCTTTGTCTGATATTAAGGTTTAATGAGGGCAGTGTTAGTCTTGATTGAGTGCATGCTATCGCTGTTTTATAATAATACGAAAGGAGTAAAGTTAATATGTCACTAAGTAAAGAGGATATTCTAACATGGCTTGAGGGAGCTAAAACAGTTGAGATTGTTGACCTTATAGCAGCTATTGAAGAAAAGTTTGGAGTTACTGCTGCTTCTGTTGCTGTTGCGGCTGGGTCTGGGGCTTCTGGTAGTGTAGCTGAGGAGCAAACAGAGTTTGATGTAATTCTTGTATCTTTTGGGGATAGTAAGATTAATATTATTAAGGAAGTGAGAGCTATTACTGGCCTTGGGCTTGGAGAGGCTAAAACTTTGGTTGAGGCTGTTCCTAAAGCAGTTAAGGAAGGCGTTTCAAAGGCAGATGCGGAGGAGATAAAGAAGAAGCTAGAATCGGTTGGTGCAAAAGTTGAAATTAAATAAAGCGATAAAAATATTGAAAATTTATTTTTCCACATGCTGGATAATCGGCGTGTGCTTTATTGTGTCTTTAAAAGGAGTCTTTTAATGATAAAGAGGGTTCACCTGGGGCAAGGTAAGGCAGAAGAAATTCTAGACTTGCCTAACCTGATAGAAATACAATTGAATTCCTACGAGAAATTTTTGCAGCTTGGGAGATTAAAGAACGGGGAGCCTTTTCTTAATGAAGGGCTTGAATCTGTTTTTAGGAACGTTTTCCCTATAAGGAGTAGCAATGGCGAAGTTGCTCTTGAGTATGAGAGATACTATATTGAAGATGATTCTATTAGTTTTACTGAGAAAGAATGTAAGAGGAAGGGGCAAAGTTATGAGGCTGTTTTAAAGATAAGGTTGAATTTGCAGTTTCTAACAACAGGAGAGATAAGACAGAAGGATGTGTATATGGGTACTATTCCTTTAATGACTGATAGAGGAACTTTTGTTGTAAATGGTGCTGAAAGGGTAATCGTTTCTCAGATTCATAGGTCTCCTGGGGTTGTTTTTTACAAGGAAAAGGATTTGTATTTTGCTCGTATTATTCCTTATCGGGGTTCTTGGTTGGAGTTTGAGATTGATTCAAAAAAAGATTACCTTTATGTTAAGATAGACAGGAAGAAGAGGATACTTGTTACTCTTTTTTTAAGGGCATTGGGACTTGATACCAGAGAAAAGATCATTGACACCTTTTACAACATTAAAAAGATTGAGGTAAGCGAAAATACTAAGAGAGAGATTGCGGGGCAATATTTAGCCGTAAATGTTAACATAAAAGAGAATATGACTTATCGGGCAGGAGATAAGATAACTTTACAGGATATTGAGGATTTTTTACAGAATGGTATAGGGGAGATAAGTCTTATTGATTTTGATGGTTATGATGGTGTTCCTGGAAAATATTTTATTAGTTCTGATATCATTTTAAATTGTTTTGAAAAGGAAGATGCTTATTTTTCTTTAAAGGATGGCCTTAGGGAGCTTTCAAAAGAATCGGTGATGCTTGCTGTTTATAATGTACTTTTGCCAGGAGAGCCAATATCGGTTGATAGTGCTGAGAATGATTTAAAGACAGTATTCTTTTCGGAGAAGAGGTATGATCTTGGGCATGTGGGTCGGTATAAGCTTTCTAAAAAATTTGGACTTGATGATTTGACAACCTCAGTTCTTACTATGATGGATATTGTAAATACTATATCTCATCTTTTAAGGATATATGATGGGCATGATACTCTTGATGATATTGATCACCTTGGTAATAGAAGGGTTCGTTCTGTTGGGGAGTTGCTTACGAATATATATAAGGGAGCGATGGCTAGGGTAGAGAAAATTGCAAAGGATAGGATGTCCAATAAAGAGGTATTTAATCTTAAACCTCAGGAACTAATAAGTGTTAAGCCTATTGTCTCCGCTGTTAAGGAGTTTTTTGCAACTAGTCAACTTTCACAGTTTATGGATCAAGTTAATCCTTTGGCTGAGTTGACTCATAAAAGGCGTCTTAATGCTTTAGGTCCGGGTGGGCTTTCAAGAGACCGTGCGGGTTTTGAAGTAAGAGATGTTCATTATACGCATTATGGTAGAATGTGTCCAATTGAAACACCTGAGGGTCCTAATATTGGTCTTATTGTTTCGCTGGCTACTTATTCTAGGGTAAATGATTATGGATTTTTGGAAACTCCTTATAGGAAAGTAGTGGGTGGAAAGGTTACTAGTGAGATAGAGTATTTATCTGCGATTGATGAGGAGAAAAAAATTATTGCACAGGCGAATGCTGATGTTGATGCTGATGGTAATTATGTTGATAATTTGATTTCCGTTAGGGTCTCTGGTGATTATACTACTATGGTACCCAGGGACATAGATTGTATGGACGTTTCCCCTAGGCAGTTGATTTCTGTTTCTTCCGCGTTGATACCTTTTCTTGAACATAATGATGCTAACCGTGCTCTTATGGGTTCAAATATGCAACGACAAGCGGTTCCTTTATTGTTTCCTCAGCCGCCTATTGTTGGTACTGGAATGGAGAGGGTAGTTGCTAAATATTCTGGTGTTGTTATTAAGGCAAAGAGGTCTGGTACAGTTGTATTGGCGACAAACAGAAAAATAGTTGTCAAGGCAAAGAAAGGCGATGGTGTTACTGACTTGGATGAATATCATCTTTCTAAATATGAGAGAACTAATCAGGATACTTCTTTTAATCAGACGGTTTTAGTTAAAGAGGGGCAGGAAGTTAGTGAGGGTGAGATAATTGCCGATGGACCTGCTACTAGGTACGGAGAACTTGCTCTTGGGAATAATTTGTTAGTTGGTTTTATTCCTTGGAATGGGTTTAATTATGAGGACGCCATATTGATCTCTGAGAGAATTGTAAAGGAAGATCTTTATACTTCAATTCACATTAAAGAGTTTAGTATTGAGGTTAGAGAAACTAAACTCGGCCCTGAGAAAATTACTGCAGATATTCCCAATGTAAGCTCAAAGATATTGAGTAAACTAGATGAGAATGGGATTGTAATAATAGGAACTTACGTAAAGCCGGGCGATATTTTGGTTGGTAAAGTTACGCCAAAGTCGGAGGGGGATATTACTCCTGAATTTAGGCTTTTAACGTCTATTTTTGGGGAGAAGGCAAAAGATGTTAAGAATAATTCGCTAAAAGTTCCACACGGTACTGAGGGTACTGTGATTGATGTACAAAGAATTACAAAGGATGATGTTGGAAATCTTCCCCCTGGAGTTGACGAGATATTGAAGGTTTATATTGCAAAGAAACGAAAACTTAAGGAAGGCGATAAAATGGCGGGTAGGCATGGAAATAAGGGAGTAGTTGCAAAAATTCTTCCGGTTGAGGATATGCCTTATCTTTCTGATGGGACACCTCTTGATATATGTTTAAACCCTTTGGGGGTTCCTTCCCGTATGAATATTGGGCAGTTGATGGAATCTCAGCTTGGGCTTGCTGGGAAATATCTTGGTGAATATTACGATATTCCTGTTTTTGAGTCTGCTACTAATGAGCAAATCCAGGAAAATTTAAGGAGAGCTGGGTTTAATGAGACATCAAAGGAAGTTTTATATGATGGGTATACGGGGGAACCGTTTGAGAATGAGGTGATGGTTGGGGCTATATATATGCTTAAGCTTCATCACCTTGTTGATGATAAAATGCACGCAAGGTCTACAGGCCCTTATTCTCTTGTGTCTCAGCAGCCCCTTGGGGGCAAGGCACAGTTTGGTGGTCAGAGGCTTGGAGAGATGGAAGTTTGGGCGCTTGAGGCTTATGGGGCTGCGCATACTCTTCAAGAGTTATTAACGGTGAAATCTGATGATATGTCGGGCAGAGTTAAGATTTATGAGAATATTGTTAAGGGTATTCTTACTAATGTATCTGGCATTCCTGAATCTTTTAATGTTTTGATGCAGGAGTTAAGAGGTCTTGGGTTTGATTTATCGATCTATGATGATAAAGGAGATCAAGTGCCTTTAACAGAGAAGGAAGAAGAGTTGATTAATAAAACTTAGGTTTTGGGGTTTCTATGAAAGAGATAAAGGATTTTGAAAAAATAAAGATAAAGATAGCCTCACCTGATCAGATTAGGAATTGGTCTTATGGTGAAGTCAAGAAGTCTGAAACTATTAACTATAGAACTTTAAGGCCCGAAAAAGATGGACTTTTTTGCGAGAGGATTTTTGGAACAACGAAAGAATGGGAATGTTATTGTGGCAAGTTTAAATCTATAAGATATAAGGGTATTATTTGTGATCGTTGTAATGTTGAGGTAACTCATTTTAAAGTTAGGCGTGAAAGAATGGGGCATATTGAGCTTTCAGCTCCAGTTGCGCATATCTGGTACTATAAGTATATTCCTTCCAGAATTGGTCTTTTGCTTGACGTTACTGCTTCTAATTTGAATTCTATTCTTTACTATGAGAAGTATATTGTAATTGAGCCAGGTGATACTGACCTTAAGAAGATGCAACTTTTAAGTGAAGATGAGTATTCTGAGGCAAGGGAGAGGTATGGAATGTCTTTTAACGCTTCAATGGGGGCTGAGGCGATCAAGACTTTGCTTGAAAATCTTGATCTTGATGAGCTTTCATCTAAACTTAGAGTTCAGATGATCGATAAAGATGATAAGACGGATAAGAAGCTTTTAAGACGACTTGAGATTATTGAGAATTTTAAAATTTCTGGAAACAAACCGGAATGGATGATTATGGATGTTCTTCCTGTGATTCCTCCCGAGATTAGACCTATGGTTCAGCTTGATGGGGGTAGGTTTGCAACTTCTGATTTAAATGATCTTTATAGGAGAGTTATAAACAGGAATAATCGTTTAAGGAAGCTTCTGCTGTTAAATGCACCCGAGATTATTGTTAGAAATGAGAAGAGAATGCTGCAGGAATCGGTTGATTCTCTTTTTGATAATTCACACAAGAGAAAAGTTGTTAAGGGGTCATCGAACAGACCGCTTAAGTCTTTGTCTGATGCGCTAAAGGGCAAGCAGGGTAGATTTAGGCAAAATCTTCTTGGAAAGAGAGTTGATTATTCTGGTCGTTCTGTAATCGTTGTTGGACCTGAACTTAAGCTACACCAGTGTGGTATTCCTTCAAAGATGGCACTTGAGCTTTTTAAGCCGTTTGTGATTAGAAGATTAATTGAGAGTGAGTCTGTATTTAATATAAAGAGGGCAAAAAGTTTAATTGAACAAGAAGTAGATGAAGTGTGGCAAATTTTAGATGATGTTATTAAGGAGCATCCTGTGCTTTTAAACAGGGCGCCAACGCTTCACAGATTGGGAATTCAAGCTTTTGAACCGGTTTTAGTTGAGGGAAAGGCGATAAAACTTCACCCTCTTGTTTGTCATGCTTATAATGCTGATTTTGATGGTGATCAGATGGCTGTTCATGTTCCCTTGACCCCTGCAGCGCAAGCGGAGAGTTGGGCCTTGATGTTGTCAACTAATAATTTGTTAAACCCTGCAAATGGGCATCCTATTGTATTCCCTTCTCAGGACATTGTTTTAGGCCTTTATTATTTGACTATGCAGAGGAAAAATGTGGTTGGAGAGGGACGTAAATTCTTGAATTTCAATCAAGTTCTTCTTGCGGTTAATAGTAAGAGTTTGGATTACAATGCGAAAATCTATGTAAAGGTTAACGGTGAGTACGTCGAGACTACTTCGGGTCGTGTTGTATTTAATGAAGCTCTGCCAGATAAGGTTAGGTTTGTAAATAAGACGCTTAGCGATTATGAATTACAGGCTTTGATTTCTGAGGTTTATGTTGTGCATGGTTCTTCCATTGTAATTGAGATGCTAGATATTATTAAAGAACTTGGGTTTAAATACGCTACTAGATTTGGGTGTACAATAAGTATGAGCGATATTATTGTACCTAGAGAGAAGAAAGCATATGTGGATAAAGCTAGTAGAGAGATCGCAAAAATACAGAGTGATTATACTAGAGGTGTTATTACTGGAGAAGAAAGATATAACAATGTTATTTCTGTCTGGTCAAAAACGAATGAAGAACTTACTACGAAGATGATGGAAGTTCTTAAGGGAGATAGAGATGGATTTAATGTTATTTATATGATGGCTGATTCTGGTGCGCGTGGAAGTAGGAACCAGATAAGACAACTTGCAGGAATGAGAGGATTGATGGCCAAGACCTCTGGGGATATTATTGAGCTTCCAATTATTTCTAATTTTAAGGAAGGATTGTCTGTAATAGAGTTCTTTATATCTACAAATGGTGCGAGGAAGGGGCTTGCGGACACAGCCTTAAAGACTGCGGATGCTGGGTACTTAACTAGACGGCTGGTGGATATTGCCCAGGATGTTGTTGTTAGAATAGAAGATTGTGGGACTATTAATGGTATAAAAGTTGAGGCCTTAAAAAATGGGGAAGAGTTAGTTGAGTCTTTAAGAGAAAAGGCTGTGGGGAGTTATTCAATTGAGCGGATAAAGCACCCTATTACAGGGGAGATTGTCTTGGATGTAAATGAGGAGATTACAGAAGCTAGGATAAAGTTATTGGAAACTATTGGCGTTGATAAACTTGTAATTAGATCCGTTTTGACTTGTGAAGCTGAACATGGAGTTTGTCAGAAGTGTTATGGACGAGATTTTTCGAATAATAAACCTGTAAATATTGGTGAGGCTGTTGGGATAATTGCGGCTCAGTCAATAGGTCAACCTGGGACACAGCTTACTATGAGGACTTTTCACATTGGAGGAGTTGCGCAAGCTGGTAGTGAGGACGACAAGATTTCGCTTAAGAACACTTTTATTCTTAATGGAATAGAAGGTTTTAATGTTAAAGTTGATAATGGTTTGCTTTTTACAAGAAAGGGGATTTTAAGGATAGTAAATGTTGTTTATGAGGAAGATGTTAAATTTATTAAGGAAGTTAAGGTTCTAGATGCTCAGAAAGTGATTAAGGGCATGCCTTTGTTTGTCAATAATGAAGGTATGGATGTATTATCATCTCATATTGGCTTTATTAAGATTATGGATGATAGGTTTATGATTGTCTCTGAAGAGCAAGAGGTACCCTTAAGAGCGGGCACGAGGCTTGAAATTGAGGTTGGAGATTATGTTGAAGCTGGGAGCGTTATTGGAATGTTTGATCCTTTTGCAGAGCCTATTATTGCTGAGGCTAGGGGTAGAGTTAAATTTAAGGACATTATTTTGGGCACAACCCTTAAAGAGGAGATAAACCTTGAAACAGGTAATATTGAAAAGAGAATTACAGACCAGGTTTTTGAGTCTCTTGATCCTAGGATTTTAATTATTAATGATAGGGGCGTTGAGGTATCATCTTATGTTCTTCCTGGAGATGCTTATCTTCAGGTTGAGGATGGACAGGGTATTAATATTGGAGATATTATTGCTAAGCTTTCTAAGGGTTCTGAGAAAACGCAGGATATTACAGGGGGTCTGCCTAGGGTTAATGATTTATTTGAGACGAGGATTCCTAAGAACTTGACTGAGATGGCTAAGGCAAGTGGGGTTGTTCATTTTAAGGCAATTCAGAAGGGTAAAAGACTTATTAATGTTTTGGATGAGTATGGGGTTGAGCATAAGCATTATATTCCCGCTGGAAAGCATCTTTTGGTTAGGGATGGAGATATTGTGAAGGCTGGGGATATGCTTTGTGATGGAAGAATTAATCCGCATGATGTGCTTGAAATTCTTGGTGGAATTAGCTTGCAAGAGTTTTTGTTAGAAGAGATTCAGGATGTTTATCGTAAACAGGGCGTAAGTATTAATGATAAGCATATTGGGGTTATTATTAAACAGATGATGAAGAAAGTTAAGATTGTATCTGTAGGTGATACCAACTTTGTTTATAATCAAAAAGTGGATAAGCATACTTTTTACGAACAAAACAAGAGGGTTATTGAGCAGGGTGGTGAGCCTGCTGTTGCTAGTCCAATTCTTATTGGGATAACGAAAGCATCTCTTAATATAGATTCGTTTATATCAGCTGCTTCTTTCCAGGAGACTACTAAGGTTTTAACGGATGCTTCGATTGCAGGTAGGGTTGATGACCTTAAGGGCTTGAAAGAGAATGTTGTAATTGGTCATTTAATTCCTACTGGAACAGGGATGAATTTATATAAAAGAATTAAAATAAGGGAAAATGTAGAAGACGGGAGTTTAAATTGACAATAGATTATATATTTGTTAGAATCCTTTTGGTAATGGGAAAGGAGGGCAGTATCGAATGCCTACAATTAATCAACTAATAAGGAAGCCTAGAAAGAGTCAGAAGGAGAAGACGGCGTCTCCTGCGCTTCAGAATTGTCCTCAAAGAAGGGGTATTTGTACCCGTGTAATGACAGTTACGCCTAAGAAGCCAAATTCGGCTTTAAGAAAGGTGGCTCGTGTTAGACTTTCGAATGGGTTTGAAGTAACGGCTTACATCCCAGGTGTTGGGCATAATTTACAGGAGCACTCGGTTGTTCTTATAAGAGGCGGAAGGGTCAAAGATTTGCCGGGTGTTAGGTATCACATTATTAGGGGAGCTAAGGACACTTTGGGTGTTAACAATCGTAAGAAAGGACGTTCTAAGTATGGAACCAAGAGGCCTAAAGCCTAGGGGGTGTTGGATATGTCGAGAAAGAGTAGAAAAATTAAAAAAAAGGTTTTCGTAGATGCTAGGTATGGCTCTAGAGTCATTGCTAAGTTTGTTAACAGAATGATGTATGATGGGAAGAAATCAACAAGTGAGGCTATAGTTTATAGCTCTATCGATATGCTTGCAGAAAAGCTTGAAGAAAGTGATAGAGTAGCTGCTTTTAGTAAGGCTTTGGATAACATTAAGCCTTTGGTGGAAGTTAGGAGCAGGAGAGTTGGTGGGGCTACTTATCAAGTGCCTGTTGAGGTTAGAGAAGAGAGACGTGAGGCTTTGGCGATGAAATGGATAATTTCGTCCGCTAGGAAGTCTAGTGGTAAGTCGATGCAGGAGAAATTAGCTAATGAGCTTGTAAATTCTTACAATGCTACAGGTGCTGCTTTTAAGAAGAAGGAGGATACTCATAGAATGGCAGAGGCGAATAGGGCTTTTGCTCATTATAGATGGTAGGGCACCTTTTTAAGGTGTTTTTTTTATGTTTATTTTAATTGGTTGGAGGTTAGTTTATGTTGAAAAAACTTGTTTTGCTTTTTTTGTGCCTAGGATGTTCAAATCCGAAAAATGAGGCTGTGGTTCCTAGTACTGTTTCTGTAATAGTTGATGGTATTTTTGATGATAAAGGCTTTAATGAGAGTTCTTCTAATGCAATGAAGCAACTTGAGAGAGAGTTTGGGGTTAATATAATTGAGAAGGAATCCAGGGCTTCTGATTATTTGGGAGATATTGGAGGATTAGAAGACGGTGGTTCTAGTTTGATATGGGGACTCGGGTTTAAATTTACGGACGTTTTTTTACAAAAGGCCAGAGAGAACGCTAATGTTAATTATGCAATCGTTGAGGGTTCATACGTAGAAGATATTGAGTTGCCTGAAAATTTAGTGAGTGTAAACTTTAGATCAGAAGAAGGAGCCTTTTTGGTGGGTTATATTGCAGCCAAAACTTCTAGAACAGGGAGGATTGGATTTTTAGGGGGGATTGAGGGAGAAGTAATTAATTCATTCAGATTTGGATATGAGGCTGGGGCTAAATATGCAAATAAGTTGATTGATGTAAATGTACAGTACGTTGGGACATTTACTGATCTTTCATTAGGGCGCTCAATCGCAAGTAAGATGTATAATGATGGGATTGATATAATATTTACGGCAGCAGGGCTTTCAGGACTTGGGGCAATTGAGGTGGCAAAAGAAATGGGAGAAGGGTATTATGTAATTGGAGTTGATCAAGATCAGTCATACCTTGCGCCGGATAACGTACTTTTGTCATATGTTAAAAGGGTTGATGTAGTAATGCTTGATATGACAAGATCTTATTTGGAGATTGGTAAGTGGAGCGACAGAAATAGAATGGAGTTTGGACTTAAGGATGGAGCCCTTGATTTAATCTTTAATAAGTCGATAAATCTTAATCTAGAAGAGGACTACGATATTTTATTGGAAGTCAAGAACAGAATAGTTAGTGGTGAGATTGAGGTTCCCAGAAATGAGACGTCTTATAATACTTTTATTGCAAAATTAGTTTCATAAAAGATACCATACCTAGTTTATAGTATTTCAAGTTTTATAAGGGAATGAATTCGTATTTACTGGTTTTTGTGGGCATAATAGGGACATTTGCCCGCAATCCTTTAACGATTTCAAACTCTTTTTCTAGCTGTCTATCATCCATTAAAGCGTTTTCATTAAGGCTTCGTCATAGGAATGGTCATTTAGGAAACAAGGTGTTGATATCCCTAAAGGTTTAGCGGGCCTGAGTAAATGATCACATTGTAGGAATAATTCAAATAACCATCCTTCTCCATTTCTACACCCCTCCCATTTTTTGGCATCTCAATTATTGCAGATCCTGCTTCTGTGGACACTATGTCAATTCCATCGCTATACAAAATTTTACAGTAAAACGATTGGTGTTAAATATTTAATTCCAATCAATTTTGATGAATGTTAATGAGTTTTTGAGTATTTATAGTCTATAATTTATTGGGTCGGATTGTGTTGATTTTTGTTCAAGGAGAGAGGGTTTTCTTTCTGCTGTTCGTGTGTCCGGGTGTGTTTTGTATTGAAATTTAAAAAATTTTGAATCTGTTTTGTTAGGAGAGGGCAGAGTTGTTTAAAAATATTTGTTTTATTTCTTTTTTTTTATTTGTGTCTTGTGTTAAATCAGAGGAATCTTCTTTATCTTTTGGTGGGAAATTTACTATGGGAATTGTGGCTGAGGCGGAATTTAAAGATAAGGGGTTTCTACAAGGCGCTTTTGAGGGAACCGTGAAGGTAAGAGATGAGTTTGGAATAAATCTTATAACAAAGATTTTAACACCTTACCCTGTGAAGGGGAAGGAACTTATGACAAAAGAAGAGGCTGCGTTAGAAGATATATATTCTTTACAAAAGGAGGGAGCCAATTTTATTTGGTTAATTGGTTCTCTTTATTCAGGGAATTTATTGAGATTGTCATATGAAAATCCTAATGTTTTTTATGGAATCGTAGATCCTATTGACTATGGTTCTCTTGGTATTAAGGTGCCTAGAAATGGTTTGGGTATTAAGTTTAGACATCAAGAGGGAGCGTTTTTAGCTGGTTATGTAGCTGCTAAGATGAGTAGGCGTGGTAAAGTTGGCTTCTTAAGTTTGCCTTTTCTCGAGTATTTGGAGGATTTTTTAGTTGGGTTTCAGGCAGGAGCTCTTTATGCAAACCCCAGGGTAAGGGTATTTGTAAAGAGGCTGTTCGCATCGGGCTTTTATGATAAAAGCTCCGGCAAGTTCGCTGCCAAGCATATGTATGTTAATGATGGTGTTGATGTTATTTTCCCTGTGGCGGGGATTGCTTCTCTTGGTGTTTTTGAAGCGGCAAAGGAGCTCGGGCCTGGGCGCTATGCAATTGGGGTTGATAGAGATCAGGCATATCTTGCTCCTGAGAATATTATTACTTCTGTAATTAAAGACGTTGGAAAGGCGATATATGATCTTTCAGTAGATGCCATTAAGAACAAAAACTTTAGAGGAGGACGCATTGTTGAGCAGGGCCTAAAGGAAGGAGTTATTGATATTGTTAAAGATCCTAGTATCATTGGTGATAAGCTGGTTGAAGATCTTTTTAAACTTCAGAATGATATAATTGAAAGAGAACTTATTGTTCCTGCCACCAAATATGAGTTTGATTTATTTAAGTCAAACCTATAAACTTTTAGTTAGATTTGTTTTAGGGGGATGTAATATGGGGGGGGTGTTTTTAGTTTTATTTGCTCTTTGCCTTTCGTGCTCGGGCTCCAAGGATGTGGGGGGGGATTTTAAAGTTTCTGTGTTAATTGATGGTCATTTTGATGATAAATCTTTTAATGAGAGTGCTTGGAAGGGTGCTATTAAACTTGGGGAGGATTTTGGAATAGAGGTAGTGTCTAAAGAGTCTACTTCGAATTCTTATTTGGCTGATATTGAAGCATTAAGAGATAATGGTTCGAATTTTATCTGGTTAATTGGGTATAAGCTCAGCAATGTTTCTATTAGTGTTGCCTTGGAGAATCCAGATTTAAAATATGCAAACATTGATCCTGTTCACGAGGATGGTGTGTTGGTGCCAAAGAATTTAACAGCCGTAACTTTTAGAACGGAAGAAGGAGCCTTTTTGGTAGGTTATATTGCAGCCAAAACTTCTAGGACAGGCAAGATTGGATTTTTAGGTGGAGTTGAGGGCGCTATAGTTAATTCGTTTAGGTTTGGTTACGAATCTGGGGCTAGGTACGCAAACAAAGATATTAGTGTCTATAGTGGATATGTAGGAAGCTTTGCTGATACTGAAACTGGAAGATCAATGGCAAGTAAGATGTATAGCGATGGGATTGATGTTATTTATCATGCAGCAGGTTTGGGTGGACTTGGGGCAATTGAGGTGGCAAAAGAAATGGGGGAAGGGTATTATATAATTGGGGTTGATCAAGATCAGTCATATCTTGCGCCTGATAATGTTCTTACGTCTTCAATCAAGGATATCGGACGGGTTGTGTATATCTTAACAGCTAATTACTTAAAAACAAATACGTTTGAAGGCGGTAGGGTATTAAGCTATGGGTTGAAGGAAGGATTTGTAGGTTTTGTTAGAAACCCTAGGATGATTCCTTTTAAATTGGAGAAAGAATTAGATGATGTTTCCGATAAAATAATTAATGGCGAGATTGCTGTTCCAAATAATGAGGGGCAGTATAAGGTTTTCCTTAGTGAATTTCTTCAATAACAGATATTTATAGTTATTTAAGCATTGTTTAGTGTTGGTTAAGGCCTAGGGGTGTGGTTCCCTTGGGTTCTTCTTTATAAGTTGGTGGATTTTGATTTACTTTTAGGGGTTTGTTTTTAGAAAGAAAATAGCTTGAAACTAAAAGTTTTAGGGTGTTAGGTTCCGTTTTGTTGATGTAATGATGATATAATAAGTAGGAGTTTATTTATATTCGTTTTCAGAGGTTTGGTTGTTGAGCAAGAGAATATTTCCAAAAATATACTATTATGATCAAGATTTTATTGATATCTATAATAAGAGTCTTTCCTGGATACACGATAAAATTGTTTTTCCTCAAACTTTAGAGAAGAGTAGACGAGATAAGAATTATTATTCCGAGAACCTTGACTTTATAGATCAAATGCAGGCTTGTCTTTCAAGTTTTTTTCTTGTCTACAGTAATGGAGAGTATTCTCCTGCATCTGCTATTGATAAATTTTACCAACTTCAAGAAACTTCGGGTGCGATTAGATCTCGTTACGACAAGAACAATAAGGCTATTTACATGGAAGGAAATGAAGAGGGCATTGGGTTGCCAATTTTTGCTTGGGCTGAATATAATTTATATCATAAAACAGGCAATAAGAGACGTATTTCTGATATTTTGCCAGTTCTTGATAAATATTATCGATGGATAGAGAAAAAATTTTTAAAGAACAACGGGCTTTATTCGATTGATGTAAATAAAGTTTTTTATAAAAACTCTCCTAGGAAGGAGGCATATTATCCGATTGATTTCAATTCATTTCAGGTACATAGTGCTTATTGTATTTCGAGATTGGCAGACATATTAAATGATAAAAATTTATCATTAGAGTATAAAAAAAGGTTTTTTTCCCTCAAGGCTAAGATTAACTCTTTGATGTGGGATGAGGGCGATGGGTTTTATTATGATCTTGATATTAATGAGAACATTATTAGATGTAAGACAATAGTAGGGTTCCTGCCTATGCTTTCTGAGATTCCAAGCGAAGATAGGATAGAGAGAATGGTTTTTTATTTAAAAAGTGATAAGCATTTTGGAACTCTAAATCCTTTTCCCACTCTTTCTGTTAATGATTCTGAGTTTAATCTGGACGGGAATGGGTACTATGGGTCTGTTTACACTTATATGAATTTTTTTATCATTAAGGGGCTTGAGTATTGCAGGCGTGCGACTATTGCAAGAGAATTTACTATAAGGCATTTATATTATGTCCTAGATACTCTGTTGCCCGATGGTAAGGTTAAGGGGCATATTTGGGAAGCTTATAAGCCAATGAAAGAGGGTCCGGCTTATTTTGATGTTGATAAGAAGATCCTTCCGGAAAAGGATATCATTTGTTATCTTGCGCTTTTTAGTATTAGCTTGATGATAGAAAATATTATTGGCCTTACAATTAGTTTGCCTGATAAAACCGTCTATTGGAATATACCTGCGCTTGAAGTTATGGGGATAGAGTCCTTATCTCTCAGAAGAAATCAAACCACGATCATTTGCAATAAAGGTAAGAGAGGGTGGGAAATAAAGATGGAATCTGAGAAACTTTACTACTTTACAATAAATATATTAAATAAAAAAGAGAAGACGCTACCTATACCATCGGGTAGATGCTCTATGCTTTTAGATAAGTTATAGTTAGTCGTTTTATTTTTAGTAGTTGTTGATAGTTAGAATCTTGGGAGTATTAGTATGATGGATGTTGTGTTTTTAAAGACCTTGCTTGAAGAGAAAAGATACTCTGAAATAAAAGAAGAGCTTTTAAAGTATGATGCTTTTGATATTAGTGAAACGATGAGGAGACTTAATGGTTCTGATTTAATTTTGCTCTACAGATTTCTTCCCAAGAAGGTCGCTGTTGAGGCTTTTTCTAATTTTGACCAAGCCACAAGAAATAAGTTAGCTAATTCTTTTACAAACAAAGAAATAAGTGAAATGATAGATGAGTTAAATCTTGATGATGTTATTGATCTTTTGGAGGAAGTGCCGGCAAATGTTGTGCAGAGATTTTTGGCAAGTTCTACTGAGGAGAATAGAGAAATTATTAATAAATTTTTGTCCTATAGTGATGATTCTGCTGGCTCAATAGTAACGATAGAGTACATTGAGCTTAAAGACTATTTTTCCGTTGGGGAGGCTCTTGACTATATTAGAAGGGTGGCAAAGACTAAAGAAGATGTTTATACTTACTACATTACAGATGAAGAGAAGCGGTTAAGAGGAGTTGTCAAGATTGAAGATTTAATGTTGTCTAAGGATGATGTTGTTATTTCTTCAATAATGAGAACTAGTGGATTTTACATTGTGAAAGTTAGTGATGGGAAGGAAGATGTTGCTCTTCTTTTCCAAAATCATGATATCTTAAGTGTTCCTGTTGTTGATAATGAGGGAAGGATGATAGGAATCATTGTTATTGACGATATTCTTGAAGTTGTACAGAGTTTAAATACCGAAGATTTTCATATAATGGCCGCAGTTACTCCTTTAGGCGAATCTTATCTTGATACTTCTATTTTTGACATGACAAAAAATAGAATAGTTTGGCTCTTAATTCTTATGATATCCTCTACTTTAACAGCCACTATAATTACAAGTTATCAGAATTTGATCTTGTCTTTAGTGATCCTAACTAGTTTTATCCCACTTTTGATGGACACATCAGGTAATGCTGGTTCTCAGGCCTCTGCATTAATTATTCGTGAGCTTGCTCTTGGAACTCTTAAAGTAAAAGATTTTTTTCGTGTGTTATTTAAAGAAGTGTGTGTAAGTATCCTAGTCGGTTCAATCCTTGCCAGCATTAACTTTTTAAGGGTAGTGTTTTTTGTAATTCCTGAAAATGGTGAAAGGTTTAGGATAGCTTTTGTTGTTTCTTCGTGTTTGATGATAGGCTTGACGGTAGCGAAAGTATTGGGAGGTCTTTTACCTATTTTTGCCAAGATTTTAAAAATTGATCCAGCTTTGATGGCGGGGCCTTTAATTACAACTATTGCTGATGTTATTACTTTAATTGCTTATTTTAATATAGCTAGATTGGTGCTGTATAATTATTTTTGAAGCTTAATCATATTTTTGACATTGTTAAATTGGAGGAGTTTTGATTAATTGTGCCTTTTGCAGGATAGTGAAAAACGAAGCGCCATCTTATAAGGTGTATGAGGACGATCTGGTACTTGCTTTTCTTGACATTAACCCTTTAAATGCTGGGCATACGCTCGTTATTCCGAAAAAACATAGCAATGATGTATTGGTCATGGACGATGTGCTTAATGGTAGAGTATTGGAAGTGTGTAAGAAAATAGCACTTTCTTTGAAAAAGTTGAACTCACATGGTTGTGGAGGAGTAAACATTTATACTGCAATTGGCTCTGAAGCTGGACAGGTTGTTTTTCATACTCATTTTCATGTAATTCCGAGATTTCAAGGGGATGGTTTTGGTTTTTTAAGGGGTTCTAACGTTAATCTTTCCAGAGATGAATTTCTGGATTTATCCAAAAGGATAGGTCAAAATATTTAATTTTTATTTGGTTTTAAAAGATGCTAATTTGCGTATGTGTTGGTTTTTTATAATAAGCGTGGCTGAGTTTTGTGCCTTTTCCATAGTAGGTACTTTTCTGCAGATGCAAGATTTTTATCAATTTATACGCCTTATGCATGCATAGGGAAGTTGTTTTTGTGTTAACGGGAGCAAATGACATAAAAGAGCTCATAAGGTTCCATGACAATTTTGAGCTTCGTGATATTTCAGCATCAGTTTATTGTATACTAATTATTTTTTGCTCCCAACATGGCGATATTTAGTTTAACTATTTTTTCGATGCGTTAAGGCAGTACGCCTAGACTTTAGGTGCCATTCTCATGTTTATTTGGGTTATGTGGATGACAGAAATCATTTTGTCGTGGGACTTGATTTTTATCCAAGAGCTAATTTGGGATTTGTCTACTAGGGTAGGTGATCTCACCGATCCTTCATGACAACCCTTTGCTTTGCTATCTAGCCAAATGTGCGGAGTGTCTGTGGGATTCATCTAGCAGGATAACATATAATCCACTTGCTCCTGTATTCTTGACTGTGAATTATGTTTTAATTGTTCGAATGAAAAACATCATGAGGGGTAGGTTAGGTTTTCTTCCCTTATGCTTGTTAGTATCTTTAAATACTGAATAGACTCGTATTTTGCCATGTTCAGGTTGTGGTCTTGATAATTCCCGCATTCTTTCTCAGTTGCACCTATATCTGTAAGGTTTCCTTGAAAATTTGCTATTTTTGTGAAAAGCCAGGATATTAATTCAACAAGGTCTCTGCTCTCATAATCTCCTGAAAGTATTAGATAAAACCCAGTCCTACAACCCATCGGACCAAAGTATAACGTTTTTCCCCCCCAATCCTGATGATTTCTAATTAGCGTTGCGCCTATATGTTCAATCGTGTGTATCTCTGCGTTATTTATCACGGGCTCTTTATTAGGAGCCTTCATTCTGATATCTATGGTAGTAAATGTTACGTTTCTAAAAACATCTTTCCTTGAGACGTATATACCAGGATTTAGTCTTGTGTGATCAACCTCAAAGCTTGATATTTTATTCATATCTTAAATTCCTCCCTAATTTTGTCCACAAAGTCTAGCCTCTCCCATTCTAGTTCACTTTTTCCAAAGTGCCCATATGTGGATGTTTTAGAATAAATAGGCTCCCTTAGTCTTAATTTCCTTATTATACCATCGGGAGTTAGATCAAAGTTGTTCATAATAAAGTTTAATATCCTATTCTCATATGCATCGTCGTTTATTCCCGTGGTTATCTTAACGGATACTGGATTAGAGATTCCAATAGCATAAGCAAGTTGTATTTCAAATTCCCTAGAAATACCCGCTGCTACCATGTTCTTGGCAATATATCTTGCCATATAAGCAGCCGAACGGTCAACTTTAGTGGCATCTTTTCCGCTATAAGCCCCCCCCCCATGTCTTGCAAAACCACCGTAGCTGTCAGCGATAATTTTTCTCCCCGTAAGACCGGTATCCCCAGTAGGACCGCCAATAACAAAATTTCCGGAAGGATTAATGTAGTATTTAATATTATGATTAAACATTGATTTGTCTTGAAGTGTGGGTTTTATAATTTCTTCAATTATTGTTTGGCGAATGGAATCCTGGGAAATATTGGGGTCGTGTTGGTGAGAAACAACAATGTTGCTTATTCGAGCAGGATTTTTATCAGAATTATATTCAATGGTAACTTGTGATTTTGCATCAGGACGTAGCCATTTAATTATTCCTGTTTTTCTAAGCTTACTGGCTCTTTGCAAAATTAAGTTAGACAATTCGTATGCTATGGGCAGGAAATTTTCAGTTTCATTGCAAGCATAGCCAAATATTATCCCCTGATCCCCCGCACCAGTAGCCTTTGTGTCTTTTCTTTCAACTGCATTTGTAATATCTGTTGACTGATATCCAATAGCGTCGATTATTGTAACAGATTTGTAGTCAAGACCGTACTCTATGTTTGTATATCCAATATTTTTTATTATGTGCCTAGCAATTGCTTTTATGTCTATGTCTTTTCTTGCCGTGCTATTTATTTCTCCTGCTATGACCGCTAAATTTTGTGAAATTAATGTCTCACATGCAACTTTAGCCATTTTGTCTCTCTTCAGTATCTCATCAAGGATTGCATCAGAGATCTGGTCTGCAATTTTGTCAGGATGTCCCTCAGACACAGCCTCAGAAGTTGATATCTTATTTATCATATTGAATCCCCTTCCATGAGGCCAATAAGTTCTTCTACCATTCTAGCTGCATTTGTAGATGCGATTTTTAGGAATTTATCAAAATCTATGTGATTATCTTTGATATTCGGTAAGTCAGATATAGAACGTGTAATGATGAAAGGTATTTTAAATGTGTGTGCAACTTGTGCAATAGCAGCCCCTTCCATTTCCACAGCCAAAGCATCTGGAAAGTTGCGCTTAATTGTATCTAGTTGGTTTTTGTCTCCAATAAATTGGTCTCCTGTAAGTATCAAACCAATATGAGCGCTGATGCCCTTGATTTTGTCTTCTATAACCTTAACTGATTTTTTAAGTAAACCTTCATCTGCTTTAAATCTTTGAGGTAACCCCGGAACCTGTCCCACGTTATGTCCAAACCTAGTTAAGTCAAAATCATGAAATGCTACTTCCGATGATACTATTATGTCTTTAATCCTAAGGGAAGAGTCCTCCTTTATTCCACCAGCCGTTCCTGAGTTGATTATGTGGTCTATTTTATATTTTGATATAACATAACTAACCCAGGAGGCAGCGTTTACCTTTCCAATACCAGTAGTTAAAGAGATTACTTCATGTCCCGAAATCCTTCCCTTATAAATCTTTTTCTTCCCCAGATAGTCATCCAATGTAATTTCTTGCCTATCGTTAATTATCGCATTTACTTCTTCTGCTTCTGCATCCATTGCAGATGTGATTAAAACCATACTTTCTCCTTTATATTTCCTTTAAAGAGTATTTTTTTAAAAGAAATTCTATCTCGCCTTGTCCGAGTATTTTCTTAATTCCTGTTTCCGTTTTGGGTATCGATTTTATGTAGTCTTGGCCTTCATTAGTGGGCACAACCTTGTCATCTCTGATTATGTACTTTATATATGGGTAATTAAGGTTTTCCTCATTGACTTTGACTATCTTGGCAATCGATTTATCGTTAAGTTCTACAATAAAATCTAGCGGACATTGAGAGAGTACCTTAATAATTAATTTTAAAACCCTCTTGTCGAATTTCTTATCAGCATCCTGTATTAACTCTATAAGAGATGCACCAGAGTTTAAAGATTTCCTATATGTTTTATCCAAGATAATTGCGCTATACGCACTAGCAGCCCCAATTATATTTGACTCAATACTAATATTTTCACCCTTAAGCTTTTTAGGGTAACCCGAGCCATCCAAATTTTCTTTATGACCTAGTAAAGTTGAACAAATAGAATGTGAAAAATCAGTCGCTGATATGACCTTATAACTGAGTACAGGGTATTTTTTTATCATTTCAAACTCTTCAGCACTCAGTTTTTCCTGCTTTCCGCTTATCTTTAAAGGGATAAATAGGAAGCCTATTTTATGAAGAAGAGCCACTGTGCACAGCTCAACCGTCTTGTGATTATTTAAATTCATCTCACTTCCAAGCGCGACCGTTAGTATGGCAGTGTTTACCGAGTGTACAATGTGGTAATCGTATAAGAAGTTGGGTGCTTTTATATACCTTATGAACGTTTTTTGATTCTTCTTGTAAAACTCTATTACTTTTTTCGCGATCGGTAGGACGTCCTGATAATAAATCTTCTTATTTTTCTTGCAGGTTTCATATACTTCTTCCAAATTGCTCACTAGCATGTGATAGCTTGAAACTGATTCCTTATCACACTCCGGATGTGCTAACATATTCCCTTCGTTCATTAGTGATTCATCAAAGAAGTTGATTTTTTCGTGAAGCTCTTCTCCCAAGTCCCATTTTTCAACCAGTTCAACATTCCTAGGCTTTAGAACAGAATTCTCAGGCCACACCAAAAAGTCCTTTTCTACCACGTAAGAAAAAGACCTCACGCCCTTTGCCAATCGATCAAGGCCACCCATCTTTCCTCTTAATTTTAAACTGTTAATAAATATGTATAACACATTATCTATTAATTGTCTATCATGTTTAGTACAATGTAGCTATATACTTCAACTGTGTAATTTAATTTGTTTTTAAAGAGATTTTAGTGGTAGATAGGGTACTTTTAATTTTTAATGTCATGTTTGTCGGCTTTTTTGTGTGTTTGATTTTTTTTCTAGAAATTTTAAAATATTTGAGTTTATTAGATTTTATTCTCTTTCATTTTCATGTTATTTTAGGATTTATTCTGCTTATGTTTATTTTTAATATTTTTTATTCCAAATTTCTTTATTCAAGATTATATTTTGTATTTAATGGAGTAGATAGTACTTATGCCTTTTTAAAGCTTAAGATACTACGGAAGAGACTCAAGAGTGTGTTTGATATTTCTCTTTGTTTAAAAATGATTTTAATCAGGCAAGACAAAAAGAGTCTTGATGAGATTTATCTTTATTTGAAAGATAGCAAGATTAGCAACAAAACAATAGTGGAACTTTATTCTGTACTCATTAGTTTTAGGGAAAAAGAAAAGGCATCTAGTTTGATTTTAAAGTACGCAAGTAGTAGGAATAGGTGGGTAGAATATTGCGTAGCACTTAGTATGATTTCTTTCAAAGAATATGAAAAATTGAGCGAGACACTAGACCTTTTAAAGAAATTTTTCTTAAAAGAGCCAATTTTTACAATTTACTATTATTATGCGCTAAAGCGTTCTAATGCAGGGCCTAATTTGATTGAAACCGTTAAACTTGATATTAGGGATAAGTATTTTAAATATAGGGATAAACTGAACGCTAAACATGCAAAACTTTTGGGTTCAAACTTATTTTTTGTAGTTTTTTATTACATCTATGATAGCGCAAAGAAGGATATTTTTTATTAAGGGAGGATAGATTTTGAATGTAAGAGTTAGATATGCACCCTCTCCAACGGGCTTGCAACATATTGGAGGAATTAGAACGGCCTTATTTAATTATTTTTTTGCCAAGTCTTGTAGTGGGAAATTTTTGCTCAGAATTGAGGATACTGACCAGACGAGGTATTTTAAAGAGGCCGAAGATGACCTTTATAGAAGTTTGGAATGGCTTGGTATTGATTTTGATGAGGGACCCACGTGTGGTGGCCCGTATGAGCCTTATGTCCAGTCAAAGAGAACGGCAATATATGATGAATATGCTAGGAAATTGATAGAATCAGGGAGTGCTTATTATTGTTATTGCACTCCGGAGAGGTTAGAGAGGATCAGGAAGATCCAGGCTCTTAATAAGATGGCAACAGGGTATGACAGACATTGTAGAAATTTAAGTGAAAGGGAGGTGCGAGATGCTTTAAATTTAGAAATAAGACCTGTTATTAGATTTAAAGTTCCTCTTGATGGGGAGACTAGTTTTGATGATATTTTGCTCGATAGGGTAACATGGTTAAATAAGGATATTAGTCCTGATCCTGTTATTCTTAAGTCTGATGGCCTTCCAACTTATCATCTTGCAAATGTTATTGATGATCATTTAATGAAGGTATCGCATGTCTTAAGAGCGCAGGAATGGGTGGCTTCAGGGCCTTTGCATGTTCTTCTTTATAACGCTTTTGGATGGACTCCTCCCATTTATTGTCATCTTCCCATGGTAATGGGTAGTGATGGACAAAAATTGAGTAAAAGGCATGGTTCTACGGCTTTAAGACAATTTATTGAGGATGGGTATCTTCCAGAGGCCATTATTAACTACATTACTTTGCTTGGGTGGTCTTATGATGATAAGAAAGAATTCTTCACAAGTGATGAGCTTCAAAAGCTTTTTTGCCTTAAGAAGATAAATAAATCTCCTGCTATTTTTGACTATCACAGACTAGATTTTTTTAATAGTCATTACATTCGAGAGAAAAAAGATGAGGAATTGGTTAGTCTTTTGCTTCCTTTATTGCAAAAAGTAGCCTATATTAAAGAAGATGTTAAACCTGAAGACAGGGAAATATTAAGACTTTTAATTCCCCTTATAAAGACAAGAATTAGAAAGCTTAGCGAGGCTACGAGTATGCTTAAGTTTTTTTACGAAGATATTAAAGTGTGGAATTTAGATGAGTTTTTGGGGAAGAAGAAAACAGTAGGCGATATACTTTTGATTTTAGACAAGATTAAGCCAATATTGAAGGGATTTGAAACAAGGACATCAGCTGAGAACGAAAAAGTGTTTAACGACTTTGCTAGGGACAGCAACCTGAAGTTGGGGGAAGTTCTTCTTCCTATTAGGATTGCGGTACTTGGTAGCAAGGTGTCGCCTCCTCTTTTTGATTCTTTAAAACTACTTGGAAAAGATAAGGTTTTTGATAGAATAAAACTAGCTCAAGGATTTTTGAAAAGACATGAACGGCAAATATAATACATTTTAAGGATATTGATATGACAAGGATGGAAGATATTATTGCACTTGCTAGGAGGAAGGGTTTTGTATTTCAATCTTCAGAAGTTTATGGAGGGCTTTCGGGGGCATGGGACTATGGGCCTTTAGGTGTTGAACTTAAAAATAATGTACAGAGGGAATGGTGGAAAAATATGGTTTACTTGCATGAAAATGTGGTGGGCCTGGATAGTGCTATTTTTATGAGGCCTGAAGTTTGGGAAGCCTCAGGGCATGTTGATAGTTTTTCAGATGCATTAGTTGACTGTAGGAATTGTAAAAACAGATTTAGGGTGGATTTTGTTGATGTATCTGAGAATTGTCCCAGTTGTAATAAGGGTAGTTCTTTTACAGATCCGAAAAATTTTAATCTAATGTTTAAAACCAATATTGGGGCTGCAAAAGAGAGTTCGAGTGAAATTTATTTAAGACCGGAGACGGCTCAAGGTATTTTTGTTAATTTTAGGAATGTATTAGATTCTACAAGACTTAAGATTCCTTTTGGCATAGCTCAGGTTGGTAAAGCATTTAGGAATGAAATAATAACTAAAAATTTTATATTCAGAACTTGTGAGTTTGAACAAATGGAAATGCAGTTTTTTGTGCACCCTGGGCAGTTGGATGATTGGTATTATTATTGGAAGCAAAATAGAATGAATTTTTTTGTGGAAACTCTTGGAATAAAGTCGGACGGTCTCAGGTTGAAAGAGCATGGAGCAGATGAACTTGCGCATTATGCTAAAGAGGCTGTTGATATTGAGTATGAATTCCCGTTTGGTTTTAAGGAGATTGAGGGAATTCATAATAGGGGTAACTATGATCTGACTCAGCATGCTAGGTTTTGCGAAAAGTCTAAATTGTTTGAATATCATGATTTAGTAAGTGGGGAGAGGTATATTCCTTATGTTATTGAGACATCGCTTGGGCTTACAAGGAGTATTTTAATGATTCTTTGTGATGCTTATATACACGAGGAGCTTGAAGGTGGGGATAAGCGAACAGTTTTAAGACTGCATCCTAGGATTGCGCCTTATAAGGTTGCTATACTTCCTCTTGTAAAAAAAGATGGCCTTGATGATCTTGCCAGGAGAGTGTTTATGGAGCTCAGTGATGATTTTTATATGTTTTATGATGACAGTGGCACAATTGGCAAGAGATATAGGCGTCAAGATGAAATTGGAACTCCTTATTGCGTAACAATAGACTACGATACTATGGAAGATAGGACAGTTACCTTAAGAGAAAGGGATCGTATGACTCAGGTAAGGATTTCTCTTAACGAGTTATACTCCTACATTAGGACTGAAATGTTAAATTATAGGGGGAGTTGCAAGTAGATGAATCTTGCCCTGGGTATTTTAAATAAACGAGGATTCTTAAAACAGTGCACAAATTTGGGGGCTTTAAGTGATTTGATGAATAGGGAGAGGATAGTTTTTTATGTGGGATTTGATGCCACCTTTAGTTCTCTTCATATTGGACATTTGGTTCCCATTATGGCAATGATGCATCTGCAAAAGCAAGGACATGTTCCTATTGCTTTGGTTGGTGGAGGGACTACGAAGATAGGCGATCCTTCTGGCAAGAATGAGATGAGAAAAATTTTATCGGAAGAGAATATAGAAAGAAACGTTAATGAGGTAAAGAAACAGTTGTCAAGGATAGCGGGTTTTGGCGGTGGTTGTGTTTTTGATAACTCGGAATGGCTTGACAGTATTAATTACATCGAATTTTTAAGGGATATTGGAGTGCATTTTTCTGTTAATCGAATGTTAGGGTTTGAGACTTATAAAAGAAGATTGGACTCTGGTCTTTCGTTTATTGAGTTTAATTATCAGCTTTTGCAGGCTTATGATTTTTATATGCTAAATAAGATTAAAAATTGCAATCTTCAGATGGGTGGGGATGATCAGTGGGGCAATATTGTTTCCGGAGTTGAGTTAATAAGGAGGAAGAAGGGAGGTGAGGTTTTTGGGCTCACATTTCCTCTTATTACGCGCAGTGATGGGGGGAAGATGGGAAAAACAGAAAAGGGAGCTGTTTATCTTGATTTAGGGCTTTACAGTGTTTATGATTTCTATCAATATTTTAGGAATGTTCCAGATTTAGATGTTAAGAAATTTTTGTATTTATTTACCTTTTTAGAAGATGATGAGATTGAGAGTCTTACAAGTTTGGGGGGGAATTTATTAAACAAGGCAAAAGAAGTTTTGGCTTTTGAAATAACAAAGATTGTACATGGAGAGGAAGCTTCCTTAAAAGCAGCAGAGGCAGCTTCTGCTGCTTTTAAAGGGGTTGGAGACAGAGCCAATATTCCCTTTTTTAAGTTGGGGTTAGCTAATTTAGAACGGGGAATTTTATTGGTTGATTTAATGATTCTTGCAAAAGTTGTATCTAGCAAGTCGGAAGGCAGAAGGTTAATTAACTCAGGTGGAGTTTATATAGATAAGATAAGAATAGGGGATCAGGATTATTGTCTTACTGTCAAAAATTTTACTAATGGTGAGCTTGAAATTAGGGTTGGCAAGAGGAAAGTTTTAAGAATTATTTTATAATCGGTGTTCCATGTATAACAGGAGAGCTTTAAATAATTTATTTTTTAGGTCATTTCTGTTTTTTATGGAGCGTCGACATGGCGTCTTTACGGAAGAGCATGTTTTCCATAGTTTAATCAATGATGATAAGATTAGGGAACTTCTTGAGTTGTGCACTCTTGATTTTTACAATCTTGATAAAATACTAGAAGAGTTTTTCAATAAACTTCCCTTAAGGAAATCTAATGTTTCAGATTATGCTTTCAAGATAAATGATTTGTATCAGGAAATAATTAGTACGATTTTTTATTATAAGAAGCCTTATAAAATACAAGAGAAAGATTTGCTATGGGTATTGGTTAGAAAAAGACAAAATACGATTTTGGATGCCTTGCTAAAGTCGGGCTTTAATTTAGCTATCTTTGATAAGATGATTGAAGTATATGATTACTTGGGTGCAGACTCGAATTTGGGATTGGTTGGGAATGAAAGAACAGGCCCTGCTTGTGTGGATGATAAAAAGATAGATAAAGAGGGAGGTTTTGATATTTTTCAGGAAGAGCATTTCAGGTTGGAAAATGATAATAGTTCGTTGGACGATAGTAGTCCTGTTGAAGGGTTTCTAGTAAATGTTATTGATAGTTTGGATCCAAAGTTAGAACAAAATCCTTTAATAGGGCGCGATAGAGAATTGAACAAGTTGATTCAAGTAATGCTGCGTAGACATAAAAGTAACCCAATCTTGATTGGAGAGCCTGGTGTTGGAAAAACAGTATTAATTCAAGGACTTGCTTATATGATAAAAGTGGATAAGGTGCCTCAGGAGTTGAGGGGGTATGGGCTGTATGCTCTTGGTATTGGCAAGCTCATATCTGGGACTAGATACAGAGGAGACCTTGAAGATAGGGTAAATAAAGTTTTAGATTTTTTGTATTTAAAAAAGAAAACAATTCTTTTCATAGATGAAATTCATATGATAGTTGGCGCTGGTGCCACCTCTTTTAGTAGCATAGATATTTCAAATTTATTAAAACCTATTTTGACTTTAGGAAAAGTGAAATTTATAGGTGCTACTACAGAATATGAATATAAAAAGTTCTTTTTAAGAGACAAAGCGTTGGCAAGAAGGTTTCATAGCATAGAACTTAAAGAACCGGGATTTGAAGACACTTATCTTATATTGAAGGGGGTTAAGGGGCAGTATGAAAAACACCATAATGTAGAGTATACAGAAGGGGCGATACGGGCTTCCATTACTATGTCTTGTAAATATATTAAGGATAAATTTCTTCCTGACAAGGCTTTTGATTTGTTAGATGAGCTTGGAGCCAAATTTAAGCTTGAGAATAACAAGAAAATAATCACTGAAAATGATGTTAAGGATTTTATTAAATCTATTGTTGACACAAGTATTTTTAATTTGGAGGATCATGATGATGTTTTTTTTGTCAGCCTAGAAAATAAAATAAGAGAGAGCGTGATAATTAATGAAGATGTTTTGTCTGACTTGATATTAAACATAAAGCTTTTAAAGGTCAAATTTTTGTTTGAAAGCAATGCACTTGGGATTTTTGTTTTTATGAGCTCTTCTGATCTTGATAAGGATAAACTTTTGTGTATTTTATCAGAAGAACTTAAACTCCCTAGGTTTACTCTGGGGATGAGTGAGTACAGTGATTTTGATGCTATTAATAGACTAATAGGCCCTATGTACGCCTCCGATTCCTATGATGAGCCTGCTAGGTTTTTTAAATTTTTAAGCAGATATTCAAGTTCAGTTATTTTTTTATCGGATTTTGACAAAGCTCATAAAAGAGTCATAGATTTTTTTTCTCAGGGATTTAGTACTGGAAAATTTTGTGACAGCTTTGGCAGAAATTTTAGTTTGTCAGATAGTATAATAATAGTAGATATTAATACGGAAAGTAGAGAATTTAACAGCATTGGATTTAAAAATGAGATAGCAAGCGGGAGGAGTCTGCTAGAGAGGAGGTTTTCCTCTCAATTTTTGGATTTGGTTGATCATATTTTTTTCTTCAGGCCTGTGGATGAGAGTGGTTTTGAACAGGTTATTAGGGAAGAGATTAATCACTTTGTTAGGTTATTAAAGGAGAAGGAGATTAATGTTTTTTTTGAAGAAAGTATTTTAGGTTATTTTAAGAGTAAGACATACGGAAGTGGATTTGGAATTAAGAGCGTAAGAAAGATTGTAATCAAGGAGATAGGGAGTTTGTTAATTAATGAGATGAATTTAAAAAAAATAAAGAAAAATGATAGAATTAGGATCTACCTTGAGGACAGGATGAGATATGAGTTATTATGATCATTTAGAGGTGTATAAATGAAAATAGCGATAATTGGGGCAGGAGCTTGGGGAACAGCTGTTGCTAGGGTGTTGGCGGATAAGGTACAAAATAATGTATTATTATGGTCTTTTGAGGAGTCTGTCAAGGATAGTATCAATAATGAGCATGAAAATGTTAAGTATCTTAAGGGAATTAGATTACCAGATAATTTGGTTGCAACTTCTGATTTAATTGACGCTGTGAGCTGGGCTGAGTATGTTTTTATTGCAACTCCTTCTCTTTACACTTTGGGAATTTTTAAGAGTATAAAGAATATTATTACTAACGCAACGCCTAATTTGGCAGTACTTACTAAGGGCTTTGTAACTATTGATGGAAAACCTTGTCCTATTGTGGAGGTTGCAGAAAGTATTTTGGAAGGATATAAGCATAGGATTGTTTATATTACAGGTCCAAGTCATGCTGAGGAAGTTGGTCTTGGTGTAGTTACGGGTCTTATGGCTGCTAGCAAAAGCAAGGATCATGCTTCTGCATTTATAAATTTATTTAGTGGTACTTCCATTTCCGTGTTTTATAGTGATGATGTTTTGGGTGTTCAGATAGCAGCAGCCTTGAAAAATGTATTTGCAATTGCTTTTGGAATTTTGGATGAGTATAGGGGCAAGAATCCAAATTTGATAGGAGATAACACAGAATCTTTTTTATTTTCAGTTTCTTTAAACGATATGAAAAACATTGCATTTAAGATTGGCGATTGCGATAAGGACACATTTTTATTCATAGCTGGTTCTGGAGATCTGGATGTTACTTGCCGGAGTGCCTTTGGAAGAAATAGACGATTTGGTCGTGAAATTGTTAGCAAAAACATTTTAAATGGTTTTGCAGGAATAGATGACTTAATAAATAACATACATAAAATTGGCTATTTTCCAGAGGGATTAGTTGCTGCTAAAGAAGTATCTTTGCTTTTAGATCATGGTTTAAGTATCCAAGGGTTAGCAGGTGTTGTTTACAGGATACTGAACAAGGAGGCAAGCCCAGAGGCTGTTATTGAGTATATAAGGAACTTTAAATATTAGGACCCAATAGGGCCCCCTAATTTGTGTGATTACTCATCATATATAGAATATTGTTGTAAACATCTTCAATTATTTCAAAGTTCATTACGACCTCTGTAAATTCTTTTGATTTAATTGTTCCTATTATGTTTTTGTCTTCTGTTAAATTTTCTCTTTTAACTAGTGAGTTGCTGTCAACTAGTATTTTTATTCTAGTAATATCTTTCTCGATTTCTTTAATGTTTACAATTCCACCAAAACACTCTACGATATGTTCCGATGTTTTTATTGCTTTTTCATTCATAGTTGTTATCCCTTAAAAAATGCCTTATATGCCATGTAAGAAGTGTAAACGTCAAATTTGGAAGTTATTTCAAATGGTGAATGCATACTGATGACGCCAGGTCCCATATCTATTGTTCTTATGCCGTAATGGGCTAGGAACTTTGCTACGGTTCCCCCTCCACCTTCTTCTACTTTACCAAGTGTAGCCACTTGCCAAGCTATGTTATTTCTGTTTAGTATGTTTCTAACATAAAGAACAAGTTCAGCATCGGCATCGCTGGCCATGTACTTACCCCCGTTCCCCGTATATTTCATGATAGGAATTCCGTATCCTATCTTGGGTGCGTTTTGCTCGTCATGAACTGAGTGAAATAAGGGATTGATTGCGCCACAAACATCGGCGGATATGCTTTTTGAGTTCCATAATGCTCTTTGAACAAGAAGATCGTTGTATTTACTACTTTCGAGTTTAAATAGGATATCTGAAACAAAGTATTCAAGATATCTTGAATTTAAACCAGTCGATCCAGTTGATCCAATCTCCTCCTTATCAACTAAAAAGCATACGGAAGTTCTGTTTGGTGTTTCTTCTAGATCTAGAATAGCTTTCAGTGAAGTGTAAACACAAACCCTATCGTCTTGACCATATCCACCAATCAACGCTCCATCAAGCCCTACATCCCTTGCCTTCCCTGCCGGTACTATTTCTATTTCTGCTGAGATAAAATCCTCTTCCTCTATTTTATATTTTTTATTTATTAAATCAAGAATAGCAAGCTTTACCTTTTCTTTTTCTTCAGTCTCAATAGGTAGGCTTCCAATTATTATTTTTAAATTTTCACCTTCAATAATTTCTTCAGATTTTTTGTCTCTTTGTACTTTTCTATCAAGGTGTGGCAATATATCAGGAATTACAAATACGGGATCGTCCTCATTATCTCCGATGTTAATTTCTACCTTATCTTCGTTTTTTAAAAAGACTACTCCTCGTATTGATAGAGGAATAGATAGCCATTGATACTTTTTTATTCCTCCGTAGTAATTTGTTTTAATTAATGCAAATTCTTTTTCTTCCGTAATTGGTGATGGCTTTGCATCAAGCCTTGGTGAGTCTGTGTGAGATACGATGAAATTCATTCCATTTTCAACAGGCTCCCTACCAACGAAAACAAGGGCAATATTTTTGCCTCGGCATGTATAAAAAACTTTGTCTCCGGCCTTTAATTCTTTCTTTTCGCATGAACAAGTGAAACCTTTCTCTTTGGCTCTTTGTTCAGCATAATGGACGGCTTCCCTTTCGGTTTTTATGGTACTCAAAAAATTTTTATATTGTTCTGAAAAATCTAAAATTTTACTCTTTTCTACTTCGTTTAAAGAAATCCAAGGGTTTTGTTTTCTCATTAAAGTTTCTCCTTACTCGTTCATTATAACAGGTTAATTATCCATAAAATTTACATGAAATAATTGATTTATCATTATCTTTTAAAGATAATGGTATACCATAGGAGAGCATTTATGTATAGAAGTGATTTTTTTAAAACTGTTTTATCGGTGGTTATGTTTATCTTGCTTTTGGTGGGATGTGAGTCTAGAGATAAAACGGAAGGGGGCGAGGAGGATATGCACACTCACCCTGAGCATTTAGGCGCTATAGATGAGCATACTCTGGGGCATGTGTTGCATGCTATGGGGGTATCTGCTGCGGGGGAGGAGCGCTTGAAAATAGGGCAAGCTGTTAAAGTTATGTATTTTGTAGGGGATAATGGGGGCTTGAGAGAGGTAGGTTCAAGCGCTGACGCTAATATGACTGTTTATTTGTATGGGGATGCGTATGTGGCAGAGACACGTATTGATGTTTCTGGGGGTAAGGAGGATTCTCATATTTTCGTGGGGGTAAGTTCAGATATTAAAAGAATTATAGATATGAATTTGCATGGGGTTAAGAATAACCTTGCGAGAGATTTTGTAAAGACCTTTAAGGGACTTGATATTACCGACGGTAGAGTGGATCTTTCCATTGGTGAGAATGATGGAGATGCTGGTAATATACTATCTACTGTGAACTTCATAATTGGCAGTCTTGCAAAGACTGTATCATTAGTGAAATGAATTAGATTTTAGAGCTATTTTGACTGATTTTAAGTTTAGACCTTATGGCTAGTGAGGTCTATTCTTGGCTCTGAATACCTTTATCTTTACATTGGTTCTGGTGTGTGCCATAGGAACCCTTGTCCGTAGTCTATTCCGATTTCATTTATTTTTTTAAGTATTTCTTCATTTGATACGAATTCGGCTATTATTCTTATTCTCTTTGTATCAGCAATTTCCTTGATCGATTTTATTATCACAAGATCTGTTTGGCTAGAATTTATTACTTTAATGAAAGATCCATCTATCTTTATTATATCTATGGGTAATATTTTAATGTGTGAAAGTGAAGTATGACCACTTCCAAAGTCATCAAGTGCCAGCTTGACTCCAAAGCTTTTAAGTTCCTTAAAATAATTGTTGACTAATTCAAAATTTTCTAAAATTCCGGTTTCTGTTATCTCCAAGCATATATTTTGAAGCGGAACATGACTTGTAAGGAGTGTTTCCCTTAAGAACATTCTAAAATTTTTGGATTTCAGCGATTGTGGCGAAATGTTGATTGAGAAAGTATGTATACCATTTTTTGCCACAAAATTTGTGTATTCTCTTAAGGCTTTAGTAACAACCAGTTGATCTACTTCAACAGTCAGATTGTACTTTTCTATTAAATTAAATACTGTGATATTCGGGACAGGATTACCCGTGTGATCAAAAAGTCTTGTCAGTATTTCGATTTTAGGTTTTAAGTTCTTTTTAAGTGGAGTTATTTTTTGATAATAGAGGGTAAAGAAGTCATTTTTAATTGCTTTTACTATGTATTCAAAAATTTTATTTTGGTTTTTAATAAGTATTGTTTCTGGCAGTTCATCTTTGTATAAAATAGGAAGAGAATCTTTATATTCGGAAGATATTTTTGTTGCTATTTTTAGTTTCGAAATTGTTGTCTCTATGTCTTCTTGTAAATTAGCTTCTATTACTCCTATGTTGAATTTGAATATTATAAATCCTTGTTTTCTAAGCTCGTTAGAGATGGTTTTCTTGATTTCTTCTGCAATGGCAATGAGTCTCCTCTCGCCACCATTTGTGGAAACAATAACTATTAAATTATTATCCTTTACTCGAAATATGTATTCTGAATAAAATGACATTATTTTAGAGGTAATTTTTTTAAGTATCTTTAAGTCTACGCTTTTTCTATTTCCTTTATATTCATACTCTGTGTTCAGGTGTAGGTCTAGGTCAAATAAATATGTGTTCTTGTAAGAGGACTCAATTTGGTTTATTAAGAGATCTTCAAGTTCCTTGATGTTGTATAAATCTGTTTGTGTGTCAACAATCTCAAGATTTTTGGACTTTAAATGAGATATATCCTTTATCGTTATCAATTTGTCAATGTTATTCTGGCCAATTGTGCTAATAAATAAATCCACAATTAATTTTTTATTGTGCTTTGCGGTTAAAAGACAGTCAGTTATTAATATGTTTCTGAACTCAGGAATATCATCTACGTTATAACTTAAGTCTATTTTTTTCTCTTTCTCTAGGTCTATGATGTTTATATCCGTTATTTTGTTTGGTTTGCCTCTAGTCTTTAGTGGAAGTTCAAGCTCTTTACTACCTCTTTCATTAATGTAGATAATATCGTTTTCAACATTTGTAATTATTACGATCTCTTTAATAAGCTCAGATAAGTTCAGGAAAAAATCAAGGTTTGCATTAATGTTGTCATGAAAAAGCTTTTTCTGATATATAAAATTGTAATTAAGGCTTAGCTCTTTGACATCGTTTAATATTTCTATGTGGTTGAATCTGTAATTTGTTGCCTCTATAGGCTCGTTGTTTATTATGATTGAATATACCTTATTTATACTCTGTAGGTCATTTGCTATATTGATTGAAAATTCTATTGGGGTTTTGTTGTTATAAATAACGGCAAACTCAATGTCATTTTGCTTAATGAAGTCCCTAGAGATGCTTTTTCTGGATAATGATACGCATAACAAGCTGAAAAAAGATCCAAGCCACGCAATCTCCTCCTCACTAATTTTTTCCCCAGATATCGCGATTGCATTCGGACATGTATTCTTCATCTTACTTTAAATAAATCTATATTGGTTTTGTTATAAATCTATATTTTTGTGATTTATTTATTTAATTTTTCGGATCTCATCTTGGCCCATGAGAGCCAAATTATTCCTGACAACATCAGGAGCAACGAGAGCACTTGTCCCATTGATATGTTTAAAAACGAAAAGTCCAACAGGCTTTCAGGCTTGCTATAGGTAAATACAAATCCTATTTCCTTATCTGGTTCTCTTAAGTATTCAATTAAAAATCTGAAGAAACCGTAAAGAATTACGTATACCCCAAAAATAAATCCGTCATATCTTTTTACCTTTCTGAAAACAAACCACAGCAATAAAAATGTCACAGTTCCTTCAAAAAATCCTTCAATAAGCTGCGATGGAATCCTTGGTAGATTAATAAACAAATCATGAGGCGATACCTCAAGTCCAATTGATTCTGCGAAATCTTTCACTCCCTTGTAATCTGTGCTGAAAGGCTCTGCATTTGGGAATATCACCCCCCCTCTCATTGGCCTTCCATAAAGCTCCGCATTTGCAAAATTAGCAAGTCTCCCCAGTATGTACCCGGAGGAAAAAGCTATTGCTCCATAATCTGTTATCTTTGCGAAATATTTTTTCACATTTGTATTCTTAAGCCTAGTATTAATCGTTATCAATAGTCCAATGACTACTCCAAAGAATCCTCCGTGTATCGCCATTCCTCTAAAGCCTGTAAAGTTCCAGTGCTTGTCAAATGGTAGAAAGATTAACCAGGGTTGGGTATAATAGACTCCACTTTTATCATAAATCAATGTAGACGCCAGCCTACCTCCGATTATTGCCCCCATAACAAGCGAGAACATCATTGTTTCATAATCACTTCTATTAATATCAATTTTGTCAACCCTTATTTGGTACCAGATGAATTTGTAGCAAATCATGATTATTACGATATAGGAAAGGCTATACCATGTAATTGGAATTCCTTTAATTATTTCTGGATGTAACCAGTCAGGATAATTTATGTAATTAGGCACTTCTTCTCCTCAATCTTTTACTAACTGCTTAAACAACTTTTTTTTAAACATCATGTTTTGTTTTCTTAACGTTGCAATCTCTCTTTGTTGGGACTTTATTATATCAATAATTTCATTATTGTCCACCGTTTTGTCCAATAGCAATGATTTAAGATATTCAGATTTTTCCAAGTATTCGTCTTGTGCTTCTTTTATAACAAAGTCATGACTTTCGTGTATATCCTCCTCGCTTAAGAGCACTGCATCATCTACTAGGGTTTCAAGTTCAATCAATTTACTTGCTATTTTTTTAATGCTTCTAGAGGTTAGGCTTGCAGGCTTATAGATTGTTATAGGTATTTTATGGTTTAAGGCTTTGTCAATAATTTCATCTCTATAAATTGAACCTATGCTTTGTAAGTTTATATTCAGATAATCCTTTGCAGACTTTAGTATCTTTTCTGTTTTTTTAATGTCATCAGGTGTGTTTAGCATATTAAAGACTATAAAAGGACTAAATCGCGAAAACATTGTCATGAACTTTTCGTAATTTTCAGGATCATAATTTTCCATTTTAAGTAGTAGATTTGGGACGTATATTTTTTGCAAGTCACTAGAGTCCTTTTTTATCTCAGAGATTATCTTGTGTCCTTTTGTTTCCTTTGTAAATATTCTTGACATAAGCCTAAAGATTGTATTTTTTAAGAATAAATAGGCATTCATTGTTGCTGTTACTGTTGGGATTGTTACTATGATCCCACGATTTGACATTAAAAAGAAGTCTATTGTATTAAAAGTTGTACCAGCTCCAAGATCAATGATTAAATAGTCATAAGTGAGTGCTCTTAAACTGCTAATTATTCTCCTCTTTTGAAAGACAGCTATATTTGCAAGCTCCGGAATATCAGAATCTCCTGCAATAAAGTCCAGATTTTTAAGACCGGATTCCATTATTATGTCCTTAAAGGGAACCCTTGTCTTAAGGAAGGTTCCAATGCCCTTTCTGGGAGTAATATTGAACATAGAGTGCAGATTGGAGCCTCCAAGATCAAGATCGACAAGGAGCACCCTTTTTGCTTCATTTGCAAGACAAATCGCGACATTAGCCGAAAAAAGGGACTTTCCAACTCCCCCCTTTCCACTGGCCACAGGAATAATAACCAATCCCCTACTCCGTTATTTTATCTTTTATTTTCATTAAAACTAGAATCACTGAATTAAATGTAGCGTAAATTATTGTTATTCCTAAAAGATGAAATAGCGATATTTGGTATACGTACAAGTGAAGGAAATAGCCCAGCACAAATAACATAACACCCATTACTATTTGGAAAATTTTTGTTGTTACAATCAGGCTGTGAAGTATTTTAAATTGTTCGCACAATAAATAGTTTGTTGTCAGTATCGCAAGACATAACTCCGGAGAGAATATGATAAGGGATAGCATGAGCTTGATAGAAGAGTTGTTGACAAATATCGTTTTGCTGATAACTCCATAAAGTTCTGAGAGTACTAACAAGCTCTCGATAGCCTGAACAGCGACAATGAAGCCTGCAATTTTTGTTTTTAAAGCATTTGTCTTTGACATAATCTTAAAGTATTATATCATGAAGATAAAATCAAGTTTTATTTGTGTAGGAATTAATTGGATGAGAAATAAATTTTTAGCATTTGTATACTTTTTGTTGGCTTTTGGTATCAGCTCTTTGGTTATTGTAGAATCTATCTTTGCACAAGTGGGTTCTTCTGGAAGTAAATTATCTGCGTCAAATTATGGTCATATGATGACGGAAGCTTTCGATTTCATTAAGAGAAATTACGTTGAGCCTGTTGATGATGAGGCCGTTTTTGAGGGGGCTTTAAAGGGTATGTTTCAGGCGTTGGGCGACCCCTACTCTCAATATTTGACAAGAAAAGATTTGGAGGAAATATCAAAGACTACGGAGGGGAATTATGTTGGTATTGGGGTTACTATTACCAAAAAAGATTCTTCTGCGAGCTCTAACCTTGATCATGGTGTTCCTTATGTTAAAATTCTTACTCCTTTTGAGGAGGGGCCTGCGTACAGAGCTGGAATAAGGTCTGGTGATTATATTACGGCGATTGATGGCAAGAGTGCTTCTTTAATGACAGTGGAACAGGTTGTTGAACTTTTAAGAGGTACAGAAGGTACAAAGGTTAAGGTTTCTATTCTGAGAGGTAAGGATTTAAAATTGGACTTTGAGCTTATAAGGGAAAAATTGGATATAAAGACTGTTAAATATGATGTAATTGGTAAAGATGTTGGGTACATTAGGATAGTGAGTTTTAATCCAAATACTAACAGTTACTTCAGAAAAGCTTTGGAAAAACTTAAATCTCAAAATATTAAGTCTTTAATACTGGACTTAAGACTCAACACTGGGGGTTTTCTTAAGGATGCAATAAAGATAGCCGATGATATTTTGACTGAGGGAATTATTGTCTCAACAAAGGCAAGAGATGCTAGGGTTCCATTTGAATATAAAGCTAGCTCCGAGTATTTAGTGCCTTTGGACATGAAGATTGTTGCCTTAATTGATAAGCATTCAGCATCCGCATCAGAGGTTTTAGTGGGCGCCTTAAAAGACCATCAGAGAGCTTATGTTGTGGGGGAAAAGTCTTATGGCAAAGGAGTAATACAGAATGTGATTCCTTTCCATACGGGAGGATTTAAGATTACCAACTCTAAGTACTACACTCCTTCTGGACAAAGCATTCATAATGTTGGAATTAAACCTGATTTGGAAATTGTTTCAAAGGATTTTTCTGAAGAGGAAGTTGCAGTGTATAAGGAGATTTTTGATAAGGATTTGATAGGGAATTTTTTGAAGGATAGAAAAACTATTACGGAAACTGAAATAGATGGTTTTATTGATAATCTTGTTAGACAGCATTCTAGTTATAATGTGGATAGGGATTTTTTGGGTCAATATGTGCTTAATAGGTTTTATCAAGATACAAATCAAGAAGCGTTAATCTATAATCTACATTATGATAAGGCGTTAAAAGCTTCTTATGAGTATCTTATGAGAGAAGTTGGAAATTAATTTGTGAAACAAATAGTCCTAGGCGATGACTGTTTATTTGGAAATGATATCGTTATTAACGATGTTAAAATCTATCACTATCTTGTTGATGTGAGGCGGGTTAAGGTAGGGGATAGATTGAATGTTTTGCTGAAGGGAGAGGACGTAAGGTTTGCTGAAATTTTAAGCATGGATAATAAACTTATTAGACTGTCTACTCTGAGGGTAGAGAAGATAAAGAAGAGAGACTTTGAGATAAGTGTGTTTATATCCAGTCTTAAGGGTAGAAGGTTAGATTTTTGTTTGAGGCAAATTGTTGAAATTGGAGTAGACCAAATAAATATTGTTAATGCTGATAATTCTGTTTCTAGAGTAGATGTTAATGATTTGAACTTTAAAAGTTCTAGGTTTTCAAGAATAATTGATGAAGCTTTGAAACAGAGTGGTAACGTGCATGTACCCAGTGTTAATTTTTACAAAAATTTTTTTAGCATTCCTTATTCATCTGCTGTTAGTTATTATGTTGCTCATCAACTGGGGGTTTTATTAAGTTGCGGGGATGGTGTGGGTACTTCGAATAAAATTGGCATTTTAGTAGGGCCTGAGGGCTGTTTTTCAATGTCGGAAATTAATTTGTTTAAGGAAATGGGTTTTAAATTTGTAAGGTTTAATACTCCAGTTTTAAGATCAGATACAGCTATTGTTTATTCGCTTATTTGTTTTAAACTGTTATTAGAGGGTAATGGTGGCTAATCTAAAAGATATATATTCAAAGCCGGATAGGATTTATTTTTGTGGATTCCCAATAGATGTGTTTAGGAATGCTGATAAATTGTCGAGTCGATTTGAATACCTTTTATCGCATCCATATCATTCAATGGTGATTTTTGTTGATTTTAAGGCTTTTTTGAAATTTTTGATCTTTAAAAAATTTAGAAATCTTGTTAAGGCTTCTTCGCTTGTTTTTTCAAATTCTAGGTTACTAAGAGTTCTTTGTAAGCTTTTTAAAAAGATTGATATCGGTTGTTATGATTCAAATTCAATTTTGCTTGTTTTAATGCGTATACTAGAAAATACATATAAAACATGCTATATTATCGACGAGGACAAGGTAGTTTCTAAGAGGAATTTTTTAAGATTGAAAGGGTCGCATAAGGAGATTAATTTCATTGGTTACTATGATCTGAGGGCTGTTAGGAGGAACAGGGAGATGTTTTTTGCAAATATTAATAAACTTACTCCTAGTGTGATAATAAGTTTTTGCGGTGGTAATTACCTTAAGGATTTGTTTTATGCAGATAAGTTTAGTATTAGAACTAACTTGAGTGTGTTTTTGTAATTTCTTTTGATTTAAACGTTAGTAGAATTTTGTTATATGAGGGAAAGAGTGGCGTTTGTATTAGATCAAGCTATCGTCTATCCGATGCAGGGAGTGGGTAGGATAAAAAATATTCAAAATAAAGAGTTTAATGGTAAGTTTATTGATTATTATGAAATATACTTTCCGTTTAATGAGATGACTTTCATGGTTCCGGTTGATAGGGCTAGCGATCTTGGTATCAGGGCTTTGGTTAGTAGGGAGAAAGTAGAGGAAGTGTTTGATGTTATAAAAGATTTCGAGGGTCAGATAGATCAGAAAAAAATAAAGGATGGTAGTCATGATTTTTATAAGCAGAGCGATATACTAAATACTGCTAGGTTGTATAAATACTTATACACGAAATCTATTCAAAAAGAGTTACCTTTCTATGAGAAGAGGATTTTAAATGATTTTGAGTTGATTTTGGAACATGAGATTAGTTTAGCCTTACAAATTAGTTTTGAGGAAGCCAAGCAGAAGATTAGAGATGTTTTGCTTGTTGGGAAGTCTTAAGATATTAGTTTTTGGCTAGGGGTTTTTTGTGTTTGATGTTTTAAGATCTGTTTTTTTGGTATCCTGTAGGTTTGTTTTTGTGTTTTTTGTTTTGTCTTTTGTCTTTCTTTGTACATTTTATTTGAAATATAAATTTTTGTATGTGAATTTTTCTGTTTTTAGTTACGAGCTTTATCATGATGCTTATCTTTATGCCTTTCCCTTGGCTCTTGTTTTTACTTTTATGAGAATTTCTTATCCCTTCAACGCAGAGGCTATGGGAATGTCTAGGGTTTTGTGTTTTGTCACTTTTGTTTCTATATTGGTATTGTCTTACTTTGGATTTAAAGCGGCCTACGACTTTAATACTATATTTGTGGGATTTCATCAAAAGAGCGGTAGGACTATTAGAGACGGGATAGTACATTTCTTTGATGATAAGTTGGTTTTGTACAGTGATGATTCCAAACAGTTTGGCTTTAAGGGTCTTTTAAAGGTAGAGCGTAACGATGATGATGGGGATTTTAGTGGGTTTTCATATGCCCAAGACTTTCCTAGAGATAACATTGTTTATTCCAAGAAAGATGTATTCTTGATGCAAAGAATATATAGCAAACTGATCAGCTATGTTTTTAATGATTTAGAAACTTTAAATAATTTTTTTCTATCTTTAGGTCATACTGATCTGATTTTTAATGCATTTGGATTCGGTTTACTTTTGTTCTCATTTTTCTATATTTTTAATCTCATATTTTCAAGTAGTTTTTCTCTATTTCTTTATCCTATCTTTGTTTTTTTATTTTTTAAAGTTTATAATCTTTATGCGGTTGAGTTTCCTAAGAATTTTGATTCAATTATGGGAAGGAGTTTAGTATCTGATTACATTCCTTTTGTTTTTTGTGTTCTGACATTCTTTTCTGTTTATTTGTTTGGGTTTATTGCCTCTTGTATTAAGGTTGGCGAAGGATTTGATACCAGTTTGCTAAAATAGTCTGTGGAGTTTATGAAAAGAGAGTTGTATGTCTTTTTGAGTAATTTTGTTATTTATTTGTTTTTATTTATTTGTTTAATTTTTTGTTATACGTATTTTTTAGGGCCGGGTTATTTGGAAAAATATAGGTTAATAGCCACGTTTTTCGACACTGTTTTGGATGTTTATCGTTATTTTAATGGATTTTTTATATTTTTTGTTTGTGTTTACTTTATTTTTTTAAGTAGTTATGAAGTGAAATGCTATTTAAAAGGGTATACGGGGTACTTATTTGGAAGATTTTATCCATTTGTATTTTTATTTTTTATAGTGGGAGTTTTGTTTTCTTTTGTTTTTAATTTTATTCTACCTTATGCCCTCACACAGAGGAGTGAATATAGGTATACCTATGATAGGTATAATCTTTTGGAGCGTCAGGCAAATGAAATAGTTTACAAGGTAAGGGGTATAGACATAAACTTATCAGAAAACAGGATTTTAGGCTCAGATTATTTAGTAGATGCAATGAAGAAGAAAAAAAAATATCTTGAGGATTTAATTAGGATCTATAATAAAATGAGGCTTATTGACTTTGATAACGATGAACTTTCCACTAATTATTACCTAGTTAAATCAGAATACGATAGAATGCCTGTCTATGATGTTGATCTGGAAAAGATAAACAAGACTGTTAATGCATATTTAATTAGAAAGCTTACCAAGAAAGATTTTCAGGATATTGTTAATGAGCTTATTGGTAGGGGCGATTATCCTACTGCTAATTATCTTGCTTATATAGGATTTGCTTCCACTGGGGATGATGGTCTTGCTGCTCTTCTGGATTTAACTTTCAAGGCTATTAACGAGAGCAAAAATATTGAGAGTGAAAAGGGACATTTGGTTTTAGAAGAGAAACAGAAAAATTTTTTGTATTTTAACACAGAGAAATTTAAATCTGCCTATTATGGGTTCTTAAGGCTCCATAAATTATTTCCGAATGACAATGAGATTTTAGGCTATAAAAATAAGTCTCTGGAAAAACTTAGAAGTGAGTACCTTTTCTTCGATGAGATTGAAAAATATTATGAACATCATGGTATAAATGATATATTTTTGTTTCAATTTAATCCTGATAGTAAAACACATGATTATATTTATATGCAAAAAGTTGTAAGTGATATCTCTTATATAAAGATGATTAGAAATTTTGAGCTTATTAGATTTAATAAATCAGGCAATGTTGTGTTGCACATTAAAGTTCCATTTGCTACTCTTCAGGGCAATGAGGTTTATCAGAATGTGTTGGATAAGGATAATGAAGACAGCAGTATTACCGCTACTAAAGTTATTGTTTCGACCGGAGACTTTGATTTAGGTGGTCGTATTATTAGCATTAATAAAGATGTTGATAATTTGCATTTATTTTCTAATTCTAGTAGCAACTTATTTTTGTCTGCCCAAGGGCTTTTGAAAGCTTTTAGTCAAATTGAAATGCTTAACTTAAGATTGGTAAGTATTTTTTCGTTCAGTCTTTTATTATTGATAAACCCTGTATTATTAGTTTTATGGGGAATGTTATTTATTGCTGTGTCTTCTAGGGTGAGTTTTCAAGTGGGTTCGAAGTTCTTAATATTTTTAGTATCCATCATGATAGCTGTATTTTCGATTATTGTTTCGATTTTCGTAAATTATTTGTTATTTGTTTTGGTAGCAGTTTTTATTCAAATGTTTGCCAGCATGTATTTGCCCTTTGTTCTGATCCTTCTTCTCTTGTTGATTGTTATGTTTCATTTAATACATTTTAATTATAGAGAATCATAATTTCAGTTTTTTTGAAAGACTAGTAGTTGTCGATAAACAATTCATTAATTATTTGGATTTCTTTCTCTATTTGTTTTTTATTGGGTATATATGTGCTTTCGTCTATGTAGTTTTCATCGATGATGAAAAGAGGGGTTTCTTTTTTAATGTTTAGTTTTAAATTTAAGCTTTTATAGGGCGTGAGGCCGCTTATGAAACCGAAATGTTCATCAAATTTAGCTCTGTTTTTAAGTTCAATTAGGGCTTTCTGTACTTCTTTATCCAATACCCAGACGACAAATCTTTCTGCAAGTTGTGACAACTCTTTAACTCCCATAAAGCTTATATTGGATATTGTTAATTTTTTGTTTTGGTTTGTTAAGTATGAAAAGTTAATTTTATTTCTGACGTCTTTCTTTAACCCTTTGTAATATTCTAAATCAGCCAGCCCTGCTATTAAAAGTGTGTTTTTTTCAAGTAAAATATTTTCTAATTTTAAATATTGGTATTTTTCTGCAAAATCTTTTTGAATTTTAATTTCATTTACGTCTAAAAATGATTTAAAGTGTTCTTTCATGCTTAACATTTTTTCCTCATCATATTCAGGATTATTGTTTGCAAGATGAAAGTCTACCTTGTTTATTTTAGACACTACGTAGAAAAGATTTTCAGAAATGAAGGGAGAAAGAAAGAATTTTTTTTCCCTTTGAAAAAGTTTGTATATTGTTTTAATATTTTGCACATCAATGTACTGCTCTATATCGTATTCGTTTTTATACATTAAGATTGGAATATCAAAGCTTATAGGAATAATTCTGTATGTGAACTTCTCAGATATACCATTTAGAACTGGATAATCTGGGTGATAGTACTTTTGAAGATTTTTAAAATTTTTAATTATATTAATATCGTCTATGGTTTTTGCTATAACTACCTGAGCATTTTCTTTGTTAATTATTTGTGCATTAATATGATCTTTGTATTTAACTATAAAATTTGTTTTGTTTTCTATATTAAATTGTGATACGTAAAATGGAATGATTTTACTGTCGGTTAGTAAGACTACATTATCATTTGCCGAACAACTAAGAATCAAGATAAAAGCTGTGATTAGAACTGATTTTTTATGTACATGCAAATTATTTACCTTACTTCCTTTTATTTTACAATAAATTATGTATAATTTTGGTAGCGCAGGTGTTTTGAAGCGTTATTTATTTTGTGCTTAATTTTTAGCGGGGGATTGGTAAGTTTGGGTTTGTTTGATTTTTTATTTTCTATCTTTAATAAAGAGCTTACTCCTGAACAGGTCAGGCATAAAAGAATTAGAGAATTAAAGAATAACTTGGATAAGGTAAGTAATTTTTTTAATGCTTCAAAAATACAAGCTTTGCCTCAGTTTGCTAAGTTTATTTATAATCTTTACAGAACTTTTGCTCCTTTAAAGCTTTTTGTGCAGAGATATCGAAATTCAAACAAGATAATTCACTTTGTTGTTGAGAATTATCTAAATGAGAATCAGAAAAAGGCTTTAGATTATGTTTATTCTTTTTCTGCAGGTGATATGCCTAGTTTCACATCAGATGTGCCTAAAAATTTGAATAATAATTTAAATTTTTTATTTAAGAATGTAACTCAAGAGCAAATTAGATTGATCGATGAGACTTGTGAAGCTTTATATGTCTTTTTTGATTTGGTCTTATATCCATATCACTCGATTATTAAGAACTTTGATAATCTATTTCCGGAAGATGATTTTGTTTATAAGCCAAGGTTCAACGCTGTTGGTTGCGGTTCAATTCTTGACGAGATTAAAGATTTTTTAGAGAACATATATTCTGTTGTAGATTCCTCTGTCTGGAAGAATCTATATGATATCCTTTCGGATGTGTATGGGGATAAGGGAAATTTTCCTCTTAAGCCGAATGTTTGGCTTAAGATAATATCTTCAATCATTGAAATAAATAAGAATAAGGAAATTTTGTATCTTGTAAGGTATGTTAGCGGAGACCCTGATTATTTTCCTATATCTAATAGGAAGAAGCCAAAGCCTATGGCAAAAGCATTTTTCAATGATCTTGCAAAGCATGTTGCAAATGAAATAGAAAAAATTAAGGTTTTGCAAAAAAATAGTAAATCTAGGGTTTTGGCTGAGAAATTGTTCCCTGCAGGCACGATTTTACATTTGGATAACTACAATGAGAGGATGAATGTTAAGATTACATCTAAAATTCCAAGCACTCCTGGCTATGTTTATTATGAACTGCTAGGTTATTTGAAAACTTATGTGATCAATTTTGTGAAGAAAGAGCTCAATGATATTGTCAATGTTCTTATCATTAAGGGGCAGTGGAAGGATATTGAGATTTCAAGGCATATGTCTAATGATATGCATTCTTTAATCAATACTTATTCGAGTCTTATTGATTTTGATAATAATCTTGGTGAGCAGGGGAGCTATGGTAATAGAATTAAGGCTCTTTTGCATAGGGCTTCTGTTGGAGATAAATCGTCAGAAAAGTTGTTAGTAAGCATAGTAGCAGATATTAATAAAAAGGCCCTTGTGTTATTGAATGATTATTATTCGATAATTTATTCTATGGAACAACGGTTAAGGGATTGTTTAGAAGATTATGTTAAAACTTCTTCGGAAAGAGAATTGATTTATAACTGGAAGGAGCTTGATATTGATCTTATAAAAACATATGGAAATAATTTAAACTTTGGTAGTATAATTAAGAACGTAACAGGTAGTTTGGGCTTGTTTTTAAAGTTGATGGACTTGTATTTAGAGAGGAAACAAACGGTTTAGGAGTTTTGGATGGGCAGAGAGTGTGAGATAACAGGAAAGAGGACCTTGTTTGGAAATAATGTGCCAAGGAAGGGACTTGCTAAAAGAAGGGGTGGGGCAGGGCAGCATATTGGTGTTAAGACTAGAAGAACCTTTAAAGTCAATTTGATTAATAAGAAGTTTTTTATTCCTGAGTTGGGGAGAAGTATTAGTATCAGGGTTTCTGCGAATGCGTTAAGGAGCATTTCAAAGGTGGGTCTTGATGTCTTTTTGAAGAAAAATTGCAAGAGACTAGAAGACTTTATTTAGGATTTTGATTTCAGTTTATCAATATGTTTTCTATTATTGAATGTTCGTTGTCGTTGTATGCGGCTTCCCTGTGTGCGAATTCGAATCTTTGGAAAAGTTTGTGCATTATTACGAAAGCGTTTATGTTTTCGGGGGATATTTTGTTCGAATTGTAATGTTCTAGGATTATGGAGGAATTTAGGCTGTTTGTAAGTAAGAGCTCTTTTAGTGTTGCTGCTTGTCTGATAGTCTTGTTTGGGTTTGTAGAGCGTGCGGTGAAATAGGAAAGAAATAAGAAAGAATTTTCTTCTTTTTTTGTAAATTCGCTTAAAAATTGACTAAATTCCTTTAGGGCTTGGTAGTTGAGTTTGCCCAATATTAGGGGGATTATTTTTATTTCTCTTGTCATGTCTTTGATAAAATTTGACGCGATTTCGATTTTATGGTCGTTTTCTATTATTTTATCTTCTGTGTTTATAAATTCAAGGTTTTGTATTGATTTTATTATGTCTGTATTTACATCAATTTTTGAGTCTAGTATGCTCCAGGCTTTGTGAGTTGAAATGTTAACCCGTGCATTTTCTTTTGTTTGTGAGAATATGAAAATATTTTTCGTGTTCTTGGCTATTATTTTTTGGAACAAGTGGGAATTTTTTAAGAAAAACTCATAACCTCCGTAGCTAACTAGAAGTGCTTTATGAGTCCTTCTTTTGTACAAGTCTAGTGAGTCTAGATCGAACTTGTCGTTTGAGTAAAATATATTGTCAACCAAACTATTTCTTATTTTGTTTATATGTTCCGTCCCTTAATTGCGTCTTCTACTGTATTTATTTCCATAAATTCTGTACCCTTGCTTGCGTCTCTTTTTGGGTTTCCAGAGATAATGACTACAGTGTCTGAGTCTTTAACTATTCCTTGTTTCTTGAGTAGCTCAAGGGAAGTTACTACAAACTCAGTTGTTCTTTTAAAGCTGTTATCAACAAGATTAGAATAAACGCCATAAGAAAGGGATAGTTCTCTTGCAATTCTCTCATTGCTTGTTGTAATAAACAAAGGAACGCTCGCTCTATATGTAGCCATTACTCTTGCAGTACGCCCCTTTAGTGAGTCAACAATGATAGCTTTTATGGGCATTATTTTAGTTGAGTCAATTGCACATTTAATAATGTAGTTTCTAATAATCCTTTTACTACAAAAGATTTCATCTCTAAATAATGTTTTTTCCCTATGTTTTTCAACTTCTCTAGCGATTCTAGTCATCATCTTAACAGACTCAATTGGATATTTACCGTAGGCTGTCTCACCTGACAACATGATAGCGTCTGTACCATTTAAAATTGCATTAGCAACGTCGGAAACCTCTGCCCGTGTAGGCCTTGGATTTTCAATCATTGAGTGAAGCATTTGTGTTGCAGTAATTACGGGTACTCCATACTTGATGCAAGTTTTTGTTATTTTAATTTGAGCCAAAGGGACATCCTCAGCAGGTATTTCAACACCCATGTCCCCTCTTGCCACCATGATTCCATATGAAGCCTTTACAATTTCTTCAATATTATCGATTCCTTCTTGATTTTCAACTTTAGAAATGATTTTTACATCAGGATTCCCAGCAGTATTTAATATATCCTTGACGTCTTGAATATCCTTTTCATGTCTTACAAATGAGTGGGCAATAAAATCAATATTTTGTTTTGCAGCAAGTTCAATAAATCCTTTGTCCTTTTCGGTTACAGATTGTAGTTTAAGTGGAACTCCTGGTGTATTTATCGATTTTTTATTTTTAATTTGTCCGTCATTTTTAACCTCAAAAATCAATCTGTCTGTTAGTTTTTCAATAACAATCATTTCGAGTTCGCCATCATCAATAAGAACCCTGGAGCCATTTGGAACCTCATTAACAAAGTTATTGTAATTAGTTTGAAACGATTTGGGATCGTCAATAGGTGATGTTGAGATCATTACCCTGTCTCCCATTTTGACGGAAATGGGGGTTTCAATGTTTGCCGTTCTAACTTCTGGGCCTTTTGTGTCAATCATTAATGCTATTTTATTTGAAACTTGTCTAACATTGTTAATCACCTTTAAAGCATCTTCATGAGATTGATGAGCTGTGTTAAGTCTTATTACATTAACCCCTGCTTCATATAAATCTTTTATGTGATCTGGGTCGCATCTAAGGTCAGATATCGTTGCTACTATTTTTGTTAATTTTTTTATCATTTGCTTGTCCCTCCGCTATTTAAATTTTATGCTTTTTAAGTTCCAATAACAAGATTTTTATCGACTTGCAATTCTATTTTAAATTTAAATTGGAATTAATTAGCATTAATTTTTGCTTTTCAGTTTGTTTAGTATATTAAGATCTAGTTTAATATGTAAATTTTTCTCCTTACTGGGTATCACAATCCCCTTTTTCCCCTTTTTTATTCTTCTTAAATTTTTAACATTAGTGTAATAAAGGTCAGCCTTCCCCGATTTTCTTGCGGTTTTTGTATAAAAAACGCATAAATTACCAGCATCGAGTAAAACTTCAAGAGGAGGAGTTTTGTCTTTTTTGTTTCTGATGAATACATAAGCACCAGGACAGTCTCTTGTGTGCAACCAGTAGTCATTACCCTTTGCCCAGCCTCTTAAGAGTTCGTCGTTTTCTTTTGCATTCCTTCCCACAACGATTTCAAACCCCAAAGAGATGAAATGGATACCAATGGTTTGTTTCTTTGGGGGCGAATGTTTTTTAACTCTTGCATTTTCTGAGGAGATTAAATCTTTTTTATCTTTACAGGTTTCCCCTGATATTAATTCATCGTATTGTTTTCTTGCGTTTTTTAATTGTTCTCTTATGATAGTCGAAGAATTTTTACTTTTTTTGTATTCTCTAAAGTATTTAAGGGCATTTTCTTTAGGTAGAAGTGTGTTGTCTAATTCTATTGTGATTTCTTCTCCATCGCTTTTTTTGACGGTAATTTTGTTCATTCCTTTCTTTATTAAATTAATACTTGATAAAAGAGCTTCGCCTTTTTCTCTGCTAGATTCAGCTACTTTAATCGAGTTTATTTGTGTTTCTAAAGCTTGTATTCTTTTTTCCAAATTTATTTTTTCTTTCTCGTATTTTTTTCTAAATAATTTTGTATTGAGTTCTTCATTTTCTTTTGCCTCTAGGTTGCTGTAGTAGTCTTCAATAAATTCAGAGTAAGAAGATTGATTATTATAGCCATCCTTTAGCCTAGCTTCTATTTTTTGGGCTGCATTATTATTTGCGATAATTTCCAGTACTTTTGTAAAAATTTCGCCTGTAATTTCTCTCGATTTTGGCCTCCTGTAAAATGTATCAAGTATTTTAAAGATTTTGTCCGTTGCGATTATGTTAGGAGATGATGGCCATAATTTTATAAAGATAAATGTTATCATTTCATTTTTTGCAACCTTAATCGAGATTATTCTTTCATTGTTTATCTGGTAAGCCTCAAGTAATTTTCCATTTTGAGTTTTTGATTTTAGAAATTCAAAAAATCTTAAAGGAGGTTGAATATTGTTAAATTTTTTACTTGTTCTGTGTATCCTGGTTGTTCTGGGGTCCAATGATATTAATATACTGAAATTTTTTTCATCTATTTCCTTATTGTAGAGTTCTATAACCAAAGTCTTGTAATTTGGTTGTTTTATTTTTTTTAAAAACGAATTTTTTAAGGGAAGCTCCTTAAGTAGTACATTTATTTCGCTGTAGTTTAGTGACATTTTCTCTCTTCAATCTTTTAAAAACTATGTTTATTATTAGTACACAAAATGGTATATTTGTGAATAGTAACTTATTGTTTTAACAAATGATAGTGTGAGTGTTATGCATGGATTGTGTAATATATTTTTCTAATATAGTTAGGCTTAATAAGGTGAGGATTTTGCGATGAAGAGAATAATGCTAATGCTGGTTTTGTATCCGTGTGCTGTTTTCGCTCAGGTATCTGCCAATCAGTATTTCGAGAATATTTATTCAAAGTATCAAAATGTGGAAGATATGCAGGTCAAGATTAGTCTTAATATAAAGGGCTTAAAGCAGACGGGGACTCTGTTGTATAAATTTCCAGACAAGTTTATCGTTAATTTAGATTCAAATAGTCAAGTTTTTGTAAGCGATGGAGAGCTTTTAACCGTTTATGTTCCGTCTCTTGGTACTTCTTTTAGACAACAATTAACAAGAGGGAAGTCAGGGGGTGGTTTTATGAGTGTTTTAGGCACCGAATACAGTGTGTCTTACACCAATTCTCCCAATTTGGAGCCTCTTGATGAGTCTGGGGGGAGTGCGGAAAGTTTTATAAAATTGACTTTTTCAAGACGGCTTTATAAGGGAGCTGCTACAATCGATTCTTTTATGATTGCTTTTGCAGAAAGTGGTGCGATTAGGAGGATTATTGCTTATCCTACTGGTGGTGGAAGAGAAATCGTTATTGACCTTTTGTCTGTGAAGTTTAATGTTGGAATCCCTGAGAGTAGTTTTAAGTATGATCCGCCGAAAACTTCAAACAAGGTAGATAATTTTTTGTATGATGTTAAGAGAGCTTGAGGAGCTAGACTATGGAAGAGAATGAGTTCGTCAAGTTTGGAGATTTTTTGAAGAAAGCTAGAGTTGATAGAGGACTAAATCTTGAGGTTATATCTGATGAAATTAAGATTTCTGTTAAATATCTTAAAGCTCTTGAAGACTCTGATATTGAATTATTTCCAAATGAAGTTTTAGCTGTAGGGTTTTTAAGGACATATAGTGAGTATTTAGATATTGATGTTTGGTATATTTCATCTCTTTTTAAGGAGCACAAGAGAAGGATTAATGACAGTTACATTGGCATTAAAGCTGAAAATAAAAATGTTGGTTCAAAGTTTACAAGTGAGGGGAGTCTTTCCAATAAGAGTATGGATATTTCCAATGTAGGTTCTTCTACAGCGATTAAAATATTATTGGGATTGGTTGGCTTTGCGGTGCTGCTAATATTTTTTATCCTCAATTTTAATGAAATCAATGCTTATTTAAAGAAAATATTTAGGGCAAACCATGTTGCAAGGAAGTCTCCCGCATTTCATGAAATTCCTTTTGATAAAGAAAATTTTTGGAATGCTTCTCTTGCAGATGGTGATTTTTTATCTTTGATTTATGGTAACACTATTTCAAGATATAGAGTTTCATTTAATAACGATGATTTAGTTATTACAGATGAGCTTGGTAATAGTCAAAATGTTTTCAAGTTAGGTAAGTCTCGAGAAATAGGCCTTAATGATGATATGAGGGTGAGAATGATTTATGAAAATTATTCCAGTGGTAGGGTCAGGAAAGCTCATGTGAGCTTGGAATCCTTTGTTTTGAATGTTGAACATGTGTCTGAAACTAGCCTTTCTAGTAGGTTTGAAATTTTAGATTGGGGGTTTGAGGTTAATGGACCCAGAAGTAGGATGGTTAGTGAATATCCTACTTTGTATTCTTCTAGAAATATTGTGTATGTTGATTTAGTGATTCATTTTTTAAATGATACATTTCTGAGGTACGCTGATGAGGGGAATCTTTCAGGAAGATCTTTACTTGCTGCTAAAGATGATCCTCTTAATTTGAGCTTTAAGAAATCCTTAATATTGTTTTTATCAAGGCTTTCTGATGTTAGTATTGCCCTTCAAGGGAAAGATATTACTTCTGTTTTGAGGGGGTATGAAAAAGAAATGATGACAGTTCAATTTTTTTGGTTAAAAACTCCTACGGGGTTTGATCTTAAGGTTTCTGAAGTTTATTAGTGGCGGACAGGGTAGAAGAATTTCTTTTTAGTTTGAATTCTTGCCAAAGGGAAATTGTTCTAGATAATACTGGTAATCCTATTCTTGTTTTAGCGGGGCCAGGCAGTGGGAAAACAAGGGTTATAACGGCCAAAATAGCTTATTTGATAAAAAAGATGGAGTTAAAGCCAGAGGAGATACTTGCTTTAACGTTTACAAATAAGGTTGCAAGGGAGATGAATGAAAGGATAAATCATCTTTTTGATTTTAATAGGTCTTTACACATTCAAACTTTTCATTCTTTTGGTGCTTGGCTTTTAAGAATTTACTTTAAAGAATTTGACAAGAATTATGATTCAAATTTTACAATTTGGGATACTGGTGATGTTGTGAAATTTGTTAAGCAAATTGGTCTTGCTCCGACCATTGAGTTTGCAAAGCAAGTTTCGTCTTCAATACTTAAGGTGAAAGAAAGTAGTTGTCTAAATGAATATTTCGGCGTTGAGGGGAAAATTTATAGAGAAATTAAGACTTATGAGCAAGAAAAAGCCAAGAGTAATGCCTTTGATTTTGCTGATCTTATTCTTAAGTCTACTCTAATGTTAAGAGGTTCTGAAGATATAAAGAGGCGGGTGCAGAAAAGGTTTAAAGCCATCCTTGTAGATGAATATCAGGATACTAATTATGCGCAGTTTTTGTTTTTAAAGGAGCTTTATGGTCAGGGAATGCACTTTATGGTAGTAGGGGACGAAGACCAGTCTATATACTCCTTTAGAGGAGCCAGAGTTGAAAATATTCTTGAGTTTGAAAAGACATTTAGTGATGTATCCAGGTATTATTTGGTACAAAATTATCGCTCTACTTTGGGTATTGTTAATGTTGCAAATGAAGTTATTTCAAAGAATAAGAATCGGTATGAGAAGATGATAGTTGCTAATAATAAGATGGGTAAGAAAATGAAATTTTTCGTCTTTCAAAATCCTACAGAAGAGGCAGAGTATTTTTCTAGTTTTCTTATTAAAGAAAGGCTTGATACGGCGGTTCTTTATAGATTTAATTACCAGTCTTTTCAGTTTGAAAAATCTTTCTTAAAGAGGAATATTCCATATAGAGTGTTAGGTTCGATTAGATTTTATGAGAGGGAAGAAGTTAAAGATGTAATTTCTCTGCTCAGGCTTTTTGTAAATAGAAAGGATAAGGTGTCTTTCCTGAGAGTAGTAAATAAACCTGCAAGGGGGATTGGCAAAACTACCACAGATAAGATAATAGGGGCGTTAAATGATAGTGATGTTGATCTAGATTTGATTATTGCGAGTAGAAGGGTTGCTGGGTCTCTAAGGGGTAAGGCAGGGGATGCTCTTATTGCCTTTTTAAGTATTTATGATTCATTGGGTAAAAGAATTAAAGAAGATATTTATGTGAACTTATCTACGTTTATCAAAGACGTTGCAATTAAGTTTGGCCTTTGGGATTACTATCAAAAGTTTGATAAAGAGGAAAAGACTAGGAACATTGATGAGCTTATTGGGAGTGGAGTTGAGTATTCTGGTAGTTTTGAGGGGCTTGTAATGTTTTTAGAAAATTCATCTCTGGCGCCTTTAATGCACGGAGATTCTAATTCTGGTGTACTTTTATCTTCGATTCATGGGGTTAAAGGGCTTGAGTTTGATAGAGTGATAATATCTGGGCTTGAGAAGGGATTGCTACCTGCTGAGATAGAGGAATTGACAGAAGGAAGATTAGAAGAAGAAAGAAGGCTTTTTTATGTTGCTCTTACCAGAGCTAGGTTTGAGCTTATTATTACGCTCAGTTTGCAGAGATTTTTTGGAGGTATGTTGAGAAATACCGCTATTTCAACCTTTTTTCAAGATATTAGCAAGGATTGTTATGATATTATCTTTGTCCCAGAATATCTGGAGGATAATTTTAAATATTTTTTTTCAAAAAGTAATGACAAGAACTTTAATATTGGAGATTATATAACTTACAATGGAGAGCGTGGGGTGATTGTGGATAGGTGGTATCAAGGTGGAGAGCAATTTATTAAGATTAATCTAAGGAGCGGGAAGAGAGCGATTTTAAATTCAGCCTATATTAAAGGACTTTCTAAAATTTAGAGGTGAGGTTTGAGAGATATCCATTTGGAAAATAGCTTGAAGTTAAGTTTGTTGAGTTTGGACGGGGATGAAGAGCAAAAGTTTGTTGAAAAGTTTGAAAAAGTTGTTGGTATGTTAAATAAAATTTCTGAATTTGATGTTGGAGATGATTTTAAACAGAGGGCGTGTGCTTTATCTGATTTAAGGGAGGATGAGGTCTTGCCTTCTTTGAAGATTGAGTCCATTAAAAAATTTAGTAATCTATTTCTGGATGGATATTTCCCATCTCCTAAAGTACTTGAATGGGGGCATTGATTTGGATTTGAGAAATGTAAGTTTGGTGAAGATTAAAGAATTGATATTAGGCCGTAAATGTAGTGTTTACGATATTGTCCTTTCTTATAAGAGGCAATATGAATTAGGTAAAGATATTAATGGTTATATTGAATTTTTTGATGATTCTTTGGATTGGGCAAAAGAATACGATGTTCTTTTGGCGAAGGGGGGGGGACAGGATTTTCCTTTAATTGGAATGCCCATTGCTGTTAAGGATAACATTGCGATTAAAGATAAGGGCTTAACATGTGCCTCCGAGATTTTACAGGGTTATGTTTCTCCCTATGATGCAACCGTTATTAAAAGGTTAAGAGATAGGGGTGCAATTTTGCTTGGTAGGACTAATATGGATGAATTTGCGATGGGTTCTTCTTGTGAATTTTCTTATTACGGTGCAACCCTTAATCCTTTAAATAAGGAGTATGTTGTTGGGGGTAGTTCCGGTGGCTCTGGTGCGGTTGTTGCGGGAAATCAAGCTCCTTTTTCACTCGGTAGCGATACAGGGGGGTCTGTTAGACTTCCTGCTTCTTTTGTTGGTGTCATTGGCTTTAAGCCTTCTTATGGAGGTCTGTCCCGTTACGGGCTTGTCTCCTATGCATCGTCACTTGATCAGATAGGTTTTTTTTCTCGTTTCATTGATGATATAGCTTTAGTATTAAGATACACCTGTGGAATTGATAAAATGGACGCTACTAGCATAGATATTATTACAAACCCTTATCCGTTGCTAGATAGATCCTTGAAGAATATTAGGTTGGCTACAATCAAGGAGCTTGGTGAAGATTTAATGGACAAGGATGTTGTTTGTGAATTTTCTAGATTTAAGTCTGAGCTTTTAAGTAAAGGGGTTGTAATACATGAGGTTTCAATAGAAGAAATTTCTTACGTGTTGTCTCTTTATTATTCAATATCTCCTGTTGAGGCAGCCTCTAATCTTGCTCGTTATACGGGACTTCGTTATGGAAAAATGATAAGGGATAATTTAACTTTAAGCGATTTTTATTTTAAACACAGAAGTTCATTTTTCAATGAAGAAGTGAAAAGGCGTATTGTTCTTGGTAATTATTTATTGTCAGAAGGTTATGATTTAAGGTATTACGCAAGGGCTTGCCGAGTTATTGAAAATGTGGTAGTCCCCAAATTTAATGAGCTTTTCAGTAAGTTTGAATATATTATTACGCCTACCAGTTTTGTTAAACCTTTTAAAATTGGTGAGGTTTGTGATGACCCTATAAGAATGTATTATTCTGATATATGTACTGTGATTGCTAATCTGATTGGTGCTCCTGCAATTTCACTTCCTTTTGCGAAAGACAAAGAGGGACTGCCTATTGGTATGCAGATAATTGGGCAAGCTAGAAGAGATTTTGAGCTTTTAAATTTTTCAAGAAATGTGATAAGGGAATTGGGGCTAGATGGTATATAGATTACTTATTGGAATAGAGTTGCATGTGCAATTGGGACTTAAGACGAAGGCTTTTTGTGGGTGCAGGAACGAGTTTGGTGGGATTCCGAATTCTCGTACCTGTCCGACATGTCTTGGGCTTCCTGGAGCATTGCCTACCGTTAACAAGGAATTAGTAAATAGTGCGATTCTTGCAGGGCACGCTACAAATTCTAGGATCAAAAATATTGTCAAGTTTGATAGAAAACATTATTCCTACCCTGATTTGCCCAAAGGATATCAGATATCTCAAAATGATGAGCCGATTTGTGAGAATGGATTTATTTTTATTGGAGTTTCTTCAGGTTTTAAAAAAATTAATATTACCAGAATACATATGGAAGAAGACTCTGGGAAGAGTTTACATTTGCTTGAAAGTGATAATAGAAGTTATGTTGATTTTAATCGCTCAGGCGCTCCATTGTTAGAGATTGTTTCTGCCCCAGACATTAACAGTAGGGATGAGGCTGCGGCTTATTTAAATTCTTTAAGGGAAATTTTTAGATACCTTAATTTATCCGATTGCAATATGGAAGATGGTTCTTTTCGCTGTGACGTTAATATCAATTTGCTTATCAATGAGGGCGATATTGAGTATAAAACTCCAATTGCTGAGATAAAGAATTTAAATTCTTTTAAGTTCGTGAAGTTGGCAATTGATTATGAAGAGAAAAGGCAAAAAGAGGAATGGATTTTAAATAGAAAGACTTTTAGGGATGAGGGTAAACACACAAGGGGTTTTGATGACAAGAGAGGAGTTACGGTACTTCAAAGAAGCAAAGAAACAGTGGCGGACTATAGGTACATTAAAGAGCCGGACTTGCCTTTAGTAAGGCTGGATGATGATTATATTGAAAGCATAAAGATTGGTAGGATGGTTGAGTTGCCTTTTGATGCAAGAATTAGACTAAAGAAGGAATATGGTCTTAGTGATTTTGATGTTATTACCCTAACTTCTGATAAAAATTTGGTTAAATACTTTGAAGATGCGGCGTTGGGTGTAAGTGACCCTAAAAGGGTGGCTAATTGGGTATTGTCTGAGGTATTGAGCGTGCTTAATGAGAGAGGGATCAATATACTTGATTTTAATATACCCCCGTCGTATATTGGAGAACTTGTTGAGCTTATCGTTAGTAGGAGAGTAAGTGGAAAGATTGCCAAGGAAGTGTTTGTAGAAATGCTTGACACAAATGCTTCTCCTTCTTTAATTGTTGGTGAGAAAAATTTAGAACAGATAAGTGATAAATCTCTGATTGAATCGGTTGTGGTTGAAGTTTTAGGTGAAAATTCTAAGTCAGTTGAACTTTACAAAAAAGGTAAAAGTCATGCGTTGAAATTCATGATGGGACAGATTATGAAAAAGACTTCTGGAATGGCTGATCCTGTACTTGCAAATGAAATTTTAGTGGACAAATTGAAAGATGTGTAGTGAACCTTTGACGAGTTGCCTTCCAGTTATTAAAAGAGCAAGATTTTTTTACCTTTATGATACTAGGGGTAATAGATATTTAGATCTATACTTGAACGGAGGTAATAATTTTTTAGGGCATAGAATTCGAGGCTTAAATCTTGTTCTTAAGCAGACTTTTTCAAGGGGTCTTACTGCTTCCTATCCTTCCATATTTAGAAAGCAATTCGAAAATGTTTTTTTTTCTTTTTTTAAAGAGGCGGGTTGTGTATACATTTTTAAGTTTGAAAGAGATGCTAGGGATTTTTTGTTATTCTTAACGGGACAACATCATTTTAGTAAGCCTTGGGAAGACGATCAGGGGATATATGAATTTAAGGTTGGATTTAGTAATTTTAGGTATCCTATGCTTGTCAATATTCCGATGCCTGGATGCATGTCTATTAGTATTGTTATATTAGATAATTTGTCTAAAAAAATGGAATTTAGGGATAGTTTCGATGCTTTAACTTTGGCAGCTACTAGGCATGTGCTTGCTAGGATCGCATCTTACGAGAGAGATAAAAAAATTAATTTTGATATTTTTGCTACTCCTATGTTTAAAATAATAAATAGGTATATGTTTCCCCTCTATAGATCTGAGCATCATGTTGAGGTTTTTAATGAGTATTTAAATAATGGGTATTTGATTAATCCCTTGTTTAGTAATCCTTCTTTTGTTCCCTTGAAATTTTCTAAAGGCGATTTGGATGGGTTTAAAAAGGTTGCTTTTAAGCTACAGGATAAACTTAACTCTCAGTATTGACAGACTAGCCTACAAATAGTAGACTTGAGGGGTGTGAATTTGTAGAATACTAAGCGAGGGTGTGGTTGTCATGAATAGAGTAACTGAGAACAGAACAGTATGGGTTAAACCGAAGTATGTTGAGAAGAGGTGGTGTGTTATTGATGCCGCTGGTAGGATTCTTGGCAGGATTGCTGCGGAGGCAGTTAGAATTTTGAGAGGGAAGCATAAGGCGTATTACACTCCCCATCAGGATTTGGGTGATAATGTTGTAATTATTAATGCTTCAAAGGTTAGGCTTACGGGTAAGAAGTATAATCAGAAGATTTATTATAGACATTCAAGATACCCAGGAGGACTTTATTCTGATACTTTTAGAACATTGGTTGAGAGGAAGCCAACGGCGCCTCTTGAGGTGGCTATCAAGGGTATGTTGCCAAAGGGGCCTTTGGGTCGTGAGCTTTTTAGGAATCTTAGAGTTTTTGCTGGGTCTGAGCATAATCTTAAGGCACAGAACCCTTATGAGTTAGAGTTGGATTAAGAGAGGAAAAATGACGAAGGTGGATGTTAGGGGTATTAATTTAGCCATGGGTACGGGAAGGCGTAAGGCTTCTGTTGCTAGGGTCTATATTAGAGAAGGTAAGGGTGAGATTAAGATTAATGGTAGGGATTTGGATTCTTATGTGCAGCTTGAAAATCTGAGGACACATGTTGTGGCGCCTTTGGTTTTAACGAATACTCTCGGGAGGTACAATATTTGTGTAAATATTTATGGGGGGGGTATTGCAGGTCAGGCTGGTGCTATTAGACATGGGATTGCAAGAGCTCTTTTTGCACTTGATGAGGAGCATAGAGCAGTTCTTAAATCTAATGGATTTTTGACAAGGGATTCAAGGAGAGTTGAACGTAAGAAGTTTGGTAAAAAGAAAGCTAGAAAGAGTTTTCAATTTTCAAAAAGATAAAGGATTATATTTGTATCTTTGTGAAAAAGCCCCTGTGAGGGGCTTTTCTTATTTTTTCTTAATAGAATAAAACACTTCTTTACCGTGGTATTCAGCGGTGCTTCCTAGTTCTTCTTCTATCCTTAGAAGTTGGTTGTATTTGGCTATTCTATCTGTTCTTGACAGGGAACCTGTCTTGATTTGTCCCGTTCCGAGCGCAACAACAAGGTCGGCGATTGTTGTATCTTCCGTTTCACCCGAACGATGCGAAACTATAGCAGTATATCCTGCTTTTTTTGCCATTTCCACAGCTTCAAAAGTCTCAGTTAATGTTCCAATTTGATTTACTTTAACGAGTATTGAGTTTGCGACCTTCATTTCAATTCCCTTTTTAAGGAATGATGTGTTTGTCACAAATAAGTCGTCCCCAACAAGTTGCACTTTATCTCCTATCTTATCTGTGAGCTTTTTCCAACCATCCCAATCTTCTTCAGCCATTCCATCTTCAATTGATATAATAGGATACTTTTCTACCCATTTTGCCCAATATTCAACCATTTCTTCAGAGGAAAGCTCTTTTTTAGTTGACCATCTGAGTACATATTTTTTTGTTTTTGAATCATAAAGTTCAGATGTTGCAGGGTCAAGAGCAATCGCAATTTCTTTGCCAGGTTCATAGCCCGCTTCCTTGATGGCTTCCATAATAACTTCGCAGGCCTCTTCGTTTGATTTTAAATTTGGAGCAAAGCCGCCCTCATCCCCAACAGAGGTCGCATAGCCTTTTTTGCTTAAAATTCCCTTAAGAGTGTGAAAGACTTCAGCTGCCATTCTTATTGCGTCACTAAAAGTCTTTGCTCCAACCGGCATTATCATGAATTCCTGAAAATCAACAGAATTATCAGAATGAGCACCGCCGTTAATAATGTTACACATAGGTGTAGGTAATACGTTGGCTTTGTAAGCGCCAAGATATTGGTAAACTTTAAGTCCAACATATGCAGCGGCCGCTTTAGCCGTAGCCATTGAAACCGCAAGGATAGCATTAGCCCCAAGTTTTGATTTAGTAGGGGTACCGTCAAGCTCGAGCATTTTTCTGTCAATTTCAACTTGATTTAAAGCACTCATTCCTTCAAGCTCTGGAGAGATGATATTTTTTATGTTTTCAACTGCCTTTAGCACCCCTTTGCCCATGTAAACAGATTTATTGCCATCTCTTATTTCAACAGCCTCATTTATACCCGTTGAGGCACCTGATGGAACAGCTGCCCTACCAAAGGAACCATCCTCAAGTATTACATCTGCTTCAACCGTTGGGTTTCCTCTAGAATCAATTATTTGCCTAGCCTTTATTTCGTAAATATGAAAGCCCATTTTGTAACTCCTTGTCATTAATATTTGTATTTACTTTACTATGTGTTTTCAGTATAATAATAAATAGAATAAATGTGTAGTGTTTCTTGAAAGGGTTGTTTTTAAGTTTTTGGGTCGGGTTGTGAGAAAAATTCCGAGGTTTTTGTTATATTTTATGTTCTCCTTCTTTGGTGTTCGTGGTGGTATTTTGGGAGGGGTTGTTGTTACGGATTTTAATTTAGCTTTAATTGAGTTTTTGGAAATTTCGACAAGAAGGGATGATTTAAGTCCGATTGTTGACTCTAAAAGAGTTATCATGTTTTATCCTCCGGATAAAAGTATTAGGAAAATATTTGCTGTTTTTGATTTTGATGGTTATTCGAGAAAGTATCTTTTCCAGAGGAATAAGTATGGCCTTTTTTTTGTAAAAGTAAGCCTACCCCATGGGCTTGTTAGAATAAAGTATAAGCTTGTTGTGGATGGAATTTGGACAAACGATGAATATAATGCGAACGTAGTTTACGATAAGGATTTGATACCGTTTTCTGTAATTGATATTTCAGGTGCAAATGACAGTTACATTTCTTTAAGAAATCCGATTGATTCTTCTAATGATGGGGAAGTTGAGATTTTTTATATAGGGCGTCCTGGTCAAGTTGTTACAATAGCCGGCAATTTTAACAATTTCAACCCATTTTTAAACAGACTAATTGAGCAGGAACGCAACAAAGGGGTGTACACTATTAGGCTTAAAAACCTTCCCAGGGGTAGGATTTATTATTATTTTGTTGATTCTGGTAACAGGGTTATAGATAAAAATAATGTTAATAGAACCAATCTGTATTTTGCTCAGGGGGTTGATCACAAGATAGATTTTGAGGTTTCTTATTTTGATAACTAGCGTTTTTGCTTGCCACTTCCGAAAGCAAGAAGAGACACCCCATCGATTTCTCCGGTTTATAGGATAGGTTTAAGGGAACTTTCCTGGATGAGCCGTTCAATAACACAGACTATACGTTTTTATTTATTCAGTAGGCTGTTCATTTCGTCAAAAAGGTATCTGGATACGAGGTGATCTTTTTCTACTTCCTCGAGCGATGCTTCTCCTGCCGTCGGATCTGTGTTTCGGATGCTTGTTAGAGATGGTTCGTCAAGTTTTATGGTTTTGTTTCTTCTTTTCTCGGGATCAATTTCAGGAATAGAAGCTATTAAAGTTTTGGTGTATGGGTGTATGGGGTTTGAAAATAAAATATCTCTAGGTGCGATTTCCAAGATAACACCCAAATACATTACAGCAATTTTGTCGCTCATGTATTTTACTACCGCCAAATCATGTGAGATAAAGAGGTAGGATAAATTTAATTCTCTTTGTAAAGTTTTGAGCAGATTCAGAATCTGAGCCCTTATCGATACATCTAGAGCCGATACAGCTTCATCTAGAAGTAAAAGCTTAGGGTTTAGGGCAAGTGCTCTTGCTATTCCTATTCTTTGCCTTTGTCCTCCCGAAAATTCATGTGGGTATCTAGACAACATACTTTTTTCAAGTTCGGTAATATCCATCAGTTCATTGACCCTCTCGTCTATTTCTTGCCTTGTTTTTGGAAGAATTTTATTTTCATTGTATATAACTAATGGTTCTGCTATTATTTCTTTTATTGTCATTCTTGGGTTAAGGGATGTATGAGGATCTTGAAAAACCATTTGCATATCCTTCTTAGTCTTCAAGAGTTCTCTTTTTGGAAGTTTTGTGATGTCTTTTCCATTAAAATATATGCTTCCAGATGTTGGTGTATAAAGCTGCATTATTGATCTGAGAGTTGTTGATTTTCCGCACCCAGATTCTCCCACTAGCCCCAATGTTTTATTGCGTTCAACCTCAAAGCTGATGCCATTCACAGCGTTTATCTTACGTCTGTTTTTCCAAAACAAAAAGTCTTCCCCAATTGTAAATGTTTGTACTAGATCTTTCACTTTAAGAATTATGTCTCTTTCATCGTTCATTTAAAGCTCCTTGATGGTTACTCACAGTTGATGCAATAGAGCTTTCCTTAATTGAGTAAAGTTTTTCATTCGGATCCTGATCCAGAGTAAGTATTGATTTTAGAAGACCGATTGTATACGGATGCTGGGGAGTTTTAAATATCTCTTCCACTGTTCCTTCCTCCACAAATTCACCTTGGTACATTACAGACACTGTATCGCAAATTTCTGCAACTACTGCTAAATCATGGGTTATTAGTATTGTTGAAGTATTGAATCTTTTAGATAAACTTTTAATGAGTAGCAGGATTTGTTCCTGAATTGTAACATCAAGAGCTGTAGTGGGTTCATCTGCTATCAATAAAGACGGATGACAACTCAAGGCCATTGCAATCATAACCCTTTGTCTCATCCCTCCTGAGAATTGATGTGGATAGTGCTCTATTCTTTCTTCTGCATACATAACGCCAACGGTCTTTAGCATTTCTATCGCTTTCTTCTTTGCTGTATGTTTGTCTAGCTTTTGGTGCAACATTATTGTTTCCTCAATTTGTGTAGATATCCTCAAATATGGGTTTAAGGAGGTCATTGGATCTTGAAATATCATCGCTATTTTATTTCCTCTAATACTTTGGAGCTGTTTTTCACTAAACTTGAGTAAATCTTGCCCCTCAAAGAGTATCTCGCCTTCTTTGTATACTGTTGTCATTTCGGGCAATAGCTTTAAAATAGCCATACTCGTAACAGACTTTCCGCTGCCAGATTCTCCAACAATGGCTCTGATTTCTCCTCTTTTCACTTTTAAGTTTATGTTGTTTACAGGGTGTATTGTTGTGTGCTTCAGTCTAAACTCAATTGCTAAATTTTTGATGTCCAGTATGTAGTCTTCTTTCATTTAATTATCCTCCTAGAGGCCATCTTTCGGATCGAATGCATCTCTTAATCCGTCTCCTAAAAAATTCATGAATAGTAAGAATATTGTCATGACTGCCGCTGGAATGAAAATCTTCCATGGATACTCAATAAACGTAGGGATTCCGTTCTTTACTAACTCCCCCCAGCTGGTCATTGGTGCTGATATGCCAAGTCCCAAAAATGATAAAAACGACTCAATCATAATAAAAGACGGAACATTCATTGTTGTAATTATTGCTATCATCCCAAGACTATTGGGGATTAAATGGTTAAATATCATTCTCTTATTTGTTGCCCCCAGTGTTCTAGCTACTTGTATAAATTCAGACTTTGAAAGTGATCGTATCTGCCCTCTAACTATTCTGGCAAGTGATAGCCATGAAATAATGCTAATTGCAATAAACAAACCTATTATATTTCTTTCCATAACGGTCATCAATGTTATTATGACAAGCAAGGAGGGTAAGACATAGAGCATTTCTATCGTTTTAGTTATTATTCTGTCTGGGATGCCACCAAAAAATCCCGCTATTGCACCCACTATGGTTCCTATTATCATAGATATGAACGCTCCAATAAAGCCTACAGATATTGATATTTGGCTTCCCTGTATTATTCTCGCGAGTAAATCTCTTCCAAGGCTATCTGTCCCCAGTAGGTATACTCTTTGATGTATTTTAGTGTCCCTGCCATCAATCTTTTGAACCTCTGTTTCTATTCTTCTCTTCATTTCTTCAAGCCTTGAGTTTTCTTCTTCATTCAGATCCCGCTTTTCCTTTTTAGATAATTTTTTTATGAAATTAAGTTCCTTCTCGTACCACAGCTCCCCAGCGTGTCTAAGAGATGGGGGTAAGTCTGCATGCTCAACTACTTGAGTATAGTACTTGTATATTGGTAAGATTGGCTGAAGAATTGCAATTATTATGTAAAATCCAATAATAAATATGCTTATAAATGCAAGCTTGTTTTCTTTAAACCTCAACCACGCTCTTCTAGTAGATGTATGAGACTCAAATGAGTCATTTTCTTGTTCATAGTTGCTCATTGTGTTACCTCCTATACTCTTGGATCAAGTTTTTTATAAGCAATGTCTGATACTAAAATAGAGATAAGCAGTATGGTTGAATAAACCAAGACTGAGCCCATTAACAGTGGATAGTCTCTATTCAAAGATGCCTCTACTGTAACCACTCCCATGCCAGCAATTCTAAATATTTGTTCAATAACCATGCTGCCAGAAATTATTCCAGCAAAGATAGGCCCCATGTAGCTTATCAGGGGAAGTATGGCCCCTATTAGGACATGTTTCCTGATTATTACACTAAAACTTAAGCCCTTAGCCCTTGCTGTTCTTACAAAATCACTCTTTAATATTTCTAACATCGATCCCCTAAGTATTCTTGTAAAAATAGCTGTGTATGGCAAAGCAAGTGTTAATATAGGCATAACTAAATTTGCAAGACCACCTCGTTCCGTAATCCATCCAGAGGTGTAAAATAGTCCCAATTTTACTGATAGGAAGTATTGCAAAATGGGACCAACTACAAAAGTAGGAACAGAAATCCCAAATATTGCTAATACTCTTATTGCATAATCAATACGAGTATTTTTTTTAACAGCAGCTATTGTCCCCAGTAAAATTCCAAGCACGAGGGACAATACTAAAGTTACTATCCCGATCGTAAGGGATTTAGGCATCCCTAATTTTATATACTGGTTTACGGTTAAGTCTCTCTTTTTCAATGACGGTCCAAGATCCCCTTTTAAGACATTTGCGATGTAGTAGTAAGCCTGAACATGAAAAGGCTTGTCAAGATGATACTTTTGCATTAGCTTTTCTTTTACCTGAGGATCAATAGGTTTTTCAGAATCGAACGGATTTCCGGGAGCAAGTCTCATTATTAGGAAGCACAAAAAAGTTATTGCAATTAGAGTTGGAACCGTTTCCAACAGTTTTTGTACGGTAAACTTCAGCATGGCCGCCCCTCATTTCAGTAATGAAATTTTTAATCTATATAGTTAGTTATTCTAACACATAATGTTTAATTATTATTAACACATTGAGATTTGTTTTATTTCGCTTTAAAGACATTTAGTATTTTTATCGTGTTTGAAGGCTAGGTTTTATAATTTGCATATTACTGTGCGGCATTTGAATTTGATATTTTTAACAAGTTTTATTTGATTCAGATTTGTCTATTAGTGCTTAAGAGATTCAGTTCATCTATTTATTGCCTTTGAAGATATTTTATTTTTTAATTAAAATCGTTAGATCGAGATTTTTATTAAAGCATTGTACTTTTATGCGTACGCAGTGAAATTCCTTTAAGTTCTCTGTTGATGCAAACAGAAAGAGATGGTACTTCGCCGTTCCAGAAACGGAGACTGACCACGGATTCAGGTTTTGAGCCGCTTTCAACCTTACTAATAAAAAGATGCTTGTTAAAGCATCTTTAACAAACACCCCTTCACTCTATTTTATTCTTTTAAGTTCAGAGAAATCAAATCTTTCCAGAATATTGGGATTCCATCCGGTCCATTTGTCATTATTGAAGAGATAGTTGCCTGCATATATGTATATTGGAGCAACAGGGAAATCTTTCTCTATAATTATTTCCTCAGCTTTTCTTAAAATGTCCTGGCGCTTAACTGGGTCTTGCTCAAGGTCAGATTGTTTTATTAGTGAGTCATATTCCTTATTAAGGTATTTGTATGAAGTAAAGTGTGTGAACTCTGTTTGAAATAAGCCCAGAAATGCCATTGGATCTGAATAATCGCCCAACCAGCCCCCCCTTACTATTTCATAATTACCATTTTGCCTATTTGCTAGGTAGGTTACCCATTCCTCGTTTTCAAGTCCGACATTTATATTTAGAGTTGTTGCCCATTGGTTTTGAATAAATTCACAGATTTTTTTATGATTTTCGTTCGTATTGTATTTTAATTTAAGAATAGGGAAGTCCTTACCATCAGGATAACCAGCCTCAGCTAACAGTTGCACAGCCCTTTGGGGATCAAATAAGACAAGTTCCTTGCCATAAGAATAATTTTTAAAATTGGGACTAATTTTTCTTGTGGGAATAGAACTATTTTCTATAACTTTTTCTGTTAACGTCTCCCTGTCAATGGCAAGAGTCAAGGCTTCTCTAACCCTCGGATCATCAAGTGGTTTAACAGTAGTGTTGAACGAAAAATAGTAAAGCCCATTTATAGCTGAGGTATAATAGTCATTTCTGAGCTTTATTTCTTTTATTAAGTTAGGTGGGATGGTTGGAGTTGTTAGGAAGTCAAGTTCGTCATTTTCATACATTCTGTAGGAAGTTGTACTGTTGTCTGCTGTATAAAAGACGACTTCATCTATTTCAACATTACCAGCGTTGTAGTATCTATTATTTTTTTCAATAACCATCTTTTCGTTTAAAATTTTGTGTTTTAGCTTAAAGGGCCCACTTACTACCATGTTTTCAGGATCAGTCCATCTGCTGCCATGTTTTTCAATAACATGAACTGGAACAGGCATGTATGTATGGTGTGTCAGCATGTCAAGGAAGTAAGGCTTTGGATTAGCAAGTGTTATTTCAAGAGTGGAGTCATTTACAGCCTTAATTCCAATTTCAGAATCAGATAAATTACCGTTGAAGTAATCCTCGCAATATTGGGAGTCCACCCGATCCATTTGTCATCCCTGAAGAGATGATATGATTTAGCAATCGAGATAGGAGCGGCAGGGAAATCTTTCTCTATAATTATTTCCTCAGCTTTTCTTAAAATGTCCTGGCGCTTAACTGGGTCTTGCTCAAGGTCAGATTGTTTTATTAGTGAGTCATATTCCTTATTTGAATAGCCATATGCCCCAAATGTATGATTTTCTGTTGTAAATAAACTTTCAAGGAAAGTTAGCGGATCTGAATAATCACCTGCCCACCCCATGTCTGCTATTTGGTAATTACCCAACTTTCTGCCGGCTAGGAATGTAGTCCATTCTTCAGTTTCAATTTCAATGTTAATGTTTAGTATTTTCTTAAATTGTTCCTGTAGAAACTCTTCGAATAATTTTGGGCCATCACGCTTTGAAGTTTTGTATTTAAGAATAGGGAAGTCCTTACCATCAGGATAACCAGCCTCAGCTAACAGTTGCACAGCCCTTTGGGGGTCAAATAAGACAAGTTCCTTACCATAAGAATAATTTTCAAATGATGGAGTTAGGTTCCTTGTTGGTGCTGATTGGTTCTTTAAGGCAATTTTATTTAATGTCTCCCTATCAACGGCGAGAGTCAAGGCTTCTCTAACCCTCGGATCATCAAGTGGTTTAACAGTAGTGTTGAATGAGATATAATTTAATCTGTTTATGGGGTGAGCGTAGTAATCATCTCTTATTCTGGCTTCTTCTAAATACTCCATACCTATCTTTGTTAGGAAATCAAGTTCGTCATTTATGTACATGTTGTATGCAGTATTTGAGTTTGCTGTATAAAAGACGACTTCATCTATTTCAACATTACCAGCGTTGTAGTATCTATTATTTTTTTCAATAACGATCTTATCATTGACAAGTTTTTCCTTCAACTTAAAAGGCCCACTTACTACCATGTTTTCAGGATCAGTCCATCTGCTGCCATGTTTTTCAATAACATGAACTGGAACAGGCATGTATGTGAGGTGTGTCAGCATGTCAAGGAAGTAAGGCTTTGGATTAGCAAGTGTTATTTCAAGAGTGGAGTCATTTACAGCCTTAATTCCAATTTCAGAATCAGATAAATTACCGTTGAAGTAATCCTCGCAATATTGGGAGTCCACCCGATCCATTTGTCATCCCTGAAGAGATGATATGATTTAGCAATCGAGATAGGAGCGGCAGGGAAATCTTTCTCTATAATTATTTCCTCAGCTTTTCTTAAAATGTCCTGGCGCTTAACTGGGTCTTGCTCAAGGTCAGATTGTTTTATTAGTGAGTCATATTCCTTATTTGAATAGCCATATGCCCCAAATGTATGATTTTCTGTTGTAAATAAACTTTCAAGGAAAGTTAGCGGATCTGAATAATCACCTGCCCACCCCATGTCTGCTATTTGGTAATTACCCAACTTTCTGCCGGCTAGGAATGTAGTCCATTCTTCAGTTTCAATTTCAATGTTAATGTTTAGTATTTTCTTAAATTGTTCCTGTAGAAACTCTTCGAATAATTTTGGGCCATCACGCTTTGAAGTTTTGTATTTAAGAATAGGGAAGTCCTTACCATCAGGATAACCAGCCTCAGCTAACAGTTGCACAGCCCTTTGGGGGTCAAATAAGACAAGTTCCTTACCATAAGAATAATTTTCAAATGATGGAGTTAGGTTCCTTGTTGGTGCTGATTGGTTCTTTAAGGCAATTTTATTTAATGTCTCCCTATCAACGGCGAGAGTCAAGGCTTCTCTAACCCTCGGATCATCAAGTGGTTTAACAGTAGTGTTGAATGAGATATAATTTAATCTGTTTATGGGGTGAGCGTAGTAATCATCTCTTATTCTGGCTTCTTCTAAATACTCCATACCTATCTTTGTTAGGAAATCAAGTTCGTCATTTATGTACATGTTGTATGCAGTATTTGAGTTTGCTGTATAAAAGACGACTTCATCTATTTCAACATTACCAGCGTTGTAGTATCTATTATTTTTTTCAATAACGATCTTATCATTGACAAGTTTTTCCTTCAACTTAAAAGGCCCACTTACTACCATGTTTTCAGGATCAGTCCATCTGCTGCCATGTTTTTCAATAACATGAACTGGAACAGGCATGTATGTGAGGTGTGTCAGCATGTCAAGGAAGTAAGGCTTTGGATTAGCAAGTGTTATTTCAAGAGTGGAGTCATTTACAGCCTTAATTCCAATTTCAGAATCAGATAAATTACCGTTGAAGTAATCCTCCTCTAAACGTTATCTTGTCTTTGTGTTCATCGTTAGTACATGAGGATAAGAACAAAACAAAAAAAGATAAAAGAATTACTATTTTGTGTTTCATAACGCGTTCTCCTTAATTTTTGTTATTGTATTCTCTTCTATTATAAATGAGTTTTGTTGCAAGACTTAAATAGATTTTGCTTTAATTTGATAATCAAATAAAGTATAATTACACAGGCTGTTATTGGTTTGTGGGTGTTTTATTTTTTCTAAAAGTTTAAAGGTGATTTTTTATGTTTATACAGAATGAGAGTTTCAGTAGGTACTTTAAGGATATTGAAGATGAATTCATCAGTCAGTTTAAAGCTATTGAAAATGTAAATTGTCTAGGTAGCTCTTATCATATGGCTAATTCTGTTAGTAGGGATTTGGCTGATAGAATGATAGAGAGACTTTTAAGAAAAAGTTCTACTATTGTTGGTATACAACATATTTTAGAACTTTATAACAAGACTAAATCTGGAAAGTCATCTATCATATTGATGGAGCATTACAGCAATTTTGACTTTCCTTGTTTTCAATTCTTACTAAGTAAAATGAGTTGTACAGAAGTTGCAGACCATATCATTCCTGTGGCTGGCGTTAAGCTTTTTAAGGATGATTTATTTGTTAAAAGTTTGTCTTTGGGTTACAGTGTGATATTTATTTACCCTCCGCATTCGTTTATTGGTGTTGACACTGAGACGATTAGAGAGAGGAGAGCTTTTAATGCTAATTCTATGAAATTTATTTCTGATAAGAAGAGCAGCGGGTATGTTATTCTTATTTTTCCAACAGCAACTAGATATAGAAAAGGGAGGCCTGAAACCAAGAAGATAATTTCGGAAATTGGGAATTATTTTAAGATTTTTGATTATTTTGTGATGGTTGGTATCAATGGAAATATTCTTGAAGTTTCAGCAGATGAAGAAATGTCGCATGACATTTTTAAGGAAGATACCATCGTTTATAATGTGACGGAAGTTATAGATATGCTTGAATATAAGAATTTGATCTTAAGGGAGTTAGATCAGGAAGGCTTAGAGCCTACAAAAGAAATATTGAGCTCTAGGATTGCGGATGACTTGGAGAAGCGTTTTGTGGTTCTTCATGAAGAGGGAGCTAGAATATATAATGGTTTGAACTAGGATTTATTGTAGTATGCCTGATATAGAGGAAGTAAAAAAGTTTAAAAGGGAAATATTGGATGATATTTCTGGTGAAAGAGTTAAAAAAGAGCCTTTTGGGGTACAGATGGATATTGAACCTCCGAGGGATGTGGATGAAAGTATTGTTCCATGGGAGGAAAAATCTTTTCTTGATACAGAAGCAGAGGAGGAGGGACCTGATTTAGACTTTATTCTTGATGCCCTTGAAAATGAAGAACAGGGCAGTCTGGGCGGGGAAGACAGATCGATTTTAGGGGATTCTAGGGGGTTGGAGATTGATTCTGAGTTTGATAGTTTGGAGGATGAATTTGATGTTTCAGGATCGCAGCTTGAGGAGGATTTTGAAAAAGTTCTTGATGATAATTCTGTTAGTGTAGACAATGTAATTAATTTTGATGTAGATGATGGGCTAGGCGCCGGCTCGCCGGATGTTAGTAAGTCTCCTGATGCTAAGGATTTTAAGAATTTGAGTGAAGAATCTTTGAACGATGATGGCGATATTTTTGGCGATGATTTTAATCTTGATGGTATAGTTGATAATTCGAATAACTTGAGTGATACTGATGATGTTGTTGGGAATTCTGACTCCGGTGTTTTTGGTAGCAATGCTGATGAAGAGGGCGACTTTTCTAATCTTTCGGATGATTTTAGCTTTTTAGAGGATGATGGGGAAGAGAGCGCCCAAGATCGTAAGTTTACAATTAATTATCCTTTGTTCCTTGAGCATTTAAATTCTTACCCTAGAAATTTAAGGATAGCTGTTGCTGAGGCTTTAACGAAAGATAATATCTCTAGATACAAGCTTGAGGCATTGGTTGATCTTGTTGAGCAAAATAAGAAAGGGCTTAAGTTTATTGCTAAGTTTGTTGGTGATATTGTTGGTCGTTCTGTCAAGTTGCCTGTTGTTTATTATAAGGCAGAGGAGTTCAGTCGGCTTGAACAGGAACTTAGCTACAGAATTTCAAAAGCCTTAATGCCGATATTCAAGATAGCTTTGTTAGCTATTTCTTTAACTTTTGTTATGTTTTATTTTTTAGTGGATGTCATGTTTTTTTATGTTGCATCTGATATAAAGTACAAAGAAGGTGTGTCTTATATTTATGAAAATAAAAGAGATCTTGCTAAGTCTACTTTCAAAGATGCATATTACATGCGGCCTAATGACAGGTGGTTTTTGGTTTATGCTCAGGCTTTCGAAGATATAAGAGATTTTGATAGTGCTGAGGAAAAGTACGAGGAGTTATTTACTATTGATCCCTTTTCAAGGGACGCTTCCAAGAGAAGACGAAAGAAATTTGATAAGAATGGGTATATATCTTATGCTGCTATGAAAATGAGGCTTGGGGAATATTCTGAGGCTAATTCGATTCTTGATGAAGTCATATCTTATGACCTTTATGACCGCGAGGCGTTAATGGCTAAAGGTGATAATTATTTTCGGTGGGCTCAAACGGATGTTAAGTATTATAGGGATAGCATCAATAGTTATACTGTTTTGTTATCCAGGCATGGCTATAAAAAGGAAATCTTGTTTAAGCTTTTCAGTGCCTATATTGAGGCAGGTGCTGATAGAGAAATGGAAAATGTAAATTCCTTTATCAAGGCAAATGAAGGATTAGATATTGATGAGGTAGTTTATACTAGGTATGTTAAGAAATTAATAGATAAATATATTGACTTCACTGTTTACAACAAGAGGATAAATAATTTATCTAGGAATTTGAAGTATTTCAGCGCTCAAATGAATTTATTGAATAAAGAATTTGCTGATTTTAAATCGGGCGATGGAGAGACTGTTTTTAATGCTTTAAACGATGTCAATTTGAATTCAGAGATTGAATATGTTCTCAGAAGGATTTTAATTCATAATCCTAATTATAATAAGGCTCTATTTGAGAATGGTAGGTATTCTTATTATATGGGTGATTTTAAAAAGGCAGAGGGGTATTTGTTGACGGCATTAAATGGTTTCAGGCAGGAAAATTTGATTGAAAATTCTGCTGATAAAATAATAGCCTATAGAATTTTGGCAGATATTTACGAAAAAAGAAACGATTCTCTTAAGGCAAGTAATATTATTGGCTTAGCCATAAACGATTATGATTTTTATAAAAAAAATAGTCTTATTGGAAGATCTAGAGAGCTTTCTTTGGTATATGAAAAGCAGGGTGACATTCTTAGGTCTTTGAAAGGATTTAAGGCGGCAATCTCTTCTTATAATGCAGCAATAAATGAGGGAGTTAATTCCTCGGATGTTTATTATAAGGTGGCATTGCTTAATTATAGAGAGGATAATTATAAGGAAGCATTAAACTATTTGTTTAAAGTTGAAAGCATGTCTGGATTTTCAAATAACAATGAAGTTCTAGGTTTAATTGCGTCTGTCCTTTATAAAATGGGTGATTTTGTGGCTTCTAGGAGTTACTATGTGAGGATATTAGAGAATTTGGAAATAGAAAAATCTAGTATTTTGGGGTTTAGACCTGATAATAATTATCATAAGGCCTTGTTGATAAAAGAAATTGAGAATTATAATAACCTTGGAGTTGTTGAGATAAGAGCATCTCTTGGCAATGGGGTCGGTGTTGGCATTGTTAAAGATAATGAGCTTTTTGATTCAGGGATCGCTAATTTGACCAAATCTTCTAGGGTTTTTGACCTGTTAAATCGAGATGTTGATATGGTTAGAAGTTCGAGGAAAGATCTTGCTAGTTTAAATCTCAGAAGTGTTTTTAAAAATGATTTCTCTGGATCTAGTATCTTATTTTATGATAGTTTGGCTGATAATCTTTAAGTTTTGTTGAATTTTGGGCATGGGTTTGCCTAGTTTGTTTTTAGGGACTTATATGAAAAAAACTTACTTTTTTATTTTCTTGCTTGTTGTTTTTGATTTATTTTCTTTAATGGATGACCATTTAGATATTACTATTGATGATGTGTATGTGGAGGCTCATGAAGATGGGTTTCATCTTTTTATTAGAAAAAAGCCAAAAGTTAAGTCTGTTATTCTAACAGAGTCTTTTGAAATTCCGGACAAAAGCAAGGATGTGTCTACTTATTCTTTTAGAACATTGAGCTACAACAAGATTAATGGGGATGAGATTAGGATTTTAAACGGTAGGGTTATTAAGAATAGAGAGCTTTTATCACTAACATCTTCTACTCCTGTTCCAAATGGAAAGTTTGGAGAGGCTTTTCATATATTGATCCCTAAAAGATTAAAATATGGTTTTCCAGATTTTTCGACAAGAAGCGGTGATATTGATTTGGAAGCACTTAAGAGGAAAAAAGAGCCTTTTTGGTTTTCGATTAGGACTTTTGAAAAAAAATATAATGATTATTTAGGTCAGTACAAAGATAATGCTTATGAATTATTTTTTAAGGATACCCAAACGGAAGGTAGGGTGGCGCTTGATGGTTTAAGAGAAGCATTTTTGAGATTTTCAGATGATGTTATTATTGCAGATAAGGGAATGGATACTATTGAAAAGATAAAGGATATTTTAGAAAGGTCAGAAGACTCACTTGCTGAATTGGATCTCGTTTTTGTTATTGACGCTACTGAGAGCATGAAGAGTCATATTGAAATTTTAAAGGAGCATCTTTTTGAAATAGTAGAACCTCAACTTGAGAAGTTTAAGTCTTATAGGGTAGGTCTTGTATTTTATAAGGATTATCTTGAAGATTTTTTGACAAGATCTTTTGACTTTAATACTAAAGAATATTTAAATAATATCCTTAAATATGTTAATGTGGGTGGCGGTGGGGATTATCCTGAAGCTGTGTTTGAGGGTATTAATGCTGCTGTTACTCAGTTTGACTGGAAGGCAGAGAACAGGCTTATTATTGTATTGGGGGATGCGCCGCCTCATGAATATCCTAGGGGGCCAATAGTGTATGAGGCGGTAATCGACTCAGCTAAAAGGAAGGACATTGCGGTCTATGGAATACTACTTCAGCAATAAGGGGTCTTTTTAAGCTTTAGTTTTTTCAATTTTTTCTATCATTTTTTTAGATAAAGTTAAGATCCATCTGGGGGTTTTTGTACCAGATTTTATTAGTTCTTCAAACAGATTTTTTGCTGTTTCTTTCTTGCCGGTAATATAGTTTATGAACGCGATTTCATATTTCCCAGTAGCGACTACGCTTGAACTTCCTTTGTGATTTTTAATCATTTTTTCATATACACTTAAAGCGGACTGATAGTCATTTAAGTTCATTGCTTTTTGAGCTTCTCTTAAATAGACACCATGGGGAGTTTCTTTTGTAAGTTCCTCCAAACTCGCCGTGTAGCAAGAAAACAAAAGAATGCTAATCAACATCAACTTTCTCACCTTAAGACCCTCTTTTAGAAAGCTACCAAAATAATTTTATTAGATCTGAGAGAAGAAAACAAGGTCTTACTCATTTTCTTCTCTCGCTTTATTTACTTAGAAATTTATTTAGAAGGTATTATAATTTTCCAATCCTTATGTATCAAATCCGGATTTTGTATCTTCTGTCTGTTTGCAAACCAAATTTTCGGCCATAAATAAGGATCCTTGTATAGTTTCTTAGAAATTCCCCACAAAGTGTTACCAATTTTGACTACGTAGAGCTCCCTACTTGCATGGCTTTGGTAAGCCTCCAGGTACCTAGCAGAATCTAGAAATAATTCATTTGCGAGTCTAAGGTTGTTAAGTTTTCTAGCCTCAAGACCCTGTTCCCACAGCTGCCTAGACCTTTCAATAAGCTGGAGGGTTTTAAATTTATTTGAATCTGACCTCTTTATTTCCTCAGCTTCCTCTTCATAAGCAAGCACTAATGGGAAATCAACTTTGCCGAGCAAATAAACCCCACCCTCTAAATCTAGAAGGTTTGTATAAGCTCCCTTGTCCTTAATGAGCGCTCTCCCATTCCATGGGGACGGCTTAATGAGCTTACTGTCACTGTAGACAGAGAGATTAGAAGCGGCCTCAAGTGCCTTTAATTGCTTATACATCCTCTCGTCTGTTTCCTTAAGGGCTCTCGACTCTTTTGCTCTTTTAGCGGTCTGCTGAGCCTTATTGAAGGCCTTGCTATACATACCAAGGGAATTTTCAATATCGTACACCTTGTACTTTCTAGTTGCTTCAAAATACAGATTATTTACCTCATCAACTTCTAGTGGTATCCATACGTACGCCTCGTTCGCTTCAGCGTCATTTAGGTACCTTTCTATATTCTCCCTGAGGTAGCTTATTTTCTCTTTCTTTTCCACTGTATCTCTTGCAATGTTTCTGTATCTTTCCAATGCCTTCAGAGCGATCTCATTACCCTTTTGAGTTTCCCCTTTCTTGAATTTCTCTTTCATTTCCTTCTCAGCCCTCTCGGCCTCGTTAAACTCTTTGGAATAAAAAAGATTTCCTCTTTCTCTTATGACCTCATTCTTAACATCTTCAACGTCTCTTTGCAGATCCTCAGGACGCCCAACTCCGTTTCTTTTTGAAATTCTAGCATTTCCATCCTCACCGTCCTCTGGAGAAGTTTCGCACGATAAGACGGACAAAATAAACGCTGATAACATCAGACACAACAATTTGTTTTTTTTCATCATAGACACATCCTTGTTGTTGAGTAACACCGGCTACTCAACACGCTAAGTAACCAATACTTTTATTTCCCAACAGTACCTGCAGTATACAAAACTGCCCTACAGCTCAGCCCTAACACTTTTCCTAGGGGGTTTTGAAATTTTGAAATCCTCACACTTTCTTTCTTCTGGATAAGTTCCGCACGATAAGAGAGAAAGAGTAAGTATAAACAAACCCAAAAACCTGCTTTTTCTTGTCATAAACACATCCTTGTTGCCGGACAGCCCCAGTTGCTCAACACAACCCGAACCCCAGGCAACTAACGCCTCCGTTGCTCGATAGTACTCATTATACAATTGCCGTTAGCCTAAAATCAACACTTTACTCCTTTTGATAGAGAGCCTTGAAACTCTCACGCTTCCCTTTTTCTAGAGAAACCTTACACGACAGGAGGGACAAAGCACGTAATGCCAAAACCAGTCTCACCACAAACGCATCCCTGCCATTGAACAGCATTGGTTACCTAAGACTCGTAGCCTTAAGTAACCAATACACTATCAATGGTATTCTTATACCCACAAAACTGCTGTTAGCCCAGCAACAATGTCTTATCTTTTTTCTCCAGGGGCTCCCGAAATTTTCGGATTTTCTCCACAATCTTCCTTCTGGAGATGGTAAGTTTTACACGAGAAGACAGACAGGGCAAAGACAAGTAAAAACCAACAATTTATCTTTTTTATCATAAATACATCCTTGTTATACAATATTTGCTGCACCAATCGGCAGCCTCGCTCCTTTTCGAGCCTCTATGTAGGGAAATCTAATTCAAAATATCATTTTTACAAGCCTGGTAGAACTAATAGCTTATTTTCATGTTTATCAAGGTTAAAAATCTTTTGAAAAAGGATATAATTAATTTACAAGTGTTGGAAGGAAGGGAAATTTTATTTTAAAATATTATGCTGTTATCTTTTTGTTACTTCCTGGGATGGTGTTATTCTCTCAGGTGGCGTCTGTTAAGGAAATGGAAGGTAGAGTTAGTGTTTTAAGGAATACTGTTCCTGTTAAATTGGATTTGGGGGATGAAATTTTTGAATATGATTTTATTGAGGTTGGAGACAATTCAAAAGTTAAGATAGGTTTGTATGGAATAAACGGTGTTTCATCAGATTTAACCTTTTATTCTAATACGCATGGTCTTATTTTTTATTCCTCCCTTAAGGACGTACAGGACGCAAGGATATATTTGTTTAAGGGAAGTTTGGAAGTTGTTGTTTATGAAGTTGTTAAAGGATCCTCGCTTTCTGTTGACATTGATAATTATTTTTTCATGACAGATACTCAAGCAAAATTTTATGTTAGTGGTGAGTATTACGAAAATTACTTTGTAAGTGTTTTTGAAGGTGTGCTTAAGCATCATAACAGAGATGAATATTTGGTTTCAGAAGGTACTAGCGTTTTGATTTGGGGTAGCAATTCTTTTTTGAATAAAACTAGTGATCCTGTGTTGAGGAATGTAATACAATCTCTCAGAGAAAGATGTCGTAAAAATTTTATTTCTTTAAGCAATAGGGGTTCAAACTACAAATTTTCAAAATACATTGAAGGTAGCCTTAGATTTGACTTTTTATATGAGAATTTAGTAAAAGATCCTAGGTTTAATTTCATATATTCAAAGTGGAGTTTGGAAGATGAAAATCATACTTTAGGTGATAGGGCTGACATGATTAGTGATGTTAACTATTTGAAGGGAAGGATAGGTATCCTTTTTAATAATTTCATCCATTTGGCAAGTGTGTTTTTTTTCATAGAGGATATTGTAAAGAATTCATCAGACATCTTTGAAAAATTGATTGTTCACGGGTCTGTTTCAAATTTTTTTGAAGATTATAAAAAGAGGAGATTGTCTTTGATGAAGAAATTTTTTAAAACAATCCATTCTTTCAAAATGTATTTAGCTCGTACTAATGGTGATGTTCCTAATAATTTAAGGGTTGATGAATTTTATTTATTAAGACCCAGAGAATTTTAATTTTATGAGCATGGTCTTGTTAAAGCAAGAAATTAGAGACAGGATGGTTCTTCTTTTAAAAACTTATGAGACAGGCAAAATAGCCAAGGTTAGCGAAGATATTTCTTTAAAATTACTGAGGTTTATTGAAAGCGTAAATATTTGTCAGATTTTGACATATTACCCTATGCGATTTGAAGTTCAAATACAAGAGTTATTAAACTCTTTACTAAATTTGAACTTTGAAGTTTTTTTACCCAAGGTTTTAGATAAATGTACCATGAGCTTTTTTAGATATTTTGGAGCATCTTCTCTTAAGATTGGCAAGTTTAATTTGTTAGAGCCCACTTCTTGCATTGAGTTTAATAGTAACAGGTGTTCTGTTGTATTGGTTCCAGGTCTTGCATTTTCGAGTAAAACTGGGCATAGAGTTGGACGCGGTGGAGGATTTTATGATATCTTCCTACAAAGAGGCCACTTTTTAAAAGTTGGGGTTTGCTTTGATTTTCAGGTTTTTAATTTTGTACCTTTTTGTATCGATGACGCCAAGTTGGATGTTCTGATTTGCAGGGAGAGGATGGTTCGTTTCTGTGAGTAAAGCTTTGTTGTCTAGAATTTTTTGGATTTTTATTTCCTTGATTTGTTTGTTTCTTTTTGTGTATATTAATTTTTTCAAAGTTAGAGAGCTTAACACCTCACTAGGGAAAAAGATTGCCTTATTTGTGCCAGGGATTATTAGTGGTGCTCCTTCTTACAAAGGAATGTATGATTTTTTGATTGAATTCCAGAAGAATAGAGGGGATATTGAGATTAAGCTATTTGAAGCTGGATTTAATCAGGGTGAGTGGACGGAATTGCTTGAGAAATTATTAAGTCATCGGAAATATGACTTTCTAATAACCGCAAATAATTCAATGCAGGGAATTATTGATAAGGTTTCAAAGAATTATCCTTATACTAAATTCTTAATTTTCGATTCTTTGGTTAAAAACACTAATCCCCAGGTGTACTCCTTATCCTATAATGTTGCAGAGGAAGCTTACATCTTGGGTTATTATGTAGGTCTATTCTTAAAAGATTTTAATTTGTCATACAAAAATGTGGCCTTGATTGCAGGACAAGAATACCCCGTTATGAATGATTATATTTTCCCTTATTTTAGAAATGGAGTTAAAGAAGTTTCAGATTCGGAAGTTTTCTTTAGGACTTTAGGGAATTGGCACGATAGTAATAAGGTAAAGGCTTTAACCGATTCTTTAATTTTAAATTCAAAAGTTTCTGTAGTTCTTCCTATTGTGGGATCGGCTGTTGAGGGAGTGCTTTCATCAGTGCGTGAACATGATGTATTTGCAGTTCTCTTTGATAGTGAGGATTATTTGAATAATAAGGACAATATTATTGGCTCGGGTATTACAAATAATAGATTTTATATGGAAAAAGTGTTAAATAAAGCTTTAAGTGGGGATATTAAATACGGCACCTACGAAGTGCTTGGACTTGGAGAAATGGGAGTTTCATTCAATTTTTTAAATAAGTTTTATGTAGAAAGTATTAGCGTTGAGATTAAGAAACGCCTTCAAGACAAGGTGAAATTGATAAGCGATATTGGGATAAAGATAGATTTAGAATGACATTATGATAGAGTTTAAGAACATAGTGAAATCTTTTCCAGATATTGAGAGACCCATTCTGGATAGTGTTAATTTAAAAATTGAGGAAGCCAAGATTTTGACTGTGATTGGTAGAAATGGAGAGGGAAAGAGCACTTTGTCCAAAATTATAGCTGGGGTTGCTCATTTTGATAGTGGAGATGTGTTTGTAGATAATAGAGTACAGAAGATTTGGAATGTGGACGAGGCAAAGCGTAATGGTATTTATCTTGTATCTCAGATACCAAAACTTAATATGAATTTGAAAGTGTGGGAGTACCTTAACATTTATTGGTTTGACTCTGGGTTTTTCGTTTTAATGAATAAATCTAGGACTTATAGGTATTATAGGTGGATCAGGCAGTTTTACAAGATTAATTTTGATCTAGAAAAGAGGATACGAGATTTAAATATTAAAGAAGTATATCTCCTACTTATTATTTCTTCTCTTAAGAGTAATGCAAAGATTATTATTTTTGATGAAAGTGTAGCTTATTTTTCTCAGAAGGAAGCTAGGGAGTTTATTAAACTGCTTGAAAATCTTAAAAAGACAGGCATCACTTCTCTTTTTATCACACATAGAGAAATTGGGAGTGCCATAAACTTTAGCGATGAATTTGTTATTTTAAAGGATGGAAAATGCTTTAGGACGACAAATAAGGAGATGATACTTAATAAGCTTGAAATAACAACAGATAAATGTATTCTTACAAATGTTAATTACGGTAAATCAGATGAGGATTTTATAAAATTTAGTTTATTTTTTGAGGATTTTTGGAAGTATGATATTAGTTTTTCTTTAAAAAAAAGAGGAGTTTTTGGAATTATTGCAGAAGAGGCAGCAATAAAAACATGGGAGAAGTTATTTTTGGGAGAGATTCCATTTGTGGGATGTATAAAAATGGGCGGGAAAAGGCATGAGAGTATTAATGTTTACGAACTAAAGGCGGGGTTTTTACCTTTAGGTATCGCGAATTTATTCTCTGATAATAGTACTATCTTGGATAGCTTTCTAACAAAAATAATGAGCTTTGAGGATGAGCTTTTTATTAAGGAGTCCACTATTAAAAAGCTTAAGGAATTTTTTAAAAAAGATATGGAATATTGCGATGATAAAATAATTAAGACTTTTTATTCTAGGTCTTTTTCATTTTCGGGGGGAACTTTGAAAAAACTTGCTCTTTTTAGAGAAAAGTATATTACAAAGAGTGTTTTGATTTGTTTTTCACCCCTTAGTAACCTAGATTATAGGGCTTGTAATGAGATAACCGTTTTTATTCGTAATTTTGCTAGGCGAAAACCCGTACTATTAATTACACCTAATTTAGATGAGTTACTTCTTCTATCCGATGACGTTTTAGCGATTAAGGCTGGTGAAGTTGTATTGAGAATGCAAAGGAAGCATATTAACAAAACAAGTTTAAGGGAACTGTTATTCATATGAGATCATTTAGGAAAGAATATGTGTTCCTATTTTTTTCATTTAGTGCGTTAATCATTAGTTATTTTTTTGATGGATTTTTTAGTCTGTCTTACATTAAGGCAATATTTTGGAATTTTACATTGCTTCTACTGATTGCGACAGGGATTTCTACTTGTGCTAGAAGTAATAGCTTGAATCTTGGTCATGAGGGACAGGTTTATTTTGGAGCGTATTTAGCTTACTTGTTTTGTGAATTGTTTGGGCTCACGTATTTCAATTTTGTGTTAATAATGATGTTAAGCTCGTTTTTGGTTGGTTTTATAGGGATAATTCCTTTTTTTTTAACATTCTTTTTCGGCGTAAATGAGATGCTTACGGGTCTTTTGATGTCCTATGGGAACCAAAGATTGGTAGATGGGTTTATATCAAAACTTTTAGTTTCAAATGGGTTTTTGAATCAAACAAAGAGCATTGATAAGATATTTACTCTTGATACTTCTTTGCCATATTTACTTTTGTTTGGAGTTTTGGTTTGGGGATTTTATATATTTATGCACAAGAGAACTATTTTGGGATTAAAACTTGAGATATTAAGTGACAGGAAGATGCTAGGTAAATTTTTTAGCGTCAATGAGTTTAATTATAAATTATGCACGGTATTTGCTAGCGCTTTTCTTAATGGTCTTGTAGGAACAATGTTTGTCATATTTTTTAAAAATTATCTATTTTTAGGATTAACCTCAGGGCTTGGCTGGAGTGGATTTATTGTGGCTGTAATTTCGGGATTTAATTACATTTATGTAATGTGTTTTAGCTTATTTTTTGCCATGCTGAATGAGTTTACTAATTATCTTAAGATACATTATTCTTTTAATTATGAGTTCATCGGTTTATATCAGGCTGTCTCTATTTTTTTCTCGTTATTCTTAATTAATTCGGATAAAAAATAGATGTTGATTATTTTCATACATTCACTAATATTTGCATATTTAGCACTTGGGGCGCTTTATACGGAAAAAATAGGGCTTTTGAATATATCCATTGAGGGGATTTCTTTTTTATCTGTATTCCTAACATCTCTTTTCATTTATTTGGGGTGTGGCATTTTTATTTCAATTGTTATATCACTTTTAGTTAGTTTTATTTTTGGCGTATTTTTATCTTTTCTTGTAGTGAAAGGTTATGATATTTTCATAGCGGGTATAGGCATTAACATATTGTGTTATTTTTTAGTCAGTTTTTTAATGAGGATTAATTTTGGTTTTATGCCAGGATTCAGTTTGGATCTATCAAACAGTTTTACGGTTTCTCTTTTGATTATATTTTTTTTCGTCTTTTTATGTCTCACTATTTATATAGTGAATTATTCGAGAGTTAGGGTGGTTTTTGAGTTTATACGTTCGGGTGATTATGAGAATGTATTAGGTGAGTGTGTTAGTAACTACTTTAAGTCTTTTGCTATCTTTGTATCTGCGGCTTCAGCAAGTTTAGCTGGCTCATTCCTTGCCATGAGCCTTAATTTTTATTCTTATAATTTGGGATTAAATAATGGCTGGCTCGCTGTTTGTATATTATATATCTCATTTTCAAACCCGTGGCTCATTTTTCCGATTTCGTTCTTGATGGTGTTTCTTGAATATAACTTTTTCAATTTTCAGGGCTACGTAAACTCTTATTTTGCTCTTTCTTTGCCATTTTATATGGCCATATTGATTAATATATTGATTTCGCTTTTTAGGAAAAATAAAAAGGTTTAGTCATATCATTTGTTGAATTCTTAATTCGTTTTAAGGCTCTCATTTGTAATTCTAGCTCCTTTATCTTAACTTTATTAAAGAGGTAAAAAGGTATCTGCTTTAAAATGTTGAGGTTGTGCAGGAAAAGTGTGTATAACATGTCATCGTGTGTTTCTATCTGGAAAATAGTGTTGATTATTAGATTAAACATTGTATCTTCGTCTTCAACAAAATGATAAATCCCTTTTTTTAAAATGGTGTCAATGAGTACGTATGCGTTACTATTTAGCAAATTTTGGTTTTTGTGAATAAAATCTATTATGTAATCCATTGAGTTTTTGGACTCTCCGATGAGAAAATATGCCCATGAGATGTCGAGATAATTTGTTATATCGTTAGAATCAATTATTTTTAAATAAATTTTTGTTTGCTTAATTGCTTCTAGCCAGTTTCCCATCAAATATTCCAGTTCTGAGAGCAATAGGTATGCATCTACTTGTTTTGGATCCTCGTTTATGATTTTCATCAATAATGATTTAGACTCATTATATTTTTTTAAATTTTTTAATAAAATTGACTCTTTGTAAAGTTCATCAATTTTATCTTTGCCTATATCTTCTACGGGTATTGTTGCATAAACAGGAGTAACGATATTCGTAAGGGCTAGAATTAATATATATTTTTTCATGGGTTATCCTCTTTTATTTTGTTTAAAGTTTCTATTATTACGTCTTGGTACTCTCCTATAAGTTTATATGATTTTAATTCTTCCATAAATTTATTAAAATTCCACATAGCAATTTTTAAAGCCTTTTTTACGGCGTTTGATGAGTTGAGCATGTCACTGAATTTTAATATGTCCTCTCTTGATTCATTTATGGGTCTTTTTTTGATTTTATTTAGCATTTCAATTATACTCCTATCAAACTTTTTTTCTTTTAAAAAGTATATTACGGGAAGACTTTTCTTTCCTTCAATTAGATCATCTCCAAAATCTTTACCCTTGATCCCATTTTTGATGTTTCTGATATCATCCATTATTTGAAAATAGGTTCCAAATTTTAGGAAGGTATTGTAAAGATTTTTCGATTTATTTTCGTTATTTGTAAGTATTCCAGCTAAAAAACCGGCCATTCCAAAAAGGGAACTTGTCTTAAGTTCGACTAAAGAGATGTATTCTTTAACGCTTGGGATGCGTGTTCCTTTGTGCAATTCAATGTCGATTCCTTGCCCTATGTGAAGAAAAGTAAGAGTTGTGAAAAAATTTTCATAAATTAGTAGTTTATGATGTTCTTTTAGATTAGAGTTCTTTATTAAACTCATCGGTAGGAAATAAGTTAAATTTGCAGTGTTAATGCTAGAGTCTATTCCATAAATTAAGTGAATAGCAGGCCCTCCTCTTCTTTTTAAGGCGCTATCTTCAATATCGTCAATAATTAAACTTCCGGAATGAGGTAGTTCAAGTAGCAAGCTCAAGTTGTATAGATTTTCAGTATCATTAGTGCTGTGTCCTAATGCATGAGCTAGGGCAATCATGAGCATTGGTCTTATTCTCTTTCCTCCTCTTTTTATTATCTCAATGACTGGAGCCTGAATTTTCTTTATTACGTCTTCTCTTATATTAAGCTTTAGCTCCAACGCTGTGTCTTTAAAGAGATTGAGAAAATATTCACTTGAAAATACTAAATTAATATTTTTTTCAATATTTTCTAAAAATAATTTATTTTCCATATATAAGAATTATAATAAAAGCATCATGACGATGAGAATTGTATGTACGATGTTAATGATGAGTATTCGAAGAGAGCTAGGAGAGAGGGGTATCCTGCTAGGTCTGTTTATAAGTTAATAGAGATTGACAAGAAGTTTTCTTTGTTTTCTTCTGGTAATGTGTTGGATATTGGGGCGTCTCCTGGCGGTTTTTCTCAGTACGCTTACGGTAAGCTGAAGGAAGGTATTCTTGTTGCGGTTGATCTTAATGAGATGGATCTTGACTTTGGTTGCAATTTTTGTTTTATAAAGGGCGATATCTTTCTTGGCAGTGTTTTAAATAAGGTTAAGTCTTTTGCTCCCTACGGTTTAGTTTTAAGTGACGTGGCTCCTAGGACCACTGGCAACAGGTTGGTTGATACTAGTAGTTCTTTTAACTTAAGCATCAGGGTGGTGGAAATGGCTTCTGAGGTCTTGGCGGGAGGTGGAAATTTATTGATTAAGGTTTTTCAGGGGGGGGATGAGGGACAGATTTTTGCTATACTTAAGAAACGTTTCAGGCTTGTCAGGAAGATTAGGCCCAAAGCTGTTAGGAAGAATTCATTTGAAATTTATTTTTTATCTAAGGGTTTCTTGCGTTAGAAGCAGGTAGTTAGGTAACTTTGAGGGTGTAAGTATGTTTGGAAGAGAAAAAGTTAGAGAGAGGAAGTATCAGTTGCAGGTTGCATGCTTTAAAATAGGAAGGGAAAGCTATGGAGTTACAATAGACCATATTAGGGAGGTGATTAAAGTGCCTATGGAGAGTATATACGCAATACCCAATGTTCCTGAGTATATTACAGGTATTTATAATCTCAGAGGAGATATTATTCCCTTAATAAATTTAAATGTTAGATTTAATATTCCTTCTGTTTGCGAGACAGAGGAAGATAAGATTTTAACGGGTTATTTAATAGTAAATATTAAGGGCAAGCTTTTGGGAATATTCGTGGATAAGGTTTTAAAAGTTATTAGCTTTGATGAGGCTAGAGTGCAAGAACCTCCTGCTACTTTACAGACCTTGGACAGAAAATACATATCTGGTGTTGTGAGGATCGATAAAGAGGAGAATTTTGAGAGTGAGTATTTAGTATTAATTGATATTGAGCAAATATTTGACAGGGCTGAATTTGAGGGGATTCCATACAAGAAGAGTAATGGAAGGTAGGGTTTTAATTTATGTTAATTATTCAAACTTACATGCCGAATTTCTTGGATGTGAAATACAAGAGTATCTAAAAGATAAGTATGGTGTTTTAAGTTTGTTGGCAGGAGCCGATAAGAATTTGGATTTATTGGCCTCTGATTTGATTTTTGCAATGACTTTGGGAGGGGATGGCACAGTTTTACTGGCCAGTAGTTTGTTGTTGAAGAACAATATTGATGTTCCAATTATTTCAATAAATCTGGGTAAGGTAGGGTTTTTAGCAGATATAAAACCTAGAGATTTTAAAGAGGTAATAGATAAGTTTTTTGATAATTCTTTAGTTATTCATGAAAGATATCTGCTCAGTGTTAGTGCTTATGAGAACGGACGTAATGTGCTTACTGAGTATGCCTTAAATGATGTGATTATTCGTTCAAGCATTCTTAATAAGTTGATTTGTGTAGATCTTAGGGTTAATGCAGAAGATTTTCTTTCATATAGGAGTGATGGAATAATATTTGCGACCCCTACAGGGTCGACTGGATATTCTTTCTCAGCAGGGGGTTCCATTTTAGAGTCAGATCTTAAGGCCTTTATTTTAACTCCCATTTCTCCACATTCGGTTTATAATCGATCCTTTGTTTTCTCAGTCGGAAGCAAAGTTACGCTTTCGTTTCAGAAGCAATGCGCTTTAAATCCAGTATCAATTTTTGTTGACGGGGTTAATCTTGGCAAATTTGAAGTTGACATTGTTTTTGAAGTGAGCCTTGCGAATAAAAGCCTACGTTTTGCATCTTTCTGTACAGATACTTTTGTGAAAAGACTTAAAAATAAGTTATTATAAATTAACACGTTTTATTGTTTATTTTTGAGTTTGGTATGTTGGTTGAGCTTTTTATAAAAAATTTTGTTCTAATTGAAGAAGTGTTGATTAGTCTTGATGAGGGTTTAGTAGTATTTACGGGTGAGTCTGGGAGCGGAAAGAGTTTATTATTATCATCAATTTATTATTTATTTGGTGGAAAGCTTAAAGACAATATTATTATGGATAAAGAGAGAGAGTGTGTTTTGCTTGCCAAGTTTAGAACAAATAAAGAGGCTAGAGATTATTTGTTTTCTAGGGGTGTATTATCCGACGATTTTATTATTATAAAGAGGTTAATTACATCTAGATCTTCAGACACTTTTTTGAGTAATTATTACATTAACAATGAGCCTACTTCTAGCGCAGTCTTGAAACCAGTTTTTGATATGTTGATTGAGGTTCATTCTCAAAATCAACAGTATTCAATTTTGAGAAATCCATCAAATAATCTAAAAATTTTGGACAATTATGCTAGTTTAAATGTTCGTCTGGAAGAATATAGGTTAGTTTATGAAGAGTACATTAGATTTTTGAATGATTATGATAATTTCATTTTGGAGGAAAGATCACATAAAGAAAATAAAGAGGAGTGTGAAAGGATACTTAAGGATATAGATTCTTTAAATCCTAGGGTAGGGGAAGAGGAAATTTTAAGAGGTAGGCTAGACGAGCTTCGAAATCATGAATCTTTGTGCAATGCACTTTTAAACTTGAAGAATGTTTTAACTTTAAACGAGAATGTTTCTGCTTTAAGTGAGTTAAAAGGGGTGATTTGTGATTCTGAGTATCTGGCCAGTATGAATAGTAGTTGTATTGAGCTTGAAAAACGTCTTAAGAGCTCTTATTATGAGCTTGAGGATATCGGACAAGTTTACAGCAGACTTCTGCTTGATATGACTTATGATGAAAGAGAAATTGAGGAAATAGAAAGTAGGCTGTATGACATTTCTCGCCTTAGGAAGAGGTATGGATCAAATATTGAGGATATCATAGCATTGAGAGAAAGATGCAGTTCTGTTGTTCATTCATCGCTTAATTTTGAAGCCGAAAGGTTGGACAGAGAGCAGAAATTAAATGGCCTGTTAAAACTGGCGGAGAGATTAGCGGGTGATATTTCGGAAGCTAGGAAAAGGGCTGCCCTGGATTTTTCTTCTGGGGTAACAGCGATATTGAGTAGGCTTAATATGGGAAATGCAAAGTTTTTTGCTTCAGTCTCGGAGAGAAAAATGGGCTTAACAGGTATTGATGAGGTGGAGTTTTTAATTTCTAGTAATCTTGGGCTAGAGGCGAAACCAATTTATAAAATTGCTTCTGGGGGGGAGCTTTCAAGGGTAATGTTGGCTATTAAGAGTGTACAAAATGTTAACGAGAATAAGCTTATAATATTTGATGAGATTGATTCTGGTATGGGGGGCGAGGCTGGCGTTAGCTTGGGTAACTATTTAAAAAATTTATCAAATAATGTTCAACTACTTGTTGTGACCCATCTTGCCAATGTTGCAAGCCTTGCAGATTATCATGTTTTAATAAAAAAGGAATGCAGTAGGGATAATACTTGCGTTAGCGCTTCTCTATTGTTTGAAAATGATAGAGTTTTAGAAATTGCTAGGATGCTCAGTGGAGATATTAACGACAGTAGTATTAGACACGCAGAGACTCTTTTAAAAAATAGTAGTTAATAAGTAGGTATTTGTGGATTTAATTGATAGCAAAGATTATCAAAAGATTTTATTTATTGATAATCTTGTTTTGAAAACTTTCAGTGATATAAAAGAAATCAAGGAATCTGGGAAGTTATCGCTTGATCCTGAGGCGACAATTAATTTTATTAATCTAAATTTGAATGCTTTAAGTTACATTGCCTCCTTGAATTACTTTTATACGAGGCCTAGATTGAAGGTTAACTATAATTTTAAGAGAAATCTTTTTAACGTTATCAACGATCTTTCCTTGTTTGTAAGTCCTATTTTGCTTGATTCTCCTAGTGATCTTATTTCAAGAGAGTCTGTAGTTGATTTGGATCCCAGAGAGCGGTTTTTAATTGTCAGAAAATTAGGGTATCTCATTGATTTGGGGATGTATTTTAACAAGGGTGATTCTAAATCAATTTTTTTCCTAGAAGATATGTATCTTAAATTTATTGTTTTTGTGAAGAATTTTATCGATTTTAAGAATTTAACAAAAAATCTGATCATTGATAGTCCTTTTTATAAGGCTCAATTAGCTCATCTTGTCAAGTCCTTGGAGCTTTTGGAAGAGGGTGCGTTTCTTTTAAAAGTGAGGTATGAATCAAATAAGGTTTACGTATTTTCAAGACAAGCATTGAATTATATGCAAGCTGGAAAGATACTGGCTACTGTTACTTCTCAAAATGAGATAGCTGAAAAGTTTTCGAAATTTTATGATGTTTGGTCTGCCAAGTTTCAATCAGATTTGAGTAACGCAGATTAAAAAGGGGAGAAGACTGGAAATGTTGAATTATAATGAGGAAAACTTAATTAAGTATAGAAAAGTAAAGTTTCTTTCATTATTGATTTTTTTGTTAATCTTGACAGTATTGTTTAATTTTTTGCTGAAGATGACTATTTCCGCTTCTGTTTTTTATAAGTTTAAGCATTTTGAAATGGAACCTCATGATATGGTTGGTATTGTTCCAAGTAATAGGGCCTTTATTGGAGAAAAAGTGTTAAAACTAGATTTTAATAAAGGGCACTATAGTGTTTTGAATAATTATTTGGTAAGCCATTCAGATTATTACTATGTGATTTCTAGATTTGAAGATCATTATTCCGTATTCCTCAGGGAAACTGATAAATTTTTATTTTCATTTAAATTTAAGGGTTTTGTTTTTACGAAAGATAATGCCATTTTTGCCTTAAATAATTTATATAAGAAGTTAGAGGTTTATGGGTCTAATGGAGATAAAATTTTGTCTTTGAAGTTCATAGCATCAATATTAAGTATTGATTATAACAATGATGTTTTATCACTAGGATTATCTGATGGTAAGGTTTATGTGTATAAACAAGGAAATTTGGTTCACGACAGTGATGCGTCAGATACTGGATCCCCGGTTTTATGCCTCAAGTTAAGTTTGGATAATAAATATTTATGTGTAATAAGAGAACATGAAAAGCATTCCTTGGAAGTAATTAATTTGGACAATAAATATAATCGGATATTGCGTCTAAGCAATTTGAAGATTAAAAATTTTGATCCTTTTTTAAAGGTTGACGGTTTCTATAATTTATTCATTGAAATTAAGGATTCATTTTTAATAATTAATATTGAAAGCGGTAACTTTTTTAAAATTGATAATAAAAACTATGTTTTAAAGGCTTCATACGATTCTTCCTGTGGAATTTATAGAATATATTTCTATGATCCAGATGCTAAAATAGTAAATGTAAGGACCTATTCTGCGAGTTCTTTTAATTTGTTTGATAATATATTTTTCAACGATGGTGTGGCTTCGTATATTGAGCTTGATAAGGGAATTTTATATTTTAGCGATAATGGTGGTTTAAGGTATTTGGGATTGTAGTTGCTGTGAGGACTATATTTCTTTTTCTTTTTACTTTTTCTAATCTACATCCATTTTTGGAGTTTGGGAAAGGCGAGAAGTTTGACTTAGTTAGGGATTTTGGGGAACTTGTAAACGACGATTTGTGTGTTGGCATAGGTCTTAAGGCTATAGGCGCAAGCATTTCTATTTTTTCAAATAATTATAAGGTCTTATATTCTAAAAATAAGGAAAAGGAATATGATAGGAGTATTTTAATTGTTTTTGATAAAGATTTGGCTCTTAATTTGGAATTTTTTGGTGATTTCGTGTACAAAAATGGAAGAATCTTTTTCATAAACGGCAGCAGGATCTTTGATGTTGTAGTTGTTGATCACCATAGAGGGCAAATAATTAATCCATTATTTGTAATCAAGAATAGAGGTAATCTAACTATAGATACTCCCTTTGTCTTGGGCAGTGTTCTTTTAAAGGGCAAGGATGACGCTATGATTGAATTGCAGAAGAATATAAATCTAGATGTGGAGTTTGGCAGTTATGGGCTTGTTTTAAACTTTTCTAAAGAAAATATTAATGCTTCAAGCTCTCTTAAGGGTATTTACTATTTTGAAGTGTTTTTGAATAACAAAAGTGTTTTTCGTGCGAAATTTCAAAGCATACTTTTAAACGATAACTCATATGTTATCTCTGGAATCAATAACCACGATTCATCTTTTTCTAATATAAAAGGGGATAATGGAGTTATTGAGGTAAATAATCTTGAGTTTGCTAAGGGTAAAAACGAAATTACAATTAAATACGGAGATGTTTATGGGGCAGAGAATAGGTTGACCTATAGGTTTGTTATTAATGGGTAGTTTTATGATTCATATCCCTGTACTTCTTGATGAGGTAATCAATCTTTTGGAGTCTGTTTATGTAGGCGATAAGTGTATTTTCGTTGATTGTACCCTAGGGGAGGGTGGTCATTCGGGTGCAGTGTTAAGAAAGTATGAAGGCATAAGCGTAGTCGGTATTGAACGAGATGTTATTATTTTAGACAGGGCAAAAAAATTTCTTGAAGAGTTTGAAGATAAGATTTCATATTTTAATGTTTGGTTTGATGATTTTTTTGGTGAGTATCCTTTAAGAGATAAGGCTAATTTCATTTTGGTTGATCTTGGTATTTCTATGTTTCATTACAAGAGAAGTGGCAGGGGATTTTCTTTTCTTCAGGATGAGATGTTAGATATGAGGCTTGATCCCAGCTCCTTAAGCCCTACTGCTTATGATATTGTGAATACTTTTAGTAAGGAAAAGCTTGAAAAGTTAATCTATGAGCTTGGAGATGAGTATTATTCTAGAAAAATTGTAAAATCTATTCTGAAAAATAGGAGAGTGAAAAAAATAGAAACTACTTTAGAGTTGCAAAATATAATTAAGAGAGATTATCCTAGGATGGATTTTAAAATAAATCCAGCGACTAAGACATTCCAGGCATTAAGAATTTATGTCAATGATGAACTTCTCAGGTTGAAGAGAAGTTTGCCGTTGTGGTTGGAAAATTTGGCAAAGAATGGGGTTTTGGCTATTATCACCTTTCATTCATTGGAAGATAAAATTGTGAAAGAATTTTTTAAAGGTTTGGATAAGGGTTTGTATTCTGTGTTGACTAAAAAGCCCATAATTCCAAGTGCTAAAGAGAAGAGATATAATAATGCATCAAGGAGCGCTAAGCTTAGAGCTGTAAAAAGAATAGAGGAAAATTGAAGCTTTATTATTTATTGATTTTAATATTGACAGTGGTTGCATGCATTAATATTTATCTTAATTTTAGATATGTTGTGAAGTTGCGAGAGCTTGAAGATTTAAACAAAGAACAAATTAACATTGTTGATGAGAACCTTAGGCTATTGACTGTGATATATGAGTTGGAAAGTGTTGAGAGGATAGAAGAACTTAGTCAAGATTATCTAGATTTAGAGAAGCGGGATAATAAGAATATAAATGTTATTGAATAATGGATTCTTTAGATGAGGGTGTTTAGTGCATATAAAAGTTGAAGATATTTTAAATTCTTCCAAGGATATTAAGTTTGTTGGTCGCTCAAGTAGTATGCAGAGGGTTGTGTCCTTTTATTCGATTGACAGCCGTGAGATAACTGTAGATAACAGTAGCAGTAGTCTTTATTTTGCATGTAAGGGGGATAGAGTAGATGGGTTTTCTTTCGTTGATTCTTTGATTGATATTGGTGTTAAATGTTTTGTGTGCTCTATGGAAAATGAACTTGTCTGTATTAAGTATTTGGAAAAGAGAGATGATTTAGTTTTTTTGCTTACCAGAGGTGTAATCACTTTCCTGCAGAAATTGGCATCGCATTTTATTAAAAAAACGAACTTTAAAAGGATAGCCATCACTGGTAGCAACGGGAAGACTACAACAAAAGAAATGCTTTACAGCATATTATCTGAAAAGTATAGGACTTGCAAGACTTGGGGGAATTTAAATTCAGACATTGGGCTCCCCCTCAGTATATTAAGAACTAGGGGTGATGAAGAATATGCTGTTTTTGAGGTTGGGATTAGTTATGTTGGGGAGATGAAGCTTCTTTCTGAGATGTTAAATCCTGAAATTGTTGTTATTACAAACATAAGCTATGCACATATGCAGTCATTTGAAAACCTAGATACAGTTGCTTCTGAGAAAGGTAGGATAATTACCAAGAGTACTAGGATAGTCATATTAAATGAGAGTTGTCCTTATCATTCTAATTTGAGAGAAATAGCCAATTCTAGGAGCCCAAGTAGTAAGATTTTCTATTTTGAATTCAATAAACTGCAGGTAGGTTCGCTTTCAATATTCAATGATAAATTGTCTTATGATTTTGCTTATAAGGGCTTTAATTACTCTATTTTGTTACCAGGTAGGCATAATATTTTTAATGCAATATCTTGCATCAACCTAGCTTTGCTGCTTGGGCTTAAGGAGGATGAAATTAGAAAGGGACTTATGAATACTGATTTCCAAAGGGGTAGAGCAGAGTTTATGAGGGTGAAGGATTATTTAGTCTTAAATGACTCTTATAATGGCAATTTGGGTTCTTTTATGGCTTTAAAGAAGATGATTTTAGATCTTGATATTGAGGGCAAGAAATTTATTGTTCTTGGAGGTTTCAAAGAACTTGGAGAATTTTCATATAAAGCTCACAAAACAGTGGTTCAAGAGATTATTTTAATGGATTTCGAGAAAGTTTTTTTGATTGGGGAGGAATATCAAGAAATAAAGAAAAACGAGAATTTAGACTTAAATAATTTGTATTACTTTGATAGTTTTGAAGATTTTATCGATTTTTTTGTTAAGAGCCTAGAGTCCCAATGTTTTATTGTCATTAAAGGATCAAGGGCAAATAGACTTGAAAGGGTTCTTGACTACATTTAGGGATTAACGAGGCTTTATGTTTTATCTGCTAGGATTAAGGCTACTTAAGTATATTACTTTCAGGGCGGCTTATGCCACCATTTTTTCATTTTTGCTTGCCCTGTTTGTTGGCCCATTTATTATCTTGAAACTTAAGAGATTGAAACTAGATCAAATCTTAAGAGAGGAAGGACCTAGGCGACATTTGAATGAAAAAATGGGAATTCCTACTATGGGAGGTATTCTAATTTTTTCCTGTGTTTTAGTTTCTTTGTTGTTTTGGGCTAACCCTGCAAATATATACTTTCTAATTATTCTTTTTGTAATGTTTAGCTTTGCATGTTTGGGGTTTGTGGATGATTTTTTGAAGATAAAGAGAAAAAACACGGACGGACTTAATGCTAAATTTAAAATTTATGGTCAAATTTTGTTTTCTTTTGTTTCAGTTAGTATTCTGTATTATTTCGGAAGTGAGCATGTTAGTGTGATTTATTTCCCATTTGTTAAATCTTTCAAATTAGATTTAGGTCTTTTTTATATTCCTTTTGGAATGTTCATTTTGATATCTGCTTCTAATTCTTTTAATTTAACAGATGGACTTGATGGGCTTGCCATTGGCCTTAGTATAGTTATAACAGGGGCTTTAATAATAATTGCGTATCTTACAAGCAGGGCGGATTTCGCGACTTATTTGAGTATCCCAAATATTAAAGGTTCTGAAGAACTTGTAATATTTCTTGGAGCTTTGCTTGGAGGTAGTTTTGGGTTTTTGTGGTTTAATGCTTACCCCGCTAAAATAATGATGGGGGATACTGGTAGTTTGTCGATTGGGGCAATACTTGGAATGGTTGCTTTAATTTTGAAAAGTGAAATTCTTTTTGCGATCCTTTCAGGAGTTTTTGTGGTTGAAACCTTATCTGTAATTATTCAGGTACTTGTGTATAAGAAGACTAGGAAAAGAATATTTAGGATGGCTCCACTTCATCACCATTTTGAAGAGCTTGGTTGGTCTGAAATGCAGGTTGTTATTAGGTTTTGGATAATAGGTTTAATATTCGCTATACTTGCTTTAAGTACTCTCAAGATTAGATGAGTTAAAATTTATTACCATGTTTATAGATAAGAGTTTGATTAAAAGATATTATTTGCTTGTTTTATGGTCGCTTGTTTCTTATGGACTTATTGTGTTTTATACATCTTCGTTCTTTTTAAGTTTGGAGCTTACAGGAGATCCTAATTTTTTGTTTTTAATACGCCTTAAGTATCTTTTTTTGAGTTTTATTGTATTTTTTGTTTTTGAAAGAATTTCTCTAGATTTTTTAAGAAAAATAGTGTCTCTTGTATTGCTTATAACCTTTGCATTGGTTTTGGTGACCTTCCTGTCTCCCAGTATTTCTGGAGCAAAAAGATGGATATTTTTAGGAGGAATTAGCATACAGCCCTCAGAGATTTTTAAGTTATCCTTTACAATATATCTTTCAAGTTATTTGAGTAAGTTTAGACTAAAAACGGACAATAATATTTCTTATTGGATTAAACCTATGCTAATTTTTTCTGGTTTTTGGTTGCTTATAATCCTACAAAATGATTACTCGACAGCCATTTATTTTGCTATTCTTTTTTTTATTGTCTTATTTGTTTCTGAGATGGCAGTTGGATATATGTTTTCTATTTTGTTTACATTTTTGCCAATTTCTGTTCTTTTTTTGATGTTTGAGCCTTACAGGGTTGCTAGGATTTTTGCGTTCTTAAATCCTTATGAGGATCCCTCGGGAAAGGGATATCAGATAATTGCATCTCTTAATGCCTTAAAAAGTGGAGGTATATGGGGCAAGGGGCTTGGCATGGGAGAGGTAAAACTTGGAAAGCTTCCGGAGGCTAATTCTGATTTTATTTTTTCAGTTCTTGGAGAGGAATTGGGGTTTTTAGGGGTTTGTATTGCAATTGTGCTGTTTTTTTTATTTTTCTACCTTGGATATTTTGTTGCCATTTACGCTAGGGATAGGTTTAAATTTTTTATTGCCTTCATTTCAAGTCTTGTAATCTTTCTTCAAAGTATTATGAATATTTTAATTGCAGTTGGTCTTTTGCCTCCTACAGGAATAAACTTGCCATTTTTTTCATCAGGTGGTTCTTCTATTGTTGTCACAATGGCACTTGCTGGGTTGATTGCAAACGTTGCCAGAGATGTTGAGGGTGGATAAGTTATGGGCACCATGGAAGAATCAATTCAGTCTTGAATATGACGGTTTATAAAAAATTTTTATTAGCTTACCTATATATAGTGATTTCTTTTATATTGTTTGAGGTTGTTTTTATTATTTTTGTTTCACCTTATTTTTTAATCAGGTATATTAGCTTTAATGAAGGCATTCACATTTCTCAAGAAGATATAATAAAAATTTCAGGTATTAAGCCTAATACTTACTATTATGAAGCTGATACTATTGCTTATGAGGCAAATATTAAGAAAGATTTAAGAGTAAAGAATGTCAAGGTGGAACTTAAATTTCCTAATAAAATTAGCATTAATATTGAAAAAAGAATTCCAGTTGTTGTTGCTTATGAAAATATCGATGGTGTCTTTGTTTATTATTTTATTGATTCAGATGGTGTAGTTCTGGAGAAGCGTAAAGATTTAATTTATGACCTGCCCATAATCAGTGGACTGCGCCTAAACGATAACGAAGTAGGCGATTTTTTAGAAGATAGGATGGTTTCTGTTGTAAAGAAACTCGATTATATTAAAATAAATCACAATACTTTGTATAATCTAGTATCGGAGATCAATTTTTTAAAATTGAATTTCTACGATTACAAGATAACTTTGTATATGAAAAATATATATAATGAGATATTAATAACTGCTGATATGAGCTTAATAGGTTCGATAAATAGGGTATTAGTGATATCTAATTTGCTTAAGGGGAGCTCTGATACTATTGATTTAAGAAGTGGTGATATCATTTTGTTAGGAGAAGATTAGTGTCTAGGAACTTGATGGTAGGGTTGGACGTTGGGACTTCAAAGATTTGCACTGTTGTTGCTGAGATCAATTTGAATAACCAACTGGAGATAGTTGGAATAGGCACTAGTATATCAAGGGGTGTTAGGAAGGGAGTTCTTATAAACATTGAGGCAGCGCTTGATTCGATTTCTAATTCTATTGAAGCTGCAGAACTCATTTCTGGGTGTGATATTTCTACTCTTTCTGTTTCTATGTCAGGTAGTAGTATTGAGGGCACTAATTCTCGTGGAGTTGTTGCGATAAATTCAAAAACCAGGGAGATTAATGAGGAAGATGTTGGTCGTGTTATTGAGGCGGCTAAAGCTATTGTGATTCCGATGGATAGGGAGATTTTGCATGTAGTTCCTCAGGAATTTATTGTAGATGGGATCCCTCATATAAAGAATCCAATAGATATGATGGGAATTCGTCTTGAGGGCGAGGTGCATATTATTACGGGTTCTAGCTCTTCAAGTCAAAATTTGGTTAGATGTGTAAATCGTGCTGGGTTTACTGTTGATGAGATTGTTCTTGGGAGTTTAGCATCGTCATATGCCACTTTGTCTAAAGAAGAGAGAGAAATGGGAGTTTTGTTTATTGATATGGGGAAAGGGACTACAGATGTAATTCTTTATATTGATGGTTCTCCTTATTATACAGGTGTAGTTCCTATTGGTGCAAACAGAGTGACTCTTGACATTGCCCAGGTTTGGAAGGTGCCAGAGGATGTTGCTGAGAATATTAAAATAACGGCGGGAGTTGCTCATATTTCTGTTCTTGAAAGCCAAATGGAGAGTGTTGTTATTCCTAATCTTGGAACTAGACCCCCGCAGGAGAAGAGTAGAAAAGAATTAGCTGTTATTATTAATTCAAGGTTAAGTGAAATTTTTGAAATGATTAAAGTTGAGGTAATAAAGAGAGGGCTTTATAACAGGATCAATGGAGGGATTGTTTTAACAGGTGGAGGCGCATTATTCCCTGGTATTTCTAGTTTAATGGAAGAGGTGTTTAATTACCCATCAAGAATAGGATTTCCAATGAATATTAATGGGGTAAGCGAGGAATATGTTGATCCTAAGTTTGCCTCAGCACTTGGTCTTGTTCTTTATAAGCATGAACAGCAAAAATTCAACAAATTAAAGAAGGGAAATAATAAATCCAAGAAGCAAAACAAAATATCTTCAAAATTGAAAGGTTGGTTTTTAAAAGAGTGGTTTTGACCAGCCATGGAGGAAATTTAATGAAAGATTATAACATTATTGACAGTCATTCAAGGAGGTTTGATTCTGCTGCAAATCCTACGGTTCTTAAAGTAATTGGCGCTGGTGGAGGCGGTAGTAATGCTGTTAATCGTATGATTGAATATGGAGTAAGAGATGTTGAATTTATTGTGGCAAATACTGATCTTCAGGCGCTTCAAACTTCTATTGCTCCAATAAAAATTGCTCTTGGGGCTAAGGTTACTGCGGGGCTTGGCGCTGGCGGGAAACCTGAGATCGGTCAGGCGGCGGCGGAAGAGGATATTGATATTATTAAAAATCACTTAGCAGGCGCTGATATGGTGTTTATTACTGCTGGAATGGGCGGGGGAACTGGAACGGGAGCTGCCCCTGTGATTGCACAGGTGGCAAAAGAACTTGGAATTTTGACTGTTGGGGTTGTTACTAAACCTTTCAAATTTGAGGGGCCTAAAAAAATGCGACTTGCTGAGCAGGGAATAAATAATTTACGAAAATCCGTTGACACTTTGATAATTATTCCAAATCAAAAACTTTTGACTGTTGTTGATAAGCGAACTACTATCAAAGATGCCTTTAAAAGAGCAGATGATGTTTTAAGGATGGGCGTCCAAGGGATTGCTGGTCTTATTATTGAGCATGGGGAGGTTAATATTGACTTTGCTGATGTTAAGAGTATTATGCAGGGTCAGGGTGATGCTTTAATGGGTATTGGTTACGGTAAGGGAGAGAATAGAGCAGTTGATGCAGCTACTTCTGCCATCAGTAATCCCTTGCTTGAAGAAGTTAGGATTGAAGGGTCTAAGGGGCTTCTTGTTAATGTAACGGGAGGGGAGGATTTCTCATTGCTTGAGCTTGAAGAGATTATGGGAATAATTACTGCTAGTGTTGATGATGAGGCTACTGTTATTTATGGGCATGCTATTAATTCAAACCTTGATGATGAAATTTATGTTACTGTTGTTGCCACTGGATTTTCTTCTAAAAAGCAAAAAGAATTGTCTGGCGTAGTTGAAAGCAATACTTTAAGTTCAAAAGAGTTTGATAGTTTGATGTCAGGAAGTCAGGATAACGTGGGGAATGCTTATGGGATAAATGACAACTTTATAGCAAAATCCAAAAATGCTAACTATTTTGAGGATGACATTGATGTTCCGACATTTTTGAGAAATTTAAATAAAAAAAGTAGCGATGATTGAATGAGAAAATTGGTGCCTTTCTTGTTATTTTTGTTGATCTCTTGTGGGGATGGAGCTAAAGAGAAGGTCAATCTTGGGCTCAGGATAAGGGAAATAGATATAGCTGGAGGAGGCCCTTTAGAAAAGATTGAAGTTTATAAGGAGTTCATTGATAGAGAGGAAAAAAATATTTTAAGTTTGTTAAATTCCATTGATAAAAAGTCTAGATTTTTTAGCTTGATCGGGCTTGAGCTTATTAAGCTTGGTCAATATGGACCTGCCATTGAGTATTTTAATAAAAATTTGGAATATGGCCCGGATAATCATTTGTCTCATTTTTATGTGGGAGTATCTTCTTATAATTTGGCTAAAGAGATAAAGAGCAGAGAAAAGATTGAGGAATATTTAAATCTTGCGGAGCGTTCTTTTTTAAAATCTCTTTCTATTAAAAGTGATTTTAAAAAAGCACTTTTTTCTATCTCTACTATGTATGTTTATGATCTTGATAAGCAAGTGGATGCTAGGGAATATTTAAGTAGGCTTGAAGCTATGGGAGAGAGTTATTTTGAATTTTTTATGTTAAGGGGTTCGAATTACTATGCTCTTGGTGATTTTAGTAATGCTTTGCTATTTTATGAAAAGGCAAAAACTAAGGCTTTAACGGAGGAGCAAATAGAGGGAGTCAATAGAGTGATAAGTAATTTTAAGTAGTTTTATGATTAAATTACTTTATATTGATAATTTGAAATTTTTAAAGGGTAGAGAGAAACTTAGAATTTTTAGTAATTTTGACTTGGGCGATGTTTTTAAATTGACCTTAAGTGATATTTTTTGTTATTTATCCAGAGATTTCAGAAAAGTACATAAACTTCCGGATTTGAAATTGGTAGAGCTTCAGCAGAGGGTTATTGATAGGGTAGGAGCGAAAGTTTCGCTTTTGGGAGATAGGGATTATCCTTTAAAACTTGAAAGGGTTTACGATCCACCGTTTGCTATTTATTATAAAGGAAATCTTCCAGATTCTGTTTCTGTATCTTGGGCTGTTGTAGGATCAAGACGGATCAGTATGACTTTGGCGAAGCGAATCAGGGAGCTAGTGTCTCATCTTGTTAGAAATAATGTTGAGGTGATATCTGGATTTGCAGTGGGCGCTGATATTGAGGCTCGTCTTGGCGCAATAGGCGAAAAGAAAAAAACATATGCTGTTATTGCAACGGATATTGGTAATATCTACCCAAAACAAAATAGAAAATATGTTTCCGAGATTTTAGAAAATGGAGAGGGAATAATTACTGAAACTTTGCCCTACGAGAAAATACATAATTATTTTTTTGCGAAGAGGAATAGAATAATTTCGGGACTTTCAGATTCTGTTTTTGTAACTTGTGCACCGATGAGGTCTGGTGCTTTAATTACTGCCGATATTGGACTTGATTTGGGTCTTGATGTTTATGTATACAATATTGACTATTCCGGAGAGGGTTCTAGAGCTTTGTATGAAAGTGGAGCCCAGGAGATTAAAGGAATATCAGAGCTTTATAAAATACTTGGTGTTGAGTATAATGAGCCTGAAATTAGTAACGATGACCCTAGGGATTGTTTTGAATGTAAGGATGTATCTAATATGCTTGTTGAGGAATTGTTGAATGAAATATCTAAATAGGGGGTTGTATGAGTTTTAAAGGGACCACAGTAATTGCAATAAGAAGAAAGGGAAAGACTGTGGTAGCAGCAGATGGGCAGGTGACTTTTGGTCACACTGTTTTAAAGTCCAATGCCATAAAGATAAGAAAATTACTTAGTGGCAAGATTTTGGCGGGGTTTGCAGGTTCAACATCTGATGCTATTACTCTTTTTGAAAAATTTGAAGAGAAGATTAAAGCTAGAGAAGATGGGATTATTGACATTAAAAGAGCTGCCGTGGATCTTGCAAAAGATTGGAGGTCTGACAGAATATTGCACAAGCTTGAAGCAATGATGCTTGTTGCAGATGCTGATAATATTTTATTGATTTCAGGTACTGGTGATGTCGTTGAACCCGAAGAGGATGTCATCTCGATAGGCAGTGGCGGGAATTATGCATATTCGGCAGCTCTTGCTTACATGGAAGATAAAAAATTAAGCGCTGTTGAAATTGCTTTTAAGTCTTTAAAGGTGGCAGCAAGAGTGTGTATATACACGAATTCAAATATTGTTCTTGAGGAGATTGGTTAATGGATAAATTTGAAAAGCAAGACATAATTCCTAAAAAGATTGTTGCAGAGTTGGATAAGTATATAATAGGACAAGCTGAGGCTAAAAAGTTAGTCTCAATCGCGCTTGTTAATAGATATATAAGATCTAGACTTCCTAAAGAGATAAGAGACGATGTCATGCCTAAAAATATTATTATGATTGGTTCGACTGGAATTGGTAAGACCGAAATCGCAAGGAGGCTTTCGAGGCTCATTAAAGCTCCTTTTATTAAGGTGGAGGCCACGAAGTATACTGAGGTGGGCTATGTGGGACGTGATGTTGAGTCTATGGTTCGGGATTTAATGAGCATCGCTGTTAGTATGGTGAAAGAGGAAATGTATGATTCTGTGCGTGAGGAGGCGAATAAGCGTACGGAGGAGAGAATAATTGATAAACTTTTTAAAACGCCTGAGGATCCTGAAAATGAAGAGGAGAAAGAGATTGGCAAAAAGGTAAGAGATAAATTTAGGAAGCAATTAAGAAGTGGAGCCCTTGATGAAAATCTTATTGATATTTATGTATTAGGTAAAATGCCCGTTTCTACAATAGAGATATTTTCCGGTGGTAATTTTGAAGAGATTGACATGAGCCTTGGTGGATTGATTAATAGTATATTTGATAGAAAAAAAAAGAGAGAAGTAAAAGTAAAAAAGGCTAGAGAAATTATTTTGGCTGAAGAACTTGAAAAATTGGTTGATAATGAAAATATTGTAGAGATTGCAAGATCAAGGGTAGAGAATATGGGAATTATTTTTATCGATGAGATTGATAAGATAGCTACTAAGAATAGGAGTGGAAATGACGTTTCCAGAGAGGGAGTTCAAAGAGATATATTGCCAATTGTGGAAGGTTCCAAAGTTAATACAAGATACGGAATAATCGATACTTCTCATATTTTATTTATTGCAGCTGGGGCTTTTAATTTATCAAAGCCTTCTGATTTAATACCCGAACTTCAGGGTAGATTTCCAATCAAAGTTGAGCTTAAGAGTTTAAGTATTGATGATTTTAAAAATATCCTAAAAGAAACAAAAAATTCTTTAATAAAACAGTACATTGAAATGTTTAAGGTCTATAGTTTGACCTTGAAGTTCAGTGAGGAGGCAATTGATAGAATAGCCGAGCTTACTTTTAATATGAATCTTGAGGGTGAAAATCTTGGGGCAAGAAGATTGCATGGGGTTATGGAAAAACTTCTTGCCGATCTTTTTTTTGAAGCTCCTGGTAGCAAGTTAAAAAAAATTGAAATAGACTTGAATTATGTTAATGAAAAAATAGAGATTAAGGAAAAAAAAGATTTAAATTACTATATAATATAGTTGAAGGTTGTTTCAAGTAGAGGGTGTTAATTTGGTTAATTTTGAAAGGTCAGTTGATTTGGCGCATAGATACTTGGATGTTCTGGGTTTAAGGCAGGATGTAATATCTGATAACATTGCAAATGTGGATACTCCAAATTTTAAGAGGAGTGGGGTCACTTTTGAGTCTGAGCTTAAGCAAGCTATTTTGGGTGAAAACGCGCCCGTTTTGTCTTTATTAAAGGGCAGTGAAAAGCATTTGGACGGAGTTAAGGAGTTGGGATATTTAGACATTAAGCCACATAGAATGCTTGATTATGCCTCTACTTTTAATAATAATGGCAATAACGTCGATATTGATTCTGAGATTAAGAGTCTTGTTCAGAATCAGATGATGTATGGCTTGTTTGCAAATATTCAGACTCATTATTTTAAAAGTGTGAATATTGTAATAAAATAGGCTATTATCTTGAGGAGTATAATTTATGGGATTGTTTTCAAGCATTAATACTGCCTCGACAGGGCTGACGGCGCAGAGGTTAAGAATAGATGTTATTTCAAATAATATTGCAAATGTGGGAACTACTAGAACTCCGGAGGGGGGGGCTTATAGGAGGCAGAGGGTAATTTTTTCCCCAAGAGTTAGGAATCCGTATTGGAAGGGTCCTTTCGTACCTGAGTATCTTGATAATGGAATTGGGCAGGGAGTGAGAGTTGCGGGTATTGAAAAAGATAAGGCTTCTTTGAGGTTGAAGTATGATCCGACGCATCCTGATGTAATAAATTTTGGTGATCGAAAGGGGTATGTAGAGCTTCCTAACGTTAATGTTGTTGAGGAAATGGTGGATATGATATCCGCCTCTCGTGCTTACGAGGCAAATTCTGCTGTTATTAACAGCAGTAAATCAATGTTTAGGAATGCACTGTCGATATTGCAGAATTAGGGGGGGTAGGTAATGAGAGTTGATTCTTTTTTTATGGATAATGGATTTTATTTGGTTGGAGGGGATCCTTTGCATTTTAAATTGAATTCTATTGATCTCTCTCCTGTAGGGAAGGATTTACCTAAAAGTTTTAAGGATGTATTTCTGGATGCGATATCTAGGGTGAATGATAGCCAATTGGATGTGTCTAGGATGACTGAGAGAGCTATTGTAGAGCCGGATAAAATTGATGTGCATGATGTTGTCATTGCAATGGCTAAGGCTAATATGAATTTGAGTATCACAAAGGCTGTTGTTGAAAGAAGTATTAGGGCTTATCAAGACATAATTAATATTCGTTAAGGAGCTGCACAATTTGGGCAATTTTTTTACTAATTTTTTCGCATCGGTAAGAACAGTGCTTAGGAAGGCCAGTGTGATTCAGAAGGTGGCCTTTGGAGTTATTGCTTTATTCGTAATTTTTGCACTCATCTTTTTGGTGGGGTTTTCTACTAAGGCGCAGAGCGTCGCTCTTTTTGGTGTTGGGATTAAGGATCAGTATTTGTTAGATAGGATAGTTCAAAGACTTGATAGGGAGGGTGTTGCATATACTGTTGCTACTGACGGGAAGATTTATTTAACAGATGAGAATATGTCTAAGAGAATGAGAGCAATTCTTGTTAGAGAGGAGCTTGTTCCTGTTCATATGGATCCTTGGTCTCTTTTTGACATTGATAGGTGGACTATTACGGATTTTGAGAGAAATATTAACCTCAGGAGGTCGATTACAAGGGCTGTTGAGCAACATATTGTTGCTCTTGATGATGTTGATGCTGTTAGTATTAGTCTTGTAATGCCCGAGAAGGCTCTCTTTAAAGAGAGCCAGGAAGCGGTTAAGGCTTCTGTTAGAATTACTCCAAGGCCCGGTTCGGATATTGTTACCAATCGCAAGAAAGTTGAGGGACTTGTTAAGTTAATTCAATATGCTGTTGAGGGACTTGAATCAGATAACATTGCTATTGTTGATAATAAGGGGAGTATATTAAATGACTTTTCCAATGTAGATGGCGTCGATAGGATTGATTTAGCTGAAAAGGAAAGGAAGCTTAAATTAAAATATGAGTCTATGCTAAGGGATGAAATTGATTTTGCTTTAAGTAGGGTTTTGTCTGTTGATAGGTTTATGATTGCAAGGGTTAATGTTAAATTGGATACTTCTCGGCAAACTACGGAGTCTAAAGAATATTCTCCTATTGAACTTCAACCTCAGGATCCGAAAGCTTCTTATAATACAAGAAAGATCAGTGATTCTACTGTTATCTCTTCTCAGGTGCACAAAAGAGAGTATCAGGGTCAGGGGTATAGCCCGTGGGGGCCGCCTGGTCAAGAGGGAAATACTCCGCCTGAGTACCAGGATTTAAGTGATATTGTTGGTAAGTTGAATGAATTTAAAGAGACTAAAAATGTTGCTCTTAATGAGAAGAAGTCTTTAAATGAAAAGGAGCCTGCTAGGATCGCAGGAGTTTCTCTTGGTATTTTTGTTGATGGTATTTGGGATTTTGTTTATGATGAGTCTGGTAATTTTGTGATAGAGAATGGTATTCGCAAAAGAGAATACAGGCCTATTTCCGATGAATCCTTAAAAAATATTACAGATGTTTTACAGAGTTCTTTTGAATATAAGCCAGAGAGGGGCGATTCTATTACGATTAGGAATATCGCTTTTGATAGGTTGAATGAGTTTAGGAAGATAGATGAGGACTACTTTGCTGGTGAAAGATTTAAGTCTTTTTTGTATGTATTAAGTGTAGTGATTTCAATATTAATATTAGTCTTTACAATCTTTTTTGTTGCTTCTAGAGAGCTAGAAAGAAGAAGGCGTCTTAGAGAAGAAGAGTTTGCAAAGCAGGCTCATTTAAGACGACAGCAGGCGTTAATGGATGGGGATGATATTGGGGTTGATGACGTTGTCGGTGGACTTAGGGATGGAGATGAGCTTCAAAACAATGCGGAACTTTTGGCTCGAGAGAAGCCAGAGGATGTTGCTAAGCTGATTAGGACTTGGATTTTTAAGAATGCTTAAAGGGTAGTAAAATTTATGGAAGAGAGAAACGAAAAAGAGATACTTGACATATCTACTTTAACTGGAAAGCAGAAAGCGGCCATTTTGTTGGTTTCGATAGGGTCTGAAATTTCATCTAAAGTATTTAAATATCTATCTCAAGAGGAGATAGAGTCTTTGACTTTTGAAATAGCAAAACTTGATACTATTACTTCTGAACTTAAGGACAGTGTTCTTTTGGAATTCAAAGAATTGATGATGGCTCAGGAATTTATTCAAAAGGGTGGGATAGATTATGCTAGAGAGCTTCTTGAAAAATCTCTTGGTACTCAAAAGGCTGTGGATATTATTAATAATTTGGGTTCTGCTTTGCAGTCAAGACCTTTTGAATTTATTAGGAGAGCCGATCCTGCCAATATTTTAAATTTTATACAACAGGAGCATCCACAAACAATTGCTTTAATACTTTCATATCTTGATCCTCAAAAAGCTTCATTTATTTTATCAAGCCTTCCTACTGAGATTCAGACTAATGTTGCAAGAAGAATTGCTTTGATGGATAGAACTTCTCCTGAGGTGGTAAGGGAAGTTGAAAGAGTGCTTGAGAAAAAGTTAGCTTCTTTATCCTCGGAAGATTATACTTCAGCTGGTGGTGTTGATAATGTTGTTGAGATAATCAATATGGCGGATAGGAAAACGGAGAAATTTATTATTGAATCTCTTGAGGAGGAGGACCCTGAACTTGCGGAGGAGATAAAGAAGAAGATGTTCGTATTTGAGGATATTGTTCTTCTTGATGATAGGTCAATACAACGAGTTTTAAGGGAAATAGATGGACAGGAGTTGTCAAAAGCTTTAAAATCTGTCGATGTGCCTGTGCAGGAGAAGATTTTTAAAAACATGTCTAAAAGAGCTGCTGGGATGCTTAAAGAGGATATGGAATTTTTGGGACCTACTAGGCGTAAGGATGTTGAAGAATCTCAACAGAAGATTGTTTCTTTGATTAGGAAGTTGGAAGAACAGGGCGAAATAGTAATTTCTAGAGGAGGCGAAGAAGATGTACTTGTTTAGTAAAGGAGTTTTTTTTGCCTAAGATTTTATATAAATCAAAAGAGATTGCAAGTGTAGTAAAGTTAGAATTTGTTGAGATTGCAAATCCTGTTTTCAAATCTTTAGAGGTTAAAAAGAAGGAAAGTGAAGCTTTTCATATAGACAGTCAAGTCGCTAGCCTTAGGAGCGAGCTTGAGGTTTTGATGGACAAAAGGACAAAACTTCAGGAAGAGATTAGTAGTGGACGTGAGCTTGCTAAAAGAGAAATAGAGGAAGAGTCTTCTAGAGTTCTTAAAGAAGCCAATGAACAGGCTAGTAAAATATTGGATCTGGCTAGGGAGAAGTCCGATATCTTACTAAGAGAGGCTGAGGGTAAGAAAGAGGCAGTTGAAAGGGAGGCTAACTCCGAGATTGAAAAAATAGTCAAAGAGTATGAAGATAGGTTGAAAAGTGAACTTGAAGTTGCAACCACTAGGGGGAGGAAAGAGGGATATGAGGCAGGATTTAGTAGGGGCTGTGAAGATTTTGATAAATTGTTAGGGAAATTAAATAATATAATAGCTTCTTTGGTATCAAAGAGAAAAGAAATTCTTGAGTCCTCGGGAGATCAGATAATGAAACTCGTTATGCAGATTGCAGTTAAGGTGGTTAAAAGAATTGTGGACACACAAAAGGGCGTGGTCATAGAAAATGTTAATGAGGCTTTAAAGAAGGTAAAAAATAAAACTAATATTGTTATTAGAGTTAATCTTGATGATCTAGATGTTGTTGCCCATGAGAAAGCTGAGTTTATTTCTAGGTTTGATTTTATAGAGCATTTGGAAGTTGTTGAGGATATGAATATAGGAAGGGGTGGGTGTGTTATTGAGACGGATTTTGGAGAAATTGATGCACGCATTTCATCTCAGCTTGATAGGATAGAAGAGAGACTTAAGAACTTTGCCTAGAGTCTATCTTCTCAGGAATATATGATGGACAACTTCTTTAAGAATTATTCTCAAGTGTTGGATAAGGTAGAGCCTATATCTCTTGTTGGGAAGGTAAGGAAGATTAGGGGGCTTTTGGTAGAGAGTTTAGGGCCAAAGTGTGGGATAGGTGATTTATGCCTGATTGTTCAGAGAAACGGAAGGGAGATATATGCTGAGGTATTAGGTTTTAATGAATCTTCGGTTAGTCTTATGGCTTATGAGGGTTTTGATGGCCTTGAAGTTGGAGACAAGGTTTATTCTTTAAATAAAAGACCTCAGATTAATCTTAGTGATGAATTGCTTGGAAGGGTTATTGATTCGCTTGGTAGGCCTATTGATAATAAGGGGCAGTTTTTCGGTAAATGTTATAAGGAATTGGGTTTTAGGGGTATTAATCCCTTAAGCAGAGGTGTTTTTTCTGAGCAAATAATTACTGGAGTAAGGGTGCTTGATGGATTTTTACCAGTCGCTAAGGGGCAGCGTGTGGGTATTTTTTCTGGCGCCGGCGTGGGTAAATCTACATTGCTTGGTATGATTGCCAAGAATTCAAAGGCGGATGTTAATGTTATTGCGTTTATTGGAGAAAGGGGAAGAGAGCTTAATGAATTTATTAGATATGAGTTGGGAGAAGAGCGCTTGAAAAAAAGTGTCTTGGTTGTATCAACTTCCGATGAATCTCCTATTTCAAGATATAAGGGAGCCTATACTGCGACATTAATAGCTGAGTACTTCAGAGACAGGGGATTGGATGTGATTTTGTTATTTGATTCAATTACAAGGTTTGCAAATGCGAAAAGAGAGATAGGTCTTTCCATGGGGGAACCGCCTGCTGCTAAGGGGTATCCTCCTTCTGTCTTTGTGGAAATTCCCATTTTACTTGAGCGTTCAGGGCTTAATGGCAAGGGGAGTATTACGGGGTTTTATACTGTTCTTGTTGAGGGCGATGACTTTACAGAGCCGATAGCTGACAGTATGAAGGCTATTTTAGACGGGCATATTATTTTGGATAGGGACTTATCTGATAGAGGAGTTTATCCTTCCGTTAATATTTTAAGTTCTACTTCAAGATCTCTTCATAGGATAGTGAATTTTGAGAAACAGAAGTTGATATCTAGAATTAGAAATTTATTGTCAATTTATAGAAATTATGAAGATTTGATTAAGACAGGAATTTATCTTAAGGGATCTAATGAGGAGGTTGATTTGGCGATTTCAAAATACCCAAAGATTATTGATTTTGTGTCTCAGGGGATGCAGGAAGATTTTGATTTTGAAAATTTAGATAACGAAATAAGAGAAATATTGGCTTGAATAATTTAATTATTAAGAAGAAAAAGTTTGAAAAAATATTAATTGTTAAAACTTATGATAAGAGATGTAGCGAACTTAATTTAATGAATATAAGCGGTGATGTTTCAAAAATAGGAAAATTTATTGATGAGGTTCCTGGTTGCGCTAAGGCATTAAAAGGTGTGGATGTTCTTTGTAAGGGAAATTACCTGGATTACTTGAACAAAAAAAAGAAAGAAGAGTTAAAAAAACTTGCAAAATTAAAGCATGAATATAAGAAGTATTATGATATTTATTTGAAAAAGTATAAAGAAGAAAAGAGGATTAAAATATTAATAAAAATCTTAAATGATACTATAATTAAGGGAAAAGAGAAGAGGGAAAGTTCGTCTTTTGATGAACATATCGAGTATGAGATTTGTAAGGAATTAGGAAATAGTAATGAGTAGCGTTTTGTCGTTCTTGTTCAGAGTGTGTTTTTGGCTTCTTTTAATTGTTTTTTTAATGGGATTTTCGTTTTTTTTGATTGATTTATTTGGGTTACATAAGACTAGAGATTATTTTCCAGTTTATATAAGGAGTTTGCTTTTTGGCGAGGGTATGCATTCTTTTGAGGGCGAAAATATTAGTCTTGATGAGATTAGAATGATAAAGGAAAGAGAGGCTATTGATATTGAGATTCAACAGGTTGAAAAATTAAGAGAGGAATTAAGGGTAAGAGAGGATGGTTTGAATAAGCTTGAAGCGGAGCTTAAGCAGAAGCAAAGGGATTTAGATTTAAAACAGAAGGTTATTGATGATATTGTTGATAAGTATAAAGACGAGGACGCGAATTTTGTACAGGCTGCTCTATATTTGATAAACATGCCACCAGAAGATGCAGTTAAAAGACTTGAGGAGCTTGATGACGAGGTTGCAATATCATACATGCGTAAGGTGGAGGATGTTTTTAGGAAGGAAGGGCGGGCGTCTACTGTTCCTTATTGGTTGTCTCTTATGGATGCCAAGAGAGCCGCTGTGTTGATGAGGAAAATGTCTGTGAGTTCATTGGAGTGATTTGTGAATGTTTTAGGTAAAGTTGTTTCAAGTGGTTCCAGTTTGTCGGGTAAGGGCGGGGGTTCCTTGGTTTTAGGTGGTCTTTTGGGTAAGGACGGCAAAGGCGAGTTTTTAAATCTTGTTTTTTCGGAGATGAAGGGTGTGTCTAGAGCAAGAGGTTTTGTTCTAGATTTTTTGAAGTTTTTGAAAAACAATGGACTTGTGGGTAGGAAATCTAAGGGGCTGTCTTTAAGTAGGTCTTTTGCCTTTGAAAAACTTAGTGATGATAGTTTTATGGCTGATTTGAGATCCTTAATTAAAAAGATGGGTGATTTGTCGGATCTTGGAAATTTTAAAGCTTTGGGTGAGATTTTGTCTGATACTAGACTCCTTGATCGGGAAGAAGTATTAAAAAATATTGAAAAATTTTTATTTGATAACGAGGCTCTGCTTGGGGATAGGGGCTCTCTTTTGAGTTTTGATGTATTGAATATGGATCTTGATACTATTCATAGAGATTTTGATTTTGAAAGAAAGGACAGAGGAAGAAATGTTATTAACATTGATGTTAAGAATTTTAGGAGTAGTGGTGGTTTTAAAGAATTGTTTAATTTAGAGACTGGATTTCGAGTTGTTGATGGAAGCTCCGTTGGCAAGTACAGTCTTAAGGAATCATTTAATGGGATGGGAGGCTTTGTTGGGGATCTTTATGGCTCTGATACAGCAAGAAATATTAAACCTTTAATTGGTGGTGTTAGCGCGGATTTAATGTCAGAGTGGGATTTAAAGGTTAATCAAAATATTGTGGACAAAGCTAGGGTTGTGTTAAAATCGAATGATACAGGAGAGATTAGATTGATTATAAGGCCTAAAGAACTTGGTAGCGTACGAATTAATTTAAATCTTGACTCCGGCAACAATTTATTAGGCAGGATAATAGTTGACAATCAAAATGTTAGGGCTCTTTTTGAGCAAAATATGTATTCGATCAGTAAGATGTTGGATGATAATGGATTTAATACCAGTTTGAGTCTTTCTCTTGCGGGTAGTGATTCTGGTGTTTTTTCTGGTTGTTTCAAAGATGAGAGCGGAGGGCGGGAGTCCTTTTTTGATGAAGATAAGGTGTTCAGGCTTGAGGATAGTATTGAGATTTCTGATGATTTGGAAAAAAGTATTAATTTTATTGTTTAACGGAGGGTAAGTGAGTACTGTTGACGGTGTTTCTGGTTTAATTAATTTGGATAGGGTTAAGGGTGTATCTAACTCTGGTGTGGAAAGGAGTTCTGGGGATGTTAGCCTTGGAAAGGATGATTTCTTGAAGCTTCTCATTACTCAGCTTAAGTATCAGGATCCTACTGATCCAATGAAAGACAAGGAATTTATAGCTCAGATGGCGCAGTTTTCTGCACTTGAGCAGATGACTAATATGAGCAAGTCTTTTGAGAAGCTTTCCTCTGCGCTTAAGATAAATAAAGATTTGGATTTATTAGGCAGGGTGGTTGAATTTGAGCAGGTTGGTGGTGAGGTTGTTAGGGGTAGGGTTACAAGTATCAAAACTGGGGCTAATCCGGGAATTATGGTGGACGGGAGATACTACACTTATGAAAATATTTTATCTATAGGGTTGGAGGAATAATTATATGATGAGATCTTTGTATTCTGGTGTTTCTGGTCTTCAGAATCATCAAACTAGAATGGATGTTGTTGGTAATAATATTGCAAATGTGAACACGGTTGGCTTTAAGAAGGGGAGAGTTAATTTTCAAGATATGCTATCTCAGAGTATCTCAGGAGCGTCTCGACCTGTTGATATGAGAGGGGGGACTAATCCGAAGCAGGTTGGGCTTGGCATGAGTGTTGCCACGGTAGATACAGTTCATACCCAAGGATCTTTTCAAAGCACTCAGAAAGCTTCTGACCTTGGGGTTAGCGGTAATGGGTTTTTTATTCTAAGAGAGGGTGATAATTCTTTCTATACAAGAGCTGGTGCGTTTGATATTGATTCTGATCGCAATCTTGTAAATCCTGCAAATGGAATGAGGATTCAAGGATGGATGGCAAGGACGCTTGGGGGGCAGCAAGTTATTAATACTTCATCTGATGTTGAAGATTTGGTTATTCCTGTTGGAGATAAGGAGGGGGCTAAAGCCACTGAATATATAACTTTTGCTTGCAATCTTGATAAAAGATTGCCTGTAATTGGAGAAGGCGCCAGTGAATTGGACGTTGCTCGTGGAACTTGGGTTGTCAATAAGACGGTTTACGATAGTTTTGGAAACACTAGTGTTGTGGAGCTCAGAGTTGTAAGGGATCCAAATGCTCCTAATGTATGGAATGCTACGGTTTTGGTGAATGGTGAGGAGAATTCTAATTTTTCAATGGGCTTTAACAATGAAGGCGCCCTGCTTTCTTTGAATGGTCAGGTGGGTCAGGTGGGGGATTTACTTGAGTTTCCTGTAACTTTTAATGTTCCTAACGCTAATGCTGGAGAAGTTGGGGAGGTGCAAACTGTTAACCTTAGGCTTGGAAATGTTGGTAGCTATACCGATTCGATTACTCAGTTTGCTGATGCGAGCACGACAAAGGCTATTATTCAGGATGGGTATGGCATGGGGTATATGGAGAACTATGAGATAGATCAGAATGGGGTAATAACAGGCGTTTACTCAAATGGTATTAGGAAAGATATTGGAAAAATTGCTCTCGCATCTTTTGTTAATCCTGGAGGACTTGCTAAAGCGGGTGATACTAATTTCGTTGAGACAAGTAATTCGGGGCAGGCTAGGATAGGTGAAACCGGTTTTGCGGGTCTTGGAGTTATAAGGGCGGGAGTACTAGAGATGGCTAATGTTGATCTTGCTGAGCAGTTTACGGATATGATAGTCACTCAGAGGGGTTTTCAGGCTAATGCTAAAACTATTACTACTTCAGATCAGTTATTACAGGAACTTGTAAGACTTAAGGCTTAGTGGTTTGGTTTATGATTTATGTGACTAAATTAAATGGGGAGGGATATTACTTAAATCCTTATCATATTGAGAGTATTGAATCCAATCCCGATACTACGATTCTGTTGATGAATGGCAAGAAATTGGTTGTAAAGGAAGATGTAGAAGAGGTGGTTGATAGAATTAAGACTTATAGAAGAGAGGTTGTTTTTTTGGGTAAGGTTACGCAAGGAGGAGATGAGGGAGTTGGGTTATGAATTTGGCTAGTATACTTGGTTGGGGAATTGGATTTGGAGCTATTTTAATTTCTATGGCGTTTACTCCGACGGGATTGGGGGTTTTTTGGGATTTAAGTTCAGTTTTTATTACAGTTGTTGGTTCTTTTTCTGCGCTTATGGCATCTGCAGAAGTTATCGCTGTCAGGAAAATACCTACTTATTTAGGCTTTTTCTTTAAAAAGAGTTCTTTTGCTAAGGCTTCCAATATAAAGACTTTGGTGGAGCTTTCAGAAAAGGCTAGGAAAGAAGGGCTTTTGTCTCTTGACGATGAGCTTGAACAAATCAGTGATCCATTTTTTAAGTCTGGAATGAGACTTGTTGTTGATGGTGCTGATCCTGAGATAATTAGGACTATGCTTTATCTTGAGCTAGATCAGATGCAGGAGAGGCACAAGATGGGTTCTAATCTTTTTGGAACTTGGGCAAAGCTTGCCCCTGCGTTTGGAATGACGGGTACGCTTATTGGGCTTATAGCTCTTCTTGGGAATTTGGAAGATAAATCAGCACTCGGTTCTTCTATGGCCGTTGCTCTTATTACGACTCTTTATGGTACGATAATGGCTAATTTAATGTTTATTCCTGTTCAGATTAAATTAGAGTCTATAGATTCTGAGGAGGTAGCGGTTAAGACTATGATAGTCGAGGGTATTTTATCAATTCAGGCAGGAGACAATCCCAGGATTTTGGAGCAGAAGTTGGTGACATTCTTAACACCTAAGGATAGGAATCAAGTTGGGAGTGTTCTTGGAGGTGAATAATGGCATTGCGGGCTAGGAAGCGTTCAAAATGTGAAGAAGGCGCCCCTGAATACATGTTGACGTACGGGGATATGGTTACTTTGCTTCTTGTTTTTTTTGTTACTATGTTTTCATTAAGTGATGTTGTTTTTAAGGAGAATATAGTAAGGATAATGTCGGCTTCATTTACGGGTTCCGGATTTTTTAAAGGAGGGAAGACTTTAGATATTGATAGGCTCTCTTATTTGAGTAACAGTTTTATGTCTTTGCCTTCTACTGCGAAGAATAAGCAAGCTTCTCAGACAGCTAGAAATAAGTCTATGATTGAGTTTATTGAAAAAATTCAGTCCAAGAGTGTTATTGTTAGGCGACTTGAGCGAGGGGTTGTTGTATCCCTTTTGGCAGATTCTTTTTTTGATACAGCTAGTGCTGTGGTTAAGCTTGATGAAAATAGAGAAACTATACAAAAGATAGCATCTTTCATTGGGTATCTGGATGGGCATGGATATAATTTTAAAATAGAGGGGCATACGGACAGTGTCGATACTGGCATAAATGGGATTTGGAAAAGTAATTGGGAGCTCTCGGCAGCGAGAGCAGTGAATATGCTAGAACAGATTTTAAATTACACTGATCAGTCTAGGACGAAAGACATTGAGAGTAAGTTCGAGGTGTCTGGGTTGGCTGGGAGCAGGCCAATTGCTGCGGATGATACACCTGAGGGTAGGGCATACAATAGGAGAATAGATATATTGATTACAAGCGATTCTTCTTTAAGTTCTACTAAGGGTATTAATCAATGATAGATTAGGATAAGGGAAAAATTTTATAGGAGGAAATATGCCTGAGAAGGAAGATGATAGTATGGATGTTGGGGGTGATGGGGGAAAAGGTGCTTTGGTATCGGGCATTGTAATAAAAATTTTACAGATAATAGCTATAGGGTTGTTTACTGTTGTTGTTATGATTATGGTTTCTTATTTTGTGTCTAAAATGGTAGTAAGTCAGAGCGGAGCGCCTAATGATTTTCCAGTTTTCTCTAATGAGTATTTAGGGAAACCTCCTATGCTTATATGGTATGAAAGCATAGATGAGATTAGGGGAACTACTCTGGATACTCCTCCTAAGACTTTTGTGATAAAGCTTGCCTTGGGTTATGCCGAGAATAATATAAATATTCTAAATGAACTTGGAAGACAGAAGGTAAGGTTAAAGGATATTATTAGAGAGTATTTTAGCCAGAGAACAGCACAGGAGATAAAGAACGAAAGTCAGATTAAAGCTGAAATTAAGGCTAGGATTAATAGTGTTCTGAGAAATGGTGAAATAAAGGAAATCGCACTAACACAAATCGATATATTTGACATGTAATTTTAAGAGGGATTTAAATGGCGAGTAATCCAGGGGCGTTGTCTCAAGATGATATAGACAGTCTACTAGAATCTATTAATTCGTCTGATAGCCTGTCGGCAGACGACGCGCTTTCTAATGTTGTATCTAGCCCTATGGGCAAGAAACAGAAGGTTAAGATTTATGATTTTAAGAGGCCGGACAAATTTTCAAAGGAGCAGGTTAGAACGGTTTCGAGTTTTCATGAGGCATTTGCAAGGTATACTACGACTTCTTTGTCAGCTCTTTTAAGAAAAATGGTTCACGTGCATGTGGCTTCTGTTGATCAGTTGACTTATGAAGAGTTTATTAGATCTATTCCAAATCCTACTACTTTAGCAATAATCAATATGGATCCTTTAAAGGGCTCTGCTATATTTGAAGTTGACCCGACCATTGCTTTTGCAATAGTTGATAGGCTTTTTGGTGGAGATGGGGATACTATTAAGGATAAGAGTAGGGATTTGACGGAAATAGAGCAGTCTGTGATGGAAAGTGTTATTATTCGTATACTCGCTAATATGAGAGAGGCTTGGTCTCAGGTGGTTGACCTCAGACCCCGCTTTGGTCATATAGAAGTTAACCCTCAATTTGCTCAAATAGTCCCTCCAACGGAAATGATTATTTTAGTAACTCTTGAGGTTAAAATAGGTAAGGTTGAGGGGCTTATGAACTTTTGCTTGCCCTACATTACAATAGAGCCTATTGTTTCTAAACTTTCAACAAGATATTGGCACTCTTTAATTGGTGTGGGTACTACTAGTGAAAATCTTGATGCATTAAGAAAAAAGCTTGAGAATACAGGCATGCCTTTAATAGCAGAGATGGGAGAGGTTAGGCTGAAGGTAAGGGAAATATTATCTTTGGAAAGGGGAGATGTTATTAGTCTTGAAAATTCTTTAATAAATAAAGATTTGAGTTTAAAGGTAGGAACCAAACAAAAGTTTAAATGTAGAATGGGCCTTGTGGGGAATAAGATCTCTGTTCAGATTACAGAGAAGATGGGTGATGTAAAAGATTTTGATTTGTTGAAAGAACTCACAGAAGACATTGAGTGATTTAAACAATAGTATTATTAAGCTGAGTGAAGAGGTAATTTATGGGTGTAGATGAGAATGATTTTAAGGGAGAGGAGAAGCCTGAGATAAAGGGGGTTAAGCTTCCTGACTTGATTGACACTTTGCCAGAGGGAGTTGATCCTAGTAATTTTGGACTTTTGATGGATGTGTCCATGCAGGTTACTGTTGAGCTTGGTAGGACTGAGCGTAAGATTAAGGACATACTTGGAATGTCTGAGGGTACTATTATTACGCTTGATAAGCTTGCGGGAGAGCCTGTAGATATTTTGGTAAATGGGAAGGTGATAGCCAAAGGGGAGGTAGTTGTAATTGATGAGAATTTTGGAGTTAGAATTACCGAAATAATTAAAATTAAAAATGATTAAGTTTGCACTTTTAATATTTCTTTTATTTTCTAAAAGTTTGTTTGCTCAGGAGGGGGGCGTCGGCTTGGATACTGCTTCCTCTGGATTGGAAAACGAGGCTGACTTGCCTATATTTGGAGATGACGAGACTAAATTGGATAGTGGTGATATACAGGGTATGCCTCTTTTTGACATTGCAGATTTAATTAAGGTATTGTTGTTTTTGTCTTTTTTTGTTTTTTGTGCTTTTTTATTTAAGAAAGTGATTTTTGGCCATAAAAGAACGAGAGATTATAGAAAGTCAGATTCTATAAGAGAACTTGCTTTTTATGAAATAGATGCCAAGAGTTCTATAAGAATTATTAGTGTATTGGGGACTGTTTATGTATTGCTGGTATCTAGCAATGCTTCCGTTTTGTTGCGGGAGATAAGACAAGGAGAAGAGATGGCCAATTTGGAATTTGAGCTTGGAAAGGACGAAATTATTAGTAATAAAAATTCTTTTAGAACAATATTTAATAAAGTTTTGCACAGGGGTAGAAAGGATGATGAAGAGTTGCTTGATAGGGTCGGGTATGCGGAGTTAGAAAAAGATATTGAGATTTCTTTAAAGAGCAAACAAGACAGACTGAAAAAGTTTTAGAGGTTGTTTTTGAGAAATAAAATAATTCTTTTGTTGTTTTTTGGAATTGCAAGTTTTTCGTTTGCGCAGACTAAGTCTTTACAACCTACTACCGGTTTAAATTTCCCATTTGTTGATTTTGAAAATTCCACGGGCGGGGGGATAGTTTTTCCTTTGCAGCTCTTGTTGATATTGGCCATAATAACCCTTTCTCCAGCTTTTTTGGTCTTAATGACTTCTTTTTTAAGAATAGCAATAGTACTAGATTTTATCAGAAGAGCATTGTCGCTTCAACAATCTCCTCCAAATCAAGTAATAATGGGGCTGGCCTTGTTTTTAACTCTTTCTACAATGTGGCCAACTTTTAACATAATATACAAGGAGGCGTATGTACCTCTTAAAGATTCCAAAATAACTTTCAGTGAGTTTTATGATAAGGGAATTGTTCCACTTAGGAGTTTTATGTACAAGCAGATGTCTAATGGTAGGCATGAAGAAATTAGATTATTTATGAGTATGAGCAATTATGCAAAGCCCAAAAATTTTAGTGAGGTTCCAACTCATGTTTTGATTGCATCTTTTGTTTTGCATGAGCTGAAAGTTGCTTTTAAAATGGGGATTTTGATATTTTTGCCATTCATAGTAATAGATATTATTGTGGCTTCGGTCTTAATGGCAATGGGGATGATAATGTTGCCACCTGTGATGATTTCTTTGCCGTTTAAACTTATTCTTTTTGTAATGGTAGATGGGTGGACTTTAATTACAGGGGGGCTTATTAAAAGCTTTGTGTGAGAGTTAAATGACAACTGGTCAAATTATTTATCTAATCAGGATTTCTATTGAGAATATTATTATTTTATCAGCTCCGATGTTGATTACGGCTCTTGTGGTTGGGTTTTTAGTTTCAATTTTTCAAGCGGTCACATCGATTCAAGACCAAACTCTGAGCTTTATACCTAAAATTATCATGATACTGTTAACTCTTGTTATTTTTGGCCCCTGGATTTTAAAAAAACTTATGCAGTTTACTTTTGTGGTATTTAATCAGATACAAAATATATGATTGTGAATTTAGAATATGGATATAAATTTTTTAGTCTTGAAGTCTTTTGTTGTTTTACCTGTATTTGTTAGGGTTTTTCTTTTTTTAAGATTTTCCCCTCTCTTCTCAACAGTGAAGGTAGGTTATTTGAATTTTTTCTTTTCTTTAATTCTTTCTATTGTCCTTCTGGATAAGATAAATATTGCCTATCCTTTAGATAATCTGTTTTCATTTGTGCTGATATTACTAGGAGAAGCGGTTCTGGGACTTATTCAGGCTTTTTTTGTAAGTATAATTTTTAATGTTTTTCACTTAATGGGGTTTTTTTTCTCAAATCAGATGGGACTTGCTTATGCAAATATTTTTGATGTATTTGCAGAAGAAGATAGCTTGGTGATATCTCAGATATTTACATATTTTTTTTTACTTTTATTTTTGTCTAATGATATTTTGCTGCGTTTCTTTTTTATTGGAGTTCATGATTCTATCTTAAACGTTAGAATCGAAAATTTGGTTAATGTAAGCAATTATGAGTTTATTAAATTAATTTTTTATTCTTTTGCCATTCTTTTTGAAAAAGCTTTAGTAATTTCTTTGCCGATACTAGGAGTGCTTTTGCTATTTTATTTGATTTTGGGGATACTCTCAAAAACTTCTCCTCAAATGAATTTATTAATGCTCAGCTTTTCAGTTTCTTTGTGCCTAGGTCTTCTTATTTTGTATGTTAGTTTTCCAAGTTTGACAATATCTGTTAAGAGAGTCATTGAGCTTGCTTTAGAATCTATGCAGAATGCTTTAAATCTGTTTTCTGGGATTTTGAAATGAAAGCTAAAGAGAGCCTATTGGATAAAAATTGGTATATCCCTCTTAATTTTTTTGCTTCAGAAGATGAGGGTAGAACGGAATTACCTACTGATCAGAAAAAACAGAAAGCAAGAGAAGAGGGACAGGTATTAAAGTCAAATGAAATTAACTCAGTAATTAGTCTTTTTGTATTATTAACAGTATTCTTCTTCATGTTATCCTATGCTGCTCAAGATCTAATAAGCGTTTTTAAATGGCAAGCAAGTAAGCTTCCAGAAGTAATGTCTATTAGTATTTATTCACTAGGTTTTGCATATTTTAAAGCAATGTTTGGATATGCAATGGTATTTCTTCTAATATCATTTGTAGTTAACTTTTTTGTTAATGTTGTCCAGGTTGGGTTTTTAATTACTTTTAAGCCTATAACACCTAAATGGGATAGAGTGAGACCGAATTTCTCAAAATGGGTCAAGAATTCATTTGTTTCATTTGATGCTTTTTTTAATTTGTTTAAAAGTTTATTAAAAGTTGTTATAATATTTCTGATATATTACATCATTCTGAAAAGCAATATAGGCAAGGTTTCAAGGATGTCTGAGTATAGTCTTGAAGGTGGGATTTCTGTTGTTTTAAGTCTGGCTTATAGAATGTGTTTTTTTTCAATAATGGTGTTACTGGTTATTAGTGTGCTAGATTATGCTTTTCAAAGGACTCGTTATGTTGAAAGTTTGAAAATGACTAAAGAAGAGGTGAGACAGGAGAAAAAGGAAATGGAAGGCGATCCTCTGCTCCGTTCTAGAATGAGAGAAAGGATGAGGGAAATTTTAAATTCTAATTTAAATGTAACGGTTCCTCAGGCAGATGTGGTAATTACCAATCCAGAGCATTTCGCTGTCGCTATTAAATGGGATAGTAAAACTATGACGGTACCAAAGGTTCTTGCAAAGGGGCAGGATGAAGTTGCTTTTACAATTAAAAGAATTGCTAGGGATAATGCTGTTCCAGTAATGGAAAATAAGACACTTGCAAGAGCTCTTTATATTAAGGTCAAAGTTAATGAGGAGATTCCGAGAGAATATTGGGAGATTGTTTCAAAAGTACTTGTAAAGGTGTATTCTATTACCAAAAATTTAAGTAGAGGTTGAGTTATTGAATGCTAGAAGGGATACTGTATTAGGGTATTTGGGCTTGGCTAATAAATCGGATCTAGTGGTCTCGATTGGTTTAATACTTATTGTTGCTGGTTTTATTTTACCACTTCCTGCGTTTGTTTTGGATGCCTTGATTGCAGTCAATTTGGTGGTAAGTCTTTTAATTGTTCTTATTGTTCTTTATTCTAAGCGTTCACTTGATTTTTCAGTTTTTCCGACACTTTTACTTGTTATGACTATTTTTGGTCTTGTTTTAAATATTTCTTCTACTAGATTAATTTTGACAAGGGGTTTGGACTTTAATGGTCAAATGATAAGAGCTTTTGGGACATTTGTTATTGGAAGTACTGGGACTCAGGGTCTTGTTGTTGGGTTTATAATATTTCTTATTATAGTTGCAGTTCAATTTATTGTTATCACTAAGGGGGCTACTAGGGTTGCTGAGGTGGCTGCTCGTTTTGCACTTGATGCTCTTCCTGGGAAACAGATGGCTATTGATTCTGCGTACAGCTCTGGAAATTTAACGGAAGAGGAAGCTACAAGGCAGAAAAGTGATTTACAGGCGGAGGTGAATTTTTATGGAGCCATGGATGGTGCTTCTAAATTTGTTTCAGGGAATGTAAAGGTTGGTTTTTTAATAACTCTTATAAATATTGTTGGGGGACTTGTAATAGGTGTTACTCTGCAGGGTCTTCCTTTTGACGATGCGATTAACAATTATGTATCTTTAACCGTTGGAGATGGACTTGTGTCGCAACTACCAGCATTGTTAATTTCAACAGCGACAGGACTTATTGTTACAAGGTCAATAGCTAAAGATAGTTTTGGGGGAGAAGTTGTTCGGCAGTTTACCTCTTATTCAGGGATTTATTGGATTGTATCTGGATTTTTATTGTTTTTGGCATTCTTACCAGGGTTTCCTACATTAATACTGATTCTGTTAAGTTTAGTAATAGCGTTACTAGCTTATTCACTTTCTAATTTAATTAAGAACAAGGAGTTTTATGAGAGGCAAAGGGAAGAAGAAGATGAGATGTCAAGTTATGCTGAAAGAGAAGTTGCTCCTGTTGTTCCACTAGATCCTTTATCTTTAGAGATCGGATATAATCTTGTGCCAATAGTGGATGATACAAAAACATCAGAACTTCTTGATCGTATTATAAAAATACGTCGTGAGATTGCACTTGAATTCGGAATAGTTGTACCTAGAATTAGAATAGTTGATAATATGCGCCTTAAATCCAATGAGTATTCATTTAAGCTCAGGGGAGTAGAGGTTGGACATGGGGAGATTAAGCTTGGTAAATTTTTGGTTATCAATGTGGGCGATGATTCTGGTATAGAGGGAGATCTTACAAGGGATCCTTCGTTCGGACTTCCGTCTCTTTGGGTGAATGATAATGGAAGAGAGGTTGCTGAGAAGTTAGGCTATACTGTAGTTGATCCGCCTTCTATTATTGCTACTCATATGACAGAACTTGTTAAGAGGCATGCTTTCGAAATCTTAACACGGCAAGATGTGCAAAATATTCTTGACGTGTTTAAGAAAGATTATGGAGTAATTGTTGAGGAAGTTTTAAAGGATTTTTCAGTTGGAGAGATTCAAAGGGTACTTCAGGGTCTTTTAAAGGAACAAGTTTCAATCCGTAATTTAGTTACAATTTTTGAAACAATAGCAGACTTTACAAGTATTACCAAAGATATATTCTTCTTAATTGAAAAATGTAGACAAGCAATCGGAAGACAAATAGTTAGTGGATATTTGGATTCCAATTTGGAGCTTAATGTAATAACAATAAATCCAGAATTTGAACAAAAAATAATTGAGTCAAGGTTTGAATCTAATAATGACCTTATAAGCTCTCTTGATCCTAATTTGAAGACAAAATTTGTTTATGCGCTTTTTAAAATTATAAATGAAATTCAAGCTCAAGGGTATTATCCCGTTGTGCTATCAAGCGAGTCTGCGCGACCTGTAATAAGGGTTTTAGTGAGTAGAGATCTTTCAGATATTGTTGTTATTTCTGTGTTGGAGGTTCCCAAGAATGTTAAGGTTAATGTGCTTAAGACAGTAGAGGTTGAAGAATAATGGTTCAATATTTTACAGAAAGAGGCTCAACCTATAATGAGGTCATAGAAACGATTAAGAAGAAATATGGAAAGAATGCTAGGGTTATGACTTATAAGACCATACCCTACGGTGGGATCTTTGGCTTATTTAGTAAGGATTGGATTGAGGTCTCAGGTTATGTTAGATATGATATTGGGCAGCAACAGATCAATGTTGAGGAGGAGAAGCGTAAGATTCTTCAAAGTATTAAAAAAGAAGAGAGCTCTTCGATTGAAGACGTTCTTAAGGAGGTTAAATCCCTTAAGAGTGAACTTGCGCATAAGAAGGAAGAAATTAATCATCCAACAATCTTGAAAATAGAAGATATATTGCGTGACAATGATTTTTCTGAAAATTACATCAGAGAAGTTAATGATTTTATTAAGAAAGAGTTTAGTTTGTTGAGACTTGATGATTATGATAGAGTTAGGGACAGTGTGGTAGTATATATCGCTGGTACTATTAAATGTTCGGGCTCCCTTATTGATAATCTTAAGAAGAGGATTTTTATTTTGGTTGGACCAACAGGGGTCGGGAAAACTACCACAATTGCAAAGCTTGCAGCAATTTACGGAATCAATGGTGATAGTAAGAAGTTAGGTATTAAGATTATTACTATTGATAATTATCGTATAGGAGCTAAGAAACAAATTCAAACTTATGGTGATATTATGGGGATTCCGGTTAAGGCAATTGAGTCTTTTAAGGATTTAAAAGAAGAGATAACACAGTCGAAAGATTTTGATCTTGTTCTTATTGATACTATTGGGAAGAGCCCTAAGGATTTCATGAAGCTTGCTGAGATGAAAGAACTTTTGAATGCTTGTGGAGGTGATGCTGAGTTTCATTTAGCCGTAAGTTCTACTACAAAAACGGCAGACATTAAGGAGATATTTCATCAATTTTCTCCCTTTAATTATAAGACTATAATTTTTACGAAATTAGACGAGACAACATGTGTTGGAAACTTGATAAGTTTAATCCATGAAATGAAAAAGGAAGTTTCTTATATCACGGATGGGCAAGTGGTTCCTCACAATATTAGTGTGGCAGAACCACTCACTTTCATAAAGAAGATAAATGGATACAGAATAAGTGATGATGTTGAATTCGTTCGAAGGATTAAAAGTAAATCTTATTATTGAGGATAATATAAAATGGAAGATCAGGCCCAAAGTTTAAGAGATATTATGAGATTGAGTAGTAAGGCTAATTTTGCCGTTGATGATAAAATTCAAAACAGTAGAACTCGGTTTATTTCTATTACCAGTGGCAAGGGTGGAGTTGGCAAGAGTAACATTGCTGTGGGACTTGCCCTTAAGTATTCAAATCTTGGCAAGAAGGTTTTAATTTTTGATGCCGACATTGGGATGGCCAACATTAATATTTTGCTTGGAGTTATACCAAAGTACAGTATTTATCATATGATTATGCAAGGCAAAGATATTAAAGAAGTGATAACAAAAACGGAATATAATATTGATCTTTTGGCTGGTGCTTCTGGGACAACGGAGCTTCTAGATCTTTCAGATGCTGAAATGAGTCAGTTTATAAAAGAGTTATTGAAAGTTTATGAATATGATATAGTTATCATAGATACTAGTGCAGGGATTTCAAGGCAGGTAATTTCATTTTTGTTTTCTAGTGATGATGTGGTGATTGTTACAACCCCAGAGCCTACTTCTATAACGGATGCTTATGGTATCATCAAGGTTTTAGCTCACAGGATGGAGAATTTAAAGAATTTAAGACTTGTTGTTAATAGGGTTGCTAACGTAAGCGAGGGCAAAGCAGTTGCCAAGAAGGTTATTGACATATCGAGTCAGTTTTTGAATTTGAATATTGATTATTTGGGGTATGTTTACGAAGATCAGAACATTAGAAATTCTGTTTTCAAGCAGAGGCCTTTTATTTTGTTAACTCCTAATAGTAGGGCTAGTTATTGTCTTGATTCTATTGTGGCTACCCTTGAAGAAGTTTCTCTGGATGGTAAGAAAAGAAGGGGTGTGATAGGGTTTATATCTAAATTTTTTGGCATGGAAAGGTAGTATGTTGTTTGGTAGGGAAGTTAGGTATGTCTTATTATTTAGCGCGTTTGCGTTTGTTGTTTCAGTTATTTTTGGCCTCATCGCGCGCTTGTATTTTTTTACGATATTGTTTAGAGCATTAGTCCAGTTTGTGTTTTTTTTCCTCATTGGGATTTTGATAGAATTTATATATAAAAAGTATTTGTATGATCTTTTTAAAGATATAAGATTTAACAGCAAGGTAGACTATGAGTATAGTAAAGGCGAGAAGCGCGAAACTGGGACAGTTGATATGGGCTCCTCGTTTGTTGGTATTCCTGTTGATGAGAAAAGTGAGAGTGGTAATGATTTTCAGTTTATGGAGGAGCTTGAAAAATACAGCACAGAGCATAGTGATAGCAAGCCTAAGCCTAGTAGTAACATTCAGTTTAGTGATAAATTGTCTAGTCAGCTCTCTTATCTGGAGGCCAATGATCCAAAAGTTGTTGCTAAAGCTATTAAAACCTTGATTAATAGGAAGGAGTAGACATGCCTAATAGCGTCAGTTTTTCTGACTTTCGCAGTAAGATGAGGGATTATTTGGAAAGGGAAAATAATGTTAATCTAATGGAGGTAGAGGCAGATACTCTTGAAGAGGCTTTAAATGATGCTTCTTTAGAACTTTCTATCCCTTATAAAGATTTAGACTATGAGGTGTTGGAACGAGGAACTAGTGGAATATTTGGATATGGTAGGAAGAAATGGAGAATAGTTGCTTATAAAAATTCTTATACTAAGCTTGGCGTTTCTGATGTTTTAGGTGTGGGGGACAGAGATGAAGAAATTTTGTCAACGGATGGCTTATTTTTTATCAGGAAAACTCCGAGGGGTATATTTCTAAAAGTTGTGGCGCCTAAGGGGCAAGGAGGCGCTGTTAATTTTGAGGATGTAATGAATAAGTTGCGTTTCAAGGTCAACAGGCAAGATTTGGATAAGAATTTTATTCGATCCTTAGTTGAGAATGCTAATGGGAAGTATGAACGGATAGGCGATTTTGATGCCGACCCTTCTGAGAGTGTAACTATGATGGTTCAAATATCTGAAGATTCGATGTCAGTGACTATTGAGTTTACTGAACCTGGGGATAATGGGTATGAGATATTAGACAAAGATATTTTTAATATTCTTAAAAAATATGGAATATCAGAGAGAGCATTCCTTAGAGATAAGATAGAAAATTTTGTGGATTTCCCTATTTACGGTGAGCCGGTTGAGATGGCAAGGGGTGCAGCCCCTATTAAGGGGAGTGATTCTTATGTTAAGTTTATTTTTGATGATAAACATCATGGTGAGCCTGATAATTTAAATATTGGATTTAGGAATGTTAGCGAAGGGGATGAGTTGGCAGAGATTGTGCCCTTAAAGAAGGGCACTGATGGGTATACTGTTTTTGGAAAAGTATTGGAAGCAGAGGATGGCAGTGAGTTGGAATTTGCTTTGGGGGAGAATACTATACGAGAAGGAAATAAAATTATTGCAAAATGCAATGGGTACATGTCTGCTGTAGATGGGGTCATTGCTGTCCATGATGTTTATGTTATTGAGGGTGATGTTGGCCCTGGGACTGGGAACATAGTAAATAATGGTATGGTTCTTGTTAAGGGAAGTGTTTTAGATGGGTATAACATTATGGCTAAGGGCGGAATAGAGGTAAGTGGTCTTGTTGGTAGGTGTAATTTGAGAACGGATGGGCTCCTCGTTTTAAGCAGTGGTGTTAATGGTAAAGGGGGCTCAGAGATTTATTCGAAGAGAGGGATTAAAGCCAAATTCTTGGAAAATGTTAGCATAAAGTGTCATGGTGATATTGAAGTTGTAAGGGGTATTGTCAATTCTTTTGTATCTTGCAAAAGAAGAGTTTTGTGTGTTGGGAAGAAATCTAAAATAGTTGGTTCCAATATTTATGCTAGGGAGGAAATTAGGGCGTATTCAATTGGGTCTGAGGGTAATGCTGAAACTTCCCTTGGCGTTGGGTATGACCCTGAGATAAAGGATTTGCTGTCTAGGTTTACTAAATGTCTTGCAAAGATTGAGAAGAGATTAGAGGTAGTAAGCAAGGATGTTTCTGTTTTAAAGAAGAACATTTTAGCCACCGCTGATAAGGCTGAAAAGTCTTTAAAAATTGACATTTGTAATGAGCTTCTTAATGAGAAAAAGATTCTGATTTTGGAAATAAAGATGGTGAAAGATAAGCAAGAAAGCTTACAATGTGAGCTTGAAGGTAGTATTGTGGATGGTAAAATTTTTGTTGAACACACCGCTTATGCTGGGGTTAAGATTCATATTAGGGGTGTTTATTACGAGCTTTCAAGAGATTATAATAATGTAGCTTTTGTAGAGGATGACGATGTTATTAAGACGGCAGCTTATGTTCCTTTTAAACCATAGTGGGTCACGGGTTGTAGGAGGTACTTTATGGATATTAATGGTGCATTTGAGGGCATAAAGGTAATCACACAGAGTGCTTTTAAGGTTAGTGAAATTTCAAATGAGGATTTAAGAAATAAGAAGATAAGGGATGATAAAAGGTTAAGTTTAAATCCAAATAAGAGTTATCATGTGGATTCTGAGGTAAATGGCGTGTATCCTGCTAGTGGCGTAAAGGGAGAGGGTGTAAGTTTTGCCGTATTATTAAAAGTTAGGGTTAATGAAAGGGATGAAGATGTTGAGCGTTGTATTAAGTTTAATGATCCTAAAATAGGAAGGAATGTTGATATTGAGAGATAGTTTAGGGATTTTTAAATGTTGATTTTATTTTGTTTTGTTTTGATTGTATTTGTCTTTATATATTTTCATGTCTATATTGGTGTGAAAATAAAATCTAATAGCATACTCAGGAAGTTTAGGGGTGAAGTAGATAAAACTATTATCGAGATTAACCAGGCCACGGATCGTAATATAAATATTATTGAAATAAAAATTGAGAGTTTAAGTAGGATTATTAAAGAGGTTGATGAGAGGATAGAAATACTTGATCATAGGCTATCGGGATTTAATTCTCATCCAATGTCGATGGGAAACAATGATTTTGGAGTCAAAAGTGATTCTAGTGTTTATAGGAACAACTTGGATTATTCAATACCTACCATTGAGAAAAATATAATAAAGGAAGGGTATAATATACGCCAACAAGTTATTTCACTTTATGAGCAGGGGATGTCTTTGGAAATTATTTCCAAGAAGTTGAAGTTAGATTTGGGAGAGATTGAGTTGATCATTTCAATTCATAGGGGTAGTTGATGATGCGAAAGTGGATAGGAATAGATTTTGGGACTACAAATACTGTAGTGTCTTATTTTGACAATAATGCTAGAGTGATACTAAATGATAGGGGTGAGAGGATGACGCCTTCTGTTGTATCTTTTACAGATTCTGGCGTTATTGTAGGAAATTGTGCTAAATGTCAGATATTGGTGAATCCGGATAAAACCTTTTACAATTTTAAGGCTAACATGGGTACTGGGATTTCTTATAAGGTAGGAAGTGGTACGTACAGATCTGAGGATATTGCTTCTTATTTGTTTTTACATATTAAAAAGAATGCTGAAAGGTTTTTAGAGGAAGAAGTAAGTGATGCTGTGATAACGGTGCCTGCTTATTTCTCTGAGATACAAAGAAAAGGTATGGTAGAAGCTGCACGCCTTGCGGGATTGCACTGTAGAGCAATACTTAATGAACCAACAGCTGCAGCTATATCTTATGCTTTTGAAAAGCGAGTGGAGGGGGCTTTTCTTGTTTATGACCTTGGTGGTGGTACTTTTGATGTTACTCTTTTGGAAAAACAAGGTGATACCTATACCGTCCTCTCGGTTAGGGGTGAGAGTAAACTTGGCGGTAATAATTTTAATGAGGAAATAGAAAAGAATGTTTTAAGTAATTTTAGGGAAAAATATCCCAGCATTGATTTGGATGATATTTTTATTCTTGAACAAATAAGAGACAGAGTTGAGGAGGCTAAAAAGAATTTATCTGTTATGGATGAAGTTAGTATTGTGTTGCCATTTCTTGATGGCAACCATTTAGATTATCAGCTTACAAGAGATGATTTTGAATCCATGATTAGCCAATTTATAGACAGGACCATCAGTCTTACAAATGACTGCATTTCTGATTCAGGGATTAACCCTGAGAGTATTTCAAAGATAGTGCTTTCAGGGGGTTCAACTAGGATTCCTTTAATAAAGCAGAGGTTGAGGGAAACTTTTCCTAAAATTGAAGTTTTAGATTCTTTAAATCAAGATGAGATTGTCTCGATGGGGGCGAGCATTCAGGCTTTTAGTTTGCTAAATAATAACTCTCTTATTAATTTTAAAGATATAACACCTTATTCTCTTGGAATTGAGACTCGCAATGACGGATTTTTTACTTTAATTAAGAGAAATACTCCCTTGCCAGCTTGCGAGAGAAAAATCTTTACAACTATTAATGACTATCAGGAAGAAATTGAAATACATGTGTTGCAGGGTGAGCATGGCAGGTCTTCTTTAAATTATTCCATAGGTAGATTTTTCTTTAGTAATATACAAAAAGCTTTAAAGGGTATTCCCAAGATAGAGATACTTTTTAGTTTAGATGAAAGCGGTATTTTAAATGTTGCTGCAATGGATTTAGATACTAATATTTCTAAATCTATTGAAATAAGGATGACTAGTGCCTGCGATAGTAGCATTGGAGGGTTTGGGGATATTATTGATTTTGAAGATAGCGATTCCTGAGAGATTTATACTGGCAAGATATTAAATTACTAATCTTGCGTCTGTTTGTTATTACAGGCTGTATATTATTTTGCCGATTATGTCATTTATTTCTATGAATCCATACTCTCTGGAGTCGAGTGAGGCTTGCGTGTTTTCTCCTATTACTAGATAATAATTTTTGGGAATGGATTCGCTCTTTAGGGTGTCTAAATGTTTTTCATTTATGTTGAAGTTTAAGTCGTCTATGCTTATTACGTTTTTTTTTACCTTTATGAAGTTTGCACCTGGCGTAGCGAAAATTTTTTTAACCGATGTTCTTTTTGTCATGGGATCTTTAATAAGTACCATATCGTCTTTTTTGGGCCAGTTCCATAGCACCATGTATTCCCCCCTTCCGTTTAATCTTATTCCGTAGGCCAAATTGTTACTTATGACCCAATTTTTTTCTATAAGCGCAGGAAGCATCGAAGACCCTTTGACTATGTAAAAGGATAGAGGTAATTTGATAACGATCAGCATCAACGTCAAAGCCAGAGCAACAGACGCTAGATGGTATTTATAAAGCTTCATTGTCGTCTTCAAAATTTCCATTAAATGCCTTTCAGTAAATGCTCCTCCCTAGTATATAATAAGGCGTAATATGATTATACCAAAAAAGGGACAGAATGTTGGGAAGAGAAACAGAAATTTTTTGTTCAATAAAACCATTAAGGGTGATTTTGAATTAAAAGATTTTAGCAAAGTTGCCGATCTTACTAGAAGAAGAAATAAATCTTTTCGATTTTTGAGTTTTTTCAGAAAGTCTTTTTATGTGATTAATCTATTTTTAGCTCTATTTAAGCACAGAATAATGGGCATTAAAAGTTATAAGTATCGGTATTTCTATAAGCATTCTGGGATTAATCTTGAGGATAATTTTGATGCTGACCTGAACCATAGCTTTATTTTTAGATTAAATGCCGTAATTTTCATTTTGACATTAATATTTTATTTGGATATCTTTTCCTATTACGGTTCCTATATGTTCCTTAGCAGGCTTAGCTTTCCAAAGGATTATTTTATTGATACTTTTTTATATTACAGCGATCAGGATTTAAATCATATTAACAATGATCCGTTTACTGTAAATGAAGAGAAATATGAGGGTTTAAAAAAGCCTTTGATTTTAAAGGTCGTTGAGCATAAGATTAAGCCGGGAGAGACGCTTTCTCATATTGCCTCCAGATATAGCATAACGAGTGAAACTTTAATCTCTTACAATAAGATTAAAGATGTAAGAAATATTAGGCCCAATTTAGTAATTAATGTTCCCAATATGAAAGGGGTTCTGCATACCGTTGAAAGAAATGATTCTTTGTCTTCAATTGCAAAGAAGTATAACATCGCCAAGGTAGACATTCTTGATGCTAATAACCTTGATAATGAAGTACTCTCTTTGGGTCAAAATCTCTTTATTCCAGGAGGAAGAATGCCTAGGGAGGCACTCAAAGATGCTTTAGGAGAAGTTTTCCTCTTTCCAACTCAAGGAATTATTACCTCTGGCTACGGGTATCGCCCAGATCCCTTTACTAGGGTTATTAGTTTTCATAACGGGATTGATATTGCAAATGCGGCTAATACTCCTATTAAGGCATCAAAAGAGGGTATTGTGGTAACGGCTGGGTTTAATGCGGGAGGATATGGGAAATATATCGTTATCTCGCATAATAATGGCTTTCAGACCCTTTATGCTCATCTGGGTTCTTTTGCAGTCAAAGTAGGGCAAAGGGTTACAAGAGGACAAGTGATAGGGCACATGGGGAGTACAGGATATAGCACGGGAAATCATTTGCATTTCACCATTTTTAAAGACGGAAAAACAGAGAATCCTATGAAGTATCTCAGATGAATTAGTGATATTTTGATATATTTATTTTGTTCAGTATTTGTATTAATTTTTTTCCTTCTATCAGGTCAATTAACCTGCCTTCTATCATTTGTTTGGCCTTAGTGGAAAATACAGCCGGTGCTATGCATAAGCCCTTTAACTTATTCTCTTTAGTTTTTGAAATAAGATCTCTTAAAAATAACTCCCCTAGGATCTCTTGTTCTGTTCTAACAAATCTTACTATTAAATTCTCCTCCCATTGATTATTTGCGAGCTGAAAATTTATGTCCATAAACTGAGAAGTTACTTCATTTGTCTTTGCGTCTCTTACTTGAAATTTGTTTTTATATATCTTAAGTATAATTTCACTGGCTAATTTTTCAAATTTTTCTTTTGAACATTTAAGATATATTCTAAGCGACAGATTTTCGCTTAGCTTTCTACTAAATTCTAGTTTTTCGTTTACTTTTTTATAGTTTGAATCAGCTCTTTCAACTTGAATAAAAACTTCGGTTGCTTTTTGATAGTTTTCATACTCCATGTAAAGCTCTCCCAATTTATAAAACAGTTCAAGAAATATTTTTTTAGGCAAATCAGGTTTTACTTTGATGATTTCTTTAACGTTTTTTTCTAACTTTTCTAAATTATTGTTTTTTGCATGAATTTCAGACTCGATTAAGAGAGATTCGTATATCATGCCATCTCTGTGTCTTAAGTTATCCGCTATTTCAAGAGCTAGGCTGTCTTTATTGAGCTTGAGTAAGCATTTGGCATAAATTAAAAGAGCATTCACATCGTCCTGTATATAATTTTTTATGTTATTAAATATTCCAACAGCCTTGTGATAATTTTCCATATGGAAAAGAACTATTCCTATGTATTTTAAAGCTTGTTTTTTTTCTTTATCAAATTTGTATATCTTTGTAAGATAATGGAGAGCTTCTTTATAATATTCGTTTCTTAAGAATGCTATTCCAAGGTAATAGGTAACATCTGTATCATTTTTTTTTATTGCATAAGCTTTCTTAAGGTATTCTAGTGCTTCTCTGTTAAAATTTCTCTCAAGGTTATAAAACCCGTAACTTAAGAAAGCCTTAAGGGAGTCTATGTCTTGGCTTATAGGATTTTCTTCTATAAGCTGGCATAATCTTTTTGCATATTTAATTCCATTCTCAGAATCCTTGTTATCATAATAGTAATTGTTTAGGGTCTGGAGAGCCCTGATTTCGTTTGGATTTGTTTTAAGCATGTTCGTAGCTTTTTCTATTAACTTCTTTGTTCTATCTGACTTTTTGTTATAAATACTATTTTCTCTCATCTGTGTGGCCTTCATTGCAAGCTTGAAAAGTAGAAATATCAAAAAGGACACTATAAATGAGGAAACTATTATAAATAATGAAAACACCTAAGTTCCTCCTAAACCTATATTTAGTAATACTATAAGAAAAATATAAAGCATAATCAAAGCGTTTCTATTTCGAATAAAAACTAGCTACAAGTTGAATATAATATTACTTATATTATATTATAACTACTATGAGTAAATTTGTTTTTGTAGGGAAACAAAGAGGTTGGAATTATTGAAAGGGTTTTTGGCAATAAGGCTTTCTGACGAGGAGTATTTTCCGGTTTTAGGTCTGGGGGATGTTTCTGTAAAAAAAGTGGTTTTGGGTAAGCTTTTAGACGAAACTAATGTGAAGTTGGATCTTTATGTTAGCGAGTTTGAAGACTTTCCTAATCCTGTTCTTCTTGGATCTTTTTTTTTAGATAATCTTGCAAGGGAGAGTTCCGATATAGATGTTTATTTTAAAGTCGACTCTGGGATGCTTTATGTTTATGGTGAGTGTGGTGGAGTTGAGAGTAGATCTAGGTTTGATTTGAGCTTGCTGAATCTTGGCGTGGATTCGGGGAGATTTGGTGGGAGTCAGATTAAAAAGAAGCCTGCATCCGGTTCTGGTGATTTGAAGCCTGAGGATGAGTCTGCTGAAAGTTTAGGTGTTGATTTTAGTGAGAACGATTTTTCTCCAGATAGTGTTGGTAATTTGTTGGATGAAAAGGAGTTGTATTCTTTCGATGAGACTAGGTTAGTCAATGAAGGCGAGACGGACGTATCTAATTCATTTGGTGCTTTGGATTTCAGTTCTGATTTTATCTTGGAAGAGGTGGATACTAACCCTAAAAGAGATATTTTTGAGAGTGGCGATAATGTGGGTGAATCTTTGCATAGAGTGAATGGTGGGGGTAATTTAGTAGGAGATGCTATTGGTTTGTCTGATTTGTCTTCTGAGGGCAGTAATGATGATGTTATTTTTGATTCCGATAATGATGTTGTAAAGTTCGTTGAGGATGAAGATATTGATTTTAGTAGTGTTGATGTTGTTGGGTACAAAGATTCTTATTTTGATGACTTGAGTGTTAATGATATTATTGCAGATATTGACAAGGGTTTGGGAGAAAGCTCTGTTGGTGATGTTTTTTTGGATAGTAACAAAGTATTTGATGCTGATATTGAAAGTAATCAGTTAAATGCAGATTCAAGGATGGAGGGTTTTGTGCAGACCTTTATGCTTTATTTGAGTCTTATTTCTTTGTTTTTGTTGACATTTTTTTCATTATTTTTGATTTTTTCTAAAGTTTTAAATCCTAGAAATTTGGAAATTTCTTATCATTGTACTCGTGAGGAAGAAAAGATTGAAAAGTATGAAAGAATCGATTCCGTTTAAAATAACATTTTTTTTGTTCAGTCAGCCTATCTTTTCTTTTTTGTTGCTATCGAGTTTATTGTCTTGTTCTCTTGAAAGAGAATCTTTAAATATTGGTGTGGTACAGAGGAATGCAAATACCTTTGATTTGCATCATTTAAACTGGTTGTGGAATTTTGATTATGAGGGTCAAAATTTTGATGAGCATTTTGGTATAGATTCAGGTACGTATGTGTATGTTGCCTATCTTTTCAGGAAAATAGGATATGAAGAAAAATTTAGAGAATACATGCTTAAGGCGATAGATAGTGGCAACGATATTGTTTCGCAGTTTGCTGGTGTTAGGCTTTTGGAATATCATAATGCGAGGAGAGAATATTTTGAGGCTGAACTTATTGGACGGAAGCTTGACAGGAGATATGAAGATAATAGGTATATTGCTTTAGGATACTTTAAAAGTCTTTATTGGCAGAAAAAGAATGAGGAAGCTATTTTAGTTTTAAATAAACTAGATAAGATGGATCTTTTAGAGTCTCAGGTGAATGAAAATATTCTGTTTAAAGCTGTTCTTTATTTCAATATTTCGGATATTGATAAGTCATTGGTTTATTTTAGAAGGTTGTTTGAGGATTTTCCAGCAGGTTATCTGCATGTAAGGGCACATGATTATCTTATTTTGGATGAAAGGTTTGGGAGTTTAAGTATAGGTCTTTTGAGCCTTGTTAGGTTTAAGGCTTTATTGGCTAAAGGGAATCTAGAGGGTGCAATAAATATATTAAGTAATAATTTTAAGGATTATTATAATAATTTTGTATTTTTAGATGATGTTTATAAGGTTTTTTTAGCGTCAGGGCGCCTAGGCAAGGCTTTTGCTTTTTTTAGTAATTTAAATAGTGTGTATAAGGATTACTATTTGGGTCTTATAGGCTTGAGGTTAAAGACAGAAGCTGGCTTGCCCACTGTGATTGACTATTTAGAGGATAATTTGTTAGAAAATGAATCTTATAGGCTGGGGATGCTGAATGAGGTGTTTAGAAATTTGATATTTACACAAAAGGCAAGGAATTATTTTTCTCAAAACATATCTAAATTTTATACATATGCAGACAGCAGTAATCCTGCGTTTATTAAGATATTGGATGAGTATATTTTAGAAGCCATTCAACTTGGGGATTATGATAATTTATATACGCTTTATCATAATGGTAAAGATGTACTTGATGGGTCTGTTTTGGCTAGACTTGCATTTATTAATGCAAGACTTGTATATCATAAGTTTGTTAGGGCTAAATCGGGAAATGAATATGGTGAGCTTTTGCGTTCTTCTATTCGGTATAACAAGGCTTCTTATCCTTCTCTTATGAGTAAATATTTGTTGGGTCAAGATATTGATGATTTTTTTGGAGGTAATTTAGACACTAATTATGAGCTGACTGATTATGAAAGGTTTTTAGAGGGTTTTCTGAGATTTAATCTACATTCTTATGTTAGCGCTTTTGTTGCAGATGATTTTAAGAATGGTCATAGGTTTTCACCCAATTTTTACCGTGTACTTTATGATGATCTTATAAGGAGTGAGTATTATTATGAGGCTGCACTTGCTATTAATTATCTTGTAAGGCAAGATAAATCTGCTTTAAACAGAAATGATTATAAACGCATTTACCCTTATTTGTATAGTTCTTTGGTAAAATATTGGTCAAGCAGGCGCGTACTTGAGTCTAGTCTTGTTTTCTCCTTAATAAAGGCTGAGAGTAGTTTTAAAAAAGCTGCTGTGTCTAGGCCAGGTGCTGTTGGACTTATGCAGATTATGCCTTCAACGGCAATTGATGTATCCAGAGAGATTAAGTATTATGATTACGATTTGAAACATCCAAAAGACAATGTGGTTATGGGGACTTATTATTTAAAAAAAAGAATAGGGACAGTGGGAGATGTTTATAAGGCTCTTGCGTCTTATAATGCTGGGATTGGAAATGTTCGTAAGTGGGAGCAGGCTTATGGACATATGCCCAGGGAACTTTTTATTGAAGCAATTCCTTTTGGCCAAACTAGGAATTATATTAAGAAGATATTGGTTTATTCTGTGCTTTATGATGCGTTGTATGAGGGTAAGGGCATAGATTTTGTGGTTGAGTATATTGTGGGTAGGTTGTCCAGGGGGGTCTAGATTGTTGAGAACGGCTAGTGAATCCTTTTAAGGTTGTTGTTTTAGGAACTGTTCAAGGAATTGCTGAGTTTTTGCCTATTTCGAGTTCGGGGCATTTGTTACTTTTAAAAAAGATTATGGGGCTTGAGGTTCCGATTGTGTTTGATATTTATTTGCATTTCGCTACTGTTTTAGTTGTAGTGATTTATTATCGCTATCGGATATTAGAACTTTTCCTGAGTTTGGTGAGATTCTTTTTAAGAAGATCTACTTTGTTGGATTTAGATAATTTAAAGACTATATTGCTTATAGCAACGATCACTTTTGTCACTGCGTTTGTTGGGATTTTCATAGGGACGATTGAGGTATTGTTTACTTCTAATGTAGTCTTACTGAATTTTGTTTTAACGGGTGTTTTATTGTTGTTAATTGAATCTGAGCTTTTGGCTCTTAAATTGAAGGATTATGTTTTGTTTTCAGGGGTTTTTATTGGGTTTATGCAGGGAGTTGGTGTGATGCCTGGTATTTCTCGTTCTGGAATTACAATTTTTGCCTCAGTTTTTCTTGGGTTTAGTAGGACAAAAGCGTTCGAGATTTCGTTTTTATCTTTAATCCCTATTGTGTTTGGGAGTTTGTTGCTGAGGCAGAGGGAATTATTTTCTTTTAATATGGTTTTTAATTTTTTTGAAATAAATTTGGGGGCGCTTGTTGCTTTTGTCATTGGTCTGTTTTCAATGGGTTTATTTTTTAGAACACTTAAGGAGAGCAAAACTTATTATTTTTCAGCTTATCTATTTTTTCTTTCTGGTATAGTTTATTTCTTTCTTTAATTTTAATAGAGTTAATGTTGTATGAAGGGTTTTTACCAGTATTTTCAATTTTTGTTTTTCTTTATGTTGGCTATTATATCGTTTTCGCTTTGTGTGGCTTTAACCCCCATAGGGAATATATTTGTGTTTTTTGTTTTTAATTTAATGGGGCAAATGCTACTAAATACCTTTTCATTTCTGTCATTTTATTTAATACTCTATCCTCTTGTAAATTGGTATGTTTACAGGAATAATATGCTTAGTAAGAGGTTTATATTTAATTGGAATTATACGGTCATTATATTTTTTACTCTAACATTTTGGTTAAAAATTAATTCTAGCCTTGAAGGTTCTAGTTTTGTGAATTGGTTTTTGAGTAATTTTGGAATAGTGCTCGGTAATTTTTTTGTTTTTCTTCTTTTGGTTTTAGAATCTATCATTTGGTTTTATTTAAATTATCTTTTATTCGGGGATGCTGACTTTGCCTTGGATGCGTTTCGATTTTTAGTCTTTAAGGTTCAAGTCTTATTTGAGAGTTTGTTTGCTTATTGCCCCTTTTTAAGCTCTTCAAGGATTAAAAAAGATATTAAGGTTTATGAAGATTTTGGTAATGACTTGGATAGTAATAAACCCCACGGTGGAAAAGATAATATTATTAATGGAGAAGAGTATCAGGCCTTGTGGTCTTTTAATAAGTTTTCAAGAAAATATAGTACACCGTCTGATGTTAACTTAACTAAAACTGTTTTTGGTCAGTCCGAAGGATTAGATAAGCCATTACTAGATGAAAGATCAATGGAAAATCAAGAGTTGCAACATAGTTATTGTGATTTAAGTGGCGGAGAGTCTTGGCAAAAACCGTTGTTAAAATTTGATAGTAATAAGCTGGTGGCTAGCGGAAAAATTAAGGCGAGTGATATAAGACATAGGGGAATAATAGATAGTATTGCTAAAGTTTCGACTGATGATTTTTTGGGAAGTGGAGTTGGTAGTGATTATTTTATAGATATTTCTGTTTTTAATAAAAGAGAGCCCAGGAGTGAAACTGAGGATATTGAATATGAGAGGGAAATTCAAAAACAGTCAATGATTCTGCAGGAAACTTTTAGAGAGTTTAATATTAACGCCAAGCTTATTGATGTCATTAAAGGTCCTGTTGTAACTATGTACGCTGTACGGCCTGACAAGGGTATTAAGCTTTCAAGGATAACTTCTATATCGGATAACATTGCTTTAAGGCTTGCAGCAGTTAGGGTACGGATTATTGCGCCAATACCCGGCAAGGAAGCTGTGGGGATTGAAATCCCCAATAAGAGACGTGAGTTCATTTTGATATCAGAGATAGTAGATAGTAAAGAATTTAGAGATAATTTTAAAATTCCTTTTGCACTTGGTAAGGAGATTAGTGGAGGTAACGTTATTTTTGATCTTGTTAATGCTCCTCATCTTTTAATAGCGGGTGCTACTGGAGCTGGCAAGTCAGTTTGTGTAAACTCGCTTATTGCTTCCATTATTTTTTCAAAGTCTCCAGATGAGGTTAAACTCATAATGATAGATCCTAAAATAGTTGAACTTAAGCTTTTCAATGATATTCCACATTTGCTGACTCCTGTTATTACTGATGTGCGCAGGGCTTTAGAGGCTCTTCGTTGGTGCCTTGATGAAATGGAGAGAAGATATGTTCTTCTTGATAATTTCCTTGTCAGAGACATTAATGCTTACAATAGAAAAGTGATTGATGAGGGGTTGAATGAATTGCCCTTGCCTTACCTTGTAATTATTATTGATGAATTTGCGGATCTTATCCTTTCTGCAAGGAAAGATTTGGAGAATTTGATTTCTAGGCTTGCAGCTATGGCTAGGGCTGTTGGGATACATTTAGTTCTTGCCACCCAAAGACCATCTGTTGATGTTATTACGGGGGTGATAAAGGCTAATTTCCCCTCAAGAATTTCTTTTATGGTAGCTAGTGCTATGGATTCAAGGATAATTCTTGGAGTTTCGGGAGCCGAGAAGCTTTTAGGCAAAGGGGATATGCTTTATGTTAGTCCTACTACTCCTTTCCCCCAAAGGATTCAAGGTGGATTTTTGGATGAAAAGGAAGTGTGTAGATTGGTTGAGGAAGTGAAGAAACTTGGCGTTCCAAACTATATTGACGATGAGATATTTATTGATAATGTGAGTGAGGCGGAGAATATAGCTGCTGACCCTTCAGACGAACCTATGTTCGAGGAGGCTCTTGAGATTGTTCGTTCTACCAGAAAAGCTTCCGCGTCTTATTTACAGAGGCGACTAAAGATAGGATACAATAGAGCAGCACGAATTGTAGAACTTATGGAAGAGATGGGATATGTGGGTACCGCAAAGGGTGCAAAGCCAAGGGATGTCTTTATCTGATTAAATAAAAGGAGATATCCAAAATTGAATACCTCTCTTTTATTGTCTTCCAATTTTTTGCTTCAACTTTCTGACTTTTTTTGCCTGCTTTCTCTTAAACGCTTTCTCTTTTTTGACACGAATGGCAGACGGTTTTTCGTAATATTCTCTCCTTTTCCACTCCCGGATTATCGCTTCTTTCTCAATCATTCTCTTAAAACGTTTCAATGCTTTTTCTAGACCTTCATTTTTGTCTACATTGACAGTTACCAAAAAATCACCCCCTTTACTGTCTCGTCCCTCTAATATGATTGATTATTTTATTTTTGTCAATAAGCATGTTCTTTAGGAAGAAATCTGGATTTACAGCAACTCCATTAATTCTAACTTCAAAGTGAAGGTGAGGCCCTGTAGAAATTCCCGTACTCCCAACATTTCCAATATACTCTCCAGTATGAACTATTTTGTTTTCTTTAACTCCAAATTTTGATAGATGTAGATAAATTGTATATACTCCTGGTAAGTGTTGAATAATTATAGTTTTTCCAGTGATCTCTCTATCTCTTGCAAATACTACTTTTCCTCTGCCCGCTGCGAAAATAGGTGTTTTTTCTCTTTTAAGAGTGGCATAATCTTTACCTTTATGAATTGTGAGGTTTGATATTTTTTTATTGCCTTGCATATAAACTCGTTGATCTCCATAGGGACTGCTTATTCTGTACTGATCTTTGATAGGGTGAACCAAAGTATCATAGTGATATATTGTTGTATCTCCTGTGTTTCCAATTATGTTCCATAATATGAGAGCTTGTTCTTTTGCCTTTATGGACCTTTGGCGCTTGAAAAGCTTTGCTTTTTTTTTGTCTAACTTGATGGTTTTTTTTCTAAATTCAAATTTTTTTATTTCTATTTCCTCGATGTATTTTTTATTCTCAAATTCTATTTCGATTTCTCTAATTCCTTCTTTAATCATTGGTGTAATGCCCAGTAACGCTATATGGTATGCATTGTTATTTATTTTAAATTCAAAAGGATAAGAGCTTAAAATAGGCTTTTTGTTTTTACCCAATAGGGACAGTTTTTTAAATTTTTTGTTGCTTGCGTAGTAAGTGATTTCTCCTTGGAAAACCTCCCTTTTATAACAGCTCCCTACTTTGCCGGTATCCTCCACTGCACCTACGTTAAACAGGTTTATAAGGATAAGTAATAAGCTTTTCATGCTATGCATTAATTTGCGCTCTTTTTAATGTCCATAATTTTCAGTATTTTGTCACTTTGATTGTAAAAATCTTCACCAACTGTGAATATTATGTCTATGTTCTGCCCATCTTTAATGCCGAGCTCTTGAATATTTTGAGTTCCATTGAAGTAAATAGCTCTGTACTGGTCTTGATTATTTCTAATTTTCATGCTTATATGCTTTGAAGTGCCATTTTTATCTATCGTTCTGAGATCTTGAATGTACACATTTTCCATTGTTAAAACAAATTCTCTAAATCCATGACCGTAAGGTTCGAACAGGTCGATTATCTTTAAAAGCTCTTCTTTTTTAAAGTCTTTAGGTATAACGGCATCAATAATTATAGAGTCTTCAGATAGTTCGCTGTATTCTATCTTTTCAATAGCATATTCAAGTTCCTTAATGAATTCATTTAGAACATTCTCATAAAGCGTAAACCCAGCGGCTGCTTTATGCCCGCCAGAATTTATTAATAAAGAACATGGTATCATTGAAATTAGATCTTTTGAGTTTATTTTATTGTTTGATCTTATAGAGCCTTTAATTACATTATCTTGTTTTGTTAAAAAAACAGCAACTTTTTGATAATAAGAGGAAAGTCTTGTTGCCATTCTAGAGCTAATACCCTTTGGAGTATGTTTGTCATAACATACAATGAATTTGTCATTTTTGAAAATGGTATTCTCGCTATGCGTGTTCCAAGAAACGTCTTCTTTGCGCTTTCTTAAAGTGTTTATGTTTTTAATTTCTTTAAACTTGTTTCCTATGTCACTAATGTCTTCTGTTAATAAAAACTTGATTGTAATATCGGCTTTTTCAAGCCTTCCTGTTGAATTTAATATTGGGGCAATCTTAAAAGCGATGTCAGAAGAGCTTATCATTGGTTTTGTTAATATGTTAGCATCCTTTAGCAAACAGTTAATAGGAATTCTCTCCTTTAGTGCAAGTTCCTTAAGTCCTTCTTTTACAACGGTTCGATTTTCATTAATAATTGGCATATTATCAGCAATGGTTCCTATTGCAACGAATTTAAGGTTCTTAAGGCATTTTTTTAGTAAATCTTTGTTTATTTCAAAAATAATATTATAAAAGATGTAATACAACTTGTCTTTGATATGGATTTCTTTATATTTAAAATACTTTGTAATTTGAATAAGTTCTTTGAGCGTTTTTTTAGCAAATTTTGGATATTTCTTTATAAAATCTTTACTAATATCGATTGTTTCAATTTCTATCCTTTCATTAAAGAATTCATTTAAAAGTTGACTTTGTTCATTTTTGTTAAATACAACTATGTATTTGTCTTTTGAAAACTCTTCCAGCTTATTGATATTAATTTGTAAGTCATTATTGCTATCTAATAAGAGATGTTTTTTTAAAATGTAGTTATGTATCTCTATGGCATTAATGACAATTTTATTACTCATTTTTTCTAGGAATAAAAACACAATGTTTTTATTGTAAAGATCGGTAGTAGATAGATAGAAAGCAAGACATGCTTTGAAGCTAACATAGCATCCAGCTATTTCTTTAAACGGAGATAAATCACCTTTTAAATGTGGATTAACAATAATTATTTCTGTATCAAGCTCCCTGTTGGGAAGGTGGTGATCTGTAATAATTACTTCTATATTTTTCGATTTTGCATAATTTGCTTCTTCAATATTAGAAATGCCACAATCAACAGTAATTATGATCGATATCTTATCTTCAAAGGCTTTGTCAATTAATTCTTGCGTGATTCCGTAAAATTCTCCATTAGAGGGTATCTTATAGGTTACATTAATGCCAAAATCCTTAAGCGTCTCATACATGATGATTGTAGCTGTGATCCCGTCAGCGTCTTTGTCTCCAAATATTAATACATTTTCATTTTCTTCAATAGCCTCATTTATCCTGTAAATAAATTTATCTATGTTTTTTAGTAAAAATGGATTATGCATCAAATTTATACTATCTTCAATAAAGAAAAAAAAGTCCTCCTCCTTGATTTCTCTCCTCATGAGAAGTGTTGTTTCAAGAAGGCCAATGTTATATTTCTTTGCGATACTTACTACACTTTCTTTGCTTATATCAATTTCTTTTTTTTTCCAAATTTTCATTTCTTGTCCCAGTTTGCTCTATTTAGAGTAATGCTTTTCCAAATTCTGTGTTTATTTTATTCTTTATCATGAATTCGATTAGTGCCTTCGATTTACTGGTTAAATCTACAGGTAAGGAGGATCCTATGTCCTTTTGAGTTGTGTGTTTTAAATATTTAAAGCTTTCCGTGTCAACATAATTATTCTTATTGTTAGTGCAATTTATGCAATTGAAACCGTTGGTATGTATGTCATAAAAATAACTATTTTCTATTTGATTACCGCATGTGAAACATGAATTTGATAAGTATAGAAAACCTTTTATCATTAAAAATCTTACTTTGTATTGCAAATCGACCAAATTTACTTTTTCAACAGTCGAAATGTTAAGAGCATCTGTAGCATTTGTAAACAATTCAAAACATTCACCGTCATCAAAACTTAAACTAACTAGCTTTGCCCAAAGATGGATAATAACTAGCTTTTCATAAGTTAGATCTTTTAGAATAAATTCCTCATCATCGACTTCCAATATTTTACATGAATTATCTTCCTTGACAATCTCAAAATTAGCCTTCACCAAGTTATTAATATTTGACTTGAATTTTTTTATTGTGGAACTGTAAATTATCGTATTAATAATTCCCTTTGAATAAAACAAGCTTAAAAGATAATAGCTCCTTTTGTAGAAAGAAGTTAGTATGATAGCACTAATTTTATTAAACTGCATTATACATTATTGTATAATAAAAGAATTCAATGTTAAATGAATTTTCATAAAAATTTTCTTTTGTTATAATTGAGCTCGAGGAGATTTAATCTTTTATGGAAGAATCGAAAAATAATGACTCTAGGGGTAGAAAGCGTTCAAGTGGTTCTGCTGCCATTTTGCCTCATTTTGATAAACCTGTAAGAGTTCCTTTGGTTGCAGTACCATCGCATCCTATATTTCCGGGTATGCTTATTCCAATTATTATAGTCTCTGATACTGATATGAAAGCTGTTGATTATGTTAATAAGGGTAATGGTATTGTCTCCTTATTTGTTTTGCGTGATAAATTTTTAGAAAAGGCTGGCGACAAGAACGATAAAATAGCTATCAATTACAAGCGGGATGTTTATTCTGTTGGCATTACTGCTAAAATAGTGAAAAAAATCAATCTTCCTGATGGTGGATACAATATTTTTGTTTCAACTATTGACAGGGTTAAGCTTGTTAAGGTTGTTCTTAACGAAGATTTTCCCATAATTGAGGTTGATTATCTAAAACAGATTCCCGTTAGGAAGGATGACATACAGGCAAAAGCTATTTACAGCAGTATTTTACTTAGGACAAAAGAAATATTTTCACATAGAAAGATGCCTGAAGTTCAGTTAAATATGGTAAACATTGAGGATAAGGGTAGGTTGTGTGATGTTGTTGCAGGAATGATTTCATCTTCTAAGGAATCTCATCAAGAAGTTCTTGAAACTTTAAGTGTAAAGGACAGGCTTAAGAAGGTCTTGGAATTAATTTATGAGGAATTAAACTTAATTGAAATTCAAAACAAAATTACTAGGGGTATTCAAGAAAAGCTAGAAAAGCAACAAAAAGAATTCTTTTTAAAAGAACAGCTTAAAGCTATTAAGGCTGAACTTGGTTTAGGAGATGATAAGAATAGTGATTTTATGAAACTTAAGGGCAAAATTAATTCTTTAGCGTTGAAGGGTGAAGCGTTGGAAGCGGTTGAAAGAGAGCTTGAAAAGTTTTCATTTCTTGAGACAAATTCAGCGGAGTATATTGTGGTTAGGAATTATCTTGAACTTATTACCAATCTTCCCTGGGAAGAATCTAGGATTGATTTTGATAAGTTTGATTTGCAGAAAGCGAAAAAGATCTTGGATAAGACCCATTATGGTATGGGAGAAGTCAAAGATAGGATTATTGAGTATATTTCTGTCCTTAAGCTGAGGAAATCTCAAAGGGGGGCTATCATGCTTTTGGTTGGGCCTCCTGGAGTTGGTAAGACTTCAATAGGAACGGCTATTGCTAGGGTCCTTAAAACAAAATTTTTTAGATTTTCTGTGGGTGGTATGAGGGATGAGTCTGAGATTAAGGGGCATAGAAGGACTTATGTTGGTGCTTTACCTGGGAAGATTATTCAGGGATTAAGGATTACAAAAACGAATTCTCCCGTTTTTTTAATAGATGAGATTGATAAAGTTTCGGTGTCAAATTATGGTGATCCATTTTCGGTTCTTCTTGAGGTTTTAGATCCTGAGCAAAATATCAATTTCAGAGATCATTACCTTGACTTGCCTTTTGATGTTTCTAATGTGTTTTTTATTTTGACGGCTAATTCTGTTGAGACAATTCCTAATCCTTTATTAAATAGAATGGAAGTGATTCAGTTATCAGGATATGTTGATGATGAGAAAATAGAAATAGCAAGAAAGTATTTAATTTCTAAGGTTTTAAAGGAGAATGGAGTTAGTAAAGATTCTTTAAAATTTCAAGGATCAGCGCTCGTGCAGATCGTTAGGGAGTATGCAAGAGATAACGGGCTTAGAAATTTTGAAAAGTATATAAAGAAAATTGTAAGAAAAGTTGCAAGGAAGCTTGTTGAGGATGAATCTATTAGATCATACCAGATATCTAGGGAAAATCTGGAAGAATATATTGGGGTGCCTTTATTTAGAAAAGAGGAATTTTTAAATAAGGCCATGTCACCAGGTATGGTGATGGGTCTTGCTTGGACTAATTATGGTGGCTCAACCTTGATAATCGAGACTGTTAAAACTGAAGCCAAGTCTTCTGGAATTAAATTGACAGGTAGGTTAGGTGATGTTATGAAGGAATCTGCCAACATAGCTTTTACCTATGTGAACAGCATTAGAAATACTGTACGCATAAACAAGTCCTTTTTTGAGAAGTATATGATTCACTTGCATATCCCAGAAGGGGCTATTCCTAAAGATGGGCCTTCTGCTGGAATTACTATTGCCAGTGCTTTTATATCGCTAGCTCTTAATAAAGAGGTTAGACCTCATTTAGCTATGACCGGAGAATTGTCATTAACGGGTAATGTAATGGCTATTGGGGGGTTAAGAGAAAAAATAATTGCGGCTAAACGAAGTGGGGTTGAACATATTATTATTCCTAGTGCAAACAAAGTGGATCTGGATGAGATCCCCATCAATATCAAAAACGGAATAAATTTTCACTTGGTTAATAGTATGAGCGAGGTCATCAAGCTATTATTTTAAATATTTGGGTTAAGTTTTGTTACTTATCGGTATTGTCTTTAATTTTGGTATTTTTAGTGTTTCCATCTTGGGCTTGAATAGATAAATTAGCAGTGGAAGTAGTGTGAGTGAGGCAAGAGAGGTGGTTAGCATTGTAAAAGCTATTATGGTTCCAAGTGTTGCGATTATTTTGTAGGTGGAAAATATCAATGTTAGGAACCCTACACCTACCGAAATTGAATTTGCAAAAATTCCATTAAATACATTTGGAATTGATTCAAGTAAAGCTATTTTGTAATCATTTGCTTTTTGGTAGTTTAATTTGAATGCGTTAAAGAAGTGTATGGAGTAATCTACTCCTACACCCATGCTAACGGATGCAATTGTTGCTGTTGCAGGGTTTAGTGTTATACCGAAAAGTCTCATTACAGCAAAATTCAAGAATACGGACCATGCAACCGGAATCGCGATGATTATTCCAGTTTTAATTGATTTAAAGAATAGCATTAGCAATATCGTTATTGCACTAAGCGTTGTAATAATATTAGTGATTTGTTCTGCCACCATGGTCTTAGATATTAATATTTTGTCGTATGCTCCTGACAAGTGGTATTCATATCCTGGCATATGCTCATGAAGTAAATTGCTTACATAATCCGCGAAAATTTTTATTTCCTCAGTTGAATTTTTATCAATTCTTACAATGATTGATATTTGGGACCAATCGTCATTGACATACATTTTTGTCATGTTTCTCATGGAGCTACTTCTGCTGATAAGAAGGATTAGTTTATTTAATATGGATTGATTTTCAGGGAGTTTGTATTCGTTTGGATTTTCTTTCTTAAACTTAAAGTTCATAAATCTTATAATGCCGTTTATTGAACTAGATTGTGTTTTATCAGTAAATGAATCAATCTTATCCGTAATTAAGTCTAAATTTTGCATATTTTTTGAATTTTTGAATACACCAGGAGTGCCGTTGATTTCAATTTTAATAATTGAAATCCCTCCTATCTCCTTTTGCATCAAATTTAACGACTGCTTTACGCTTGTATATTCTTGAAAATAATCTTTCTCATCAAAGTTAATTTCTATTTTCAGAAGTCCTATGATAGATATGAATAAAATGAATAAAGTTATGATAGATGAGAGATATTTGTTACTTAATATCCAATTTGTGATCTTTTGATTTGTTGTTGAGAGGATTTCAAGAAAACTATTTCTTGAAATCTTACGTCCCTTTATTTCTTTATGTTTAAATGGTACATAGACTAATATTCCAGGTAATATTAATAAGGACATGCCCATTCCAATAGTTACTCCCATCGCCATAAAAATACCCATTGTTCTGTATGCTTGAATTGATGAAGTCATCAACGATAAAAAGCCAAGCGCTGTTGTAAGCGAGGTTAAAAGTATCGGCACTCTTAAAGTTTTTACTGTAGTAGTTATTGTTTCTATAGACAAAGGTTCCTTTTTTATTCTCTTAAGTATGCCATTTATTATGTGTACAGCGTTAGCACATCCAATCGAAATAAGTAGAACAACCATTGTGGTCTCTGGAACAGTAATAGGAGACCTTACAAGACCTTTAATTCCAAAAGTCCAAGCTAATGCAAATGTCGCAATGAGTACAGGTATGACGGCTCCTGCTATATGCTTTACAACAAAATAAAGCGATAAAATTACTACAAGAGTAGCCAATGGACCCAAGAAGATAAAGTCGTCAGCCATATAGTTGAGTATTTTTTCTCTTACCACAAGATCGCCTGTCAAATAAAGTTTAAGCTCATCAGTTTCATACTTTTTTATTGCAGCTTCCATCTCTTCAAGTTCGCTTTTTAGGCTTCGACTAAAATTTATTTTTTCGACTTCTGTGGGAACGACTATAAAATAAGTTAAAGTTTCATCATTGTTTAAAAACGTGTTTTTTACAAAAGACGTTGAATTTACTTTTTCTCTTATTTTAGCTATTTCTTCATCTGTGTATGTGTCTCTTTTAAATTGCGGAAAGTAAGTGAATATGCTTGTAACAGAGTTAGGTGTTACTTTTAATATATTGGTTATATCACTTGCTACTTTACTAATCTTTTCAAAGGTTTCCTTACGAAAAACACTCTTTTTATCTTTAAATAATACGATTGTCGATAAGAGTGAATTGCTTTTATCTATGTCTATTATTCTTTCAGTCTCTTCGGTTTTTGGAATAAGCTTCAAAATATTAGAGTCAAATTCTATGTTTTTCCAAAAAATTCCTAAAAAAACAGTTATCAATGTGGATAATAGGAATACAAGGATTCTGTATTTAATGGTTAGTTTTTCAAAATTCATTTCCGCCTCTTTATCTTGTTACTATGTTTATAAGCTTATCTTTAACCGTGATTATCTTCAGTATTTGTCTGTTTTCTATATTTTTCATGATTTTGCTATTTTTTAATGCAATTTCCCTAATATCATCCTCACTTGTACCTGTATTGATTACAATTTTGTCTCTTATTTTTCCATTGACTTGCAATGCAATCTCTTTCGTGTCATCAATAATGAGATTTGGATCATATTTTGGCCATTTCGCATTCTTAAACATGCTAGGTCTTCCTTTTATAAATTCCCACAACTCCTCCCCTAGGTGAGGTACAAAGGGAGATAATATGATAATAAAGGGCTTAAATATTTCTTTATAGTTTTTCTCATATTTCAAAAGTTCATTTACAAATATCATTAATGATGATATTGCAGTATTAAAACTTAATCTTTCTATATCTTCTGTCACTTTTTTTATTGTTTTGTGAAGTTCGGATATTACTTCCCTAGGCGCTGTCTGTGTTGTCAATTCTTTATTCTTGATAGTCCAAATCTTATTCAAGAATCTAAAAACCCCAATTAGTCCTTTTGTATTCCAAGGTTTTGAATCGGTTAAAGGGCCCATGAACATTTCATAAATTCTCATTGAGTCCGCTCCATATTCATTGATAATATCATCTGGATTTACGACATTTTTTAGCGATTTTGACATCTTAGCAACTATCTGCTTTAATTCTCTGTTATCACCTTTAGTAAAAAATTTGTTGCCTCTTTCTGTAACCTCATCATTGGGAACTAGAATTCCGTTTTCATCCTGATATGCAAATGATGTTATCATTCCTTGGTTTACAAGTTTTTTAAAAGGCTCTCTTGTATTAACGTACCCCAAGTCGTATAGCACTTTGTGCCAAAATCTTGCGTATAGGAGGTGTAACACTGAATGCTCAGCGCCTCCGATATAAAGATCAACTGGCAACCAGTAGTTAATTTTCTCTTTACTAGCAAATTCTTTTTCGTTATTTGGGTCAAGATATCGAATATAATACCAACAGGAACCTGCCCATTGAGGCATTGTATTTGTCTCTCTTTTGTATATTTTCCCGTTATATTCTACATTTACCCAATCGTGAACTCTGACTAAAGGAGATTCGCCTGTACCGGATGGTTTGTAATTTTCCACCTCTGGAAGTCTTAGCGGTAATTCACATTCTTCCAATGGAGTTGCATTTAGACTTTCATCAAGAATAATAGGAATAGGCTCACCCCAATATCTCTGTCTTGAGAAAATCCAATCTCTGATCTTGTAGTTAACCTTTTTCCTTCCCTTATTATTTTTAATGAGCCATTCTACTACTTTCTCTTTTGCTTCGCTAGTTTGCAGATTATTAAATTCTTCAGGTGCGTTAAAGGAGACGCCCTCCTCAATAAATGGCTTTTCCAATATTTCGTTATTTCCCAACTGTGAAACTACCACCTGTCTTATTTCTAGATTGTACTTTCTAGCAAATTTAAAATCTCTTTCATCATGAGCTGGAACACACATGACAGCACCAGTGCCATAAGATCCAAGTACATAGCTGCCTATCCATATTGGGATTTCTTCCTGGGTAATCGGATTAATAGCATATGCACCCGTGAATAACCCTGTTTTATCTTTCTCAAGGGAAGTCCTTTCAAGATCGCTTTTAAGGTATTCTTCATTTCTGTAATCTGATATAAAGGGTTTAAGTTCCTCTTTTGCTATTTTATCTACTATGTCATTTTCTGGTGCCAGTACTAAATACGTCGCCCCAAATATTGTATCTGGCCTTGTTGTAAATACTTTAATCCTTTCTTTGCTTCCCGCTACTTCAAATTCGATCTCAGCCCCTATTGATTTGCCGATCCAGTTCCTCTGCATCTCCTTAACCGATTCGGGCCAGTCCACCTCCTTAAGATCCTCAGCCAATCTTTCTGCATATTCTGTGATCTTAAGTACCCATTGTCTTAAGGGTTTCCTTTCTACCCTGTGGAGACCCCGCTCAGATTTTGGACCGCTAGGTGTCTGTATTACTTCTTCATTCGACAATACCGTTCCAAGATCAGGGCAATACCAAACAGGCATTTCTTTTGTATAAGCTAACCCCTTTCTGTACAATTTTAGAAATATCCATTGTGTCCATCTGTAGTAGCTCTCATTATGAGTTCTGATTTCCCTGTCCCAATCATATGCAAATCCTAAAGCCTTAATTTGTTCTTTAAATTTTTCAATATTATCTTCTGTTATCTTTTTCGGGTGATTGCCCGTTTGTATCGCATAATTTTCTGCAGGTAGTCCAAAGCTATCAAACCCCATCGGATGAAGCACGTTAAACCCGTTCAGAAGTTTATATCTTGCCAATATATCAGTTGCGGTGTAGCCCAAAGGGTGCCCGACATGGAGTCCATCGGCTGAGGGGTAGGGGAACATGTCAAGAATGTAAATCCTCTTTTCTTTGGGAACATTGGGATCTTCATCAACCCTATACGTCCTATTTCTATCCCAGTAGTCTTGCCATCTTTTCTCTATCTTTCTAAAGTCGTATCCAGACATCCGCTCCTCAGTAAACTAATCTTTGTTCTAAAATTATCAAGCCACCCTCAAATTCTATAGCTATTTCATTAAAAAATAAACCAACTTCCCACCATCTTGAATATGAAGGCAAAATCACCCCTGATCATGCTGTGGACTGGACTTGAACCAGCACGAGCTTTCGCCCACTAGCCCCTCAAGCTAGCGTGTCTACCACTTCCACCACCACAGCGTACAAGCAATTATATTTTTTATTCAAAATCTTTGTCAACTTTTTGTATTTTTTTCCTTTTTATAAAAACCCCGATCAAAATGATTATCGTCAAAATAACAAATGTTATTAATAGTATTGTTTTTATTTTAGGAAATATCATCTTAAATGACGCCCCTACTTTAAAACTTAATGTGAAATAAACTGTGATTGATGTGATAGCTGCGAGGAAGTCGGCTAGGAGAAAATGACGAGGTCTCATGTTTCCCATTCCTGCTGATATAAATATTGCATTTCTGACCCCAAATGGAATGAATCTTCCAAAGAAGAGAGTTAAACTCCCATATCGCCCATAATAATAGTTCATTGTATTGATGAGTTTGTTAGCTTTTAGCTTATGTTTGAATAACTTATAAGCTAAAAATTTTCCTATATAGAACGAAATTATATCTCCAATATAGGCTCCCCAGAAAATTCCTAAAAATATTAAGGTTGTGTACTCATTTTTTCGGCTGGAGAGCACGCCTCCCATTATTACTATCGCATCTTCGGAGATTGGGATATTAAATCCTGCAAGAATAAGTAGTGTAAAAAACACCACGGGAGCGTAACCTATGTTGAGATCTATAAATTCCAGTATCACATGCATAAGCTCTCGTTATTTTTCTCTTGTTTTATACGTTAAATACAAGCTAATTAACGTGAGGTACAGAAAGTAAAAAATCATTAGCATTTTTGATGTATCTAGATAAGCTTTTGGTAGCTTCATGAATATTGTCAATATGAAGGCAAAAGAAGTTAATACTGTTAAGGTAATTGTTAGAAGTCTAAATTCCTTGGTTTTTGACGGATAAACAAATTTAATCGGTGCGAAACTTAAAGTAGTGCACATTACTATTATAGTAAAATTTACGGTTTGCCCTATGTCGAAAATGAGATTGAAAATTATTAACAAATTCCATAAAGATGGAAATCCCCTAAAGAAATCATCGCTTGTTTTTGCATCTGTTCTTGAAAATTGATATGCCGATGCTAACAAAACACCAATGCAAGCTACTATTTTGTGTTCATTTTTTAAAAAAGCGCCGTTATAAAGAAATACTGTGGGGACGAATGCATAATTTATATAGTCTACAATATTGTCAAGAAGTGCGCCATCAATTGTTGGTATTAATTCTTTGACCTTAAGCTTTCTTGCTAATGTACCGTCAATTCCATCAATCAGAAGGCCAATAACGGTAAGCCTTAATAAAAGAGAATAATTTTCATTCACTATGGCAATTATCGAGCAGAGGCCAACTATTAACCCAGATGCTGTTAAAATATGTATTGTCCAAGCTAAGAGGAGGTTTAATTTTTTCAAAAGCCTGTCCCTTTGTTAAAATAATTGTCTTACGTCCTCAAGACGTTCTTTGAATATACTAATTGTATTCTCTATTGTTGATCTTAACGTTAAATCAACTCCGGTGATTTTTAAAGAATCTAAGGGATATTTTGAGCCTCCTGTTTTTAAAAATTCCATGTAGTCCTTAATTGCATCCTCCTTGTTCTCTTTTATATTCTTATATATTAAAAGAGCAGCCGTAATACCCGTGGCATATTGATACACATAGAAGGGTGAATAAAAATGAGGAATTCTGAGACATTCTAGAGAACTATTCTCATCAAACTTAAGGCTTGAGCCAAAATATTTTTCCAGTAACTTTGCATAAGTTGTCTTTAACGTATCTTTTACCACAGGTTCATCTTTGTTAATCATATCATGAATAATATATTCAAATTCGGCAAACATTGTTTGTCTGAAGAATGTTGCAAGTAGATCATCAATTTGGGTTAGTTTTATGTATTTTATTTTTTCAATGTCTTTTTCATTTTGCAGCAAGTAATCTGCAAGTATTTGTTCATTCACTGTGGACGCTATTTCTGCTTCAAAAATAGAGTATTGATAATGAGGGAATGGATTATTTTTAATGCTGAAATAAGAATGCATAGAATGACCTGCCTCATGTGCCAGAGTAAACATTTCTCTTATAGATTCGTCCTTATAATTCATGAGTATATAAGGCCTGCCATTGTAGGACCCTGCACTAAAGGCTCCGGATCTTTTTCCCTTATTTTCATATTTATCAACCCATCGATCTTCAAAAAATCCTTTTCTAAGCATTTCAGCATATTCAACCCCTAGTATTTCTAGAGATTGCAAGATTTTATCACAAGCATCATGAAAAGAATTTTTAAACTTGACGTCTTTCGTTAAAGGGACGTAAACATCATAGTGATTAAGATATTCCTGATTGAGTATGTTTTTTCTAAACTCATAATATTCATGGACGGCAGACAAATTTTCACTAACTGTTTCAATTAAATTTGTGTAAACCTTTCTGTCAATGTTATTGCCAAAGAGCTTCATTGAAATAGTGTCTTCAAATTTTCTCGTTCTGGCCAAAAACTTGCTTTTATTCATATCAGCAATTAAAAGATTAGACAACGTGTTTTCATGTTTTCGATATTCTTTATAAAATTTAAAAAAGGCCTCTCTCCTTATCTCCTGGTTTTCATTGTGAAGAAATAAGCTATAAGTGGAATTAGTTAAAGGACTTCCCTCAACCTCTCCAAATTCCATATCAGCATTGGTTAAAGCAGAAAATATATCATTATAAGACGAGTAAAGGGATGTATAGTTGGCCAATATTTTCTCTTCATCTTCGCTCAGAACATGTTCTTTTTCTCTTAAGATTCTTTCAACAGCTATTTTTTTATCTTTAAGTTCTGTATTTTCAATCCACTCCTTTATCTGTTTTGTGTCTGATTTCAATATTTTTGGAATAAAAAACGAAGTGGCATTTGATACTTCTGTTTCTAGATTAACATTCGTTGTGCGAAGCTCATTTGAAATTTTACTACTTACATCTGTTTCCAACCGAAGATGGGTGTAATAATTTGTTCTCTCTAGTGCCTCTCCAATTTCGTAATAAGCATTTAAAGCCTGCTTGAATGTACTTAAATCAAATTCTAGGTTCTCATACATGCGAAACTTTTCAAGCTTTAATTTAATCTCTTTGACCCCCTGTCTGTATTCTTCATCATTTTTAAAGAGGGAAGATAAATCCCATTTATCACCCTCATCGACCTTACTTCTATCTATCACTGAATTTTCCCCTTTACTTAACACGACAGCAACCGTAGCTACGAATAGTAACCATTTTAAATCTTTGCTTCCGATTTTACAAGAAACGAAAGATTTACATATGAGAGATTCTTGAGTTTTGGTATTAAGCGAAACGCTCTATTATAAAATTCTTAAATTTCGTAAATGCAATTCCTCTGTGAGATATTTTATTTTTTTCTGCAAGACTTAACTCGCTGAGTCTTTTATTGTTATTAGTTAGGAATATTGGATCATATCCAAATCCATTTTTTTGATAACAATTAATGTCAGAAGCAATGCTACCAGTAAAGACACCCTCAAAGGTGCTTATTTGTCCGTCAGTTGAAATATGACTAACCATACACACAAAATATGCTTTTCTATCTGTCTTATGCTTCATCAAGTCGATAATGAGTTGATTTTTTTCGTGAGCATTGAGTTTTTTCCCAAGTTTATATTTTCCATACCTTTTAGAATAAATGCCAGGTTCTAGGTCCAAGGCCTCAATGCAGAGACCAGAATCTTCGCTAAATACATGATATTTTTTGCCCAGGGCTTCAAACAGAGCTTTCGCTTTGATTAAAGAATTTTCTTTAAAAGTTGTACCTGTTTCCTGTATATCAAAATTTTTGGGAACTTCAATTTTTATGTTATGAATGTTTAAAATTTTCTTAACTTCTTTTACCTTGTTTATGTTTGCAGTTGCAAAGAATAATGTTCTCATTGTATAAATAGTAAACCATTTATTTTGGTTTGTGTGTTTGTAATTCACTTTTATCGCTGCCATTTTGGTTGTTTTATTTATTGATTCGTGAATTGTTATGAGATAATGATTACATGGAAAGCGGATTTTGAAAAAATAGTATTTTTCAATGGTTGGGGTCTGAGGTTGGGGTTGGGTTTATCAAAAAAGCTTTATAAGGGTAGCGAGGTAGGGTTTTGATGAGAAAGAAAATGAGATATAAAGTTGCCTTGTTTTTTAAGGGATTGGGTAGGATCTTTTTTTCAATCCTTAGCTCTTTTCTTAAATTTTTGAATGATACTTATTCTTTTTTTAGCCAAAATATTAGCTTTATGATTGTCCCTCATGTTAAAGGGAATGTTAAGAATATAAAAATTTCTTTCTTAACTCTTTTTTTGTTTTTTCTATTTTTTCTTATCATTTTTGTAGGATTTGTTTTGCTAGCTGTTAATTACGTTGCTCTTACGGCTGTTGTTAGGTCTACTGAAAAAAATTATGAACTTGCGGAGACTGAGATTGAAGATTTTAGAAATACAGTCGTTGAGATTAATGCTGTTGCTAATACTTTTTCTAAAGTGTTAGATGAGCTCAGGACTGCCTTGAAAATAAAGGAGAGTAGTATTGATTTGACCCGTAGCAAATTAGATGGCGATCTTGCGGATTTTCTTGATTTACAAGTATTGGAGGCTAATGCAGTTAAAGAATTGAGTGATCTTAAAAATGTCAAAAGTACAATAGAGGGTTCTGTTCCTCCTCTTAAGAGCATAGTTAAATTACTTCATTCACAAAACAAGTTGTTAAATGATATTCCCTCGCTTTGGCCTATTGTTAAGGGGGATGGTATTATTTCCTTGCATTTTGGGCCAGCCATCGAGCCTTTTACAAGGCAATGGTATATTCACAAGGGAATAGACCTTGCGGGTGTGAGAATTGGGACAGCTATTGTTGCAGCCGCTGATGGAGAGATAATCAGAGCTAGTCATCAGTCAACTGGCTATGGTAATTTTGTTCAAATTAAGCATAAGTATGGGCTTTCAACTCTTTACGCACATCTGTCTCGCTTAAACGCCTCAAAAGGTTCCTACGTCAAGAAAGGGCAGGTGATTGGATTTCTTGGGCAAACAGGGTATTCTACAGGGCCCCATCTTCACTATGAAGTCCGCATAGGATCTCAGGTTGTAAATCCGGATATGTATTTAAATCTATCAACAGGAGCTTCAAAGTAGATGTTGAATTTTTTGAGTTTAAATAATAAGAAGACAGCGTCAACTTTTGTTTTTGATGAAATTAAAACAATAGTTGGGAAGAATGATTTTTTTAAGGGAGAATTAATTTCAAATAATTTTATTCGTATTGACGGCGATTTTCTTGGCAACATTAGTTCTAACAAGAGAGTCATAATAGGCGAAACAGGGAGAATTAAGTCAAACATTAACGCAGATGAGATTGTTGTTTCTGGAGTAGTTTTTGGAAACATTTATGCTGACAATAAAGTTAAGGTTTTTCAGTCAGGATGTGTTATTGGCAATATTTCTTGTAGGTCAATTGAAGTTGAGGAAGGTGCAATTATCGATGGATACATGAATATTGGTACTGGTAACCTTGGACTTTCTGAGAAAGATGTGTTTATTTATACAGGTTCTTATAAGGTAGATGAGGACATTTTAATTGAAGTAAACAAGGATATGAAAGGAGAGCGGGTTGTTAGGAATTTTCAAATGGATGAGAGTAATAAATACTTATTCAATGGTGTGAGTAAGATCGATGAAGATTAATAATTTAGTAGCGGGTGCTTTAAGTCTTGAACAAAGAGATTATAAGAGAAATAAGAGAAGGGTTGATGTTGGTAAATCAAATGTTTTCTCTTCGGTATTTAGGTCAGAATTTGTAAGAGAAGATAAGCGTTTTATTTTGCTTGAAAATGGTGAATTTAATATTGATTTTATTAAGAATATGTTAGATGAGATTAATGATATTGGTGAAAAGTTGTTAAGCGAGCCCTCTCGTCAGAATGTAATTTTTTACAAAAAAACCATAGCAGAATTTTTATCTATTGTTCTATCGTCTTCTGTCTCTCTTAAAGAGCAAAAGGGAGGTAACAGTGGAGAGATAAAGAGACCCAAGTATCGCATTATTAAAATTATTAATGAAAAGCTCGATAATCTTGCCTATTCAGTTCTGCAAAATCAAGTTTCTCAAATTAAGCTTTTAAGTAGTCTTGAAGAAATACAGGGATTACTTGTAAATTTGCTTAGATGAGCAATTTGCTTTGATTTTATGAGGTGTTGTTTGCGTATTGAGTGGCGCTTTTGTACGTAGGGGTAATGTAGGAGGTAGAGGTTATGCGATGGTTGTTTATAATTTATTCTTTGGTTGTTTTGTTTCTATTTCAAAGTTGTTATGCTGCCTTTATTTGAGTTTATGACAAAAAGGGGTGTTATTGAAAATTGTGTGTTGTTTCTGTTGAGGCGGTGCCTTCGATTTTTAAAGGGAGGATGTTAAATACCCTCCCTTTAATTAAACTAAATATTTTTGTGCTATCTCTGAAAAAGTTTTTATTTGGTCATTTTTCCATTCTTCAGATTTACCAAGTTTCTGCATCATGATCTCAGCAACTCTCGGTGTAGCTTCAATTGTGGCTTTTGCGTTCAGTAGCAGTGATCTTGTCCTCCTTGCTAAAACGTCTTCTACCGTTTTTGCTTGTTCAAATTCAATAGCAAATGTGATTTGAGCTTCGTTTAATGATAAATCTGCATGAATTTTATTGTTAAAGCCTTCCATTTCACTTAAAATTTTAAAATCACTCCCATAGACTCTAAAGGGTTCAGGAATCTTTAGCACGTCCTCCCTTTCCATGTATCCGTGCAACTTTAAACTTCCTGTAATAGAAGTTGAGGAAGGTATCAATTTTTCATCTATTGCTTTTCCCAGCGTCTTTTCAGCCATCTTTCTGAAGGTGGTATATTTCCCTCCAGCAATTGTAATGAGATTCGAGTTTGAGATAAATATTTTCTCGTCTCTTGATATTTTTGAGGTGTTTTGCTCTCCTTTAGGATCTACTATAAGAGGTCTAATCCCTGTGTAAACGCTCTTGACATCGCTCTTATTTATTTTAACATCTAAACAAGCGTTCATATTGTCTATTATGAATTCAATCTCACTTTCCAGGCTCTTGGGTTCTTCTTCAATTTTGTCTACCGGGACATCTGTGCTTCCGCAAACAACCCCATCGTGCCAAGGTAGCGCAAATAAGACTCTATTATCACTTGTCTTGGGTATAAGCATTGCATAGTCTGTATGGAATTTATCTTTTCCGATTATCAGATGTGTTCCTTGAGATGGTCTAATAATATCGGGGGCGTTAGGATCATCTATTTTCCTAATTTCATCTGCAAAGAATCCTGTTGCATTGATTATACATTTACTCTTTATAACAACTTGTTCATCAGACATTCTGTCTTTAATAACAGCCCCTGATATTTTGCCATTCTCCTTGGTAAACTTTACAAGTTCCGTATAATTAAGCGCAATACCGCCTTTTTCAATAAAAGTTCTAAGCATGCTTATTGCCATTCTAGCGTCATCAAAAGAATCGTCATAGTATAGGACTGAGCATTTAAGGCCTTCTGTTTTAATGTTTGGTATTTTCTCTATTGTTTCAGATTTTGATAGCAGTCTTGTTTTGTACTTGGCTTTTTTATACTCCCCAAGAAGGTTATGATACCAACTTAACCCAAAATAGTAATAAGGTAGGCTAAAAATGTTATATATGGGCGTAACAAAAGCGCACTCATTAACTAGATGAGGAGCATTTTGCTCAAGTAAGGCTTTTTCATGCAATGCTTCCTTTACCAAAGGTATATTAAATTGAGCCAAATACCTTACACCACCATGTATCAGCTTGGTCGATTTTGAAGATGTGCCCTTCGCATAATCGAACTTTTCAATAAGCAACGTCTTATATCCTCTTGTGATAGAATCTATCGCGATACCCAGACCCGTTGCCCCCCCGCCGATTATTATCAGTTCAAAATCCTGATCAGCGAGACCCTTTAACTCTTTTTTTTCATTTTCTCCACTCATAAAAACTAAATATTCTCCTTATTATTAACAAATTTACTTGCTTACAAAGTCTAACACCAGATCGGGAAAGTCTGTAAACACTCCATCTACCCTTGCCTTGTTGAATAGTAAATTTAGCAATTCATTCGGCTCCTTTATATAGGAAGGCAGTGCATCGATCCTCACAGTGTAAGGATGAACTTCCATTTTATGTTTGTGTGCCAAGGAAGTGAGTCCTGTTACCTTTCCATCAATTATGACTTGGGGTATCCAGGGACCAATTCCGTCAGAGTATTTTGCAACTTCTGCCATACCTTCTTCTGATTTAATGTATTCATAGTCAGTTGGAGCTTCATTCCAGTCGTTCTCGCCAATAAGCATTACAAGCTTCCCTTTATAACCAAGCTCTTCTCTTATTCTCTTAAGTTCATCAAAGTCAAATACTTGAAGATAAATATTGTCTTCTTTTGACTTATAACCGTACTTATTTAAAACCTCTATCACGATTTTAGATATGTCTTTACCCTGTTGTTTGTGCCAAAAGGGTTTTTTAATCTCAGGATAAATTCCGACATTTCTTCCTGTACTTTTGTTTAATCCCTGTATAAACTGTATCTCCTCTTCCAAAGTTGGGATTTGGAAATTGTATTCGTTTAAAGGAAATCGGGTAGGATATATTGGTTTTCCAGTTTTAGGATCAAATCTCTCTTTAAGTTTGAGTGATTTGATTTCTCTTAATGTGAAGTCGACGGAATAATATCTGCCGTCTTCTCTGATCCTTCTTGGAAAAACCTCCGCGACATTTGTTGTTGTATCAATTTCTGGATCGTGCATTATAATGGGTATGTCATCTTTCGTTAGAACAACGTCCTGTTCTAGGTAATTAGCACCCAAAGCGTGTGCGTATGCTTTAGCCTCCAGAGTATGCTCTGGCAAGTAGCCACTAGCGCCTCTATGAGCTATAACCAGAGGCGATGCCTTGTTTGTGCCTACTCTTTTTTTCTTCTCACAAGAAATAACGAGAAGGGAGACTATTACGAACAGTAATAATCTGGGGTTTATTTGTTTCATATTGAACCTCTCATATATAATCCTACATTATATATTTGTTAACCTTCTATTTCCATGTAATTATTATGTTCTTTCATTGATTTTGTTTTTTGTCTATTTTTTTCTCTTGTCCAAACGTTAGGCTTATGAATATGATTGCAAGTAGGCAAGAAATTACTAACAAATAAAAATAGACATCCCAATTAAAGTATTGCAACACAAATCCTGTAATAGCACTGGCGGCTACAGAACCTCCTATATATCCAAATAGCCCAGTAAATCCTGCAGCGGTACCAGCGGCCTTCTTGGGTGCAAGATCAAGAGCATGAAGTCCAATCAACATAACAGGTCCGTAAATTAAGAATCCTATTATTGCCAAAAGAGTAGTTGTAAGTGTCGGAGTATTTTCTGGTAATTGCCAATAGATAACGACTGCAACAAGAGTAGCAGCCATGAAAATTATTCCAGTCTCAGTTCTTCTCCCCTTAAAGACCTTGTCGGATATCCATCCACAGATTATTGTACCAGGGATAGCTGAAAACTCATAAAGTGAATAAGCCCACCCTGAATTTTTTATAGAAAAGCTTTTCACCTGTAATAGATATGTAGGCGCCCAGTCCAGTACACCGTATCTGACAAAGTATACAAATGCATTAGCAATGGCTATGTACCAGAGTAAATTATTATTAAGAACATATTTTACAAATATATCTTTTGCGTTAAGTTCTTCTTCTGCTTTCTTTGTGTAGTTCTCAGGATAGTCGTTTTTATATTCTTCAATTGGGGGTAGGCCTACAGATTGAGGAGTATCCCTTAGTGTAAGAAGAACGAATATTGCAATTCCCACAACTATACCCGCTGGTACATAAAGCACAGCCTCCCATTCATTAAAGTGGAGTAATGCCCAAGACGATATGATCCCAGAGAAAGCTGCTCCTGTATTGTGAGCCACGTTCCAGGTGGCAACAGTTATTCCTCTCTCTTTTGTTGACCACCAGTGAACCATAGTACGTCCACAAGCGGGCCATCCCATGCCTTGAACCCATCCATTCAAGAACATTAGAGTAAACATGAGCGTTACAGCTGCTATAGTGTCGATTGCTTTCCATGGAAATAAACCAAAAGTGACGGTGATTGCTGCTGTTAACAGTAATCCAAGTGATAAAAAATATCTGGGATTACTTCGGTCTGAGACGTTCCCCATTATAAATTTAGAGAAGCCATATGCAATTGAAACTCCGGACAATATTACACCCAATTGGCCTTTCCCGAAACCAACCTTCTCAAGCTCTGGCATAGCAAATGAGAAAATCTTTCTCGTCAAATAAAAACCGGCATATCCAATAAATATCGATGCGAATATTTGAAGTCTCAACCTTCTATATAGAGAATCCTCTATGTCCTTGTCTACTCTTTTTATGTGGGGTGCCGGACTTAGAAGACTAAATAACTTTTTCATACCCATCTCCCTATGTTACAAATAAAAACTCGTTGAATATTAAACACAGAATTTCAAACTCACTAGCCTGTCAATATTTCTGCTAGACCAGTGAGGTTAGTTTTATTTAATCCAAGCTTTCGCTCTATTAATTACTTTGCTCCAATTATAAAGCAAATCTTCTCTTTTGCTTTTTTCCATTGAGGGCTCAAAGATTTTATCCGATTTCCAGAGGTCTGTAATTTCTTCGGCACTTTCCCAGTAACCTACAGCAAGCCCTGCAAGATATGCAGCCCCAAGGGCAGTTGTTTCTGTAATTTTAGGCCTTACAACGTTGCATTGTAAAATATCAGCTTGAAATTGCATTAGTAAGTTATTTTTACTAGCTCCTCCGTCAACTCTAAGCTCTTGTATTTCGAAGTTTTGAACGGAATCCTTCATTGCTGTTAGTACATCAAAGCTTTGCAGCGCAATGCTTTCAAGGGCGGCTCTTGTGATGTGTGCTTTTGTTGACCCCCTTGTAAGTCCGATAATTGTTCCTCTAGCGTAGGAATCCCAGTGAGGCGCTCCAAGACCTACGAATGCGGGAACGAAATAAATTCCCCCATTGTCACTTACTGAAGCTGCTAGCGCTTCTGCTTCAGAGCTTTTTCTGAAAAGTTCAAGATTATCCCTTAGCCATTGAACTACAGCTCCTCCGATGAAAACACTTCCTTCAAGGACATAAGTTGTTAAGTCGTTTATTCTCCATGCAATTGAGGTTAAAAGATTCTTATCATTAATAATGGCTTCCCCACCTATATTAACAGTGGCAAAGCATCCAGTTCCGTATGTATTTTTAGCCATTCCCTTTTTAAGGCAAGCCTGTCCAAATGTTGCGGCAAATTGATCGCCAGCAATTCCTGAAATGGTTATTTCTGCTCCAAACAGTGAGGAATCAGTTTTACCATATATTTCAGAGCTTTGTCTAAGATCAGGTAAAATTGCTTTTGGTATGTCCAACATCTGCAAAATCTCTTCATCCCATTCAAGCGTTTTTATATCTAAAAGTAGAGTTCTCGATGCGTTAGAGTAATCAGTAATATGTGCCTTCCCCTTAGTAAGGTTCCATATTAGCCAAGTGTCTATTGTCCCAAAGCACAATTCCCCCTTTTCCGCTCGTTCTCTTGCTCCCGCAACATTGTCTAGTATCCATTTTATTTTTGTACCACTAAAGTAGGCATCCAATACAAGACCTGTTTTTTTTAAAATAATTTTATCTTTTCCTTCTGCTCTGAGTTTATCGCAGATCGATGCTGTTCTCCTGTCTTGCCAGACTATTGCATTATAAATCGGGTGTCCTGTACTTCTATCCCAGATAATGGTAGTTTCTCGTTGATTTGTAATTCCAATTGCTGCAATTTCACTGGGAAAAGTTCTTGCATTTGCTAATGCCTCTGCTACAACCCCTAGTTGAGATCCCCATATCTCATTAGGGTCATGTTCAACCCAACCTGCTTGTGGGTAAATTTGTGTAAATTCTTTTTGTGCGAGCCCCTTTATGTTAGCATTCTTGTCAAATACTATTGCTCTTGAACTAGTAGTGCCTTGGTCAATAGATAGGATATACTTCATGATAATTTCTCCTTCTTTAACGTTCGGATTTATGCCTAGGACTTTTCTTTTTCCTCCAGGGTAAACCCATAAACTATAGCGCCTAAAATGGCACCAATTATTGGCCCTAGTATAGGGATGAGTGCTACACTGATGTCATCAAGGCCATGATTTTTAAAACCAGCCACTAATAGGAGTAGCCTTGGGCCTAAATCTCTTGCTGGGTTAATAGCATAACCATTCATTCCCCCAAAGCTTATTCCAATAGACAAAACTATTGCCCCAATAATAAACGGAAAGAATGGGTTCTTAGCTCCTTCTTTTACAAATTGTCCGACAATCAGGACTAGAAACATCAATAAAAATGTTCCAAATATTTGGTCAATAAAGCCGGGTAAAAACCCAGTGACTGCAGGGAAAGTGGACATAATTCCTTGCGTAGTTTCAAATTTAGGGTCTATTTCGATCCATTTGGGATAAAATACCACCAGTGTCATTAAAGCTCCAAAAAAAGCCCCAAGCATTTGTGCCGAGATATAGTGAAAGAGTTTTGACATTGGAAATCTTCCAGTCATAGCTAGTCCAATGCTAACAGCAGGATTTAAGTGGGCTCCACTAACTCTTGCAGCCGTATAAACCCCAAATGTCACACCCAGACCCCATCCAAACACTATATTTGTATATCCTCCCTTTATTATTTCCCCTGCTACAGTTGGACTTGATGGGAATAAGACCGTCATGGCTACAGAACCTGTTCCAAGGGCTAAAAGAATAAATGTCCCTAGGAATTCTGAAGCAAACTCTTTAGAGCGCGTATAAACCATATATAACCTCCTTATGTTTAATATAAGCTTACTTTAAAATCAACTTTCTGTAATCTTTGTTGGATTTATTGACTATGTTATTATTTGTGTAGTTGGCTAAAGACCCATTCCAACCCAGAGGGTTGTTTTCATTGCTGTGCAAAGCCTTTTTCAGTGACTCACTCATATTTTCTGTTATGCCGGCTCTTTCATGTGCATTTAGCATATCCGAACTATTAAATTCGTTTCCAAACACAACAAACTTGCCTAATTCTGTTTCGTATTCACTTGACGCAGTATTTGCTGATTTTCTCCTTAATGCTTTGATATCCATTGCTTCAAGGAGTGTGCGATTAAGAACAGTAATGCTGTGCTTACATTTCCGCAACAACGCACCCCCAAGAACTAATAATTCCTCTTCTTGAGGGCTCTCCGATAGGTCAGCAGCATTTCCACAATCTGCAAACCTGTCCACAAGCTTGGAGGTTTTACTTGGGGTGTTAATGGAGCCTGATTCCGCACCTATAACTTGCAAACTATCCATATGCGGCTTTGGATAGTTTACAAGTTCGCATATTGCGTGGTGAAAGAAGACCCTGTACTCAAAATTTCCGTCTCTTAATAGGCTTTCCGATGGGGGTCTAATACCACAGATCCCAAACTTCCGCCAACCAAAACCACAAACCTTTTCACGATCCAGAGCGACACAGCTTGCCCCATTTGAACTGACATCCTCTATTCCCTTCTCGTTGGTACTTTGGGTAAGAGTCCCCTCTTTCTGAGTGAATCTAATCGCTACGCCCCCCACCACACCGCCAAGTAACGGCGACTCATTCAAATTAGCCACCATAGATTCGATACCCATATAAATATTCCCCCAAACCAGAACTAAAACGATTAGAATGATGCTTACGCTAAAAATTCTATTTTTTATCATTATGAATGTCAATGGTTTAAAGGTTCTAAATTCGACAATGTGGTTTGTTTGGAAGAGTTAGATGTTTTTAAGATTTTTGCCACTAGTCACTTCGTGTTTTTGAATGTTTAAATAATTCTGTTTTTTAACTATCATGGATTTTGATTTAAATTTTGGAGGCAAATTTGGTGATTATAATCGAGGGTTTAATTGGTGCAGGAAAGACTACTCTTGGAAGCATTCTGTCTAGGGAGCTTAATGTCCCCTTTTATAGTGAGTTGAATAATGAATTTACATTATCGATTTTAGACAAATTTTACAGGGATAAATCTAGATGGGCTTTTCCTGTTCAGATTAATTTCTTAAATGAAAGGTTTAAGCTTATAAAGGCTATATTTAGAACTAAGGGAGGCATACTTGATAGATCTATTTATGGGGATCGTGTTTTTGCCTCCCTTTTAAATGAGGGGGGCTATATTTCCGACGATGAATATAGAATATATCTTGATTTGCTTGACAATATGTTAGAGCATATTCAGGCTGCCGTTTTGATGATTTATCTTGATTGTAGTGTTGATGAAGCTGAACGGCGAATTAAGAATAGAAATAGAAGTTTTGAGACGGGAATTTCCAGAGAATACCTTGATAACCTTAATAGAAAATATTTAAGTTGGTACGATAGTTACAACTTGTCTCCTAAATTGAAACTTGAATATGATAGCTTCAATATTTTTGATGATGAACACAAAAGTAGGATTATTTCTTTAATTGAGGATAGACTTGTAATATAATTTACTTGTGGCTTATCGTTTTTGCTTTTAGAGATTCTGCGTTTTGTTGGAGGTTGGCGTGAGAAAGTTGGCATTATATTTTTTATTTTTTTCTTTGGTCTTTGTGAGTTTGTTTGCGAAGGGTGATTTTGTGGTTGATGATAGACAAAAGGAACTTGCTATTTTTTATTATGAGGTGGGTCAGAGGTATATTGATGTTGGTAAAGACAAGAAGGGGAAAAGATTCCAAAAGAAGGCTTTAGAGCTTTATCCTAGGCTTAAGGAGGAGGTTGACTTTAAGATTGCCATAGAGGAAATCGACTCTAGGATGAGTATGGAGGGGGAAGTTAAGTCCATTGCGTTTGAAGATGTTAAGCTTGATGAGATACCGGGAATAGTTCATGGTAAGATTGAGATCAATGAGTTGACAAATGCCCCTAAAATCGAATACGTTGCCGAGATGGCAAGGGAGAGGAATAAGGAGCAGGCCGTTAAATTCCAATTTAACAAATTTGCAAGAGCTCTTCTTTTGCAAGATGTTAATTTGCTTAATTCTGTTATGGCGGATGAGATTAAGGTTTTAGATAAGGTTGGGGCTAAGGATGTTGTTATTTCAAACTTAGAAGATGCTTCAGCTGGTGTTGGCAAGGATGAGCTGGGTTACCTTTCAGTTGATGATTTTTATGACCTAAAATCCCTAAAGATTGTCAAAGAATCTGATGTTTACTACAGCGTGCGGGTTAAGTCCAGGAAGAATAATATTACTAAAAACATTCCATTTTGGAGCAATAGTCAGACTTTAGGTTTTGTGAAAAAGGGAGATGGATGGGTTTTGTCTTCAATAAAGTAGCCTATTGTCGTTGCTGTAAACATTATTGCAAGGATGTATATGAAGAGGTCTCCGATGTGTTCATAGACTGTTGTTATCTTTGGGGGTAGTTTGATTTTTGCGGTTAGATATCCCTCTTTAAACGTTTTGAGGCTTTCTACATTTTCTCCGTATTCGTTGATTACTGTGGTTATTCCAGAATTTGTGGCTCTGACGGTTTTGATTCCGTTTTCTATGCTTCTGAACTTTGCTACTACGAAATGCTGCCACTCTGATGAGTTTGTTTTTGACCAGGAGTCGTTTGAGAAGTTTAGTAGCAGGTTTGCGCCTTGGTTTTTATAAGCTCTTGCAAGGTCGGTAAATGCGTCATCGTAGCATATTAAAAGACCCAATCGGAATTTCTTCATTTTAAATATTTCAATCTTGTCTCCGCTAGCTTGCCCTGCGATTCCGAAATTGTTAAGAAAAAATTCCCTTACAAATTCATAATCATGAAATGGTACTTTTTCTGCAAATGGAACCAAAAATACCTTAGAGTATATATTTTCTATGCTCAGATTGGGTTTTATTGCATAGACCGAATTTTGATGTGTCCTTAATTTTCGGTCTATGTTTGAAGGTGAACCGATAACGAAATGAGATTTGCTTTCTATGATTAATTTATTTATTGAATCGTATAATTCGAGTAATTCTGAATTATTATGGGCATATTCTTTATAAGAATCAAATGGAAAGGTGAGCACTCCCTCACTCCAGAGTACAAGTTCTATATCTGGATTTTCTTTTAAAGCTTCTCTGGTAAGTTTAATAGATCTCTTAATGCTTTCTTTATAATTTCCAGGTAACCAAGGGTCAATGTTGAGTTGAATTGCTGAAATATTTAAGGTATCCACTTTTTTGTTTAATATTGGGTTTATTTCTATTTTTTTAATAATTCCATAGGTAAAGGATGCCCCCGTTAACACAATAGAAAGTAGAGCACTTAATTTATTTATTTTGTTTTGTTTGATGAAAAGATTTGCAATTCCTGCGTTAAAAAAATAGACGACAAAAGATACAAAAAACACTCCAAAAATGTCAGCCACTTGTATTAATTCATTAAAGTTGTTGACCATAAATGCTGATAATCCCCAAGGGTATGCTGAAAATCCAACTGACTTTGAATAGTCGTAAAGTGTAAAAAGTATAGCCAAGGTTAATGTTTTGTTCTCAAAAGCTCTTAAGGAATGATACAGCAGATAACCTAACACTAAAGAATAGGGCATGTATCCTATTATTGCACCCAGGAATGTAAATAATCCAAACGAGTGAAAAAATGCAAGCCAAAAATTTTGTAAGCTATTGGCCACTAGAAAATAAAAGACCACAAGGATAATTAAGTTTTTTTTGTCTCTTATTTGAATTAGCGCAATGAAAAGTGGTATGTATGCAAAAAATCCGATAGTTGAATATCCTGTATTTTTTATTTCATTTGGAATTGCTAAAGTCGTAAGAAGGCCAGAAAATATAGCCAGGTAAAAATATCTTGTTTTCATTTTTCCTCTTTTTATCATCTACAAAAGTATATTGCATAGTTGGTTTAGGTGTTAATATTCAACATTGCATAGTATAATATATGGTGTGCAATATGCGATAATGCCAGTTCTAGATGGCGCTGCTTAGGGATGAGGGAATGATTTTGTTTTTTAATGTAATTATTTTGTTCTTCGGGGGTACATTCGTGTTAAATTCTCGGGGGATAGTTACAAATAAAGACGCTCAGGAAGAATTTAGGTGGGCCCTTACTTCCTATAATAACGGGCTTTATGATGATGCTTTATTGTCTCTTAAAAAGGTTTTGAGCTTTAATCCGAATAACCTTGATTATCATTTTTGGACGGGTAATGTCTATTACAGATTGGGGTATATTGAAGAAGCTTTGATGGAATGGAGAAATTTAGAGTCTCAAGGGTATAAGGCCGCCTACCTTAAGCAATTAGTCTCTACAATTGAACAGAGAAGAGGTGTCTTTTTGGATCATGAACTTGGTGTTGAAAGACTTATCAGGGTAGCGTCTCTTGATAACTCTATTTATAGGCGGCCACACGGATACCAGATTACGTCCTTGAGGTCAGATCAATACGGTGGGTATTATGCTGTTAATTTTGTGGGAAATGAAATACTGCATTTCGACGCTAATAACAACATTGGTGTTTTGGTTAAGGATGGTGTTAATTATTTGAAGTCTCCTTATGACCTAGTTGAGCTTGATGGATTGCTTTATGTTACCCTTTACTCAAGGGATGAGATTGGTGTATATGACAAGATTATTGGGGTTAGGAGGGGTTCGATTGGAAAGAAGGGGACGGGAGTTGGCGAATTGCTTGCCCCTCAATATATGACGGTTGATGACAGAAATTATATTTACGTAAGCGAGTGGGGAAATAAACGAGTAAGTAAATTTGATGTTGATGGTAATTTTATTTCGCATTTTGGCGTTAAGACAGTAGGTTTTATGGGGCTTTTGGGACCTACGGGTATTACTTATCTGAATGGAAATATTTATGTTGCCGATACGCTTAAAAGCTCTATTGAAGTTTTCGATACTAGCGGTAATCATTTATACACTTCTCAAACCTCTATTGAGGGCATAGAAGGACTCAGTAGCGATGTCGTAGGTAATAACATTATTATATCTTCAAAATATGGTGTTTATAGGTATAACGTTTTGAACAAGATGTTTGATAAGCTGTTAAAAGCAGATAGTATCGAATCGAAGATTTCGTCTTCGATTATTGATGTCAATAATCAAATTGTTGTTTCGGACTTTAATAATGCTAGGATTTCAATTTATAAGAGTGATGTTAGCATTTATGACAGTCTAAATGTTGATGTGAGAAGAGTAATCGGGAACGGAGATTCTAAAATTTATGTTGAACTTAATGTTAGTGGTAGGAGTGGATTGCCGATTGTAGGTCTTAAAAGTGAAAATTTTGCAATTGCTAATGAAGAATATTACATTGTTAATCCTAAAGTCGCTCATGATGTTAATACCTCTAGCGAGATGAATATTTCAGTTGTGCTTGATAAGTCTTTGGGTATGAAAAGTTATGAAGCAGAGCAGATTATGGGTATAAATACTCTTATAAAGGGCGGTAAGAATAAGAAATTTAGTTTTGTAAATGCGACAAGAGTGCCTTTAATAGACAATATCGGTAGTTTATTAAGCACCATTAATAAGACAAATTCTCTTGGGTCTTATGATTCAACTTATGTGAAGACAGATGTAAGCTTAAAGCTGGCGGGCTCTGAGCTCATGTCGAAGAGTTCAAAAAGAGCCGTTCTTTATTTTAATAATGGAGCTTTGGGTCGTTCTGCTTTTGATACATATTCTGTAGGCACTGTTCTAAATTATTATAAAAATAATGATATTAGATTTTATTTGATATTGTTTGGAAATGGGCCTGTAGATCCTAAATTACAATATCTGGTAGATGAGACTGGAGGAGCAGTGGTTCCTTTTTCGTCCTATGAGGGAGTGTCTAGGGTTTTTGATTTGCTGATGAAACAGAGAACGGGAACTTACTTACTTGAGTACAATTATCCGGGTGCCCAAGAACCCAGTGGATATTTAAATTTATCTGTTGAGATCAATTTTAATCAGCAGACAGGGAGGGGAGAATTTGCATATTTTGCTAATTAGGTCTTGATTTGTCTTTTTTTGGGAGTTTTATTTATGTCACTTAACGTAGGAATAGTGGGTTTGCCTAATGTGGGTAAGTCTACTTTGTTTTCGTCTTTAACATCGTCAAAAACAGAAGTAGCCAATTACCCTTTTTGTACTATTGAGCCAAATGTAGGAATAGTACAGGTACCTGATGAGAGGCTTGAGAAAATTGTAAATTTAATTATTCCTAAAAAAACTGTACCGGCTGTAATGGAGTTTGTTGATATTGCTGGCCTTATTAGAGGATCTTCTAGGGGTGAAGGGCTTGGTAATAAGTTTTTAGCCAATATCCGTGAAGTCTCCATTATTGTTCATGTGGTTAGATGTTTTGAAGATGAAGAGGTTATTCATGTTGATGGGGGTATAGATCCAGAAAGGGATATAGGCACGATTAATACAGAGCTTTGTCTTGCAGATCTTGCTACAGTACAGAAAAGTATCTTAAAGAATGAAAAGATGATTAAGAGTGCTGATAAAAAGGTTAGTGAGATCTCGAAGAAGGCTGTTTTGATGCTTAAGAGGCTTGAAGAGCATTTAATGGATGTTAGGCTGGCATCTAAATTTGTGTTTGATGAGTTTGAAAATGAGTTTATTAAATCATTAAATCTTTTGACTATCAAAAAGGCCATATATGTGTGCAATGTTGATGAAAATTCTATTTGTGGTAATAAATATACAGATGTCGTAAAGGATCTTGCTTTAGGAGAAGGTAATGATTATTTGATTTTGTGTGCCAAGATTGAGGCGGAACTTGCTGAAGTTGATGATTTGGATTCAAGGAAGGAGATGCTTGCTTCTTTGGGGATAAAGGATAGTGGACTGAATAATTTAATAAAGAAAACTTATTATGCTCTCGGGCTTAGAACCTATTTTACCGCTGGTGTGCAGGAGGTCAGAGCTTGGACTTTTATTGATGGGATGAAAGCCCCGGAAGCTGCGGGTATAATACATAGTGATTTTCAGAGAGGCTTTATTAGAGCAGAAGTGTATTCATTTGACGATTTGATTGAATTTCAAAATATACAAAATTTAAAGGAAAGGGGAAGGATTAGGCTTGAGGGGAAAGATTATTTAGTAAAAGATGGTGATATAATCTTCTTTAAATTTAACCTTTAGATAATGAGATAATGTTTTCAATATGAGTGAGTTGTACTTTTATGTAATCAGATTATTTTTTATTTTTGTATTCAATGTCGGGTTCTCTGTATTTTATATTTATCTCTACAAAGATATGTTTGTTGTTTTTGTGTTTTGTTTAATACTAATAAATATTTTTGTAATGATTTCTTACTTGAGATATTATTACGATATTGAGTTTAAAAATGATAGTGTTTTGTATAAGAGTTTATATTCCAAATTGAATTTTGATTTTAGTGATATCTTGTGGATCAAGAAGAGGTTATTGGACAATATGTTGATTTTAGGGTTAAGTAACGGACGGAAAATAAAAATTTGTTTTTTGAGAAATAAATATTTAATTAAGTTTTTCATGAAACTTAAAAGTACGAGGAACGATTTGTTTGTTGTAAAAGCACAAGAATTCCCGATTAGGTATTATGTGTCTGGTATCTATTTGGCGACTCTTTCATTTCGAATTTTGATTAGCTTTTTTATTTACTATATTTCGCTTAGTAATATAGTGATATTTTTGTGTATTTTTTTCATTGATATTAGGGTTTTAGCAAGGGATATTTTAGCCATGAAGGATTTAGTTATTTTTTATGAGTTTAAAGAAAGTTCTGTTTTCCAGAGAAAATTGTTTGCCAGAAAAGAATATTTTTATAAATTTTTTCATAATGTGTCGTTTCATAGTCCTGGTTTGAGTACGGATGGTTGTTTGTCTTTTGTTTATGATGATAATTCTGAGAAAAGAAAGCGACTTGATAGAATATTTATTAGCGACAAGGGGATGTCTTATTCTATGCAGAGTTCTTTTGCGTATGTCTATGAACATTGCAGTAAGGTAACTTAATTTGTGGATTGACTATATTTTGATTAGTTGATATATTATTCACTACTATGTTGGCTGTATTAAGGAGTTTGATTTGGGAAATAGTCCATCGGCATTGAAGAGAGCGCGGCAGAATTTAAGGAGAAATTTGAGGAATTCAGGTGTTAGGAGTGAGTTAAAGACGGTAGAGAAACGTTGTGTTGGGATGTTAAGAGAGGGGAGAAGAGAGGAGGCTTTGGAGTTTTTTAGATTTGTGTCGAAGAAGTTGGATACTGCTGCTAGGAAGGGAATTATTCATAAAAATAGGGCTGCCCGTAGGAAGTCGAGTTTGAGTGTTTTGCTTTTAAAATAAGGAAATGGTTTATGTCTTTTTCAAGGAGACCCAAGGTTACTAAGTCGGATATCGTTGATCTGATAGATTTGAATATTAGGAGTGGCGGGGAAAAAGTTGAGAAGAAGTGTATAAAACTTGTGGTTGATGCTTTTTTTGAGGAGCTTAAGAATAGGCTCTGTCTTAATAATGTAATAGAGTTTAGGTCTTTTGGTACTTTTGAGGTTAGGAAGAGAAAGGGGCGTCAGAATGCTCGCAATCCCCAGACTGGCGAATATGTTAGGGTTGAGGATCACCATGTGGCTTATTTTCGTCCAGGGAAGGACTTAAAAGAGCGAGTATGGGGATATAAGGGATAGTTGATGCCTTCTGATATAAGGGATGTTTATAGGTGGGATTGTAGGCTAGATTCGAGTTTGATTTTTAGAGGTAAGTTGAAGTTTGAGGGTTCCTTGTATCTTGATTCGTCTTTTGAGGGTGAGATATCTTCAGAAAGAGGGGTGCTTTTTATAGGGAGAAACAGCAAAGTTATCACTGATGTGGTGACTTGTGATACCTTGATAGTTGAAGGGATTTTGAAGGGAAATGTGAGCGCTAGTAGCAAAGTTTATTTAAATAGTGGTTGTAAGATGTATGGCGATATTAAGACAAAAAAGATATTTATTAATGATAATATAGTTTTTGATGGTAAGTGTGAGATGGTTAAATCCAATGAGAGTATAGATTTGTTCGCTTTTACGGTTTCGCAGATAAAAGATACTTTTCAGTGAAATAGCATTAGATATAATTTTAATTATTAATGGTTTAAATATTTCTTTTTATGAACCCTTCTTAAAAATTTGTCTCATAGAGGAGATTATGGATAAAAGATTTGAGGAATTTGATTTAGAAGATGAAATGAAGCGTTTGAATTCTTCTAAAGAGTTAAAAATTGAAGATAATTCTAGAAGAAAGGTAGTTAAAGTTTTGGCTAAAAAGGAGGCTTCTAGCTCACCCAGAAAAGCTGATAATGAGCGATTGAAGGTAGACAATGCATTGTCGGATTTTGATTATGATATATCTAGTCCGGATCTGGAAAACAGTATTAAAACACTTGAACAGGGTAACATTGTTAATTTTTTAGGCGGTAAGGATAGTACGATTATTAATACTCTTTATGATAAGCCGATTACTGAGGTTAGGAAAGTTGTTGAAGGGCTTGGCACAAATCATACTATTGCAGTAACTATGAAAAAGACGGAGTTAATATTTTTGCTTGTTAAGATATTAACGGAACATAATATTGGTGTTTTGTTTACGGGGGTTCTTGATGTTTTAAGTGATGGGTATGGGTTTTTGCGCACAGCATCTAATTCTTATCTCTCGGGAGGTAATGATGTTTATGTTTCGCCTTCTCAGATTAGGCTTTTTAATTTAAGGACGGGAGATATTTTATATGGGCAGATTAGGCCTCCAAGGGACGGTGAAAGATTTTTTGCTATGGTCAAGATTAAGAGTATTAATGATCAAGATCCCACATTTGCGCAAAACAGAATACCTTTTGATAATTTGACACCTTTGTATCCTAGCTCAAAGTTGAATCTTGAATATGAGAATTGTAATATTTCTACAAGACTTATTAATCTTTTTGCCCCTATTGGAAAAGGGCAAAGAGCTTTAATAGTTTCGCCACCCAAGGCGGGAAAAACTACTTTGCTTCAAAAAATAGCCAATGCGATAACTACTAATTATCCAGATATTATTTTGATGATTTTGCTCATTGATGAGAGGCCTGAAGAGGTTACTGACATGATTCGTAGTGTTAGGGGAGAGGTAATTGCATCTAATTTTGATGAGCAAGCCAGTAGGCATGTGCAGGTTGCAGAGATGGTAATTGAGAAGGCAAAAAGGCTTGTTGAGAATAAGAAAGATGTTGTTATTCTTTTGGATTCTATTACAAGACTTGCAAGGGCTTATAATCAGACCATGCCAACTTCTGGCAAGATACTTTCTGGGGGGGTTGATTCTAACGCTTTGCATAAGCCAAAGAGATTTTTTGGTTCTGCTAGAAATATTGAAGAGGGAGGTAGCCTTACTATTATAGCTACAGCTTTAGTTGATACTGGAAGTAGGATGGACGAGGTTATTTTTGAAGAGTTTAAGAGTACTGGGAATATGGAATTAATCCTTGATAGGAGTTTAGCAGACAGGAGGCTTTTCCCTGCTATTAATATTAAGAAATCAGGCACAAGGAAGGAAGAGTTGCTTTTAAGTGAGGAGGAGCGCTCTAAGATTTTACTTATTAGAAAGATTTTGGGTGGTGTTGATGATTATGAGGGCGTTGAGGCTTTGGTTGAAAAGATGAAAAAAAGTAAAAATAATGAAATCTTTCTGAAGACCATGAGTAATGGAGATTAGTAAAATTGACTTTGTTTTAAATTTGAGTTAAGCTGGAATAGACTTTTATTGGTTAATAGAGAGGTTTTATGAAAAAGGATATACACCCTGTGAGTGGGCTGGTGGTGTTTAGGGATGGGTCTAATGGTTCAATGTTTTTAACTAGGTCTACTTTGGCTTCAAATGAGACAGTTAGGTATAGCGATAACAAGGAATATCCTTTGATTACTGTTGAGATTACTAGCAAATCACATCCTTTTTACACGGGTCAGCAAAAGTTTGTTGATGCAGCGGGTAGGATCGATAGATTTAATAAGAAATATAAAAAGGCCTGAAGGTATTATCTCTTTTTGATTGTCTTTTAGTATATTTTCTTTATTTTGTATTTCTTTCCGATTAGTTCTTCCAGTTTTTCCTTTTCGTTTTCGTAGGTCTCGTTGTTGACGAGGGAGGTCATACTGTTTTTTTGTTCCATTTGGTTCAACACCCTTTCGGATGTATTTTTAATGTCTTTGGATGTAATTTTGAAATAGGAATTTCTAATATTTTGTCTCAGGTCGTCGCCAATGCTTAAAAGGTTTCTCTTGTAACTTTCAAGGACCTCTCTGGCTCTTGTTTTTACACTAGTACTAAGGCCGATTAATCCTACCAAATAGGTGTATAGGTCTTCGTTTTTAACTTTATTGTTACTAGCTAATTCTTCTAATGACTTTGCAAAGGCCTGATATGTTTTTACAAAGTTTGGATCCCTATATGATGCAAAAGAAAATATGCCATTTGTAATCGACGCAAATGTTCCGTATGCTCCACCCATAACCCTTATTTTTTCCCAGAAAACTCCACTCTTTAATATATGAGCCAAGAAGTTTATTTTTGGATAATTTTCATCCGTTATCTTATAGCTCAAGAAGCTCATGCAATTAAAAGATATTTTTGATGGAATAATAATTATTTCTTTTAGTGGTTCACCGAATGCCTGTATTGTAGTTAAAGTACTTGTATAGATTTTTTCAATCAAACTTTCTTTTAGTATAAATAACTCGCCTTCCAATTTTTTAATCACATCACTGGTATCTCCCATAAGCAGAGATGAAAAATTATTTTTTAAAATTATTTTATTTTTTATCTCTTCTAAACTACAGGCAAGTTCTTTTAAAGATTCCGTATCTGTTTTTATTTTCTGCCAAAATTCTCTTCCTGTAACTCCTAGTTGAAGCTCTCTTAAGTATTTACTCAAACTAAGCTTTGATTCTGCTCTCGTTATTGCAAAAGTATGTCCTTTAGGGATTAAAATCGATTTAAAATCATTCTTAAGACTTAATACCACCTCTTTGAGTCTATCGTAATCATTGAAATTTATGTTAGTCAAAATTTCTTTAATCAATATAAAAGACTCTTCAATTTTGTTATTAAATGATTTAAAGCCTATGTTGAACAAATTGACAATTCTACCATTAATGTCTTCTTCGTAACTTTCATATATGCTCAATTGTCCCAAAGTATTTTGAATTTTGTTATTTATATCTACATAAGAATAATTTTTGGTAGACAAATCTTGAATAGCTCTTCTGAATAAAGAGAGCATTACAAAGTCCTCTTTTTCTAAAAAATCTAACCTAAAGAATAGGTATACATTAAAAATATTATTGTTATTTTTTAATTCGAATGTATGTGCCCTAAGCTCTGGTATTTCGTTAAGATCCAAGCTCTTCTCAACTTCTTTTGGTAAGTCTTCTATCTCAAGCATTGGAAGCTTATTAATATCAGATCTAGGATCTCTTTTTTTTTGATAATCTTTAAATTGATTGTAGTCCTTTGTGAATTCTAAAAGTTTTTCAGGGTTTTGCTTAATCTTAATCTCTCTGTCCATCAGTTTCTTTTCTATCTTTTCTTCCATTTCCTTAAGGATCTTATCCGATGGTATGAAATTGATTAATGTGTAATGATTGTTACGTAGTAGGTATTTCTCTATTAGGTTTTCAAAGTAAAGCTCACCCTTTTCTAGTTTACTTTTAATTGCATCTAAATGGCAATTGATTTTTAAGGTATCATCCGGATGCATACCATGCATCCACCCCCTGAGGCTTTTAATTATCAATGAGATGGCAAGTCCTTGTCCCTTTTCCTCTTTTAATGCAAATTCGTAGCCGAAAAGAACCCCCTGTATTAGTTCTTTTGGAATCTTGACTTCAACAAGATTTTTAAGTTCACTGAAAACCATATTTTTAAATTCCTCTACTTTCCCTGGAACCACATTTTGTAGGCCAAACGAGAACACACATTCTCTTATGTCTGTGTTGATGCCACTAACGTTGTCTATCCCGTCACCAATATTGCTTTTTAATATGTTTATGGTGAATTGACAAGAATCGTCTAGGAGAATTTCCGATAAAACTTCAAGTCCAATACTCTCTCCTATATCTTGGATATCAGCACATAACCAATTTATTGCATATACTCCGAGTGTATTTTCATTTTCTTTTGGAATGAAATAATCCAATATTTTGCCCTGCTTCCATCTTTTTGCTTTGTCTATGCTAAAAGTGATATTCGATTTTTCTTTTTTGTACGGTCTTATTATATATTTTTCAATGAAATTGAGATTTTTATCAGTTTCGATATTTCCAAACAAAAATATTTTGCAATTCTCGAGTGTATAGTGCTTTTTATAAAATTTAATGAATTCTTCGTATGTAAGGTCAATAATGTCAACAGGATTGCCTCCAGAGTCATACTTATAAGTCCCCTCGCAAAATAAAGAATTGGTTGAAATTTCATTAATTAAGGAATTTTTACTAGAGTAAACACCCTTCATTTCATTTAATACAATTCCAGATAATTTAAAGTGATTAGGGTTAACATTGTAACCTTCTTGCATGAAAGCTTCTTTTTTTAGTAACGGATTAAAAACAGCGTCAGCATATACTTTAAATAAGTTAAAATAGTCCTTCTGTATTGTAGAAGCTGCTGGGTATAATGTCTTATCTGGAAATGTCATTGCATTTAAGAAAGTATTTAGGCTTCCTTTCATTAAATAAAGAAAAGGATCTTTTATCCTGTATTTGTTTGAACCGCAGAAAACCGTGTGTTCCAAAATGTGGGCAACTCCAGTATTATCTAAAGGAATTGTTTTAAATGCTATGCCGAAAGCATTTTCTTTAAATGAATTGCTTTTAAGTTCAAATACCTCCAGGCCACTTTCGTGTTGAAAGTAGCACCCCTCAGCATCATATTCTTCTAGATAAGTTCTTGATATTAAGCTGAATTTTTTTTTCCTCTTCATTTTTTATCGATTTTAACCTTAATGTATTTTGCTATTTCCTCTTCATCAAATTCGAATATATTTTCTGTTTCATTTAAATCGAATACATAAGCAGGCAATTTGATGACTATACTTTTATTTTCAAAATAAATCACTGCCTGCTGTAAATCGAAAAGCAAGTCGTTTGATTGTAATTTTTCTTTAATTTTGTGCATGAAGAAAGGAAAGGCCTCCTCTACTTCAATCAATTCGTCTATGTTGTGTATGTAATCTCCATTGTTGCTAATATAATAACTTCTGCAGTTTGTAATGGACATTCCATTTATATCTTGAGTTGCAGATAATACTATTGTATAGACGTCGTATCCATGGTAGATTTCATAATCCAGCTTTAAACTTGGTTTCCTAGGGTCTTTTCCAGAGCTGTGCGCTATACCTTTCAAGTTTTTGACAGTTTCATTTGCATAATTTTGGATCTCGCTATTGAACTCTTGAAGGTTGTTGCTGTTTGATACGTCACCTGTTACCCTAGGTATCCTAATTTTATATTTAAATAATTCAGACTCTTCTTCTGCGGAAATTGATGTAATAATCAACTCATCAGCTTGGTCATAGCTTACATTGGTATCATTAAAATTGATACTTTTAGGTTTTTTCTCACAACCCACAAGAACCATCAACAAAGAAATTAAAACGAATTTTTTTTTACCCTTAATAACCCAACCCCCTCTGTAGTAAAGTTAACCCAACATTATTCCCAAGTTATTATATAATAATTCTTATGCTAATTAATATAAGTCGATTTTATAAATTTTATTTTGTTTTAATTAGATTTGGTTAAATTTATTGTTGGGAGTTCTCTGGTGCTTGATTTGAAGTTTATAAGAGATAATAGGGATCTTGTTCGTAAAAATCTTAAGGATAGAGGCCTTGAGCTAGATATTGACATTTTGGTTGTTCTTGATGATGAACGTAGAAAGCTTGTTACTAGGATAAGTGAGCTGAATTCTGCTAGGAATGAAAACGCTAATGCGATGAAGGGAGAAGTTGATGATGCTAACAGGCAGGCTTTAGTGGAAAGCGGAAGAACTTTAAAATTAGAAATTATGGCTTTAGAAGAGAAATTGGAACATATAACGTCTAAACTTTTAGTTGAACACAAGAAGATCCCAAACATTTCTGCTCCCGATGTACCTGTTAGCGATAGTGAAGATGGAAATGTTTTAATAAAAGTTTCAGGAGCTATTCCAGAGTTTAGCTTTAAGCCTAAGGATCATTTAGAAATTGGGGTTAAGTTGGGTCTTTTTGATTTTGAAAGAGCACGTGAAGTAAGCGGTAACAAGTTTTATTATCTTAAAAATGAGGGTGTTTTGTTAGAACTTGCATTGATTAACTTTGCTTTAAATAAACTTAAGAGTAAAGGGTTTGATTTGTTTACTACACCAGATGTTGCAAGGGAATTTGTAGTTGATGGAATTGGTTTCAATCCTCGTGGAAGTGAGAGTAATATTTATAAAATTGAGAATACGGACAAGTACCTTATTGGTACGGCTGAGATTACCCTGGGTGGATATTATTGTAATACAATACTTGATCTTAAGGCTCCAATAAGAATGGCAGGACTTTCTCATTGTTTTAGGAAAGAAGCTGGAGCTGCTGGGCAATTTTCTAGGGGTCTTTATAGGGTGCACCAATTTAGTAAGGTTGAAATGTTTTGTGTTTGCAGGAGCGAAGATTCTGAACGCATTCATAATGAATTTTTGGCATTAGAGGAGGAGATTTTTAGCGATCTTGAGATCCCATACAGAGTATTAAATATTTGTACCTTTGATCTTGGTGCTCCAGTTTATAAGAAGTATGATATTGAAGCTTGGATGCCAGGTAGAGGAGAATATGGTGAGGTAACTTCAACTTCGAATTGTACAGATTATCAGTCAAGGCGCCTTAAGATTAGATATAAAGAAGATGGTCAGAATAAGTTTGTGCACATGGTGAATGGAACGGCAATAGCTTCAACAAGAGCCATTATTGCTATAATTGAGAATTTTCAAGATGAAAAGGGTGGCGTTAGAATTCCTAGGAATTTGTTTAAATATACTGGATTTGACTATATACCACCTAGGAATTAGAATGCAAGATGTTTTCTTTTAAGTTTTCAATTGCTTTTAGCAGTATTTCGTGATTTTTGAGATTTTTGGGGAAGGGTGATGTTAGGGCTTGTCTGAACTTGCAAGCCCCCTCTTTGGCAAACATTATCCCCATGATGTGTTTTAGTACTGTACTGATTGAAAGGTATCCATTATATTCTTTGATATATTCTGCCATTTTTAATAATAGTTCTTCTCTTGTTGGGATTTCTTCCTTTTCTTCCAGGAACTCCCTTGAAGCCGTTGCGATAAAATAGGGATTGTCTGCTGCGGCTCTTCCAATCATAACGGAATCTACATGTGGTAAATGCTCTCTTATATGTTTGTTGTTGTTAATTCCTCCATTTATTTCGATAAACAAATTTTTATGTTCTTGCTTTAATTTGTACACAAATTCGTGCCTCAGACTTGGAATGCTTCTATTAAGCTTAGGTGAGTATCCATTTAATATGGCTAATCTTGCATGGATGATAAAGTTTTTGATTTCAAATGTTGCAATTTTATCTACAAATTGTTTAAGTTCTGTGTAAGTTTCTTCGCAATATTTTCTCTCATTTAACCTTATTCCGATTCTGTTTTTAATTGAAACTGGTTTGTTTGTGTTTTTTTTCATAGCACTTAAGATGTTACCTACTTGAGTCGGATTTTGCATCAAACAGGCTCCGTAATTAGCGTTTTGGACTCGAGAAGATGGACAGCCAATGTTAAGATTATATTCATCAAAATTGAATTTGTTTTCAAGAATTTCTATCGCCCTGGCAGCATCATTTTCACAGTTTGTTGCTATCTGGATTGCGATTGGGGGATCTGTAGGTGTTTGTTTTACTATCTTATCTATGTTGCCCATTACGATTGACTTTGCAGAAATCATAGGAGTAAATAGGGTAACTTTTTTTGACATTAATCTTATAAGATATCGAAAGTGTTCATCTGTAATGTCTACCATTGGCGCTATTGATATTTTTCGTTTTATTAACATTGTATAATATGTTAAAATAAAGCTCTTGATTTAACAATTTGTTTTTCTTGAAGCCTTAAGAGGAGGAGTTGTGGTTTCGGGTCGAGTGTTGGTTTTATTGTTATCGTTAGTGTTTTTATTATCGTCATTGATCGTTTCTAACGGTATAAAAAACATTGGGATTAAGAATGAGAATTACATTACTGTTAAGGGGTTGAGTGAGAGAGAAGTTGTTGCAAATTCTTCAAGTTGGAATTTGCAATACGAATTAGTTGGTAATACTGTGGATGAAATTAATAGGTTGAATAATGCGAATTTAGCAGCGGTGAAAGATTTTTTTGTTAGTTATGGATTTAACGAGAGTGATATAAAGATTGGATCTATGAATTTTAATATTGGGAATTATCAAGGAACTCTTTACAAGTACAATGCGTATGTGTCTTTGAATGTTTATACTAGGGATGTTGATAAGATGGAACAGGCAGGTAATAATATTATTAAGCTTTATAACAAGGGAGTGCTATTAACTAGTAACTTTGGGCCAAGTTATTATTTTGATAAAATTAACGATATTAAGCCTGAAATGCTAGCGGATTCCGTTAAGAATGCTGAATTAGCGGCTTTGGAATTTGCAAAAAATTCGGGTGCTACTTTGGGAAAAATTAAGAATGCAAATCAAGGGTATTTTGAATTTCTTCCAATTGATAGAAGTTTGGGAAGCCATGAGCTTTATTCAAGGAAGATATTAAGAGTTGTTACTACAGTTTCTTATTATTTAGACTAAGATTGATTAAAGGAAGGATGATGGAGTTTTTATATTCTAATAAAGAGAGCGATTTGAATAGGAGATTTTTTGATTTTTTTCTAAGCAGTGTTAGTCAGAATGATTTTAATAGTATTGGAATTTGTGGTGGGCGCAATATCGTTCCTCTTTTAACTGTTTTTGATGAGAATAATTATTCTCTCAAGAAATCTCATTTTTTTTTGGTAGATGAGAGGTGTGTTGATCTGGGCAGCAATGAGAGTAATTTTAAGCTTTTAAGCGAAGGTTTTTTTTCGAAAATGATAGATAAGAATTTAATCCATAGTTCCAATTTACATCCGTTTATTTATAATGAATTTGATGAGGCGTCTTCTGTCCACAATTATAATATTGAATTCAATTCTAGGTTTACAAGGCTAGATATTAGCATTTTGTCTGTTGGTGAGGACGGGCATATTGCTTCACTTTTCCCTTCAAGAGGGCTTTTGTTTTCTGAGATGGAAGGGTATCAGTATGAATATGATGCTCCAAAGTTTCCAAGTAAAAGAATAAGTTTGACTCCTAAGTCTTTGAGATTGTCTAAATCTTGCGTTTTGCTCTTTATGGGGGAGGAGAAGAGGGGTGCTTTGGAAAATTTCTTAAACTCGAAAGTTTCTTTGAAGGAGTGCCCCGCCAAGATTTTAGAGGGAAGCTCTCGTTTATTAGTTCTTACAAATGTTGAAGGGGTCTATGCAGGACCCTAGACTTTCTAAGTATCAAAATGCGAAAAATTTAGGATCCAAAACTTTTAACACTATTGACAAAGAAGGGTTAGGCGGTGTTGAGGTTTCTGATGCTGGGATGCAAGGTTCTATGTTGAAGTCTTGGATCAATCTTATTAAAAGAGATAAGAGTGTGTCTTTGAGTGAACAAGGGTCTTTTAAAAGGGAGCCTCAAAGGCTAGGATTTATTCGTAAGGAAAGTAGGGTTTCAATGGTTGCAAAGTATTTATTAGCCATTGGTCTTGAAAAATCGGCAGAAATTATGTCTGAGCTTGATGATGTTCATATAATCTCTATTACTGAAGAAATTGCCAAGATTAAGTATATTACTCCTGGCGATAGAAAGCGGATTATTGAAGAATTTGAAGGGTTGGTAAGGCATGAGACTAAACATTTAACGATTGATAATAAGTTTACTTATGAATTATTGAATAAGTCTTTAAGTAAGTCAAAGGCAAAAGAGATTTATAAAAGGGTCATGGGAGTTGATCCTTTTGTGCCTTTCGATTATTTATCTGGTGTTGAACATGAGCAGCTTTGGGCTTTAGTTAGAGCTGAGGATGTGAAGACCCTTCTTGTAATATACAATTACTTATCCAGGGAACAGAAGAAGTATGTTTTTTCTATGCTGGAGAAAGACGTTAAGAAACAATTTATTAAAGAACTTGCTAGGCCAAAGCAATTCAATATGGATATGGTTGAGATTATTTCTGAGAGATTAAAGAGCAGATTTGAAATGCAAGGGAGACTTAAGACTGAGAAACTAGATGGTACTAGGATATTGGTTGACATTTTAAGCTACATGGACTCTGAGGATGAGAAGAATCTTTTAAGTAGTATTGATATGGAAGCTTTTAATCCTGTCAAAGATAGTGAGATTAAGGAGAAGATATTTGATATTGATGTAGTACTTCGCATTTCGGATAATGATATGCACAATATTTTAAGGGAATTTACAGATAGTAACATTGCGATGATTATTAAGGGTAAAAGTGATGAGATTAGAAATAAGATTCTTTTGAACGTTTCAAGAAGGCGTAAAGAAATTATTTTGGAAGAAGAGGTTTTTTTAAGAGAAGTAAAGAAAAAGGATGTTAGACAAATGACTGCGTCCTTTGTCAGTTATATTAAGGAGTTGACTTTAAAGGGTGAATTAATAATATATAGAAAGAACGAGGAGTTTGTTTAGTGAAACTTGATGATCTGCGTAGTAAGTACATAAACTTTTTTAAGGCTAGGGGGCATGTGGAGATATCGGGTAAGTCTTTAATACCCGAAAATGATCCTACTGTTCTTTTTAATACGGCGGGTATGCAACCTCTTGTTCCTTATCTTCTTGGAGAAGTACATCCGTCTGGAGATATGTTAGTAGACGTTCAGAAATGTTTAAGGACGGGAGATATTGATGAGGTTGGAGATTTTAGTCATTTGACTTTTTTTGAGATGCTTGGGAATTGGTCTCTTGGCAGTTATTTTAAAGAGCTTTCTGTGAAATACAGTTTTGAATTTTTAACTTCGCCTGATTATTTAAATATTTCAAAAGATAGGCTTTATGTTAGTGTTTTTGGGGGTGATGATAATATTCCACGAGACACGGAGACAGCTGGTGTTTGGGAAAGCCTTGGGATTCCTGTTAGTAGGATATTTTATCTATCGAGGGAACATAATTTTTGGGGGCCTGTTGGCAATGTAGGGCCTTGTGGTCCAGATACTGAAATATTTGTTGACACGGGGATAGATAAATGTTCCATTGACTGTGATATTACATGTTATTGCGGTAAATATTTTGAAATTTGGAACAACGTTTTTATGCAATATAGGAGGAATGAGGATGGGTGTTATGAGGAACTGGCTCGAAAGTGTGTGGATACAGGCATGGGAGTTGAAAGGACTGTTACATTTTTGCAGGGAAAGTCTTCAGTATATGACACTGATGCCTTTAAGGCTATTATAGAAGAAATTGAGAAAGTCTCTGGGAGGGTTTATGGACAAAATACAGCGGATGATAGAGCTATTCGTATAATTGCGGACCATATTAAGGCGAGTTGTTTTATTTTAGCTGATAGTTTTGCAGTTCTTCCCTCTAATGTGGGACAAGGTTATGTTTTAAGAAGAATTATTAGGCGAGCTGTTAGATATGCAAAAAAAATTGGGATAGAGTCCCATTTTTTAGCAGATCTTGTCGATTCTGTAGAGGGAATTTATAAATCCTTTTATAAAGAGATAACAGAAAAGAAGGATTTTATTAAGAGTGAGCTTGGTAGGGAAGAAGGAAAGTTTTTTAAAACCTTGCGTCAGGGTGAACAAGAATTTGTTAAACTGGTTCAAAAATTGCCGTTGAAGGAAATCCCAGGTGAGCTCTCTTTTAGGCTTTATGATACTTATGGATTTCCTTATGAGATAACGGAAGAACTTGCGTCTGAATATGGATTTAGTGTAGATAGAGCGGGGTTTGAAGAACATTTTAGAAAGCATCAAGAGGTCTCTAGGAAGGGAGGTGATAGCGTTTTTAGGGGAGGGCTTGCTGATTCTACATATGAAACCACTAGGTTGCACACGGCCACTCATTTGCTGCATAAGGCACTTCAATTGGTATTGGGTGAGCATGTAAGACAGAGGGGGAGTAATATTACTGCGGAAAGACTGAGGTTTGATTTTAGTCATCCTCACAAAATGACAGATGATGAGATAAAAAAAGTTGAAGATATGGTCAACTTACAAATAAGGAATGCATTGTCTGTAAAAAAATCTATAATGAGCTTGAATGATGCTATGGCTAGGGGTGCTATGGCTCTTTTTGGTGAAAAATATGATGATATTGTGAGCGTTTATGAAATAGATGGATTTTCAATTGAGGTTTGTGGTGGCCCTCATGTTAGGAATACTAGTGAGCTTGGCACTTTTAAAATACAGAAAGAACAGGCTTCTTCTTCGGGTATAAGAAGAATAAGGGCAAGTTTAATTGACTAATGGACAGTTATTTTGCTTTTTTTAATAAACAACAATTGATCGATTAATAATTAAATTTAGGAGGATACTTTATGTTTGAGAGTTTTGGGGAATATCTGTTGACTTTGCATCCTGTTTTCTTGGGATTTTTAGGATCTACTTTTACTTGGTTTACTACGGCTTTTGGATCGGCGGCTGTCTTTTTTTTCAGGAGGGTAAATAATAAAATAATGGATGCTATGCTTGGATTTTCAGCAGGCATTATGATTGCTGCTAGTTTTTTCTCGCTTATTCAGCCCGCAATAGAGAGAGCGGAGGAACTTGGTTATGTTACATGGATGCCGGCAGTTTTTGGGTTTCTTTTAGGAGCTTTTTTTATATATACTGTGGATGTGTTTGTTCCAGATCTTGATAAACTTACATTTATTGATGAAGACTTAACAAGACACGGGAAAAAGGATTTTTTGCTTTTTACGGCGGTTACTTTACACAATTTTCCTGAAGGACTTGCTGTTGGTGTTGCTTTTGGAGCTTTAGTTGCTACCCCTGATATACATACTTTGGTTGGGGCTATGATACTTACATTAGGAATTGGTATTCAAAACATGCCAGAAGGTGCAGCAATTTCTTTACCTTTAAGGCGAGGTAATGTTCCCTTGTGGAAATGTTTTAATTATGGACAAATGTCGGGGTTGGTAGAAATTTTTGGAGGTATTCTAGGCGCTTATGCAGTTTATACTTTTACCAGAATTTTGCCCTTCGCTTTGTCCTTTTCTGCAGGAGCAATGATTTATGTTTCAATTGAACAGTTAATACCTGAATCTAAAAGAAAAGATATTGACAGTAAGGTTCCAACTATATTTGGAATTATTGGATTTACTTTAATGATGTTCCTTGATGTTTCTTTGGGTTAATTAGCCAAATTTACCAGTGATATATTCTTCGGTCTTAATATTTTTAGGATTGAAGAATAGTTCATCTGTCGGACTTTCTTCTTCGATGTATCCATTGAGGAAGAAAGCAGTTCGATCAGATATCCTTCCGGCCTGCTGCATATTATGGGTGACTATTATAATGGTGTAACTTTCTTTTAAATTGATTATTAATTCCTCAATTTTTCCTGTTGATATTGGGTCGAGGGCAGAAGTAGGCTCATCCATTAATATTACGTTTGGCTCAATGGCAAGAGTCCTTGCAATGCAAAGTCTTTGTTGTTGCCCCCCTGAAAGACTCAGCGCATTTCTGTTAAGCTTGTCTTTTACTTCATTCCAAAGTGCAGATTTTATTAAAGATTTCTCAACAACTTCATCGAGTTTTTTTCTGTCTTTGATTCCGTGAATTTTAGGCCCATAACTTATGTTATCGTAGACAGACATTAAAAATGGATTGGGAGTTTGGAATACCATTCCAATTTTTCTTCTGAGCTCAAGAATATCAAAATTATTTGAGTAAATGCTTTTACCCTCATATAGTACTTTCCCTTCTATTTTGACGCCTTCCACAAGATCATTCATTCTGTTAAGTGTTCTGAGAAATGTTGACTTCCCACAGCCCGATGGTCCTATTAAAGCTGTAATGCTATTTCTTAATATAGATATATTAATGTTGTTTAACGCTTTAAAGTCTGTGTAATATAGGGTTAAGTTTTCTGTTTGAATGATTGCTTTGTCTTTGTTCATTTATTTGATCCTGTATAATTTATTGATTAGAAATTTTGATATTAGGTTTATTAAAAGCACCATTATAATAAGTATTGCTGCTGTTCCAAAGCCTTTATCTAGGTGTCCCTCTTGAAATAGTAACAGCAAGTGTACAGTTAAACTCCTTGCGGGTTCGTTTAGCGCACTTGCTAGGCCTAAATTTGTTCCCATTGTAAACAAAAGTACTGCCGTTTCACCAAGTGCGCGCCCTATTGCAAGGACTATTCCTGTTAAGATACCTGGACTAGAAGCTGGTAGTAGGATTTTAACTATAGTTTCTGTTTTGTTTGCGCCTAGGGCAAATGAAGCGTATTTATATGATTTAGGTATTGACTTAAAAGCCTCTTCAGTTGTTTTAATAATCATTGGTAGTATCATCAAAGAGCTTGTTATGGCGCCAGAAAGGATGCCCATACCAAAAATTGGGACAAAAAACATGAGACCAAAGAGCCCAAAAATGATTGCAGGAATTGATGATAGTATGTCAACACTCATAGATATTGTTTTGTAGAATACTTTATTTGAAGTGTATTCTGCAAGCATTATTCCTGTACCAATTCCTATAGAGATTGAAATTATGGCCGTTAGTAATATTACATAAAAGGTATTAAGGATTAAATAAGAAATACCTCCATACGCGCCAGAATTTCTTGGTGTGGATAGTATGAAATTTAGGTTCAAGGGCATACTATTTTTTATGTAGTATAGTTTAAGAAAGGGTGCATCTTTTTTATAGAAAGAGTGCCATGGTACAACAGCAACTGTGCCTTCTTTTTCTTCTATTTCCTTTATTGCGTTCTGGTTATAGGTTGAATATTTGATAATGTTTGATTTGATATTTTTAAAGATTAAATCATTCCAGTTCTTTTTTCCTATGATTAATTTTTCAGCCATCTCTAGACTCAGTGTATTTATAATTTCATTTTCGCTTCTTTGTAGTGTTTTTCTTCCTACTAGGATAGACAAAGATTTAATTTTTATGGATTTAATTTCTGGATATTTTTTAAAATTTAATTTTTCAAGTTCTTCTTTTGTCAGAAAACCAATAGCCCCCGAGGTTTTATTGACGGTTTGTATTATCTCTTCACTCGACTCTTCCACTTTTACATATCTGTTATTAAATTCGTTGTTCTTAATAAAAGTTGTTAGTATAACTTTGCTGGACGGATTTGATTTTGAACTTGCAATTGGTGTTATATCTATCACCTGATCAGATATACTTCCCCAATGTGATATTTTGTTATTGTATATGTTATAAATGTCTTTAGTAGTAAGTTCATCTATTTTAATGCTTTTATTTATAATAAAGGCAATTTTGATTGTTTTTTTCTTAAAATTTAATGGTAGGAAGTGATTCGATTCATTTAAAAATAATGTTTGTTTTTTAACGGAAAAAAATAGTGAGTTGTACAATATGTAAGATATTAAAAAAAACAACAGCGCTATTAGAGAGTAGGAAATTAATTTTATTATGGAAAATGAGATGTTATTTAACAGTTTGTTTATCCGAGCAGTATTCACCTGATTTTTGGCCTTTTAGATGAGGAAAAAATAAAGTACTTAATTGAATTTATGATCACTACTGATAATAATAAAACCAAAGCCGTTGAAAATAAAGCCTCTCTGTGGGTACCAGAAGCATATCCCATGTCTATTGCAATATTTATTGTAAGAGTTCTAATAGGCGAGAATATATTCCTTATAAATAGAGATGACCCTCCTCCAACCATTAAAACTGCAATAGTTTCTCCAATAGCTCTCCCAATGGCTAATATTATTCCTGCTAGTATTCCTCTTCCAGCGGAAGGAATCATTATTTTATATGTTGTTTGCCAGTCTGTTGCAGCTAGCGCAAGAGATGCTAGTTTATATGATTTTGGAACGGCTTTAAGCGCTGTGTATGAGACACTAATTATTGTTGGAAGTATCATTATGCTTAACACTATGGCTGAGCTCACCAGATTGTATCCTAAGTTGTCTTCTCTTTTGAATGTGTTTTTTACTAGCGTTGCTATAAACGTACTTCCAAAAAAGCCATATACTACACTTGGAATTCCTGCCAATAGTTCTATCATAGTTTGTAATATTTTTTGATAAATCCCCTTAGCTTTTTCAAAAAGATAAATTGCAAATCCAAGTCCAATCGGTAACGCAATTAAGACAGAAAAAAACGTTGTTAAGGCAGAATTTATAATAAACGATAAGATTCCATAAGACTTGTTTATACTGCTAGTGGGATCCCAGTTTGTACTAAATAGAAAGTTTAAAACTTTAATCCTGTTGTGCAGAAAAGGTGCCATTCCGTTTTTAACGATAAACAGAATCAATAACAACACCGACAAGGCGCTAATTGCAGCAGATACAAAAACAAAGCATTTAAACCCCAAGCTAACAATATTTCTTTTGGTTTTTAAATTGAGCGCCATTTACTAAAAGAATTCCTATATAGAACATTGATAAAATCCTTCTCTACCTAAGTTTTTATGAAGCGTAGGATTTAACTATTATCAGTCGAGTCTGCAACACCAATGAAGCCTTGTTCTTCAATAATATCCTGCCCATCTGGACCTAGGATAAATTCGATAAAGTTGATCGTATTCTTATTTCCAGAAATGCTAGTTGTGACTGCAATCAAGCTTCTTTTTATATTATACTTGTTTTGTACTATTGTTTCTTTTGTAGGGTATGTGGTGTTTATTGAAAGCGTATTTAAACCCTTCTCCATAGAGTTTCTCGCATACCCAAAGCTAATATAGCCAATTGAGTGTGGAGTAAGACTTGCCTTTTCAATCACCTCGCCGTTGGATTTTACCACAATACCATCCTGTCTAAATTGAGCCTCTTCGGGATCTTTCAATACTTTCTCAAGGACTAGTTTTCTAACAGACGAATATGACCCAGATGATGAATCCCGATTTATGAAGTTGATCCTAGCATCAGGCCCCCCGACTTGTTTCCAGTTTTCAATATTTCCATTTAGTATTCTTGCCAAGTCAGATTCCGCAATATTTGTGATCTTAACATCGGGGCTTGTGATAAATATCAAAGCATCATGAGCAATAACAGTAACTTTCGCACCCCCAGCCACTTCCTCCTCAGTAGCATCTCTTGATGAGATTGCAATCTTGTAAATACCATCAAACAATCCTTTAATTCCAACACCACTTCCCTGAGCATCATAAGTCACCTTAAGTTGATCGTTTATTTTTTTGTAGCCCAATATTATCTCGTCCATTACAGAAGTTGCGGTAGTAGATCCACCAATAGGAATAATATTCTCATCACCCCTAGTCGCACAGCTGGTAAACAGAAAAAACAACGAAACAACAAAGAATACCTTGACATTTCTCATTAAACTAACTCCTTTTACGACTATATATAATATCATTAATTTTAGATAAGTCAATTAAATAGTAAATATTTTGATTATTTGATATAACTTACTATGCTAGGTTAGAAATTGATGAGGTATTAGATGGGTGCAGTTAAGTCTGGAAAGATTGAAAAGGGGAGTTTTTTGCTTTTAAAAGGCGTACCACACGTTGTGCTTGAGCGGGAATTTTCAAAAATAGGCAGGGGAGGGTCTATTATAAGATTGAAACTTAAAAACTTAAAAAACAAATCTGTTATTAGGGAAGCTTTAAAGGGGACAGATACAGTAGAAGAAATTGAGGTTTTAGAAGTAAAATCTCAGTATCTTTACAAAGAAGGTGGGGATTTGATTTTTATGGATTTGGAAACTTATGAGCAATTTAGTGTTAATTTAGGAGAAGTTTCAAATCTTGAGGATAAGATTGTGTTTTTAAAAGAAGCAGAAGTTTATTCTCTTGTTAAATGGGAAGATGAGGTTATCGACATTAAGCTGCCTCCTAAAATTGCGTTTGAAGTGGTTGAGGCTGAGGTTGCCGCTAGGAGTGATACTGTAACTAATGCGATGAAGAATGTTACTCTTAACGCAGGTTTTGTAGTAAAGGCACCTATTTTTATTAATGTTGGAGACAAGATCTTGGTTAATTCTGAAACAAGGGAATATGCTGAAAGGGTTAAGGACTAAAGTATTTCTTTCATTTTTTATTATTCTCTGCTCTTGCGAGATAAGCTACCCTGAGATAAGAGAACTTGATTACATAATTAATTATTATTTCACTAAGGATACTCTTGATTATTCTATGTCTTTTGATTTTGCCATTAGAGTTTTAAATTCTAAAGATATAAATAGGTTTGTTGTTGAAAACGTAGATAGTAAAGAGTTTATTGAGGTTGCCAAGGATAAATATTCTTCTTTCTTTATTGAATCTGTTCTAGGTAAGGATATTCTTTACTGTAAAGATTTGGTGTTTAATATTGCTGATAAGACTTTTGAGAGTTTTGTGGCTCAAGTACATCTATTTGATACTGGTATGAGAGTGTACGGTAAGGACATCGTAATAAATTTAAGTTTATCAGGGGAAGAGTTAGCCTCAGTGCACGATTATGTATATAAATTTAAAAACATGGCCAAATTGAACGAAATCAGCGGAAATAGGGTCTATTTGATCAAAACTCCCAAGGACGACAGATCCTCAGATTCAGTTATCAAAATTGAGGACATAACCAACATTCAAACAGAAGACAACCTAGACAACTACATAGGGCTCTACTACGTAGGAAAAAATTCAAACCTGTTCTTTAAACTGAATTGATGGGCCCACCAGGACTTGAACCTGGGACCTACCGATTATGAGTCGGGTGCTCTAACCAACTGAGCTATGGGCCCCAAAGGAATTAAATACAGCCTTCCCTGTGCCTCTCCACACGCTAAGCCATTATATTGATTTTTTATTTATTGTCAAGTTCATCAATTTCATTTTGTATGGTTTCTACTTTTGAATTCAATTTATTTAGTTTGTTTTCAATTGATTTTTTGTCTTCTACGAGCTGTTGCATTTTTGCCTTTATTGTTGCTATTTCGTCTATTTTAATTGTTTTTTCCAATTCTTTATTCAGCTCCAGTATTTGTTGATCTAGGCTTTCTATTTGTTTCAACAATGGACCAGTCGCACCGGCTTTACTTAAGCCCTTTTCTACCTTCGCCATCTTAATAAATTCTTCCGCTATTTTCTTTAAAATATTCTCTTTGTTGGTTTCAGCAACATTAATCCTGCTTTCTATTTTATTTTTGTTATTAATGTTACATTTTATGCTTTTATTTTTTGTTTTCCTTATTGTATCGTTTATTGTCGCCGCATTTGTCCTAGCCTCATTCATTAATTTAATTTCTTCGATTAGTTCTCTGCTTAACTCCTCATTCTCTATAAATTCATTAACCAAATTTTCTAAGTTCTCTGAAGATAAATGTTCTCTTAATATTTTTTTCTCAAATTCCTTTGCTATTTTCCTCACATGTATTCTACCTAGGATATTTTTCGCCACCAGTGCGATGTTTTCAATAATTTTTTTAAAGAAATTTGGTTTTTCGTTGGGGCTTGCTATTTCTGTCATTTTATACTCATCCTTTTCAAGGATTGATTTAGTATAGTTCATCTTGTATTCTAGAATCGGTTCTAAATTTTTTGGATAATTATTTATTAATGCTTCTACAGTCCTCTTAAGCTTAATTTTGTAAGCCTTAAGAGTATTTTTTTGAGTTTCTTTACAGTTTGTAAGATTTTTATATAATTCCCTTAATCTATTTTCATTTTCCTCTGCCTTGTCTAAATTCGCTTTAAGTTGAGTTAATTCCTTCTCAATTAACTTTAAAGAGGTATAAGAGGCTAATTGCTTAATCTCTATTGTATTACTGTTCTTAAGAGTTTTACCAAGCTCAGCCAATTTCTTGTCTCTTTCTAGGTTCCTCTTTTGGATTTGCGATTTAAGATTCTTTAGCATAAACAACGTCTGTGTTCATTTTATTTTCTGTCGACATTTTTTTCAAGTTCAAATTTAGAAATTTTATAGTAAATTTTTCTTCCGTGCGGACAATGTGTTAGTTTTAAATTGAAAAATTCATTTACTAAAAAATTGCTAAAATCGGAACTTATTGTGTCATTTTTTTTAATGGCCTGCCTACAGGCAATAGCAGCATATAATTCAGCCTCCAGAGAGTTAATAGTTTTACTTTTTCTTGTCTTTAAGAATTGAATAATAACATTTTCATGCTTGTTACAAATATTGGGTATGGAGCTGAGTTGATAAGTTTGTTTCTTTGTTTTAATAATGATAATATCTATTCGCCTGTATTCTTCTATCTCGCTTTCAAGTATTTTGTCTACATCTTCACAATCTACTTGAAATTCAATTGGTACCAGAAGGTTTTGTATAGTTTTTTTTGAGTTTTTTAAATTATTGTATATGATCGTTTCATGAAGTGCATGTTGGTCTAAAAAATAGACTTCATTATGTTTTTCTACCGTTAGAAATTCGGAAAATATCTGTCCTACATACCTGTAATTGCATTTTTTATCTGCCGGTTTATTGATCGAATTCAGCATTGTAGAGGTTTTTAAGAAAATATTTTGGATGTGGGTTTTAAAGGAAGGCTTATTGTTTTGAGTTGGTTTGTGGCTTTCAAATTTGGCCTTGTCCTCTATTATATTTGTTATTTTGTTCCTCTGAGGCTTTTCTAAAATTAATTCTTCATTTTTCGTAATTTCGTAGTTTTGGAAGTCTGAACTTTCTGATTCATCGTCCTCATTTTCTAACAGATGAGCATCGCTTGTCAATTGTCTTTTAATGATTATATTGTGATAATCTTGTAAGATTTCCTTTTGTTCTCTGTCAAAGAACTCATTGATATTATTTGAAATTTGTTTAGGAAGGAAGGGTAAATTAAAAAATCTTACTTCTTTCTTTTGAGGATGTATATTAAAATCGACGTATTTGGGGTCTATTATTAAAAATAGGTAGCATATTGGAAAATTTCTGTATGTTAGTACTCTGCTGTGCCCATCAATTATTGCCTCAGATAATTTTTTTTCTTCAACGGGTCTTCTGTTGACGAATATTTTTATATTTCTTCTATCTTTCCTTGAAAAATTAGGAGGAGCAAAAAAAATTTTCATTTTGACATTTTCGTATTCTGCCTCTATTTTTCCAAATTTATTGTGCTCTATCATTTCTCCATATACGCTTTGGACTCTGTCTATTAATTTTTCTTTAAAATAAACTTTTTTAAGTTCATTATTTATACTTAGTCTAAAGTCAATTTCAGGATGAGCAACGGCTTTTTCTTCAAAAACTTTCAAACACATTTTTGTCTCAACTGAATCTTTTTTTAAAAATCTTTTCCTTGCTGGAAAGTTGTGAAATAAATTTGTGACATCTACTATGGTTCCGTTTATTGGAGATTGTTTTTTAAAATATTTTTCAATCCCATTTTCAACTTCAATTTGATAACTTTCTTCTCCCGTTGTTGAACTCGTTATTACGAGATTAGAACAAATTGCAATACTAGAGAGAGCTTCTCCTCTAAATCCTAGTGTTTTTATTTTTTCAAGATCCTGTTCTTCATTAATTTTTGAAGTGGTGTGGGGCAGGTAACATATCTTTAAGTCCTCTGGGCTTATTCCGCTACCATCATCTACTATTAATATTCTTCTAATGCCGCCCTCTTCAAGAAAGACTTCGATTTTATTTGCTCCAGAATCTATTGAGTTGTCAAGCAGTTCTTTTAAAATAGAAGAAGGCCTATCTATAGCTTCCCCTGCTGCTATTTTTTGTACTAGGTTTTTATCCAAAAATCTTATTCTATTCATTGCCCTATGATCTTTATTATCGTTTTGTTTTCTGGATAATTAGGAAATTTTGTAACGACTTCTTTAAGCCTTTTGTCATTTCCATTTTCATTATATTCTATTATTCCTAATGCATGGAGAGCTTTTGGGTTATTTGAATCTAGTTTGATATATTCTTTTAATTTTTCCATTGCTTTTTTGTTTTCCTTGGTCGCCAAAAATGTAACGGCTAGGTTATATTTTGCTTCAAGATTTAAACTAGCCTCTGATTTTTGAAAAATATCTATTGCTCTTTTGTAGTTTCTTTGTTTTTTATAAAGTTTCCCAAGATTATTTAACGCTACTGAATGATTTTTGTTACTAATTTTTTCAAGTATGTCAATTGCTTTGTTTTCATTTCCTAACTTTTCATATGCTTTTGCTAAATTTATGTGGGCCGTAATATTTTCGGGGTTTTTTGAAATGACAGTGTTGTAGAGTGCTATTGCCTTATTGTAATCTCCCTTGGTTAGAAAAATCGACGCTTTCAAATATAGATACTCGGATTTTTCTGGAGCTACAGTAAGAGCTTGATTTATGACAGCTAGCGATTCAGTAAGACTGTCATTTTCAAATTTTGCCATTGCCAGGTTATAAAGTACGATATCATTTTTTTCTTTCATTAAAGAACTTGCTATGTTTAGGTATTTTTCACCGTTTTGAAAGTCTCCAATATGATTTGCAGTAATACCTGCTTTTATGGCGTAATTAGGATTTTTAGTAATATCATGAGCCTTTTTAAAACTTAAGAAGGCGTGTGTTTTATCGTTATTTTTTTCTTCTGCTATTCCTTTTTTGTAGAAAGCAGTGTCATAATTTTGGTCTATTGCAATTGCCTTCTTAAAAGCTTTAATTGCGTCTTTATTTTTATTTAGCATGACCAGAATTGTTCCTATATTTGTGTATGCTTTTTTGTGTTTTGGTTCAATTAGTGTTGTATCAGTAAAAGCTTTAATTGCTTCTTTGTGTTTTTTTAGTTTAAATTTGATTATTCCAACCTTGTAATAATCTTCAGCTTTTTTTGTAATACTTGCAATCTTTTCATAAATTTCTTCGGCTTCCTTTAAATTACCCTTATTTTGGTTTGCTAATGCTAGTGCTTTAAGGGAGTCTAAATCTGTTGAATTGGCTTTATCAGGACGCCCCGCATAGGTTATAGGTGTTTCTTCTTTTTTGATTTTTTCGTTTAATGAAATATCTTTCGTATTAAAAATTTCTTGCTCAGGTCCATCTTTTATAAAAAGCTCCTTATTTAAAGGAGCTTTTTGTAGGCTAACTGATTTAAACTCAATATATTGCTTTATTAATTTAAGCAATACCTGGGCGGCTTCCTGATACTTTGATTTGTCAATTAAGGCATTTACCCTACCAAAAGTATCACTTAATCCTCTTTTAATTAGTTCATCAAGCCTTTTTTTGCCCACAGAAGGATTTCCAGTATTAATATTATCCAATATTTCATATAGTTCTTTTTTTATAAAGTAGCCATAGGGTCTCTCTATTTTTCCAACAGTTTGATTTTGTGGTCCAGATAGAATTTCTGAGGTGGGTTGTTCTATTTTTATTGGGGGCTCTGGCTTTAAAGAATTAAGATCTTCTTTATGGTTTTCAACTTGGTTTGTTCTCTCTATTTCAGGATTATTTATAGTTTTCTCTTTAGGTGGTGTATCCTTGTGTTGTTTTATTATTGCTTCTTCTTGATTATCCAATTGATTATCTTTATTGTCATTTAGCACCTTACTTAAGTTATCTTTTAACTTTCTTAAGTTAAATAAATTTTTTTGTTTTTCATTAGATTCTTTGTTGTCTATGGTTACTGTCTGATTGTTTTCAATTTTACCTTTATTGTTGCCTAAATTTTTAGGTACTTTACTTTGCCTGAACTTTAAAATATCTTCGTCTTCAATACCAGTATCCTCTTTCCTATCGGCATAGTTTTCCACCCTTGTGTTATCTTTAATGTATCTGTTGTTAAAAGCAATATCAGCGTTTTCATTGTTAATAGGTGTTAATGTTTCCCTTCCCTGTATTTTGTCTAGTATCTGATTGGCAGTGTCTCTTTGTAAATTTTTTGATTCAAAAGGACTGTTATTGGCAAGCTCTGCCAGAGTATTCTCAAGCATTGCTATATCCGAGTTTTTTGGATATTTGTCTTTTAATATTTTTGTTATTGAATAAGCTTTTTTGTAGTTTCTCTCCATGACACTGTTTTTTACTTCATTTAGCATTATTTCTTGGTTTCGTTTGTTTAGTCGGTCTTTATACACATAATAACCAAGTGAGGCAAATGAAGAAATAAGTAGAAATATTAAAATCAATAGTATAGGTAAGCTTTTTCTATTATTCATCTATGTTTAACTCCTCCTGCAAACTAATTTTTTCCAGCTCAATTAAAGAATCCGTTTCTAAATCACTCTCAAATTCTTCTTTAAACATTGCTTTGCTATCTTTGCTATCTTTGCTATCTTTGCTATCTTTGCTATCTTTGCTATCTTTGCTATCTTTGCTATCTTTGCTATCTTTGCTATCTTTGCTATCTTTGCTATCTTTGCTATCTTTGCTATCTTTGCTATTATGATCCCCTCTGCTTTTTAGACTTTTGTCAAGTTCTTCCAAAACTGCCTTTTTATCTCTTAAAAGACCAATCATGTGGAGAATGTCATCTTTCTTTTCAGTTTCGTATCTCAGGGTAATAAATTGCGAATAATCGTGAATCGCCATAGTGTAGGAATTCCATGCATTTTTGTAATCTTTTTCCTTAAAATTTATTTTTCCTTGTTCAACATAAGAGTTCGCCCTGTTAAGCAGTGCTCTGTCGTAATTGGGCATGTTTTTGACGGAGTTGGAGTAGTATTTGATTGCTAAATCATAGTACCCCTCACCCCTTTTAAACATTATGTTCCCAAGTTCAAAATATAGCTTATAGTCAATACTCCCTCCAACTGCAATTCCATCAAGTAAGGCGCCTTCTGATTCTGTTAATTGGTTATTCTCTCTGTAGGCTATTGCTAGAAAATAATATCCGTTTTGCGCATTCGGATATTTCTGAATAGCATCACTGAGAATTTCTATCGCTTTTGGGTAGTTTTTATTTTTTATCTCCTCTTGTCCAATTCTAATTAACCTTTGGGCGTATACGAAATTTGAATTTAACAATGAAACTAAAAACAAAGCAAAGAATATCGAATTCCTGAACGGTAAAAAATGAGTCTTCATATCTTTTGTTATTAACATTGTATTATGCTAGGGTAAATATTACCATATTTCATCTTGTACCGGAGGTAGATTTGGACTGATCTTTAGCCAAAAACGAAATGAATTTCATTATCTCTTCTCTTTGCACGGAATAAGGCGCTACCTCTTCTCTTAAAGCGTTCGGATTGGAGTAGTGGGCAATATAGCAGATTGCAGGCAGTAGTTTTTCACTTCTAAATCCTTCCGATTTTAACATTGTTTCTGGTTGAATATTCCTATGCAAGATGTTAAATACTCTTGTTCTTAAAATCAATGATTTAATTAAAATGTATGAATTATAATAATCTAATTCCTGAGTATTGGTTCTCTGCATTCTTATTATTTCTTTAGGTATGGTGATTTTATTCTCATCTAGGTGGAGTACCATTTCTAATATGAATTCAAGATGTTTTTTATCGAAATTCGGATAAAAGGACAGAAAGTATACGAGTATTTGATTCTGAATTTCAAATTCTTTATTTTTAAAAAACGTTTTTATATCTTCTGAGAAAATGTTTTTGTCGTCTTTATCTGCATAGATATAAAAGGATATCCATCCATAGGTGTCTATTTTCTTTATGTTGTTCTTTATATAGTTAATCACATTTTGCAAAAATGCTCTTCTTATATTTTTGTTTTCAAATATGCTTGAGCTTTTATATGGATTGAAGTTCGTCTTTTCGAAAGATACAAAAAAGCCCTCTGCCTTAAACTTAGCTGTAATGATATATTCTATTTTTTCATCTAAATTTAGCAATCTGTGTTTTGCAATATATTCAATTGCGAAAATGAAGTCTTCCCATTCATTTGGTACTTTATCTTTAAAGAACCACTGTAAGTATCTTCTCGTTGCAACCTTTTCAAATGAAGATAAATAAGCTTTTAGCGTATTTTGAAAATCTTTGGGAGTGTATTTTGCAAAATCACTGAAAAAATAATTGAAATTAGTATTTTTTCTTGATCCCTTATAAAAGATTTCATTAAGGCTTAAATTTTTCATCGCGCGTAAATATTTAAGAATTTCATCGTACTTTAAGGTCAAAATCTCATCTACCGTGTATCGGTAGCTTTTTGTTAGAATTTTATTAAAAAGCGTTCTAGATAAGCATCCCACAGGCCAGTATGTTAAGATAAGCAATTTTTGTAGTTTTATTACCCTGCCTTCCTTTTTTGTTAAGCTAGATTTAAAGATTCTTTGCAATGTTTGAGCTTGCTTTAAGATATATTTGATTTTTTCCTTGTCTCTATTTTTTACAGCTACTAGTATATCTACTGTTGGTTCTAAATTTTCTGTTTTTATGTTGCTGGAGAAGTTTAATACTAGTTGTTTGTATAATTCTTTTTTGCAAGCAGCGTACCCTGGATTATTCTGTATCTCAGTTAACTTCAAGAAGTGGGTTGATTTTATTTTATATGTTATTCCAAGTCTTTTGCTGATAAGATTTGTTTCTCTTTGTACTTGTAATGAATTTTTTTCCTTAATGATTTCTAGTAGCCAATCCTTAACTTTTATATCCTTGCTTTCCTCGTAATAGTATTCCTCAAGAGTACGGTTTATTTTATCTTTTTTAAGTTCATACTCTTTGCTTACCCTTATAAGGTTTTTAACCTCCTCTTCATTTAGCATATAAAGCTTTGAAAAAATACTATATTTTAAAATTTTTTCTTCTATATTCTCATCTACATATTTTTTTAATATGCTCAGAGATTCATAAAATCCCCGGCGTTTTTTTATCGTACTCATTTAACCTCTATTAAATCTTTAATTATTTGTAGCAGCTTATTATCTCTTTTAGTAATTTTGATTATCGCCTCTAAATAGCCTTCAACATCACCCGTATCAAGTCGCTCGCCTTCCATTTCCTTCCATAATACTTTGCCCTCGCACATCAGTTTCCTTAAAGCATAAATGTGGTGATATTCTCCCTTTTGATGAATTTTAAACCCCTCCTCCAAGTATTTAAAAAACTCATAAGTGTATAAGAACCTTCCAATAGAAGCTTTCCTGCTGGGTTCTTTCCCGATTTCTGGTTTTTCTACGATGTCTTTAGCGTGAATTTTGTCTTTATCCAATTCTATTACCCCATATCTGTTGATGTTTCTGGGATTTTCGATAATAGATAATATATTTTTTCCAGTTTTTTTATGTAGTTCGATAAGTTGTGCCGCTAGGGGAGGATTTCCAATATGCAGATCATCAGGATATGCAACTACTGTGGTTTCAACTCCAATCCAGGGTTTTGCGAGCAGTAAAGCATGTCCTGTCCCCATCATTTCATTTTGCCTTATGAAGCTAATTTTAATGTCCTTAGGTTTAATGACTTCTAGCAAGTCTTGTCTATGTTCCTTCGTAAATACATGTTCAAGTTCAATTTCTCTATCGAGGTAACTATCTAAAACCCCCTTTCTCCTTGAGGTTATTATCAGCACCTCTTTTATCCCAGAATTAATAAATTCCTCAATGATGTAATCAATAGCTGGTCTGTTTAAAATCGGTAACATTTCCTTAGGAACAGTCTTTGTTATGGGTAAGAATCTCGTTCCGTATCCGGCGGCTAGGATTATACCTTTCATATCTTATCCCTCTTAAGGGAAAATTATATCAAAATTTAATTTTTAAATATTTAATATTTTTCTAAAATAATTTAGAATTACTGCTCGTGCGTGTAAGTGCGGGTAAGTATAAGGGGCAAAGGGTTGCTTTTCCTAGGACGGGTGGGGTGCGTCCTGTTATGGCTGTTGTTAGGGAGGCGCTTTTTTCTGTTATTTTTAATCAGATTTCAGGTTCAAGTTTTCTTGATGTATTTGCTGGTACTGGAATAATGTCTCTTGAAGCTCTGAGTAGGGGAGCTCGTCTTGCGCATCTTGTTGATCGCAATAAGGCCTCTAAAAATGTTTTGGTTAAGAATTTTGGCTTTATAGGGGAGCCTTACAAGTTTTTTTTCAACGAGGCCGAATTTTTCGTTAAAAGGAGAAATCTTTTCTATGATTTTATTTATCTTGATCCACCCTTCGATTATCCTCTTAAGGAAGATTTGCTTGAGATAATTTCAAAAAATGAGAGTTTAAATAAAAATGCGAAAATTATTATTCATTATTCCTCCAGGGAATGCTTAAGCAACAGTATCTTAAGTCTCTTTAAACACGACTCTAGGAAATATGGTGATTCAAGGCTTGATTTTTTTAAGGTTGATTCTCACTAAAATTTCAATGTTAATCTCTAATGATACAAAAGGCTAACCTCACTACTTTTAAGTTCTTCTATATTGCGCTTTAATTCGAATTTACTAATATTTTTTAATGAACTTTTCTTTACTTCTCCTTTTTCACTCCTTATGATTATCTCTTTGGATTCAAGGTCAAGCATCACATCTCCAACGTTGTAAAATTTATCCTTTTTCTCTATGACAGACAATATGGGCAATAAGCCCATATTGTAATCAAAAACAACCACTTTGAATAAGGCTTCATTGCAGTCTTTTGTCCATACGTTCAGAATTTCTCCATAGTCGAAGGGTGCAAGTATCTTTAAAAAAATTCTCAGCATCTCCAGGTCAAATTTTTTATTTTTTAAGTGCCCATCCGATTCACCTGCGTCCCAATGGTATTTTGCGCTATTCTGAAATAAAAACTCAACGGCTTCCAAGGGGTTGACAGGTTCTCTTACCGCAATAGGGTTAACCATTTCGTCGTAGGTGTCTATTATACAAAAAATTCTAATAAGTTCATGAGTAAATTTTTTAATTTTCATATCCACATGATTTTTACTGTTAAGATAATTTTTTTGTCCATTTATTATCATCTTTGTAATTGGAGAGATATCTTCTCTCATTCTAAATAGATTTTTAGAGACATTAATGCTTTTTGCTAAATTCTCTACCTTAAGCTTGTACTTTTCCTCCGTTTCTTTGTTCTTAAGGCTAATTTTGTCTTTCAGTTCTTGTAGTATGGTAGCATGCATGAGGCCAATCGGGTGTAAAAGTACGCCAAGTGCAGCCTGTATTATTATGCTGTTGTCATAGAAAAATTCCGTAAACTGTGTGTAGTACCCTTTTTCGATAAAAAACTTTGCTGATGAACGTGGGGCGTCTTTTGCCGCCCTCTCTTTATTTAGGCGTGCAATTGTTATTAAAAAATAAATTGTAGTGTCAATTGCATGTAGTAAGACAGAATCGCCCGATATTCTGACCTTTTCATTGAAAAAATTCCAATCTCTTCTAATTGAGTGCAGGTATAGTTTTTTTGTTGTTTTTGCATCAGAAAGGCTATCTTTACTCCTAATCTTTTGAAGATCAAAGTAGTTATATATTTCCAGCAGTAGTTTTTGAATAGACATTACTTTATGCGTTGGCAAGATCTTAAAGCTACCTTCAACAATTTCCTTAAAGTAAATGGAATCAGGGTCTTCTTCCATGAGAATGTTGAGATTGATCAGCCTTTTTTTGCCCGCAAGTATAAACATTTTATCTTTCTCTGAAAACGGTTTGTATATGTCTTTTAAAGCCTGTATCAAATCTTCTCTTAAAAAGTTTACCTCGTTACTTAAAAGCTCTTCGTTGACCATATCTACTAATTTTTCATGTGGAATGTTGGTATAGTTATTAATTACGGGTATATGTGAAACATTTCCCTCTCTTAAAGCTTTAATGATCCTATCGTTCACCCGTGCGCTTAGTTTAGACAAATTCCCGATATTTGAGAAAATAATATCGTCTTCCGTTAAATCTTCTATTCTTTTTACTTCTTTGAGAATCATCACCAGCCCTCTTAAGTTCAACAACTCCGACAGAAACAAACCCCTGAGAAGTGATTCCAAGCTCTACCGCCACAAAACAGACGACCTTACGATAGGGCAGAAGCCAAAACTCCAAGTACAATCACCCCTAACGACAATGCAATCAACAAGACATTGCCGCCGAGGAGAATCGAACTCCTGACACAAGGATTTTCAGTCCTATGCTCTACCAACTGAGCTACAGCGGCCATTCTTTCTACAAGCACTATAATTTTTTCACAAACATTTTTTTTTGTCAATGATCACTAGTAAAGCGGGTTAATTGTTATTTTTTGTACTTAAAGTTGTATAATTATTTTCGTGTGCTTTGCTTAAGGGTATTTGTTTGAGTAAGATTTTTATTACAGATTTAGATGGGACGTTGCTTGATAGAAGGGGTGCTTTGTCGGATTTTTCTAGAAATAGTTTAAGGGAGCTTCTAAAAAGGGATGACTTTAACTTTACGGTTGCAACGGGTAGGGATTTTTATCTTATGAGGTCTCCTCTGAGGGGATTTGATTTTAAGATTCCTCTGATTAGCCATGACGGTGCTTATGTTGCATCTATGGATCAGGATGAACCCCTTTATGTAGAAAATATAGGTTGGGATTGTGTTAATGATGTTTATTCTTACTTTAAGAGTAATGGGTTTTCTGTGTTTTTTAAAGTAATACACAAAGGAGAAGTGTTTAATGTTTATGATGGAATTGGTAATTTTTTAGAGTATTGGTATCTTACTTTTAAGCAAACTTTTTGTTGTTCGAATATTATCAAAATAGATAAACTGAGTGATATTTCTCTTTATGATATTCTGTCTGTTACTATCATCGATACTCAGGAAAAAATTAAAAATGTTTTTTTGAATATGAGAGATTATTCTGAACTTAAGGTTTCGAGATACGGAAGAATAGAATTTAACGACAAAATTGGTGTTATTGAAATACAAAGCATTCGTGCTGAGAAAATAAATGGTATTAAGTTTTTAGCTGATTATTTATCTATTTCTTACAAGGATATTGTTTATTTTGGAGACTCTGATAATGATATATCTGTCTTTAACGAAAACGAAATTCATAAGGTCACTCCCCAGAATGGTATTGATGCACTCAAAGATAAAGCTTGTGAGGTAATAGATTATCATTATAATGACTCTGTAGTAAAATACATATTGAGCAATTTTAGATAATTTAGGCTCTGAATCATTATTCAGAGTAGATGGGTTTTGTTTGGTTTTGTGTGTTGTGGCTTACGGAGTTTAGGTGTGTTGCGGTGTTTGTTTTGTTCTTCCCATAGTGGCGCGGTGTTGGCATCGACCTTATCGGCTCTTTTGCTAAATTAGATTCTTACTGTTTTTTTAATTTCATTGCCTTGTAGGTAGAGGTCTTTAACTTTAGTTCGGCATTGTGTTCGGAATAACTGCTTGATTCTTAATTTATGCTTTTTGAGTTGCTTTTTTACGAAACCAATTACCACCTCCTCTTAATATTTTAATAACAATATTTAAAAGGTGTTCTCGATTATACAAGACCTAAAGAGCTGTCAAAATCAATTCTCAGCATCATTTTTAAATAAAACTTTTTAAATTCATACTTTATTTTTTGTTATGTAAATACCGGAAGAAATCCATATCCGTTGAGAATATTTTCCGTTTATCTTTAAGCACCGTCTTATAGCTTTCTAGTGCTTGCCAAAATCTATAAAATTCAACACTCTTCCCGTATGCGCTTGCATAGATACGTGCAGCTTCACTATCTCCCTCAGCTTTAATTTTAGCTGCCGAGGCTTTTGCTTCACTTAATAATTTTAGTTTTTCTTTTTCAATACTACCAAGAATTTCCGTTTTCTCAGCCATTCCTGTGCTTCTTTGTTCCTCTGCAATTTGTTGTCTTTCTGAGATCATTCTATTATGAACTGAATCAATCAGGCTCGGGTCATAGCTGATTTTTCTAATAAGAACATCAACAATTTCAATTCCAATATCTTGTGTATTTTTATTTGCAACGTTAATTATTTCATCTTCGATAGATTTTCGACCCTTTGTTATTTGATAAGTTGTGTCGTTTTTGCCCTCTTGAGCTGTTAAAATTCCGTGAGACAATCTTTGAATTGGGTCGTTTGAACTTCTAATCATTTCAAGTAAAGGATATTTAGCAATAACCCCTCTAACAGCGGGTTCAATAGCAGCATCTATTCTTATGTAAGCCCTATCCATTGTTTTAATTGATGTGTAGAATTTATTAATGTCTGCAATTTTCCATCTAGCAGTTGTATCTATCCATATTAGTTGCTTTTCTTCTCCACCCGTTGGGATTCTTTGGGGCTCTCCATCCCATCTGAGTATGATTTTGGGAAATATTTGCACATGTTCAATAAATGGAATTTTATATTTAAGCCCCGCTGTGTTCTCGGTTCTCTCAATTTTTCCAAGCCTTGTAGTGATCGAAATCTCGTTTTCTTTTAAAATATAAATCGGCTGCATTATGGAGATTGAGATTAAGCTGAATAGCAGTGCAAAGACAGCAGTTTTGGTAATAGAAAATAAAAATCTTGCTACATACTTCATTTACTTTATCTCCTTGAGTGGAAGGAAGTTTTTTAAATTCTTGTCTATTATTTCAATGTTATCTTTATTTTCAAGTATCTCCTTCATTGTTTCATTGTATAGTCTCTCTCTTGTAATTTCTGGATCTTTAATGTACGCATCTAAAATTGCGTTAAAAATTTTAGTATCGGCTAGGGCATTATTTATTCTGCTTTCTTTGTATCCTTCAGCTTCTTCCAATATCTTGAGTGCTTCTCCTCTAATTTTGGGAACGATTTGATTAAATTCTTTCTTTCCCTCATTAATGAACTTGTTCTTATCCTGTATTGCGATGTTGACGTCTTCAAACGCCTCATAAACTTTGCCCCTTGGTGGCATAGCATTTCTGATTTGTACCTGTACAATGTCTATCCCTAAATTATATGTTTTAATGATTTCATTCATGGAAGATTTTACACCTTCTGTAACACCAACTCTATTGTCATTAATTATCTCAAAAATAGTGTTGTCTCCAATTAACCGGTTCATTGATGATTTTGCAATATCTTTGATGGTTTCTTCTGGATCCTGTACTTTAAACATGAAAGAATATGGGTCGCTTATTTTGTATTGTACTAGCCATTCGACATTTATTACGTTTAAATCTCCAGTAATAATTATTCCCTCATCTTCACCAACGTTAACCCCTCTGTTATTATCTGTATTAAACCCGAATTTAACCTCTTGTACTATCTTTACTGGTACAATGAATTTTTCTTCAATCAGTGGGATTTTTATATGTATCCCCGATTCCAATGTTCTATTTAGTCTACCAAGTCGAAGAACAATTGCTTCCTCTGATGGTCCAACTACGAAAACATTTGAGATGATTATTATTGCGATTATTGCTAGTATAATCAGCATTATCGTATATTCGTATGTTTTATTGAAAAATTTTGGAATGTTCAGCATTCTTACCCCCTTTATTTATCAAGAAAAATTCTGTATTTCTCTTCCTGATTTCTCGATGTTAAATTAAAAACGAACTTCAATAGTGAAAAGTTCATTATTTTTATTGAAACTTTGTTTTATTAGCAAATATGTGGGCGTTCCGATAAAACTATATTTTGTGTTTAATTCAAGCCTTGAAAAATTAAAAATCATCTTCCAAAGATTTTTGTACACCCTCACTCCTTTTCAAATTTTTTAAAGGTTATTTTTTTAATCTTATGACTCTGCACTTCCTCTATTAAGTATTCCCCATGTTCTGTATTAACCTGTTCTCCTTCTTTAGGGATTTTATCGAGTAAATCCATTATGTAACCACCAACTGTGTTTATGTAATCTTTGTGTTCAATCTTTATTCCAATAGTTTCCTCAATCTCATCAAAGGTGGTCTCACCAAGTATTAAATAAGTACTTTCATCTTTTTTAATGATAAACTGTTTTTCCTCTTCTAAATCATATTCATCAAATATTGCTCCAAATATTTTCTCCACTATATCCTCTATCGTAAGTATTCCCGAAAATCCCCCATACTCGTCAATAACAATTGCCATTATTTTTTGTTTTTGCCTCATAATAGCTAGCGTGTCCTTTATTCTTTTGTTTTGTTGTACAAAGACAGCAGGTTTTGCAAACTTTATGATGCTTTTCTCAAGTTCTTTTTTGCTTATTTCAATTAAGTCTTTAGTTATTAAAATTCCTATTATTTGTTCTCTATTTTGACCCCTATATATAGGGATTCTGGAGTATCCTTCTTTTTTAATCATTTTAATTTGGTCTTTTAATTTTGATGTGCTTGAAAGTGAGAATACTTCTGTGCGGTGGGTCATAACCTCAGATGTTCTAACCTCTCCTATATTCAACATCTTTTGCATGAAAATCCTTGCGTCATTTTCTAGGATCCCTAAATTTTCAGCCAAAGATAACATATTCCTTATACTGTCTTTATTCATTTTTTGACTTGTTTTTATTTTACATAAGATTAATAGAGCTTTGGTCATTCCGTTAATTACGTATATTATGGGTGTAAATACGAATGTTAATGTTTTAAGTAAGATCGAGGTTGACAAGGCGATGCCTTCATTATTCAATATTGCAATTTGTTTAGGAAATATTTCAGAGAATATAAGAACTATTATCGTTACAATCCCCGTTGAAAAAGCAAGAGCGCTGTTTCCATACTTATTAAGAACGAATTTTGTAGCAAGAACGCTAGTTGTTATATTGGAAATATTGTTTCCAATCAGAATCGTTGTGACAAGTTTTGATGGATTTTGAGCTAGTTGATACACAATTGTTCCTAATTTCCCTTGTTTCTTTATGTCCTGGAGTTGTATCAAGCTTAACGAAGTATATGCCGTCTCTGATGCTGAGAAAATTGCTGAGAGCATTATAAATACTATTATTAATGACAGCTCCAACATAGCTATTACTAGTTTACCCTCGTGAAACACTGTATTGGCTTGTATAGGCTCTTAAAAGGCGCTGACCGGAATCGAACCGGCGAATCAAAGTTTTGCAGACTTCTCCCTTAGCCACTTGGGTACAGCGCCGTTTAACATTAGTTAGTCTATTAAAAAACGGTTGAATTGTAAACAGCACTCTCAGCTTTTGATGCAACAACAGGCACATTGAACCCCAAATTTTCAAGGCTTCCTTTTTGGAAATTGTACCAAAATAATTTTTATTTTTGTACAATTCAGTAGTGTGAATAGAGAAAAAAGACTTAATGTTGTTTTATCTAGATTGGATGGAAATTTAATCAAAGAAATTAGAGGGCCTTGCGATGTGGAGATATTGGGTCTTTCGTATGATTCAAGATGTGTATTGCCCAAATTTGTATTTTTTGCTCTTCCGGGAGTTCATTTTGATGGTCAGAAATTTATTGAGGCAGCAATTCAAAGGGGTAGTAATGTTATTGTGCATGCTAGTAATGTTGACTTTTGTGCTTCAAATGTAACATATATCAAAGTTGATTCTTGTAACATAAAGAGATTTATGTCAAATTTTTCCAGTGTTTTTTATGATGAACCTTCAAAGAAGCTTAAGATTATTGGAGTGACAGGAACAGATGGCAAGAGTTCTGTTTGTTTTTATATATATACTCTTTTAAGGTCTATTGGGGCTAGGGTTGGATTTATTTCAACAGTATTTTTTGATGATGGAAGTGGAAGTTTGGTTAAAAATCCTTATAGGCAGTCGACTCCAGAATCAACAGAGATTCATTTTTTTCTTAGTAAGATGGTGGAGAATAATGTTCAGTATGCTATTATCGAATCAACATCGCATGGACTTGATATCAGAACGGCAAGGCTTATTGACGTTGAATATTCTGTTGCTGTTTTAACTAATGTTAGTCACGAGCATCTTGAATTTCATGGCACGATGGAGAATTATTTGAGTGCTAAACTTAATCTTTTTTCTTCTGTTGCTGTTAGTAATGGGTTTGGTGTTGTCAATATTGATGATAAGAATTCTTCTCTATTTTTAAATTCTATTAACAGATCTTATACATATAGTTTAGAGAATGAAAATGCTGATTTTTTTGTAAGTAAAATTATTGAGCAAATGGGTTTTACAGAGTTTGAATTTTTTAATAAAAATATTAAATATGATGCCAGGGTTGATTTGACGGGTAGTTTCAACGTTGAGAATGTTATTGCTGCTCTAATTGTTGTAAGTCAGGTTGCAAGTGTTAGTATATCAGAACTTATTGCTAGTCTTGTAAATATTAGGGGTCTTTGCGGTCGAATGGATAGTGTTGATTTTGGACAGAATTTTTCTTTAATTATTGATTATGCACATACTCCGGGTGCTTTTGCTAAACTTTTCCCTATATTTAAAAGACTTGCAAAAAATAGATTAATTGCTGTTTTTGGTTCTGCTGGAGAGAGAGATGTTTCAAAGAGAAAGTTGCAGGGAGAGATTGCAGATAGGCATGCGGATATAATAGTGCTTTGTGATGAAGATCCAAGAGGTGAAGACAGCATGCAGATCATTAAAGATATTTCAGAAGGAATTCTAAATAAGACACAGGGTGAAAATTTATTTTTCATTCCTAATAGGAGAGATGCACTTAAGAAGGCAATAAGCCTTGCGTGTGCTGATGATTTGGTTGTTACTCTTGGGAAGGGGCATGAAGATTCGATAATATATGAGGATAGAAGTATCTTTTGGGATGAAAAGGGAGTCATTAAAGATATTATTTTAGATTTAATAAATAGAGGTTAATTTTATGAGGAAAAATCTTATGTTAATATTTGGGGGGGTTTCTTTTGAACATGAAGTTTCTTGTAGATCTGCTTATGGGATTTATAATGCTCTTATGAAATCAGGTAAATACAATGTATCTTCGGTTTTTATTGACAAGAATACTGGAATTTGGTATCTATTGGATTCGGTTCCTGCTACTCCTGAATTAATTAAGAAGGATAGTTCTTCTGTTATTAGTCTAGTCCCTGGTAGTGGGGTATTTGTGGGGGGTAGTAACCTTGAAATTGATGTTGTATTTCCTGCTGTCCATGGGAGGACAGGTGAGGATGGCTCTATCCAGGGGCTTTTAAAAATAATGGATATTCCTTGTGTTGGGCCTGGTATTTTAGGAAGTGCTATTTCCAGTAATAAATATTTCTGTAAACTTTTTCTTAAAAGTTTTAATATTCCGCTAGTACCCTTTATTGGACTCAGAAAATATGATTATCTTCTAGATAAAGAAGAAGTTAAAAATAATATAAGGCAAAATTTGAAATATCCTGTGATCATTAAGCCAGCTATACTGGGTTCTTCAATTGGAATTAATGTTGCATATGAAGATGATCAGATTGAAAAGTGTATAGAGGGAGCTTTTAAATATGATTTAACCATTATCATAGAGAAGTTTATGAGAGTTAGGGAGATTGAATGTTCTGTTATCGGGAATGATCAAATTAAGATATTTACTCCTGGAGAGGTTGTTGTGCAGGATTTTGTATTTTATGACTATGATGCTAAGTATGCTACCATTCCTGGGAACTCTATTGTGTTTAATATCCCAGCGCATCTTGACACAAAGCATTTGCTAGACATTAAAGAGTATGCATTTTTGGTTTATAAATGTTTAGAACTCAGGGGGATGGCAAGGATTGATTTTTTTGTTGAAAAAGAGACTGGTTTGGTTTATGTCAATGAGGTAAATACAATACCAGGATTTACGGATATTTCTATGTTTTCTAAAATGTGCGAACATGATGGAGTGGGTTATGAATGTTTGGTCGATAAATTGGTGGACTTTGCTTTCAATAGTTATGAAAAGAAAAAGAAACGGATTGATTTTGAAAAGCTGGAGAATTAATTTAGAATTTTAAATTCTTCAAGTTTTCTATTTCTTTGTCGCCTTGAAGCTTAAAGAATGTATCTATGTCATGTTTCTCAGGCTTGGTAAGTGTACCTGAATACTTGACTAAATATGAATAGTCTATTTTTATATTCTTATCTTCTTTTTTAGTTTGTTTGTCGTATACTTTGACGTAATAATCAGAGGTGTCAAAATAGGCAAATGCGTCATATTTGATGTCTTCTTGAGATTTAACTGTGAAGGCGATGTTGATTTGATTTGATTTGATGTTGCTTACTGTAAATATTACATTATTGGAAGCTATTTTATATGGTGTATTGCTCTGATATATTATTAGCTCGGATGCATTTTTTAAGGATAAATTGATTTGTTTTGCGATGTTTATAGTGTTAATTTTTACTCCATATATGCTTCTTTCAGCAATATCTATTTTTTGAAAAGATAGCTTGATTAAATTTTTTTGTATTTTAAATTCCCTTTCCGCTTGTTTTTCTCCTTTATTTAGCTCTAGATTAAAGTTTTTTGTTGATATTTGAATTGCATTTCTATTTTCCTTAAGATATTCTATACTAATTTTATTGATTTTTTCCGGAAAGCTTACTATTTGGTTTATCTTGATTGTTGAAATTTTACTTATGTTGTTTGAGATTATTATCGTAGCTATTATTAAAAAAAAAGTTATAGATTCCATCTTTTCAGCTTTTTTGAATTCTTGTAGCTCAGGTGGAGTCTTGTACTTTAAATGCTCCACGATATTAGTAAGTATTGGTGAGAAGAGTGATATTGATATTAAATAGCTCAGTGCTGTTGGTCTTGAAATAAGAGAAGTTGTTTGTAAAGAAGTTATTAGCATGAAGTTTATTGTCCAAATAAGGATTATTATGATCTTTTTCATGGTGTTTCTTTTATTAGGGATAAGTAATATTAAGATATTTTTAATCAGTATTACTAAGACAAATTCTATCTTAATATATAGCAGCATGATAAGCTCAATAACAGAAATTGCTATTGCCAGATGTTTAAGTTCTTTAAAATTTAAATATATCTTAAAGTTATACGTGAAGTAAGATAGCAAGTTAAAATTGAATAATGTTAGGAAAAAATTTACTAAGTAGATTGGGTTTATAATACCGTAGTCTATTGAATTTTTATATTCTGTAAGTATCTTGTTTGTGATGGTGACTGAAATGTATGTGCTCAGGAATAATATAAAAAATAGTCTGATTATTTTATAGTAATTGTCTTTGATTTTTCTGATCATTATACTGGTTTTTGTAAATTTGCTGAGAAACATCAATATGATGGAGTTGTAGATTACGTATATTAATGCAATGAGTGCGCTTTCGTTTATTATCCATTTTTTAAACGGAGTATTGATGATAACGTAGTGCATGTGATTTTCGTCTTTGATATTTTGTTCCGATGTTATTGTCTCTTGGATTGATTTGTAAATGTCAGAAAGGTTGTTGTTCTCTAGATGAGTTAGCAAGGAAGTCTCTTCGTTGTTATTGATAATTAAAATTGGAATCTCTTCTTCTAGATACAGATTGTATATTTCATTTATGTTCTTATCACGTATTTTTGAGACAATAAAGCTCACTCCATTGATTTCAAATATTCTAATTAGCACCTCTAGAAAGCTCAGGTCTGTTTTCGAGTTTACTGTGTTTGACTGATTTTTAAATTCTATTATAGAATTCTCCCTATCTTCATTTAACATCAAATAGATTGTTTTTGTGTTTTTTGCAAGAGTATTGCTGTTAAGAAGCAATCTGCTGCTTATTGTTGATATTTGTTTGTTTGAGTCATCTTCGATAAAGTATACGTTTAAGGTGTTTTTAATTTTTATATTTCTTAATTCACCTAGTAGTGTGATAGCAATTGCAATTGCAAGATTGTTTTTCAAACCATATTGTATTTCTATAGGGACAATAACATTATAGGTGGTTTTATCCATTCCTTTTATTTGAGAGTGAATTGTTTTTTGCAAATATCCAATAAATCCAATTTCTTGAAGTGAATGTTCTTTGTATTGAATTTTATTTTCTGCTAAATATTTTTTTATGTAGTCATAAGTACTTGCCATTTTTGTTATTTTTTCTGTAACTTCATTTAATTTATTGATTTTTTTAATATGTTCTTTTATTTGTTGACTATATGAATTTGTTTCGTTTGCTCTTATTGGTTTGTATGCAATAAACACGTGAAACAGAATTAAGAACAGTATCTTAATTCTCATAGTTTTTAATATCTTCTTCTACTTGCATTATCTTAAGTATGTTGGGATTTTCTTTAAGAGATGAGAGGACCATTTCTACATTTTTTGCATTTGATGAGATTATTATGTTGCTTATGCCGTATCCATTGCCACAGTCTTCTATTTTTTCACTAATAAGTCTTATGTTGAAGGTTGTTAAAATGTTGTCCAGATAATTGAAAAGACCTTTTAAATTATTTAAAAATATTACGATGTGATATATCTTTCTCGTTGGTGTTGCTTCCCATTCTACTTCAACAAGATGGCTTTTTTTATGATGTTTTGCAGCTTGACAATTATCTTTGTGTACTACTATTTCATCTTTTTGTATGACGCCAATAATGTCTTCCCCCGTTGATGGATTGCATTCAGGAGATACGGTTATTCTTTTTATTCTAGATTTAGTTAAGGATTTGAAGAGACTAAAGAGTCTCTTTTGCTCTTTAGTCTCTCCAATAAGATATGCAATTATATTGCTGTCTACAAATATTGTATCGTCATTTTTGTTAAGCCAAGATCGAATTTTTGAGCGTGCTTTTTTTGTCCTAACGCTATTTAGCCAAATTACATCGGCTTTCGCTTCTGGTGAGGTAAATATTTCAACAATTTGTTCGTTTCTTAGCGGTTTTGTCAGGGAATTAATCTTTCCATTAATTTTTGCATAAAGTGCTTGATCTCCAATGTCTGTATGTATTGCGTATGCGAAATCAATTGAATTTGACCCAAATGGCAGCTCTACTACTTCTCCTTCTGGTGTATATACATATATAAATGTGTTTAATAATTCTTTGTGTATGTCATTCATTGAGTATTGATTTTTGTTTGCCGAATCTTGTTGCCATTTTTTTATGCGGCTAATGAAGGAAAGGTCATCAGCTTTAAGCTCAATTTGTTCTTTGTAGATCCAGTGAGCAGCAACACCATATTTAGCAATCCTATCCATTTCTTCTGTTCTAATTTGTATTTCAATCAATTGATTATCTTCTGGTATTCTTACAGTGGTATGCAGGGATTGATATTTATTCTCTTTAGGTATTGCTATATAGTCTTTTAACCTTCCAGGTATTGGTTTCCAGACTTTGTGTACAATCTCTAGTATTTCATAGCATTCTTTTTGTTGTTTACAAATTATTCTTATCCCCAGGGTATCAAAAATTTGAGAAAGGTTATTGGTTCTCGTTTTCATTTTTCTAAATATTGAATAGAAGTGTTTTGAGCGCACCGTAATCTCTGCTGAGATCCCGATTTTTTTAAGTTCCTTCTCAATTATCAATTTCCCTTTGTATAATTTTTTTTCCCTCTCTATTTTTGTTTCAGCCAGAAAATTCTTTATTTCCTTATATTCTTTTGGATAAAGATATTTTAATGAAAGGTCCTCTAGGTATACCTTAAGAGATGAAATTCCAAGCCTCTCTGCAATTGGTACATAGGTTGCAAGGCAATCTTTTGCGATTCTTTCCCTTCTATTTTTAGGTAAGTGAGAAAGAGTTGTCATATTATGTAGCTTATCAGAAAGTTTAATGATTATTATTCTAATGTCATGGGTCATTGCGAAGAACATTTTTGAAATTGTATTTGCTTCTTTTATTGTTCTTGTCTTATTATGTAAATCATGGATTTTTGTCACACCATCAATTAGACTTAAAACTTCTTCATCAAATTCTTTAATTATTTCTTCTTTAGCAACGCTTGTATCTTCAAGTACATCGTGTAGCAGTCCAGCTATTGTTGTCTTAAAATCCAATTTAAACTTTGCAAGAAATAATGCAACCATTATCGGATGGATTACATAAGGAACTCCACTTTCTCTATATTGCCCGTAGTGCAGTTGTTCTGATATTTCAAGAGCTTTGAATATTAATTTTTTTTGAATCTCATCTTTGTAGATATTATCAATGGTATTTTTGAAAATACCCTTTATTTTATCAACATCATTGATTTTCATTAAATACGCAATCTCATAGGGTTGTATCATTTGCTATCCTTAGTACTACCGCTCTTTCTCTGCTTTCAATATCACGTAGAGTGTTAAGATGCAGAAACCCCTCCTGCACCGCAAACTCCCCGATGGGGTCTATCTGCCATGGAGCCAATTCCATTAACAAGAGGCCATTTCTGGCGAGTTTGTGTTTTGATTGTTGTATTATTTTCCTTGCAAGCTCAAGCCCATCTCTCCCAAAGCCCAAAAGAGCCAATCTCGGTTCCCTTCCCAACCTTTCCTTCTCCCTCAATTCATCTTTACTTAAGTAAGGAGGGTTAGTAATTATTATCTCGAACTCTTCGTTTATACATTTTAACAGATTTGAATATATTATTTCTACATAGGATTCCAATTTTAGTCTTTTTGTGTTTTTAAATGCCACCTTTAGAGCTTTAATGGAAAAGTCTGATAATTTTACCTTTCTTCTGAGATAGTGCGCAATTGTAAGTCCTATGCAACCGCTTCCACAGCATAGATCTAAAATCCTACTTAAGTTGTTTTTTTGAATTTGTGCCAGAGCTTCTTCCACCAAACATTCTGTATCTGCCCTAGGAATGAGCACATCTTTATTGATATAAAAGTTTATTCCCATGAATTCCTTTACTTTAAGTATGTAGTGTATTGGGATTCCTGATTTTACATCATTTATTTGATTTAAAAATTTATGCTTTGCTTTCTTTGTTAAGCTTTGATTTTTATTGGCAAGAATAAGTTCTTTACTAGTCTTTAAAATTTTTTCAAGCAACAGTAACACCTCAAGGGTATTAATGTTATATCTTTTGGAATTCTTTATTGCTTCATCTACTGTCATTTAAAGAAATCATATTGAGTTATTCTTTAAAGCTCTTTCTTGAAGTTCCAAGGCTAACGTGTCAAGGAGAGAATCAAGTTCTCCCTGCATAATTTCTTCCAACTTATAAAGACTAATGTTTGCCCGGTGGTCTGTTACTCTGTTTTGTGGAAAATTGTACGTTCTAATTCTTTCAGATCTATCACCTGAGCCTACTTGCTGTTTTCTATCACTTGAACGTTGTTCTTGCTTCTTAATATCTTCAAATTCATATAGTCTAGCTCTTAAAATTTTCATTGCTTGATCTTTGTTTTTGTGTTGACTTCTCTCATTTTGACACTGCACCACAATTCCTGTAGGTAAATGTGTGATTCTAACAGCAGAGTCTGTTGTATTAACATGCTGTCCACCTGCACCAGAAGATCTATAAACGTCTATCCTTAAGTCTTTTTCGTTAATTTCAATATCGGTATCTTCAACTTCAGGGAGCACGGCGACAGTTGCAGCAGAAGTTTGAAGTCTTCCACTAGATTCTGTTATAGGTACCCTTTGAACTCTGTGGACCCCGCTTTCGTTTTTTAGTTTCTTAAACACATCTTTACCCTTTACTTCAAAGCTTACTTCTTTAAAACCTCCAAGTTCTGTCTCATTAAAGTTAATAAGCTCTGTTTTCCATTTCTTTTTCTCAGAATATTTTGTATACATCTCGTAGAGATTACTTGCGAAAAGTGCGGCCTCTTCTCCGCCCGTTCCGGCCCTAATTTCAATTATAATATTTTTACTGTCGTTCTCGTCTTGAGGCAAGAGCAAGACTTTAAGCCTGCGTTCAGTCTCATCTTTTTGAAGACTTAAAGAGGCCAGTTCTTGTCTTATCATCTCCCTCATTTCTAAATTTTCTTCCTCAGAAAGAATTTTTTTGTTTTCTTCAATGTGGTGTAGTATCTTCTCGTATTTGTCTTTTTGTTCTTTAATTTTTTCTAGGTAGCTATATTCCTTCACTACTTTTGCGTATTCTTTTTGATTTCTAATCAAACTTGCGTCCCGTAATTTATCTTCAAGTATTTTTATCTTGTTTTCAACCGGATCTAGTTTACTTAAAAACATTTTAATTTTTCTCCTAATGGGTAGTAACATTTTATCCTAATTTTGAATTTTTTGTTATAATTGACCCTAAATTTTATATAGGAGGGTTTTAGTTTGGATTTAAGTAAAATTTTAGTTTGTAAATTTAAGTATATTTTTTTAATTTTTTATATAATGTGTATTATCAATATTGGATATTAAAGATTTATTAATGCCTCGGCGTGTTTTGTTGTGTGGGTTTAATTTGTGTGTTTTAGTGACATATGTGGAGTGATTTGAGTTATTATCTTTAATAAACCAGTTGAAAGGGGTATTTATGTTGGAAAAGGAACTTTTAGGTGGTCTTGAAGATGTATCGCGGGTTTCCGATAATAAACTTCTTGATGTTACTGAGAAATCCAAGAGAGGGTACCAGTTGATAAAGGAAGAGAGGCTTGCTGAAGCAGAGGCGTTGTTTAATGATATTTTAGAAAAGGACAATGGCAATAATTATGCTCTTGTTGGGCTTGGAGATATTGAGAGAAAAAAGAGGAATTTTGATAAAGCGATAGTTTACTATCAAAGATGCCTTTCGAAGCATTTAAATAATAATTATGCACTTTTTGGTTTAGGGGATTGTTATAAAAATTTGGAAGATTATAAGAAAGCTACGGATATATGGGAGGAGTATTTAAAATATGACCCTGAAAATATTACTGTTTTGACAAGAGTTGCTGCTTCTTATCGAAAGCTAAAGAATTTTCAAAAGTCTAGACAAGCTTATTTAAGGGTAGTAGAGCTTGCTCCCGATAATGATTATGCTCTTGTTGGCATTGGGCATTTATATTATGACTTTAAAGAGTACAAGGGAGCTTTGAAGTATTGGCTTAAGATGTATGAGATAAATCGTGCTAAGATCGATGTTCGTGTCTTAACTTCAATTGGTAATTGTTACAGAAAGTTAAAGGAATATGGTAAAGGAATTTATTTTTTTAAAAAAGCATTGGAGGTTTCTCCAAATAATTTTTATGCTGTTTTTGGGCTTGCTGATTGCTATAGGGGAAATAAAGATTACAATGAAGCTTTAAAATATTGGCTTGAAATACTAGAAAAAGATCCGAAGAACAACTTGGTTTTAACAAGGGTAGGGGATATATATAGGTACTTGAAGGATTATGAAAAGTCACAGGAGTATTATAAGAAAGCTCTCGATGTTGATTTTGATATGTTTGCCATGCTGGGGCTTGCTTTATTGCAAAAGGAGAAGGGGCAATACGAGGAAGCACTGGCCGCTATTAAAAGTCTTATAAAGAGTAATCCTAAAAATTCAATATTGTACATTAATGCTGCTGAATGCTATGAAGCAATGGGGCAGATTGAGAGCGCTGTAGATATTTTATCAAGGTTTTTGCAATTAGGGATGAAAAATGTTGCCATTATTGACTACATTGATGAGCTTAAAAAGAAGATGAACTTATGAGTCTTGAATTTGAAAGATCTATTTTTTTTGATAAATTGGTAGATACCCATGTTCATTTTAACGAGCTTAAGAAGAAGTCTATAGATGTACATTACGTTATTAATAAGTGCTTGAATAATGGATTTTGTTATTTTCTTGATGTTGGTATACATCCTAGTGATTTTTATGAGAGAAAGCAGCTTTTAGATGCTTATTCTAGTGTTTCACTTACAGCTGGAATTCATCCCCTAGGCGAAGCTTTAAGAGGTGATTTTGAATTACTTGATAATATCCTGGCAAATGAAAATGTTATTGCTGTCGGTGAGATTGGTCTTGATTACTTAAAATCAGATAATAAAAAAGATCAGATTGAGACTTTAAATATTCAGCTAGATTTGGCTATTAAATATAAAAAACCTGTTATTTTACATGTTAGAGAGGCTTATGATGATGTGTATGACACTATTAAATCTTCCAGGTTTTTGAGCGGCGGGATACTTCACTGTTATTCTGGTACTTATGAGTATGCTAAGAAGTTTATTGATTTTGGGTTTAAAGTATCTTTTGCAGGTAATTTAACTTTTAAAAATTCAGGATCTTTAAGAGAAGTTTTAAGAAAACTAAGCGTTGGCGATATCTTAATCGAAACAGATAGTCCATTTCTAGCGCCAGTTCCCCTAAGGGGCAAGACAAATGCTCCTCTTTTTTTAGGGTATACATGCTGTGAGGTCGCAAAAATTAAAAGCTGTGATGCAGAAAGTATTTCAAGTATGTTGTATCACAACTTTAAAGATTTATTTAAAAATTTTTACCAATTGTCATCATAAGTAGTTGATGTATTTTGTTCATCAATTATTGCCCTCAGTTCTGATAAGTATATATATTGCGGTTCATAATTTATTCTGTGCTCAGGTATTATTTTTATTCTTATTAATTCTGAATCTTTAGTCTCTTTTTTAAACTTATGTGTTTTTTGGATGAAGTTTTTTGGAATATATGCTGTGAGTTTTTTCCATCCAAGAAAGTTAAGTTTAGAACCACTGTCTTCTGCTTTAAAGGGAATCGAGTGAAAAGTCCCTGATGAATCTTTTAATATTGCAAAAATTTCTGTGTTATTTTCTCTTCCATCTACCCATAAAGAGATGCTTTTAACAATACCAGGTATTATCATCTGCTTATCTGGCTCTAGGTTTAGTTCACTGTCGCTTCTAGAAGTAATATACCTGACTGCTGATACAAATTTGTTATCTTGAGTTGCATCATTATTATTTTTAAATCTAGCGAACAAAGGATTAATCCTTTCGGTAAAAAATCTTAAATGAAAATCAAATGGATCTTCCATCGTAGAAAGAATATGCTCCCTCTGTCCTTGTTCATTATCCTTTTGATTGGTATTTTGTGTGAATGCGCAAACATTAACAAAAGCAAGCAACACCGCTAAAATCTTTATCATATTAAAATCCTTCTAATTTGAAACTAAATATTGTTTACTATACTAGAATAGCATATTATCTTTTGTATATATTTAATTCATAGTGAAAATTTTTATCAATTTTTTTTACAATGTCTATTAGATCCAATTCATTAATTCCGATTACGTATCTTGAATTAATTTCTTTTAAATTTTTCCTAGTATCTCCAATTAGTATAAAGTCTATTTTTTTAAAAAATGGTGAGCTTGATAATCTTTTTAAATAGATATGACTATTTTTCATTGAGAGTAGGACAACTATTTTTATTTCAGGAGTAATGAAATTTTTTAAATACTGTATATTTCCATTGTTGATTGTAATGAGGTTTACATTTTGTTCTTTTGCATTTTTTTCCAAGTGTTCTGAATCTTCTTTGTTTAAGGTGCTATCTCTCATTACCAATGAGACTAAAGGGGGTGTCAGGGAGTTAGTGAATATAAAATCAATGGCTTTTTTTAGTGAAAATTTGATGTCGGAGAGAAGAAAAATTTTTTCCCTTATTTTATCTTTATTAAGAACTTCATTAGTTGTTTTATGTGTTAATAGTATCTTATCAACATTATTTAAATTATCTTTAATCATTTCAATGTCTCTTTCGTTTATGAATAATGTATCCTCTTGTATAAATGGATCATTTTTAATTTTGAAAAAGTATGCAGTTGCATCTGAGAAGACGATTATATGATCGAAATTTTTACCTATAATCTTATTTACTTTACAACAGAACAATGAAAGCAAAACGAGCAAGATAATAAGAGTCGTACCTGTCTTTAGCATCTGTTTTTAATGCTTCAACAATTTTTTGTTTAAAGCCATAATCCCCAGTATTGCTGTTGCTATTAATAAAGAATAGAATTGCATGTTAATTAAAATTAATACTTTCAAAAGTGTAATAATTGCTTCCAGTAATAAGAGGGGAACAAAAATGAGTTTGTATCCATTTGTATTATGCATTACGGAAAGGCGTACCCCTCTCTCACATATTATTGCTGTAAACACTAATTCCATTATGTGTAACATAGGTATTTTTATGTATTCGTATGTACCAAAAACTTTACTATTCATAATGATTAATTCTAAATTTTTGGCAAAAATAACTCCAAATGCGAAATATAATAAAGACAATGGGCTATTTTTAAGCTGTGAATTTGGATTAAATGTAAAAAAGAATATAAAAATTAATAACGGAAAGACATAGTAATACAAGTGTTCTTTTATTAATATTGAGATTGCCAGGCATAAGCTTGTTCTGTAGTTTATTTCTAACGTTTTGTACAAAATGAACTCTTCGACTAGGTATAAAGAGAAAAAAATAGTCATACCAAATAGCGATATCATCGAATATGTATGATTTCGTTTAATTTTTCTTAACAGAGGATATCTTATTGATGTGTAGATCGCCAGAACCAAAGGAAGGCTTACCAGTAAGAATATATTCATGGTAACTAAATTATATTTTTAAATTATCCATTAATCAATTAAATTCTGATTGTTTGCAAAATACTTTTTGTTACTGTGTTCAAGCAGGTGTGTATTTTAATTTACTTTTTTATAAAGGTATATTAGAATTAATCAATCAGAGTATTGTTTGAGGAGTATGTGCTTTTAGATGATAAATAGGAGTTCCGGTAGGGATAGGGTTAAGTCAGGAGAGCGGGAGTTAAGGATTAATCATAAAATTAAGGCTAGTGAGGTTAGGGTTGTTTTTGAAGATGGAACTCAGTCTGTGTTGCCAATTGAGGAGGCCATTAGGCGTGCTAGTGAGGCTGAGCTTGATTTGGTTGAGGTTTCGCCGAATGTTTTGCCTCCAGTCTGTAAAATAATTGATTATGGGAAGTACAAGTTTCACCAGGAGAAGAAGCAGAAGGAGCAGAAAAAGAGCCAACGGATAATTAAACTTAAAGAGGTTAGGATGCAACCTAAAATAGATACTCATGACCTTGATTTTAAGTCTAGAAATATTTTGGGATTTCTTAAGGAAGGAAATAAGGTAAAGGTTACTATAAGATTTAGGGGGCGTGAGCTTGCTCATACTCACTTGGGGTATGGAATTTTGGAAAATGTTCTTGAGAGGGTTGGAGATGTTAATTATAGTCTAGAATCACCAGCTAAAATGGAGGGCAAGACGATGTTTTTGGTTGTTGCGCCTAAGTCTAGGAAGTAACGAGAGGAGGTGTGAATGTCAAAGATGAAGACTCGTAAGAGCGCGAGTAAGAGGTATTCTTTTACTTCAAAGGGTAAAGTAAAGTACAAGAAGCAAGATTTGAGGCATATCTTGACGAAGAAGTCTTCCAAGAGGAAGAGGCACTTGGGTAAGGCGGGTGTGCTTTCGAGTTCTGAGGTTAAGAGGATTAGAACCTTGCTGCCTTATGCTTAACGTTTGTTTGAGGAGATTATATGGCTAGAGTGAAGAATGGAGTGGTTCATGTTGCCAGGCGGAGGAGAATTTTAAAGAAAACTAAGGGGTTTTGGGGAACTAAGAAGAGTAATTACAAGAAGGCTAAGGATACTCTTCGTAAGGGTATGATGTATGCTACCAGAGACAGGAAGACTAGGAAGAGGGACTTTAGAAGTTTATGGATTGCAAGGATGTCTGCTGCTTTAACGGGCATGGGGCTTAGCTATTCAAGATTTGTGGAAGGCTTAAGGAAGGCTGATATTAGACTTAATAGAAAAGTTTTGTCTAACCTGGCGATTGAGGATATGGAAGCTTTTAAAAAAATAGTATACGAGATAAAAGATTAAAGAAGTTCCTGAGAAGTTCAATTATGGAAATTAGAGTTATTTTTTGCGACATCTTACTAAAGTTGGGGACTTGATTATTTTCTTAACGGATGATTGCCTGGAGGTTAATCAGAAGTTAAGGGTGAAAGTTCCATCTTATAAAATAGCGCTAAATAAGGTGTTTCTGTGTTGGCTTCTTGGGATTTTGTTTGAAGGATTATTATTGTGCAATTTATTTCTCTTGAAAATATTAAAAAGCAGGTCAGCTGTATCTACTACAGGAGTGTGTACTTTGCCGATGTTCTTTATGAGTATAAGGGATCTAATGAGACTAAGCGGGTTAAATTTGCGATAGAAACAACTCCTTTGGGTGAGAAACACATAACTATTGATTTTTTGGATCCTTTGGACTATCCCGTACTCAGTTTGATGATTGCGATAAAGAGGCATATAATCGAGATTGATGTGGAAGGAGAACTCCCTTGATTTTATCTTTTAAGTCAGAGGAAAAAATGATAAGCTTTTCTAGATCCTTTTTTAGTCCTTTGCCTATTGGTAAGATCTTCGCCCTCTGTGGTAGCATGGGAGCTGGAAAGACAACATTCTTGAAAGGATTGGCCTTAAATCTTGATGTTTCTTCTTTTGCAAGTCCAACTTATAATATTATTAATGTATATGAGTTTTCGGATTTTAGTTTTTATCATATTGATCTATACCGTTTGAATGGTTTAGATGAGTTTGAACTTGTCGGTGGGGTGGAGCTTTTATTTGATATTTCGTCAATAATAGCTATTGAATGGCCAGATATTGTTCTTGATATTTTGCCCAAAAGCAGGTTGATATTGTTAAAATTTGAAATAGAGAAAGCCACTAGAATTTTAGAAATTAGTGATGAATACTCTTGCGGTTGATTGTTCATATAAGTCTTTGTTAGTTCATGTTGAAATGAACAATGAAGTTTTGTCCTTGCTTTTAGATAGAGATAAGACTGGGTGTAGCTTTAACGTTCCAAAAGTGTTTAGTGATTTTGTATTAAAAAATGATATTGATCTTACTCAACTGGATTTAATTATTAATTCTTCTGGTCCTGGTTCTTTTACTAGCTTAAGAATTGGTTTAAGTTTTATTAAGGGTCTTTCATTAGGGCTTTCTATTCCTTTTGTCAATATTCCCACTTTTGATGTTTTTGCAAACTTGGTGAGTAAAAGATCGGGTGTAGTTACTTTAAGTTTTACTGCATATAAATACTTTTTTGGATACTATACTTGTTATAAGTTTTGTGATGAACTTTTTTGTTTCTCTGAAGAAGAACTACTCGAGCATTTAGAAAGACTTGATTCCAATTTCGTCATCATTGGGTATGGAATTGAATTTATTTATGAGAAACTCAAGAACAAATTCAATATTGTCAGCGACATGAGCTCTTTTGGCGAAATCTTGACGGAGCTTGGTAAGCACAAGTACCTAAAAAACAAACGGGGGGATGACATTTTATCCGGTCCTTTTTATGTAAGAAGAAGCGATGCCGAGATTAACTACTCTCTAGTAAAATAGTCAAACAAACTCTTGATTTTGTGCACGCTCTTACTTACACTATGCTTGTCCTGTAGGATCGATTTCCTGTTTTCCTCCTTAATGATATTATAGATTTCAGATCTAAATATTTTAATGTCTTCAGGTGCCTTTATTGCTACTTTAACACTGTCTTTTTTTATTTCAAGTATTGAAACTTCAATATTGGAACCTATCTTTATGCTCTCGTTTGTCTTTCTTGATAAGACTAGCATGATTCTTCCTTAAATACTTTGTACCTGAGATAGTGCTCTTCATTTGTAGATATAGCTTGTTTTCCAATTAGTTTTCTTTTATTTAATATAATAGGAGCTTTTAAGTTTGCCGTGATATCCTTGTAGTTTTTGACATATACGTTTACTATACAAAGTATCACTCTCTCATCTTCATGTTCTGCTTTAATGTCAACCCAATCCTCCTCCTGTATGTTGGGGAGGTATTCCTCCAGAAAGTTAAAGGGAGAGGTTACTAAAAAGCTGACCTCCCCGTCTACTGATTGCATAATCGAGAAAGGCTTGTGTTCAGAATCTTTAATGATAAATTCTTTAATATCTTCAAATCCCAGTATTCCTTCGGGAAATTTGAACCTTATACTAGCTTCGTCTCTCATTTCAAAAAGTCTAATAAAGTTGTTTGCATTATCCTTGCAGAAACCCCTAAAGACACTTGATAAGCCAGACTTGCCATATTAAGATCTGTTATCGCTTTTGTTACATCAAGGTCTGTGTATCTAACCATATCTTCTTTCATATCCACTATTTCCTTACTAATTCTTTCATAGCTTGAATCAAGTCTATTCTCCTTAGCTCCAAGATCAGCTATCGTTGTAAGAATTTTATTTAAGCTTTCGTCAATTTCGGCCAAACTCCTACTTCCAATAAGCTCTTCTCTGTTTTCTTCCAAGTTATCTCTTAATTCAATTAAGGTGTCAAAAATGGATCTGCTTCTAACCTCAGTATTCCCTGCGATGTTATAAGGAGGAGATTTAGTATCATTATTTCTTGTAATAATGCCAAGATCTTGCAACACGGTTGAACCCTCCTCTGTTATCCATATTTGATGCGGCGTAGTTGTTTGTATTGCAATTGAATTTAAAATACGATTAAGACTGGCTTCAACAGGAGCAGAAGATTCATTGATCTTAGCAATAATGTCAGCAGCCGTATCGCCCGCCACTAAAGATATTTCAACATTGTCAATGTAAATTTTTGTATTCTCTTTTACAGTAAATCCATTAACATTTGTTGATGATATTATATGGTGATTTTGTGAAAAAAACACTTCATTACCAGGATAATTTGTTGGAATATAAATTCCACTATATACTTCCGTTTCCTTTTCTGCCTGATTACCGTTATAATCTATTCTTATTATTTGAGGAGCTTCTCTGTCTTGAGTGATATTATTAACCCTATTTTCTCTAGTTATTTTAAAAGCCTCTGCATCTATTTTGGTTCCTGCAAAAATGCTGTATCCGTCTGAGCCCTTTACATTTGCGATTGCAATAACATCTTCAAGAATTGCATTTACTTCCTTTGCTATTATTCTCTTGTCGTCAAGCCCATAAGTACCGCTCGCTCCTTGAATAGTTATCTCTTTTGCACGAGTTAAGATATTTGACAAGGATTGCAAATAACCTTCCGTATATCTAAGTTTCCCTTTAGCATTGTTGATGTTTTTTATATAGGTGTTAAGCTTAAAAATATCACTATCTAGTCTTATTGCATGAGTGACTCCTGTAGGATCATCTCTCAGGTTTCCAATTCTTTTCCCGCCTCTGTTTAGACTTTCTAATAGCCTTGTTATCTTTACTTCCTGTTCCTTTGAAGATGACTTCAAATTATCATACGTTAAAGGATGGCTTACCCTGTTTGTCATACCACTACACTCCCATTTTATTGATTATCGTGTCTATTAATTCCGTAGAAACAACAATAAACTTGCTTGCAGCAATGAAGGCTTGCTGAAATTCTATCATGTTGGTTAGTTCTTCGTTCTCATTAACACCGGAAATCGATAGCCTTAAATCAGTTAGATCTTTAAGTATTTGTGTTTGACTAGTTTTTGTAACTTCCGCTATTTGTCCCTTTATTGCAATCCTAGATGCTGTGTTCGCAAAATAGTCGTTTAACGTGGAATTTTTTCCAATCATGATTGGTGAACTTACAAAAGACGCTATGCGTAGTGCCGCTTCATTATCCCCCACGGCGATATCGTTCGTAGGATTTTTAAGACTTGCTACAATCTTTGACGGATCCTCTACAACTGTGTTGGATACCTTAAGCCATGCTGATGGGTTTTTTGAAGGAGAGATCAAGTAGCCAGATGCATTCGTTAGTTGATCGGTTGTATTAATATTTTCATAGTTATAAGCACCCGCTGCGCCCGATGCGTTTAAAATCCCTGTATAGCCTGTTAAAAACAGACCAGAGTCTTCAATGTGCCTAATTCTAAATGTAGTACTCTCTTTATCCTCTTCTTTGACGGCCTTAATCTCAAATTTTCCCTCTGTATTGATTCTTGCAGTGACTTGTGCATGAGAATTGTTTATTTTATTTATTACATCCTGGACAGTGTCTGTTGCGTTATACGCTATTTCTATAAATTCGTTTTTGTTCATTACTCCAAATCTCAATGTACCTGAAAATCCTAATTTTTCCTCTGGAAAGATTTCATTTGCACCGTTTACTTTAAAGAGGCGAACGGAATCAAATTGTCCATCTCCACTGCTGTCATAGCGCCCTCGTTCATCTGTTAACTCATATACTTGGTCAAAGAAGACTCTTCCACTTTTTTTATCAAGTCCATGTCCTGATACATGAATCTCATTAATAAGCTCCGTGATATTGACTGCCATGTTGTCCAGTTCGTTAATTTCGTCTTTAATTTCATTGTCTCTTGCGTTAATGAGAGCTCCTAACTTTCCCGTATCAATATTTGCTAGCTCTCCATTGTTCCACAAAACATTCCATTTGGTTCTTGTAGGCCCATTAGAGGCTTCTAACATGAATTCGTTTGCAATTGCGCCTTGAACAAGATGTCTCCCTTCCGTATGAATTAAAAACTCATTGGGATCTTGTTTATTTTCTATTGATATACTAATAAGACTGCCTAGTTTGTCAACTATTAGATCCCTAGCATCCAATAAATCATTCGGATGATCCCTCATCGCAATTGCTTTTTTAATTTGCTTGTTAAGATCACCGATGTTTCTGAGATAATTGTTTATCTCCTCAGTAGTAATTTTTATTTCATCATTTGCCATTACATATATTCTTTCAAGGGAATGAAATCTATTCTTGACTACTTCTACAAAAGATTTTCCTCGTTCCAAGATAATATTTCTTTCAGCTAATCCCTGAGGTTGTCTTGATAGATCTTGCCATCCCTCCCAAAAATCATTCAACCTCTTTCTAATTGACTGTTCTTCTGGTTCGTTATAAATATTTTCAAGTAGAGAAATGAATTTATCCCTAGAGGTCCAATACCCAAGTCGGTGCGACTCTTCAACTATTCTTATATCCAGTAGGTCATCTCTCATTCTTTCAATAGATTGAACCATTATACCTTGACCCAATTGACCAGCCTTTTGTGCTCTATTCAGATGAGGAGCATAAATCGGCATTTCGGTTTTCATTATAATCCTCTGTTTTGAATATCCAGGCTTTGATGCATTAGTCAAGTTATGTCCGGTCGTGTTCATAGCATCCTTGTGGGCGAACAAACCCCTTCTTCCAATTTCTATTCCCGAGAACGCTGAATCCATCTTAAGACTCCTTAAAGCTTTTTATTTACCAAAACAGACGCTTCATTTAAGTTTCCGTTTTTGGGTCCATAGGGATTTTTATAGGTGTTATTTTCTACGCTTTCCCTAACATCCCTAAATATTAAATCCAATACACCAAGCGACGCCTCTACCTGACTCGATACTAAATGGTTTAGGTTTTTAACGTTTATTATCCCTATCCTTAATCGATGGTAGTAATTATATATCTCTTTTTTGCAAACCTCACACAGCTTCTCTATTGCCACATACGCCGATTCGAATTCCTCATGCCCTGTAAACTCTTTCCAAATCCTATCTCTCTTTTCCTCTACATCCTTGAACTCGTTAAGGCAAGAGCTGGTTCTTTTTACCGTTTCTCTGAGCAGCGTTTCATTCTTTTCATCAAGACATCTCTTTATTTCTAGGTACAAAGAACAAATACCCTCCACCAAATCAACTTCCTTTCGTAGAGCATCTCTTAACTCACTCTCTAGCTTAATTCTCATCCTACAGCATAGATTGTAAACTAAGTTAACAACATTTACAAACCAATTTGAAATTAGAGAGGGTTTAATAGTTTAATATTACCATTGCGGCTTGATGTTTCAATTTTTACGCTATGATATAATCTAATTTAAGTTTATGGGCAAGCTTTTTCAAAGTGATGATGACATTGTTGCACTTGCCACACCCTTTATGAGCAGTGCTTTGTGTGTGATTCGTAGTAGTGGAGTCTCTTCAATTGGTAAGTTTTCTAAAATATTTTCAAATCCTAGGCGACTTATTGAGGCATGTGGCAATACTACCCACTATGGATACATAGTGGATAATGAGACTTATGAAAAATTAGACGAGGTTGTTGTTTGTCTTTATAGGGCTCCAAAAAGTTTTACAGGGCAAGATTCAATAGAAGTTATGGCTCATGGGTCACCTGTTGGAATAAAGAGAATTATAGGTTTATTTTTAAAGGTAGATTTTAGGATGGCTGAGCCTGGTGAATTTACGCTTCGTTCTTTTCTAGCTGGTAAGCTTGATCTTACTAGGGCAGAGGCAGTCAATGAACTAATTTTTGCTAAGACGAATAAGATCCATGCTCTTTCTGTTAGTAAACTTTCAGGTTCTTTGTTTTCTAAAATAGATTTGATAAAAAAAGATATTTTAAATTTTCTCTCAGCACTTAGTGTTCATCTTGATTACGAGGTGGATGAGAGTGAGGTTGTAGTTCCTTTTGAGGTTGTTTTAAAAAGTAAAGATGAGCTTAAATTGTTGATTGATTCTTATGATATTGCAAAGAAAATGGATCATGGAATTACTTTGGTTTTGGCTGGATCTGTGAATGCGGGCAAGTCTTCCCTTTTTAATTTACTACTGAAAGAAGATAGGGCAATAGTCTCATCTTATGCTGGAACCACAAGGGATTATATTCAGGCAAATTTTGAACTAGATGGGATTCTATTTAATGTATTCGATACAGCGGGGTTTAGGGAGACCGGAGATTTTGTTGAACAATTGGGTATAGATAGGAGCAATTCTTTGATTGAAGAAGCATCCCTAATTCTTTATGTTATTGACTCCAGCGAAGAGCTAACAAAGGATGATTTGAAATTTATTAGTACTTACGGAGGATGTCCAAAGGTTCTCTTTGTTATAAACAAGGTGGATTTAAAGCAGGATAAACGTACGGTTGAGTTTCTCAATTCAGGTAGCATTAATTCATTAAACTTAGTAAGAATTAGTACCAAGACTTTATTTGGAATGAGTTCTCTTTATGATAAAATAAGGGCGTTTACATGTTTTGATTATGTTGATGCTGGCTCTTATGATGTTGTAATTGCTTCGGGGCGTCAGGCAGGGCTTTTAAAGAGTGCTTATGATTTGCTCATCGAGTTACTGGATAAGATAGAACAGCGTGTAAGTTATGATATGTTAGCGTTTGATGTTTACGAGATTCTTAACCTTTTGGGTGAAGTAACAGGTGAGGTTACTAATGAGGATGTGCTTGCCAATATGTTTAAGAATTTTTGTTTGGGGAAGTAGATAGATATGGATTTCGATGCTATTGTAATTGGTGGGGGGCATGCTGGTATTGAGGCGTCTCTTGCTCTTGCGAGATTAAATTTTAAGACACTTTTAATTACTCAGAATCTGGATACGATTGGAAAACTTTCGTGTAATCCAGCAATTGGAGGTCTTGCTAAGGGGAATATGGTGCGTGAAATTGATGCTCTTGGTGGGGAAATGGGTCGTATCATTGATTTTAGTATGATTCAATTTAGAATTTTAAATAAAAGCAGGGGGGCTGCCGTACAGGCTCCACGTGCTCAGGCCGATAAATTAATGTATCAAGTTAAGGCGAAGGAAACATTGGAGGGACAGAGTAATCTTGATCTTTTCCAGGATACTGTTAGTGACTTTTTGCTCAATCCTATGAAAAATAAGATCGAAGGAGTTGTTACAGAAAGGGGGAATAAATTTACGTCTCGTGTTGTAGTGCTTACAACGGGTACTTTTCTTGGAGGTAAAATATTTATTGGTGAATATAGAGCCTCTATGGGAAGGCTATCTGAACCTGCGTCTTTTGGACTTAAGGGTGTTTTGCTTGACCTTGGATTTGAAATGGGCAGACTTAAGACGGGCACCTCTGCAAGAATACACAGAAAGAGTGTAAATTTTTCGAGGACTGAGATTCAATTTGGAGATTCTGATATTATTCCTTTTTCTTTTTCAAATGATCTAATAGACAAGTCTCAGCTCTCGTGTTACATTACTTACACCAACAGTAGAACCCATGAAATTATAAGGAACAATATGCATCTATCGCCACTTTATTCTGGAGAGATTATTGGAAATGGCCCTAGGTATTGTCCTTCAATCGAGGATAAGATAGTAAAGTTTAAGGATAGGGATAGACATCAAATATTTATTGAGCCTGAAGGTTCAAGGACTGAGGAAATGTATCTTAATGGATTGAGTACTTCTTTGCCTGAGAGTGTTCAGCTGAAGTTAATTCGTAGTATTGATGGACTGGAGGAAGCTGTTATTACAAGGCCTGGGTATGCAGTTGAGTATGATTATGTTAATCCTATTGAGCTTTATGCAAGTCTTGAAACCAAAAGAGTTGAGAGCCTTTTTATTGCGGGACAAACTAATGGTTCTTCAGGTTATGAGGAAGCTGCAGCTCAAGGGTTGATGGCTGGAATTAATGCAGCACTTAAAATCCAGAACAAGGAGCCGGTGGTACTTACAAGAACGAGTTCTTATATTGGTGTACTCATTGATGACCTTGTTACTAAGGGGACTAAAGAGCCTTATAGAATGTTTACCTCAAGGGCTGAGCATAGACTTAATTTAAGACATGATACTAGTGATAAGCGGTTGATCAAATTGGGGTATGAAGTTGGATTGGTTGGGGAGGATAAATATTCGGCATATCTTTTAAAGGAACAGAAAATAGAAGAAGTTAAGGAGCTTTTGCGGCAGAGGCGCCTTAAGGACAGGGAGGCTAGCACTCTGCAATTAAGGAAACACATTAACAAGGATTTTTACCATATATTAAGGGATCCATATATTAATTTAAGCGATCTTGTTAAGCTAGATTCTAGATTTGATTTTTCAAGAGTTATTCGTGAGCAGGTTGAATTGGATATTAAATACGAGGGTTATATTGATAGACAAAGAGACTTAATTAGAAGAATGGATAATCTTGAGCTTATTAAACTGCCTCTTGATTTTAATTATGAAATTGATGGCTTATCAAGAGAAGCGAGGGAAAAGTTTGTTAAAGTGAAGCCATCGAACCTAGCGCAGGCAAGCAGAATTTCTGGCGTTAGGAATACGGATATTCAGGTTTTGCTTATATATTTCTCAAACCCCAAAAATAAGGTAGTGCTTAAATTGGCTTTGTGATGTGTTTCTTTGAGTTTACTTTGAAAAAGTTGGGTATTTTCTTTACTTCAGAAAGTGTCGACAAATTAAGAAATTATATTGAAAGGGTATTGCTGTATGGTAGCGGGTTTAATTTGGTGTCGAATGGTGATAGGAATTTTGATGCGATACTTCTGCACGCGTTGGATTCGCTGGCTGGTCTTCCTGTTATTTTAGATCATAACCCACATCAAATACTTGATGTGGGTAGCGGTGCAGGATTTCCGGGATTTGTTCTAGCCCTTTTTGATCAACATAGAAAGTATTTTCTTATTGAACGTAGTAATAAGAGGGCTACTTTTTTGAGGATGATGCAATTGGAACTTGGCATAGATAATGTAGAGGTGCTAGAACATGATATTAGAGAAGAGAAGAATAGGTATGAATTTATTACAATTAGAGCCTTTAGGGGCATAAGAGAATATGCAAGTATTTTGAAGATGGTTTTAAAAGAAGGAGGATTGATTATGGCCTATAAGGGAAGGATTAATAAGATTGAGCTTGAAATTGAGTATATTGAATCCTTGTTTAGAAAAATAGAAGTAAAGCCATCAGCAATTGATAGAGGAAAGGAAAGGAATTTTCTTTTCCTCTATGCATAGTATGTTAGTATGTTATGTTTGTTTTTAATGGTAAATAAATTCCAGTAATATAGGAGTGGTATGAAAGGTAGTTTTCAAATAGATTCAGAGGTGGAGAACGCGTTAGGTTTAATAAATAAGTTTAGAAGAGAGGTTTCAAGCAGAATCCTTGGTCAGAAAGAAATGATTGATGCTATTTTGATGGGAATTTTGACCGAAGGACATGTGTTGCTTGAAGGTGTTCCAGGGCTTGCAAAGACATTAACAATACAGACAGTCTCAGATGTTCTTGATCTTGGGTTTAAAAGAGTTCAATTTACTCCGGATCTTTTACCCTCAGATCTTACGGGAAACATGGTGTATAAGAATACAACAGGGACTTTTAGGGTAAGAAAGGGGCCCATATTTTCAAATATTATTTTAGCAGATGAAATTAATAGGGCGCCTGCGAAGGTTCAATCAGCACTTCTTGAGGCAATGGCTGAGTGTCAAGTAACCCTTGGCGATGAAACACATAAACTTCCAGAGCCATTCTTTGTCCTTGCGACACAAAATCCAATTGAACAAGAAGGGACTTATAATTTGCCAGAAGCTCAACTTGATAGATTTTTACTGAAAGTTAATGTTAATTATCCTGCTATTCAGGATGAAATAAAACTTCTTAAAATATTCTCAGTGGGAGGTGGCCTTGAAAATATTAAAGTTGCAAAGGTAATGAACTCTTATTCTTTGTCGGATCTTAAGCGCATAGTTAGTAAGGTTAAGGTAGATGACAAAATAATGCTTTATATAGTTGCTTTAATAGCAGCATCTCGTGAGAATGACAAGAAAACTTATCCCTTTACTAGGTACATTGAATTTGGAGCATCTCCTAGGGCATCAATTAGTTTGCTTAAGTGTGCACGTGTTAATGCCCTTTATGAGGGTCGATTATTTGTTCTTCCAGAGGATGTTAAGGCTGTAGCCTACAATGTGTTAAGACATAGAATTACTCCATCTTATGAAGCAGAGGTTGAGGAAATGAATACAGATGATATTATTAAGATACTTCTCTCAGCGGTGGCACTTCCTTAAGGATTAATATGTGATATGCAAGAGGATAATGAGTTAAACGCTAGCACGAAGACTAAAATAAAGGCTTTAAAATTCTTTTCAAGAAAAATGCTTTCAGAACTTAATTTCGGTGGCTATCGTTCTATTTTTAAGGGTCTTGGTCTTGAATTTCATGAATTTAGGCCTTATGAGGAGACGGATGATGCTAGATTTATTGATTGGAACGTTAGTTCTAAGGCAGACAGCATATTTTCAAGGGTTTTTAAAGAAGACAAGGGGATGAATCTTCATCTTCTCATTGATAATTCGCTTTCAATGAGTTTGGGGGGTGTTATTAATAAAAAGGAAATTCAGGATTTTTTAGTTTCTATCTTTGCACATATGGCGTTTTTTAATAATGACAAAATAGGCATAACTTTTTTTTCAAGTAAAACGGACAAATTTATTCCTTCCAGAAAGGGGCATTCACATTTAGGATTGATTTTAAATGAAACAATAAATAGGAAGCTTCAAAAGGGTAGTAATCTAACTTATATATTTAAAAATACAGCCGAGTATTATAAAAAAAGGTCTTTAATTATCATTGTTTCGGATTTTAAGGCGAGTGATTATTTCAGATCTTTAACCGTGCTTAGCAAACGTCATAACATTATTGCAATAAGGCTTACAGATTTTTTTGACGAACATCTTCCTCAGTATGGATTTTTAACTTATGAGGACATTGAAACGGGAGAGAATTTTCTGGCTTCAGGATTTAGTAGGGCGATAGTAAATAGTTATAAAAATTATTGGACTTTAGATAAAATAAGATGGAAACAAGAGTGCGTAAGGAGAAGTATTAATTTTATAGAAATTAATACAAAGGATAATGTCTTTATGAAAATAAAAGCCCTTTTGAAAAAGGATAGCAAAGTTTGAAGAATATAATTGTTGTTTTTTTATCTTTTTTATCTTTTAATTTATTCTCATATGAGTTAAAAAACGAGATGTTCATTCCGATTCGTTACTATGTGGGAGATACCGTTGAACTTAAATTTTCTTTGGTTCTCAGTGAGGATGAAAAATTTGCTCCTGTTGATTTTAAGGAAATTAAGAATGAGTTTGTTGAGGTTAATTCATTTATCTACAAGCCTGAAAGGGGAGAGATAGTAATTCAATTTGTTTCATTTTATGTTGGGAGTAACACTCTCCCATCCATTTATGTTGGAGATGTTATTAAGAATGATCAGCCACTCAAGGTTGTCCTTAAGAATATAAAAATAAACACTAGTAAGCTGCTTTCTGAGGATGATTCCCTCAGGGTACGAAATATAGAGAGTGTTCTTTTTATTCCGGGAACAAGCGCTTACCTTGTTATTCTTATTTTGGCACTTGTGGTAGTTCCTTATATTTTTATTAGGCTTTTAAAGCTTGTAAGGCATTTGTTAGCATTTTTAATAATGAGGCATAATCTAGGAAAACCATATAGAATTTTTCAAAAACAATTTGTTATTTTATCTAACTATATTAAGAGTGATAAGGAGCAGATTGCTTTTTATAATTTGTTAAATTCTACTTTAAGGGTCTATTTATCCAAAAAGACAGGCTTTGATTTTAATGCAATTACCACACCTGAAATTTCCGAAATTTTACAAAATCTCAATGTGCCATATGAGATTCGTTCAACTTTAATTAATATACTTAGGATCTCTGATTTTAGTAAATTTAGTGGTATTAATTTACCAGGAGGTAATCTGTCGCTTGTTTTAGAAGATCTTAAAAGAGCAGCTTTGAGCTTTGAAGAATTTAATAGGAGCACAGGTGCTAACATTTAATTCTCCCCTATATTTATTTTTACTTATACTGATTCCGCTAACAATTTATTTTAGTCATTTCTTCAGGGACAGAGGGGGAAAGGTCAAATTTCCGATATCCCTTTATGGCAACGCTGGTTCTCTAAAATTTAGGGACTATGGGCTGAACCTTGTCTATTTTACAACTTATTCTTTTTTTTATCTAGCAATAACAGGTATGATTTTGGCCTTATCAGGTCCTTCTATTTCAAAAAAAAAGATGGTTTATCTCAGTGACGGAGCTGACATTATTATTGTACTAGACTTATCGCCTAGTATGGGTGCTGTGGAGTTTTCCTCTAAAAATAGATTTGAATTTGCAAAAGAATTGGTTAAGTATTTTGCTTTTCAAAGAGAGAATGACAATATTGGGTTGGTGGCTTTCGCGAAAGAGGCTTCGTTAATAGTTCCACTTACGGTTGACAGGGATTTTTTTTCCGAAAAGTTAGATGATATTTACATTATGGATCTTGGCAATGGTTCAGCTTTAGGCCTTGGAATTTCAATAGCTCTCTCTCATTTAAGACATTCGGAGGCTTCTAGTAAGTCAATTATTGTTCTAACAGATGGAGTGGTGAATTCAGATGAGGTGTATAAGGATCAAGTAATAAATCTTGCTAAGGGGCTCAATGTTAAAATTTATTCTATTGGAATTGGTAGCAGTGAGGAGCTTAGCGTTGAGTTTAAAATGAGGTCTGGTAAATCCTATCAGGGTACTTTGAAAGAAATTTATGACCCCAGTATGCTTTCTGAGATTTCAAGTAAAACAGGAGGACTTTTTTATTCGGTAAACGATGATTTTTCATTTAAATTCGCAATTCAGGATTTTTCAAAAAAAGAGAACGTGGAGAGGAAGGTTAAAATTTCCGTTGAAAATAAAGACATTCACGATAAGTTTTTGTTTGCAGTATTTTGGCTGCTGGTCCTTCATTTTATATTTTCTAAAGTCTTTTTAAAAGAGGTTCTATGAGTATAGGAAATTATTCTGCTTTATACTTGTTTGTGGTCTTGTTTTTGATTCTCGTTGTGTATGTATACAATTTTAAGAGAGGTATTCCGTTTTTTAAGAATTTAAGCCTTATGTATGTCAATAAGTCATACATAAGGAACTACTATATAAAAAAAGTACTCATGATATTTTTTTTTATCTCTAGTTTGGGGTTTTTGATTCTTTCTGTTTTAAATATTTCTTGGGGGCAGAAAGTTGTTGAAGATGAGAGGTCAAATTTAAGAATATCTTTTGTTTTTGATATTTCTCGTAGTATGTTAAGTCTGGATGAGGGCAGGTCGATTAACAGACTTGAGAGCGCTAAGGATGTTGTTAGTTTGATTTTGAATAATTTTGAGACTGCTGAGTATTCGCTTACCATTTTTAAGGGCAAGCCGGTGTTAGTTTTGCCATTTTCTAGGGATAGGACTAGTCTGAATAGGGTGTTAAATTACATTGAGCCTAATCTAATAAGTTCTCCTGGTAGTTTTTTAGGAAAAGGAGTATTTAGTGCTATACAGGGGATAAAGGATGATTCTTATTATAATTTTTTGATAATTCTAACAGACGGGGATGAATGGGGCGAGAATGATTATTATAGATTTTCTAAATTGGTTGATAATATGAGTGTTGAAAGCTTTGTAGTTGGTATTGGGAGCAAAAATCCATCTCCGTTAGTTGATAATGATTTAATTATTAAGGATAAAGAGGGGAATGTAGTTAAAGCCTATTTAAATGATGATAATTTACGTCTCCTTGCGTCTTCTCTTAAGGGTTCTTATTATGATTTGTATTTAAAGGGTACAAATTACGTTATCAATGAGATAAGAAATGATATAATGAAGAGGAGTTCAAGTGATATTGTTGTTGTTGGTATTCCGAGGTACAAAATTTTCCTAGTTGGTTCTCTTTTATCTGTGGTGCTGTGTGTATTTGTTAGGATTATTAAATGGGACGAAACTTTTTAGTTGGGTTGTTGTTTGCATTCGTGTCTTTTTTTTCTTGTACTAATGTTAGGTCTATGTCTCTTATGGCCGTAGGAAATTATGAATATGTCAGGGGTAATTATCAAAGTGCGATCTCTGCTTACTACAATCTTGTAGATAATATTGAGAGTTCTTCTTGGGGTTATTATAATCTTGGAGTTGTATACTATTCTTTAGGTGAGTATGAGAGTTCCCTTCGAATGTTTTCATATGCAAGAAAGGAGGGTGATATTTTTTTGAATTTTAGTATAAATTATAACGAGGGGGTAATATATTACAATCAGGGACTTTATCGGAAAGCGGAGATAGCTTTTAAGGAGGCTTTAAAAATTAATCCTGCAAGCTACGATGCTAAATATAATCTTGAACTTGCAATAGTTAAAAAAAGGAGCACTCCGGATAACTTGGAAGCTTTAAGTGTTAATAAGGGTAAAGATTTTATTGAGAATAATGAGAATTTTTTAAGGTATATTGAAAATCTCGAGAGGGTTTTGTGGGTAGTAAGATCAGGGGAAGGTGTTTTGTCTCCAAAAGAGGATTGGTGACACTAACATTATTGGTTCTCTTTTTTGTAAATTTTCAAGTCCTGGCCTTGTCTGGTAACGATTATTTATTATCAACTAGGGTACTTAAGGGGGATAAGGTTGTTCACGTTATTAGGTTGGATTTGTTTCATGGATTTGATGAAAGTTTACTGAAGTTGGAAGCGAGTAGGGATATTGAGGGTGAGACTAGGCTTGTATCTGTATCGAGAGTCCCAGATGGGAATAGTTTTTTCACTGAGGTAAGGATTGAATATTTGCCTGAAAAGCTGGGTTTTTTTAAGATTCCTTCATTAAAGTTGATTTATCGTGATGAAATTTATTTGAGCTCAGAATTTGAGGTTAGTGTCTTAAGGGAGGATGAGATGCGGTCTGTTGGGTTGCCGGTTGAACTGTATTGGGATTTTGTAGAGAAAGAAATTTATGAGTATCAGAGTGTTGGACTTGTTTTGCGTTCAAATTGGCTTGCAAGCAGTAACCTAAATTTTGTTACCGGTGCTTTGAGCGCCGTTAAGGATGCTATGATTGATAGGACTCCCATATTTGGAAACACCAGATATAAGACCTTCAATGGTAAAGAAATTTTAGACGTTCCTCTTTACAATTTTATTTTGACACCTCTTAAGGGGTCGAAAGATGTTGTTATCCCTAGTATTTCTTTCCATGCAGATGAGAATGTTGTTCGCATGGCTCCTGAAATTTTTTTAAAAGTCAAGCCTATTCCTGATGAGGTTAGGTCCTTAGCTGTTGGCAATTTTAAGATTGAATATGAGTTTCCGAATGCAAATTCAATTGATAAGGACACCTTTACTGTATTGGTAAAGATAACAGGGCAAGGGAATCTTCCGCATGTTCGTTTTCCAGAAATTGAGACTTATAATTCAAAAGTCATTTATAGAAAAGAGAATTATAATTTCGAACCTTCCAAAGATGGATATAAGGGTAGTGTATCCAGGATTTATACCATTAGGCCGGATAATAGGGGTAATTTGTTTTTAAGTATTGGTGATTTTGCCTACCTAGAGCCTGAAGAGGGAAAGGTTTATAGGCTTGAGGGCAAGCGACTAAAGTATGAATATTTGGGGGAACTTAAAAGTAGTGATGATTCCGTTAGGGATTTATTTTCCGATTTTAGTTTGCTTTCGTATCACGATATTTTAAGTTATAAGAATAAAACTTTTTTATTCTTTGTGCCTATTTATTACTTGATTTTAATACCAGGGTTTTTATTCTCTTTAGTTATTTTTATTAGATATAAAAGGTTTTTTCTTGCTTCAGGGTTTGGATTAGCACTTTTAGTGTTAACCATTAGCGTTAGTCTCAATGCTATGGGTGATGATTCTTTTTCGGAAGAAAGTATAAATGATCTAATTGAAAGCTACAAATCAAAAAATTATAAAGATTCTCTTAATAAGGTAGATAGTATTATAAAGAAAAATCCAAGTTACTCGGGTCTTTGGTTGAATAGAGCACTTATTTTGAGTAAAATGGAAAAAGATTTTGATGCTATTTATTCAGCTTATAAGGCATTTTTCACTTCACCAAGTGATGGGGCTTTTTATAAAGTTGTTGATTTGATTGAAGCTAGGAGTGGGGTTAGTGAGAATATTAGGAATAATAGTTTTGTATTTTCTAATATTTTTTTCATTGTTAGTTTGATTTTAATAAACATTGTAGTAGTAGTGCTTTCTTGTAGATTTTATGCAAGGAATTTAAAAAAGATAGTCTTATTTTTACTTTGCTCTGTTATTTGCTTTGCTCTATTTCAAACGTATTATTTCTATGTAGAGCAACAGGCTGAAATTGGGATCATTAAAGGCGATTTGGTCTCCCTTTATAAGGTCCCTGACAACTTTTCAAGGAGCTGGAAGTTTATAAGGGGCAACGTAAGTGTTTACCTGCTTGATAGAAAAGATGACTTTGTGCTAATCCAGACAAGCCACGGACTTCAGGGTTGGATTTACAAAAACTTTGTCTCATCTGTTAAAGAAAACTTAATTTAGAAGCCTAAGTAGGGATCTCCTTAAGTTATTTTTCTCTGTATATTATTCTGCCCTTGGTAAGGTCATAAGGCGAAAGAGCAACCTTCACCTTATCACCAGGAACTATTTTAATAAAGTGCTTCCTCATCTTTCCGGATAAATGAGCCAAGACCAGATGCCCGTTCTTAAGCTCCACCCTAAACATCGTATTAGGAAGAGATTCCTTAACAATACCTTCAGTTTCAATGGCTTCCTCTTTAATATCCAAAATGCCTCCTTGTTGCTCACGCTGTATGATAAATTGTACACAATTAATAGTATTGTTGCAATTATTTTTTTAATGAAAATTAATGTACTAGTTTACATTGTATGGGATTGTTTATATAATTACACGAAGTTTTTTAAAAATTGTAATTTATTATAGGGGGGTAGATCATGCAGGAAAGTGATTTTGAGCATGAGTTTGTTTTGAAGATGAAAAATCTTCTCTTGGAAGCAAAAAAAGAAATATTGAATTCTATAAAATCTGTTGAGGATACTAAGAGAGAAATTATTAGCAACGATCTTCATCTTAAAGATTTGGTTGATATTGCGTTTGACAATATGGATGGAAATAATCTTGAGGCTTTAAGTTCTGTTGAGAAAAAGAACCTTCATTTAATAAACCAGGCACTTTATCGTATTTCTCAGAATACTTATGGAAGATGTTTGGCTTGTGATAAGGATATTGCAAAAGAGAGACTTGAGGCTATTCCTTATGCGTTTTTGTGTATAAGTTGTCAGACTAGAAAAGAGAAAAAGAGGAGAAGATAAGATTCGTATTCAGTTGTTCAGGATTGTAATCTCTACTCTTCGATTTTTTGATGCCAAGGGAGATGAGCTCTCATACTTAGGTTTTTTAGCCCCCCATCCTTTGAAAAATATTTGATTTTTGTTTTTTACTTTCATCTTTAGTAGGTAGTTTCCAATTGAATGAGCTCTTTTCTCAGATAATTCTTGCATTTCCTGCTCTGTTCCAAATTTTGCTGTATGTCCTTCTATTAGAATATTGTTGTCTTTGAACTTTTCCAGTAGCTTGGCTATGTGATTTAGTTTCGTGTATTCTTTTTTCATTACTTGAAAAGAGTCAGGGTGAAATTCGATATCTAGGCTTAAATTGATTCCCTTTTCATTTTTCTTTATGTCAACGGAGGCTATCTGTTTCTTCCTAATGTATTCTTTCACTTCATTTTCTACTAGGTTGTCGTTTTTCAGTTCAACAGAGATTGTTTCTCCAGACGAATTGCCGACCATCTTAATATTATCTTTACCGTTTTTCATATCAAACACATACGTATCATTGTACCTGTAAGTATTTCCTGCTGTTGAATCAAAGTAGATTATCTGGTTAACTTTTTGAGAAAATGAAATGTCTTTTACATTATAATTAGATTCATAATTTGAATGAATTATGTCGTAACTTCTTCCTCTTATTTTCTCTTTGCCCTTGTACACATAATTTACATCGAACTTTACAATGAAATCCTTTATATCTTTTGAGATAGTAGATGCTTGAATGTACTCCTCTGCCGGGTATGTCCAGCCTTCATTTACGCTTACGGGTCTTTTTGGGAATCTTGGGATACCTCTAACAGAAGGTCTCTTTTGGTTGTGATTTATCCTATACTCACCCTGTCCATTTATGCTGAAATTGCCTTCAAACTCTTCTTTAAGTAAAAAGACATCACGTTCGTCGTCTCTCTTTAGTATTCTAAAAAAGGATCTAATATCAGCAAAGTCTCCCTTTATATCTTTCACCTCACTTGAGACTTGAATATTTGTTTTAGTTTTTGCATTAAGAACCCCATTTAGATAAATTGTCTGATTGTCTGTGGTTTCTATCCTAAATTTGGACCCCTTACTATACTTAAATTCCAAGGTCTCAGCAAACAATAGACGTGTCGCCAACAATGATAAGACAATAATTTTAAGATCCACCTGAGAAATTATATCACAATTAAGAAGATATTATTTATTGGAAATATTTTCTTAAATCTTTTTAATAAAGCTTTAATGTTATCACTTTTTGATTATAATTATTGTATGAGATTTTTATTTTAAATTTTTAATTAAATCGGGTATTTTTTTGAGGTATAAATTTATGAGAAAAAGTGGAATTTTGCTAAGTATTAGTTCTTTGCCTTCTAGGTACGGTATTGGAGATTTGGGAAAGGGGGCGTACAGATTTGTAGATTTTCTAGCTGCTTCATCGCAAACTTATTGGCAAATCTTGCCTTATGCGCCCACGGATTTTGTGGGTTCTCCTTATTCTAGCTGCTCTGCCTTTGCTGGTAACATTAATTATATTGATCTAGAGGCTATTGCTAGATTTATTGATATAGACCTATCTACTATTGAATGTCTGGAAAGTAGGTGTGTTGATTACAATAGGATCAGAAGAGTTAAAGAAGATGTTTTAAAAAAAGCTGCTTTGAATTTTTTGCACAGAGCGACTGAAGGTGAGATGAAAAAGTTTGAAAAATTTACAAAAGCTGCTTCTTATTGGCTTTTGGACTTTTCAAGCTTTGTTGCTTTTAAGGATTACTATTCCAATTCAGGATCTTCAGAAGCTTTTAATGTTTTGTTTAGTAGAGAGATTCTTAAAAGAGATAGCAAAGCCTTAAGTAAGCTTAGAGAAGCTTTTGACATCGATATTAAGATACAGCAAGTTTTGCAGTATTTCTTTTTCTCGCAGTTTAAGGCTTTAAAGAGCTACGCTAATGCTGCTGGGATTAGCATAATAGGAGATATGCCTATTTTTGTTTCCTACGATTCTGCTGATGTTTGGGCGCATCAGAAATATTTTAAATTAAAGTTTGATGCAAGTAAGGATAAGGTGACAGGTGTGCCGCCTGATTATTTTTCTAGAGAAGGGCAGCTTTGGGGGAGTTCAGCCTACAACTGGAAAGCTTTAAGGAAGGATAATTATGAGTGGTGGATTAATCGAATCGGTTTTTTGCAGAAATATGTAGATATTGTTAGAATCGATCATTTTAGAGGATTCGTATCAACTTGGGAGGTAGATGCAGGCGAGACTACAGCCATTAAGGGGCATTGGGTTAAATGTCCTGGTAAAGATTTTTTGAAACATCTTTTAGGTAAAATTGATAATTTGAAAATTTGGGTGGAGGATCTTGGGGAGGATCTTGAAGATACGTTTAAGTTAAGAGACTATTTTAATTTTCCAGGTATGAAAGTTATGCAATTTGCGTTTGATTTTGATGCTAAAAACCCGTACCTCCCTCATAATTACGTAAGGAATTGTATTGTCTATACGGGGACTCATGATAATAATACCACCCGAGGTTTTATTGATTCTCTTGATGATAAGCTTAAAATGTATATTTTTGATTATTTTAATACCGATGAAGATTCTGTTGTATGGGGTATGATAAGAGGAGCGATGGCTAGTGTTGCAGATAGTGTAATAGTCCCAATTCAAGATTATCTTTGTTTGGGAGCTGATTTTAGGATGAATACACCGGGTACAATTTTTAACAATTGGACTTTTAAAATGCTTGATAGTGATTTGACTGATGCTTTGAGTAAAAAGATAAGTGATATTACAAAACTTTATGGGAGAATTTAATATACAACTTCAATAATTTGTTAAAATAGTGTTTGTTTTTAATTGATATTTATTTTAAAAAAGGTTGGATGTTGTTTGTATGAAGTCTGATTTGTGCAGAATATTTGCTTATCTGATTTTTCTTTTTGTATTTTATTTTTTTCTATGCTCTCATCTTTATCCGTTAGATGATACTGGATATTTTAACAGTAATGATTTATTTTTTGTTCACAAAGGGGCTTTGTACAGGAGGCATAATAATGCAATATTTAAGGTTAATCCAGAGGGTTTGGAAACCAGGTGGATATATCCTTTTGCAAAACCCGTTCCTAAAAGGATAACTTCAGTTTATGAGGATTTTTATTCATCGAATGCTCTTTTGACAACGAGTGATTCTGTTTATTTTTCTCATGATTATTTTAAAAGCTTTATAAAGTTATTTGGGAGAGATAGCTTTAATGAAAGTTCTTATATTACATCTAGTGCATTATCTTGGGGAGAAAATAAGCACATTGCTATTGGAACTTCTAATAGCGGAATCTATTTGAATATGGATGGCAATCTGGGTTTTAAAAACTTAAATTCCTTGATTTCTAAAGCCTATTTAAGCGCTGGCTATTATGATATTATTAGCGCCATAGAGTTTTCAAGGAATAATGAGGGGAGATTGTATTGTTCTTATGGAATTTATGGGGATATCATTTTAATCGATGTTGTTTTAGGGGTTGTTAAAAGCCTAGATTTTCCTTTCAGGAAACAGATAGTCCGGATTATTGATCTGTCTAACTCTAGGATAGAAAAATTGTTGGTTAGAACTTATGACAATCATTTTTATTCTTATGTTGACGGTAAATGGGTCTTTAAGGATCAATTTTCTGTTCATGGAGAAGATTTTTTTGAAAAAACAAAGAGGATAAATCTTGCTTCCAATAAGGGTTCTATTTATTTAACGGCATATACCCTTAGGAATAAATCTGCTATTGATAATAGGTTTGAATTTATAAAAAGATTAGGAATGAATGCTGTTATAATTGATTTTAAGGATGATAGCGGCATTTTAACTTATCCGAGCAAGTTGGCGCTGCCAAATAAGATAAGGGCTGTTAAGGCCTTAATTGATGTACCCTATATTTTAAAGAGGGCGAGGAAGCTTGGTATATATGTCATTGCTCGAATTGTTGTGTTTAAAGATAAAAAACTTTATTCTTACAATAATTTTAAGTATGCTCTTTGGAATAGGTCAACTAATTTACCATGGGCAAATATGGTGAGGGTTAACGATGGTGACTCCTTTAAATATATTCAAAAAGAACACTGGGTGGATCTATTTTTACAAGATATATGGGATTACAATGTGTCTATTGCAAAGGAAATTCAGTCTCTTGGAGTTGATGAAATTCAGTTTGATTATATTAGATTCCCAACAGATGGACCCATTTCTCTTATATCTTCGAGGTTTAGTAAGTATAACATGAGGGCAATTGACGCTCTTGAGTCTTTTTTAATCATAGCTAGAAAAAATATTTCCACCCCCATCTCTGTTGACATTTATGGCAACAATGGGTGGTTTATTACAAATAGCATTGGACAAAACATTCCTATGATCTCAGATTACGTTGATGTTGTGTCCCCTATGTTTTACCCTTCCCATTATACCAATGATTTCCTAAACAATGAATTGTATTACACGACCCGTGCTTATAAGATTTATAAGGAGGGGAGTAATAGAGCCGCTGTGTTTTCTTTCAATAGGGTTATAATCAGACCATATGTACAAGCTTTTTTGCTTGGTCAAGAACGAAGTGTAAGTAGGGAAACGTACTTGGGATATTTTTCTCATCAGTTAAGAGGAATTAAAGAATCTTTAGGTAATGGGTTTAGTCTTTGGAATTCATCCAATATTTATTACATGGTTAAGAATGATTTGAGTGAGTTTTTACGCAATTAAATATTTAATTTAAGGGGAGATTGTTTTGGAATACTTTCATTTTTTTTATGTAGCTTTTGGCATATTCTTATTGTATCTTGGTGGGGATTATCTTTTAAAAAGTTCTGTAAGCGTTGCCACTTATTTTAAAGTTCCTAGTCTTTTGATTGGTGTTACTGTAGTGTCATTCTCAACTAGTGCACCAGAGCTTTTTACGAGTTTAATAGCATCCTTTAAGGGTAAAAATGAAATTATTGTTTCCAATATCATTGGAAGTAATATTATTAATATGTTGCTTGCATTACCCTTAACGGGGGTTTTTTTGAGTATTGAAACGGAATTTAAGAGACTCAGGCTTTCTTTTACGGTTCTATTTTTGTTAATGTTTCTTCTCTTGTTGTTTTCTTTTGATTTAAATTCTTTGGCATTTTTTAAAATGCCGTATCACAGGACTAGTTCATTAGTAATTTTTATTTTATTTTTATTTTATCTGTTTTTGTTCTACAGAGAAGAGAAGAAGTACAATTTTGTTTCAAAAGACGCAGAAGAAGTTAATTGTGACTATGGTATCAAATTTTTGTTTTTAAATACATTTGTATTGACTTTAAGTATTTATTTTTTGTATTTAGGTTCAAAATTATTGGTAGATAGTTCAGTTTATATTGCACACAATATTTTTAACGTTAGTGAAAAGGTTATTGGGATTATTCTTGTGGCTTTCGGAACCAGCATACCGGAAATTGTTGTTTCTCTATTTTCTGTGGCTAGGAAAGAATCGGAGATTGCTATTGGAAATATTATTGGGAGTAATATCTTTAACATTGGGTTAATATTGGCTAGTAGTAGTTTTGTAAGACCGGTATTGATGAGTGATATTTATTTTGTTGACTTTGGTATAATGGTTGCTGTGGCTTTAGTTTTATTGTTAATAGTTAAGTTTAAGGGGGCTTTTAGCAGGGGGCCTTCTGTTCTTTTTTTGTTGCTATATGCCCTGTATAATACGTTTTTGTTTGTGGCTGTTTAGTATTTTGTTAATGCGGTTGTTATGTGCTATCATTGTTCTCCGTGTGGGGAGGTTAAGAGTATAGGATGAAAAAGTTACCCGAGATTTTCTACATGAGCGATAAGGATCTGGATATACTGATATCTCAGATAGGAGTTTCTTCAGATGCCCAGAAGATGATTTTAAGGGTTATTGTGGAGCATAAGCAAGATGAGATAGATTATTTTGGGTTTGTGGAGGATTATTCTGTTAAGATTCGTAGCCTTAAAGGGGAGCTTGATTTCTTATTCCGCAAGCTTTATGAGGTCAGAAGGGGAATTATTGTCAACAGGGTAACTCCGGATGGGGAGTTTGTGCCCTTTCGGATGATTATAACGGATGAGGGGAGTTATGATTTTTATTATTATGCTATTGAGGATTTGTTTTTAAAGCATTATGTAGGAATAGAGCTTTTTAGCACCTTGCTTACGGTTAGGAATATAGATGCGGATTTATTGGCTTTTGAGAAAAAGTTTGTCACTATGTCCGATTCAGATATCAATTTTAAATACTTTCAGGAGAATGCGTCGCTAAAAAAGGTGTTTGTTTTAAACTCTTTGATAATTCCATCGGGAAAAGCTTTGTATTTTATCGAATTTATTAAGAAGATGCTATTTAACATTGCTTCCAATAGCATTGTTAAAGATATTTTTGTTAAGACTAAAAATTTAAAACTTAGCGAGTATGATCGAATTTTAGAGGATGGTATAAGTGGTGTAGGGGTTGTTCATAATCTCCTTTTGGGGATTTTGGAAAATAAGGATGAGATCTTAAATAAGAAGGGAATTAATATTTCTAAAAATTACTTTACTTTTTTAGAAATATTGAGCACCTATATTTCTAATGAGAAGAATTTAGAAGAGCTTAAGGCTGTGGAAAATATTAGGATAGATGAGACTTTAAAATCAATTGAGAAAACAATGGAGTTTAGACCTGGGTTTATCAACATAGAAGAATTTCAAAAGATTCTTAAGGAGCATTCTGGGGAATTGTCGGATCCTGAGTACTTTTTAAAGGTTGCTAATGAATATTTTTTTGAGTCCAAGATTAAGGACGTTTTGCCTAGGGTGTTTAGTATTAAGCCTGGTCTGTATTTATATAAGCCATGTGCTTATTCCATGTTTTTAAAAGAGTTTGATCGGATTTTGATTGATGTTAAATATGAATTAAGAAATGGATTGTTTAAGATTCTTAAAAGTGGCGGAGATTCTTCTTCTATTTTTACGGAAGAAGGGCTGAATAAGACTTTAAGAGAATTCATTTTTAATTATGATATTAACGATTATTGCTTCAAGAATAAGGTTGCGTTTCTTGATTTTATTGTCTCCCATTACAGGAGGGTGTCTAAAACTCAAAATATCCAGGCTCATATTAAGGATATAATCAAAACGGAGGCGGCTAAATATTTTAGGAATAGTAATGAGTTTTTTCCACTTTATAGGATATATAAGGTTGACTTGTCTGGTATTTTAAAATCTGCCTACAAAGATTTGGGATTTTTAAAAAAGGTTTTTCTGTTTTTGACAGGTAGGCATCAGAGTTACAAAGAGGCTCTGTCCAGGTTAGATATCAGGGTCGGGATGAAGAGCAGTTCAGCGGGTCTCTTTGATCCAAGCGAGCGTGCCCAGAGACAATTGGACAGAAGACTTAAACAAAGAGAGGAAAAAAAGGAGCAGGCTAAAAACTCCTATGTCAGGAAGGGTAAGGGGAGCCTGCCTCCCAAGGAAGAAGAGCTGAAGAACTACAGCAAAACGGAGCAGGACGAGGCTTGGTCCAAGTTTGGGGATAGACTTGGCAGAAAGTAATTTAGAATAGATCCCTAGGCCTTCTTGCTGTGTTCTTTGAGACCTGGCATTCAGCGTAGTGTCTTACTTTGCCGTTTTCAAACCTAGATTTCATGCTAATCTTACCCCCCCACCTACTCAATAACTCCTTAGAGCCGCCCCTTTGAGCGTTCTTGGAAAGTTTTGCCATTTTGAACTCCTCCCATTGTGTTAATTTACTGTATAATAAATTTATCAAAATAATTTTGATTGATCAAGGAATGGTTATGTTTTTTGTAATGGTTTTTATATCTTACAGTCTTTTTTCAAGGGAGGTCTATTATAGATATGTCGATTATGATATCAATTATAAAATAAAGGGAAAATATAGAATAAGCAAGGAAGAAGCAGAGGAAGAATGTGGATATAAATTTATTTATAATGGTGAAGGTAAGCTTGTTTTTGTTGATTATATTGGTAAGCTCAACATTTTAATACCCTCTTTTTTTTGTGCAAATCAGATCAAGATAGAGTATTTTAAGAATACAGAAAGGCGTTTGTTTTTAAATGGGGGTTTTGCTGCCAAGAACTCAAAGGATGTTTATATTGAGCAAATAGAGTACCTGTCAGGGGACAGAATTAAAAATATTTTTAATTATAATAAATCTAATGAGATCATAAGGGATAAGTATGGAATTTTTTACTATTATTTTGTTTATCGTGATAATAATAACTTCGACGTTTATAGGTTTAGCGAGGCTGGACTTCAAATTAAGGATCTAAACGATGTGTATTATACTAGGGTTGCTTATGATGATTCTGCTCGCACGAAGACAGTTTTGTACTATGACGATAATAATTATAATATGAAGGCTAAAAATGGAATATATGGGTTTAGATTAACTTATGATAGTGAATATAATGTTATAAAGGAAGAGTATTTAGATCAGGTATCTTGCTTGTATGCAAATCCTTTCTCCGTTGCGATAAAAACATACCGTTATGATGTTGAGGGTAGGGTTATTGAGATTTTAAATTATGACCCTAGGCATAATCTGACTCCCGATGAGAATAATGTAGCAGTATATAGGTATGAGTATAATCTAAAAGAAAAGGATTATTTCCATAAAGAGTATAACTATGACCCTGATAACAAGTTAATTGTTGGGCAAAATGGCTATGCTATGAAGAAGACCATTTTTTATGTACAAAATAGTGAAAAAAGAGTAATAAACTATAGCAATAAAATAAATAAGAATTATAAAAGCGATGTTCCTGCCAATTATGAGGAAAAGTATGAGATAACGAACAATTTTAAAGGTGTTGCGGTTTATAGCTACAAGTATGATAGTAATTTTTATTTGATTGAAAGTCTTTTTTTTGATAAAGGTTTTAATCTAATAAGTGATTTAAATGGTGTCATGATTTATAAATATTCTTATGATGAGGATGGGCTTCTTGCAACCCAAGAGCATTATGGAGATTTTGATAATCCTATAGAAAACATTGAAGGTGTTTTTAGATATAAATTTGCCTATGATGTTAATGGCAATATGACTTTAAAGAGTAATTACTCCAAGAGTGGGGCTTTGGTTGCAGATCTTGCTTTTGTTTTTGAATACGCTTATGAGTACGATAAACAAAATAGGCTTGTTAGTCAGAAAAATTTTGGAAATCTGGGGCAATTACAAGATGATGCTTATGGTGTTAGTATGTACAAATATGAATACAATAAGTTTGGGAAGATCGCTAGGAAAACAAACCACGGTCCAGATTTAAGGCTGAGGGATGACATTGGAGGTATTTCGGTTTTTAAATGGATTTATGATAGTAAGGGGAATCTAGTTGATTTTCAGAAATTTGATTCTTCGGGAAATCTAATATAGATACTTTTTATTGGTGTGTTTACCAATCGAGCATAGCATTTCATATTTGCTTACCCCAGATTCTTTACTAAGTTCATCCAGGGTCAAATTTTCAGAGATTATTTCTACTCTCTCTCCTATGCTGATTTTTAAATCTTTAGGTATCTCGATTATTGTTATGTTCATGCATAATTTCCCTCTGATTGGGCATTTTCTACCTCTTACTAGATAGTAAAAATTGTTAGATGTATTTTGTGGAATACCATCAAAGTACCCAACAGGTACAAGTCCGATTTGTATGTCTTCTTTTGCTATAAATAATCCAGAGTATGATACTGCCTCTCCTTGACTTATGCTTTTAAGAAATATAATTTTCGAATATAAACTTAATACAGGTTTGAGACATAAATTGTTTTTTGATCTATTAAGATTTGAGTGGTATCCATACAGAATAAGTCCAGGTCTTACCATGTTAAATTTTTCATTTATGTTGTAATTTTCTGTATGCTCTGAGTTGGATACATGGATAAATTTGGGATTTATGTTGTTTTCCTTGAGTTCTTCTATGAAACACATAAATTTTTCTGTTTGTGCGTTTGTAATTTTTGTATCCTCTGTTGTAGGCAGGTGAGTGCAAACCCCTTCTAATTCTATTAACTTTGAATTTTGAATTTGATTAGCTAGGTTTAAAGCATTTTCTATCTTAATGCCATATCTGTTCATTCCAACGTCAATTTTTAAGTGAGCCTTTATTTTTTTATTTTGCCTCAAGCATTCCCGTTCTATTAAATATAAGTAGTGGGAATCAGCTATGAAGGGTGTAATACTAAACCTAACCAGATTTTTTATTCCACTTCTATCTGTGTTAATATAGAGCAATGTTTTTGCGTTTTTGTCAATTTTTTTAATCCTTATGGCTTCATCTATCCAAAAAAGACCAAAATAATTTACTCCTTTTTCTTTTAAAAAACTGAATGTTTTAGCTAGTCCGTGTCCGTAAGCGTCGGCCTTCAAAGTAGCCACCAACTCTCTCCCTTGAATGTGATTCTTGATTGATATTAAATTATGCTCCAAACTTTTAAAGTTTATGATGATCTGTTTACGATTGCCCACTTCTAACATTATATACTGTTAACATTATATAATGTGATTTGAAATGAATTCTTTATTCTTTAAGTCTGTTTATTCTACTGGTATTGGAAAATGGCTGAAATCTTGATTTTCATAAACTTTCCTTAATTCTTTTTGAAATTCGTTATACACTTTGGGATTAATCCTTATCTTGTACTTCCTCTCTGAATCCTCTTTCTTATTCCTTACTGTTATTCTTGCAATAATGTAGTACCAATCTGGATTCTTGTAGTATCCAGCAACAGTTTTTGCCAGCGTGGGAGTTCTCAGCACTCCAAAAGAGTACGCATCTTTACAGCCTTCTTTTTCTGAATTCTGTTTTCCAGTTGCCATGTCGTTTAAGTAATATATAAAATTTCCATCGTCGGGAGTTAAGAACTCTAGTTGAGTTATTTCGTGTTTTTCAGAAGCCTCATTTGATAAATCAAATGAGATAGTTGCCGCTGAACCAATTATCACAAAAGCGTTGACGAATGAATAAGTTATCCCCTCAAGTTCCTCTATTTTTTGTCCTTCAGGGCTTTTTAATTCCATGTAGGGTGTACTAATCGCGACTTCAGCCGTTATAAAAAAGATGCTTTGCTGCAAAGTTCTAACTTTAACCTTTACATTTTCCCTTACAATGTATCTATTACCCTGAAATAGGTCCGCCTCGGCCGTTGCGAATAAAAGACGACTCGATCCTACAAAAAAAAGAAATAATATTGATCTCCTTGGCATCTAGCGCTATTCCCCTCGTAAGTAATTTATTGCCCTCAGGTTACAACCAACCTGATTATATCATACAAAGAAATTTTAATAAATGCCGTAAACCTATGATTAAGTTGCCGCAGTAAGTGGTTTTAGCTTTTATTTAAAGGCTTAGAGTGTTTGGAGTCGTGTTAAACTTACTCTTCAATTAAGAAAATTATAGTCTGATGGTTAAAGTCTATCTATCGATACTAATTTTAGAACCAAAAAATAATGTGCGGGGCACATTATTTTAAGTCTTCAAATAAATCATGATTTTTTTCTTTTATATCTGGATGTAATCGGACAACCTCTTTTAGAAGATCATTCACAAATTGTGAATTAAGGGATATTTCATAAGTTTCTAATCTTTGAGTTTTTTTGTTTTTCAAAGTTAGTTTGGCGATCATGTAAGTCCATTTATTGTCTATATATGTATTATCGAACGCTAATTTGACTTCATTAGTTATTGGTTGTCCAAAAGGGAAAGAGGTCACGTAGCCTTCTTCCCCTGATGTCTCAGGTGGGAATAAGATGGAATCTTTAATTTTTAAGTTACTGCCAGACGTTATTAGTCTTAAATCGTCAACCGTATATTCTGTGTCTCCCTTCGCAGTGGTTTCAATAAGAATAAAAAATGAGACGTTGTCGCTTATTTCTTCATTCATCTTAATAGGAGAGACTACATAGGCATATCCCACTTTTCCTTTAAGAGCAGGAATTTCTTGTCCCTTTTTATCAAAAATTGGCATTGCTTTTGTTTTTTTCCAGGCTACAGTTGCACTTTGATTTATTACGGGTAATTTTTCTACATACTTTTCTCCATCTATGAATTCTACTTTTTGATTACCCGTTTGTATTCCAATTTCTTTTCCATTAAAGTCAACCTCTTGGGGCCCTCTGAAAAAGGAACACCCAATTGCTAATAAAGTTAACATAGGAAAAACGAGAAATTGAACATTTGTTTTGTTTGGCATAATATTTTTCTCCTTTTATGACTATTCATCTAGGCAATAGCGTTAAATGTATTTAGGACTAAATGCATAAATTGAGTTGTCATATTCTCCTTCTTGTATAAGAAGTATTACTACTTTAGACTTATACAATAATGTTAAAGATGATAACACGATTGCACAAATTTCTAACTAATTATTGTAGAAATTTAATTAAAATTGTAGATGTTATATCGATATGAATTACAGCAAAGGCACTTCGGCTGCAAAAAAATGAATTATTCCAATAATTATTGAAAAGATTCCCACTAATTTTTTATTGCTTTCAAGTAAAGATTTAAATCTTCCATATTCTTTGTTATTTTGGATGTTTGCCGGAATCTTTTGACTTAAAAAGAAGATAAATCCTATAAGGAATAAACTAACAGCAGGGAGTAAATTTCCAATTATAGGCAAACCATAAGGCTTGATTGTTTCAAAGATGCTAGCTACCAGAAATACTGTACCGAAAATGCCTCTTACATTCTTGTTATTGTTGATTAGATTTACAAATTCCTCAAATACAACGAAAAACTTAAATCTCTCTCTTAAAATTGGAAATGCCAGCACTATGCCCCCCAATACATTAAGTAAGACTGATATAAAATATATCTGCAACATCGCTCACCCCCCAAAATTCAACGGCTCACTAAAGTAGACCCGATCCCCTCTTTTGTTTATCAGAACTACACTTAATAAAGTCTCATTTCTGTATTCAACATTAGTATATAAAGTATAATTGATCTTGTCTATGTAAATCACATTATTTTCAATAAGCTTATTGTCTAGGTATATATCTAGACTAACTTTTCCCGGATCCTTATCTTGGCTTTGGATATTGATTTTAAGAGATAAGCTTTTATTTCCCTTTGTATACTCTATTGTTATCTTGGGTTCATACTTTAACTTTGATTTTGCAAGTTCGGGAATTAATGCTATTTTGATAACAAATAGCATTATAACGAAAATCACCCCTGTGGTTAAGTGTTTCGCTGTTCTCCGTTTGTATTTGCTTTGTTCATCTGTTTTGCGAACTTTGTTCCTCATAGGTATTGGTTCCTAGGTTCATTGCTTTAGCAGGGTGTTTAAGTTCCACCAATAAACACTTACTCCGCTTTTCTCACCATAAAGTATGCTGAGTATTCCATCCCTAGACAAACTTTCGGCAAGAAACGTGAGGTTCGGAGGTTCAATTAAAACCATCTGTTCTTTAATTTGCCCCTTATTGTCAAGACTCCATATTAAAGTATTAAGTAGGGTTTTTATGTTGGTTGACGCTATTACTCTATCTTTTTGAATTCCGATGATATTGATGAAGCTTTCTTGTTGATCGTCTAATAAATTTTTAGGTAGGGTAATTCGGTCTTTTATTTCAAATTTTTTATTTTTGTCCAGATTTATCGTGTAGAAATATTGGTTTTTAATTCTAACCCCAAGGTCGTTAATGTTTTCAGTGGTTCCTATATTTTCGTAATAGGTTGTCTTTACATAAATGACTTTCTTTCCTACTTCAAAGAATACCTTGTCTATTGATATATTATACTTCCTGGTTTCTTCATCAGGTATTTGTAGCATGTGTTTGTTAACATAAATCTTATAAAGGGGTAACAAATTGTTGTCATAAGAATATATAATATACCCTTCGCTATATATTGTTATTACAGCAATATGATTTCCGTCATCAATGTTTATATCGTAAACTTGTGGAAACGGTGTTCCATTTTTACCCTCCTGACCCAGCACCTCTATGGATAGATCTTTATTTAGGATAAGTATTTTCGTGAAGTATGCAATATTTTCCTTCTCGTCAAATTTAGATTTTCCACTCTCTAGTATGTCTGATACTACAATAAAATCCTTTGATGGATATATGGCCTGGACGTTTTTAAAATCTACGTTTTTGATTTTAAGATCATGATTTGTGTCAAATACCCCATTTTGGTAAGCCTGAATTAATTTTCCATAAGAGTTAAAAATCATCAGTTTGTTTGTTTTTGTCTCCACAATGTAGACAAGGCCATTGTATGTTTTAATATCAAAGCTTGAGTTTTTAAATTTATCCTCAAGTGGCGCAATTTCTCCAGGTAGTGTCCCAAATGGTATTTTAAATTGCTTCTCTCCTAGTTCATTTAAAGTTTCAGCGTTGCATGATATAATTGCAGGGAGTAAAGTTAGTATGCAGGCTTTGTGAAACTTTCTCATTGTTTAGATGGTATTATTTTAAATGGTTAAAAGTCAATTATTTGGGAGAATTGATACCTAATATGTTAAGAGCAATACTTGAGGCGGCTGTTGGCTCAAAGAGTAAAAGGGATTTGAAAAATTATCTTCCTGCTTTAAGGAATATTAATAGACTTGAGCCTTGGGCACTTTCTTTAGCAGATGAAGACTTTAGTAAAGAGACGGGGAGGTTTAAAAGTGAACTTAAGAAGGGTAAGACTTTAGAGGATATATTAGAGAGGGCTTTTGCTCTTTCCAGGGAAGCTGCTAGAAGGCGTCTTAAAGAAAGGCCTTATGACGTTCAGATTATTGCAGGGCTTGCACTTCATCAGGGTAAGATAATAGAAATGAAAACTGGAGAGGGTAAGACTTTGTCTTCTGTACAGGCTGCTTATCTGAATAGTTTAACAGACAATGGGGTTATTATCGTTACTGTTAATGATTATCTTGCTGAGCGTGATTCGAATTGGATGAGACCAGTTTTTGATCTTTTGGGGGTTAGCGTTGGTGTTGTACTGTCTGATATGGATCATGCCAGAAGAAAAGTGGAATATGGTAAAGATATTACTTATGTTACAAACAATGAACTCGGGTTTGATTATTTAAGAGATAATATGCGATTTGATTTGGCTCAAAAATCTTTAAGAAGTTTTAATTACTGTATCATTGACGAGATCGACTCCATTTTGATTGATGAGGCCAGAACGCCTTTAATTATTTCAGGATCTACTGAGGGGGATACTAGGGCTTACCTTGAAGTTAATTCTCTTGTATCCCTTTTGAAAGAATGTTCTAGGGATCCAAAAACGGGAGACTATCCGTTAGAGATTGATGATCTTGATGGTGATTTTACTGTTGATGAGAAAGGCAAGAGGATATCTTTTACTGTGAATGGGTTAAATAACCTTGAGAAGATTTTGGTTTCAAGGGGCATAATTAAGGGATCTATGTATGTTGACCCTAATTTTAACTACGTCCACTATATGACCCAGGCCTTGAAAGCCCATTTGCTTTTTTTAAAAGATAGGGAATACATTGTTGGGGATTCTGGCGTTGAGATTGTTGATGAGTTTACGGGTCGTATTTTGGCGGGGCGAAGATATTCTGATGGTTTGCACCAGGCTATTGAAGCTAAAGAGGGTGTTAAGGTTGCTAGTGAAAATAAAACTATGGCGACAATTACATTTCAGAATCTTTTTAGGATGTTTAAGAAGATCTCTGGTATGACAGGTACGGCTGATACGGAAGCTAAGGAATTTCATAGGATATATAACCTTGATGTTGTGGTTGTTCCTACTAATAGGATGGTGGCAAGGATAGATGAAGATGACGTTATTTATTATACTGAAGAGTTCAAGTTTAATGCTATTACTGAGGAAGTTTATGAGGCTTACAAGAGGGGACAGCCCGTGCTTGTTGGAACGGTTTCTATTGAGAAATCTGAGATTTTGTCAAACATGTTTAAAAATAAAGGGATTAGACATGAGGTACTTAATGCGAAAAATCATTTCCGTGAGGCTTTAATTATTGCTGAAGCGGGGGCAAAGCACTCTGTTACTATTGCTACCAATATGGCTGGTAGAGGGACTGACATTAAGCTTGGAGGTAATCTTGAGCATCGAGTGCGTAAAAAGATTGGAACGGGAGCAAGTCTTGAAGAGTTTCAAAGAGCTGTTCGTGAGGAAAGAGATCAGTATCTTAAAGATTATGAAGAAGTGAAGAAGCTTGGCGGTCTTTATGTTATTGGTAGTGAACGGCATGAGTCAAGAAGAATAGATAATCAACTCAGGGGTCGGGGGGGGAGACAGGGAGATGCAGGTCGGTCAAGGTTTTATGTGTCTCTTGAAGACGATTTGATGCGTCTTTTTGCAGGGGATAGTTTGAGGTCGTTAATGGGGAAGCTTGGTATGGCTACAGGGGAACCCATTGCGCATTCTTTGCTGACAAGATCCCTAGTTAATGCGCAAAAGAGAGTTGAAGATAGGAATTTTGAAATTAGAAAACACCTCTTGGAGTATGATGATGTTATAACAAAACATAGGGAATTTATTTATGCACAAAGGGATTCAATTCTTGCTGACGATAATATTAAGGAGCGTCTTCTTCTTTCTTTAAGGGAATATCTTGATTTTTTGTTTGATGAGGTTAAGGGTGACGTGGTCACGGGGTCTGTTTTAAGTGAAATAAATTCAGTTTTTGCCCACATGATGGGAGATATTGGCTCTGTGGAGGGTATGGATATTTTGGATTTGAAAAATAAATTAATGGAAGTTGCAAGGGCTAATTTAGTTGCAAAGGAAGAGTTAATTGGGCCCGAGCTTTTAAATGAATTTTTAAGATATGAATATTTAAGAAATATTGACCTTAAGTTTCAAGAACATCTTGCCAATCTTGACTCTTTAAGGGAGTCTGTATACCTTAGGTCTTATGCAAATAAAAACCCGATTACTGAATACAAGGAAGAGGGGTTTGCGATTTTTAGTGAGCTTGTCAAAGATATTAAGGTTGAGACTATAAGAAGAACTTTGCAAATGAAAGTTGATGTTGATTCTAATGATTATGAGAAAAAATCTCTTAAAAAGATAAGAGCCACTCATAAGAAATTTTCAGATTTCGTTTCTGGAGAAGGAGATAATTCTGAAAGTGTGCAAATAGTTAGAAGAAGCCCCAAAATAGGGAGAAATGAGCCTTGTCATTGTGGAAGTGGTAAGAAATATAAAAATTGTCATGGAAAAGGCTAGAAAGGAGGACTTTGTGTTTAAGTTGCCGGAACTTGGTTACGCATATGATGCTTTGGAGCCGTATATTGATGCTATGACTGTGGAAATTCACCATAGCAAACATCATAATGCGTACACAGTAAATTTAAATTCTGCCCTTGAGACAGCAGAAATAAATTACTTTAAGGATATTGAAAGTATATTAAAAAATATTCAACGTTTCCCTCAGGAATTGCAAACAGCGGTAAGAAATAATGGCGGTGGATATGCTAACCATGGCATGTATTTTAGAGTTTTAAGGCCTGGAAACAGGGATAATGTTTTAGAAAATTTTGAAGAACATGTTAATGCTACTTTTGGAAGCCTTGATAAGCTTAAGATGCTTTTAAAGGATTCGGCCATGAAGATTTTTGGAAGTGGTTGGGCATGGCTAGTCCTTCATGCTAAAAAGGAGTTGCAAATAGTAACGAGGGCGAATCAGGATAGCCCTTTGATGGAAGATTATAAACCTATTTTGGGTGTTGATGTTTGGGAGCATGCATATTATCTTAAATATCAAAATAGAAGAGCAGATTACCTTGATGCATTTTTTAAGGTTTTAAATTGGGAAGAAGTCTCAAGAGTGTACAACGAGATAATAGAGTAATTTTTTTAAAAACTTTCAACTAGGCTGGACAGGAAGTGTAGATCTCAGCCTGGGTTGTGTGTTTCCGATTGTTTGTTATATTTCGTTGTTAAAATTGTCTCTTTCTATGTCGTTGAAATATTTTACCGTGCCGACTTTAAGTTCGTGTGTTGCAGACTCGTCCGAGATGATGATCGATTTTGCGTGTAATTGAAGAGCGCTAATTGTCCACATATGATTAACTCCGCTTTCAATTGCATGTTTTAGTGCTCTGGCCTTGTTGTATCCATTTACAATAATTAATACTTCTTTTGAGTCCATAATCGTCCCTACCCCTACAGTTAATGCACTTTTAGGAACTTTGTTGGTATCATTGTCGAAAAATCTTGAATTTGCGATGATTGTGTCTCTAGTTAAGGTTTTAATTCTTGTTCTTGATTGAAGAGATGACCCTGGTTCATTGAAGGCAATATGGCCATCAGGTCCAATTCCTCCCACGAAAAGTACAATACCGCCGTAAGATTTAATTTTCTTTTCATAATCTTTGCACTCTTTATAAAGATCAGCAGCATTGCCATTTAGAATGTGTACATTTTCATTTTTTATGTCTACATGGGAGAAAAAGTTACTCCACATGAATGAGTGGTAACTTTCGGGGTGATTTTTATCTAATCCTACATATTCGTCCATATTAAATGTAACCACGTTTTCAAATGAAATTTTTCCAAGTTTATTCATTTCAATTAGGTTTTTATACATCCCAAGAGGAGAACTACCCGTTGGAAGGCCCAAGACAAATGGCTTTTCTTTTGTTGGCGAAAATTCTTTTATCCTCATGGCCACGTGGTTGGCTGCCCATCTTGAAATGTCTCTATATTCGGGTCTAATGATTAGTCTCATCTTTCTTCGTCTCCTTGTATTTATGATTAAAATCAAAGTTTGTTAAATATTATCCTCGATTCTATCATTGTTAGTTTTAGATTTAGATCCTTGTCCAGAACATTGATGTTTGCATCATAGCCATGACATATTAACCCCTTTTTTTCAAGATTAATTATTCTTATTGGATTGTATGAACTTGCCTGGATAGCGTCACTTAAGCTATATCCGAATTCTACTAAGTTTTTAACACCCTGTACCATCGTAAGGGCTGACCCTGCAATTGTGTCATTCTTTACCGTGTGGAACAATCCATCATCTTTAAGATAAACTTCATCTCCATTTGCGATTAACTTTCCAACCGATTGTAGCGTTGGTGTTAATCCGTCGGTTACAAGAATCAATTTGCTTATATCTTTAAGCTTTCTAAGCATTAAAACAAGTTTTGGATGAATATGATATCCGTCAGCAATGATTTCGCAAGATATATCCCCATGAATTAAAACGGCTCCTATCGCATTTGGGTTTCTGTGATCAAGTTTTGACATTGCGTTGAAGAAGTGAGTTGTATGAAGTATGCCTACTTGAAAACCTTCAATCATGTTTTCATATTTTGCATTAGTGTGCCCCGCCTGAAGTGTTATGTTATTCTCCATGCAAAACATTGCAAGCTCCCTCATTCCCTTAAGCTCGGGGGCAACCGTCATTGTAGCAATATTTGTTTTTTTCCTTCCAAAAGAATCTGTGAAAGTTCCTCCTGCTGCGTCTATGAATTTTTTCATGATTTCGATGCTTGGTTCTTGGAGATAAGAGACGGGATGGACACCCTTTTTTTCAGGAGAGAAAAAAGGTCCCTCAAGATGAAGTCCTAAAATTTTTGCGCCCTTCTCTTTACCCATTGCGTTCGTGCATGCCTTAATCGTTGCAACCATTTCATCAATTGGACGAGGATAAAGAGTAGGCAGGAAGCCCACCACCCCATATTCCGCCAAATGATGTGACATTTGAATTATCGAATCTGTTGAGCATTGATCAGTTCCGTAACCGCAAAAGCCGTGTATGTGGTTATCATAAAGCCCCGGTGTTATATAGTTGCCCTTAATGTCGATCATTTCATATTCTTTTAGGTTAATTTTTTCAAGTCTGTCGGCCGTTACGATATCAAAAATTCTGCCGTCTTTGATAAGGACAGCAGAATTTTCTATCTTGTCATTTCCTGTCAGCACAGATTTTGAGTTGAATAAGCAGAAATTTGCCATATTTACTCTCCCATTAACCTAAATTTTACTATAAGCAGGTGTGTTTTTAAAGCGTTTATTCCCCGATGCATGTACCACTAACTTTGCTGGTTTTCTAGATAAATTTCGTTATTAATGTTTTCAAGCCTTCTGTGTTAAACTTTTCCACAGGAGGTATCTTGATGTCTTCCGGATTTTTCGTTCCAGGCGTGGACAGTAAGTATAATACCAAAGAGATTCGCGAGTCAATGCTTAAGGGCGATAAAGCTAAAATAGATACATCCTTAAAAAAGCTTGAACATCTAGAGCAGGAAAGAAGTGCTTGGCAGGTGATTAATAGAAAAGTTTCTACTCTAAATTCTCTTGCAAAGCAAATTACATCTCTTAATAGCCCTTTCAATCACATGTCAGGGAAGTCTAGTAACGGTGATGTGCTTTCTATGACAGCTAGCTATGGGGCTAAAAATGAAACTTATAAAATTAGTGTTAATCAAACAGCTAGTTCAGATGTGTTTTTGTCCGCGAATTTTAAACAGAAAGAAATTGAAGTTCCTATAGGGGATTATACATTTTTAGTTGGTAATAAAGAGATTAAGTTTAAGAATAATGGTGATGTTGTATCTCTTGTAAGAGACATTAATAGTTATGGTAAGGGGTTTTTAACGGCAAAAGTTGTCAAAAGTGATAATGCTGGGAATAGTAGACTAATTCTGCAGTCTTTAAAAGAAGGTGAATCTAATAAGCTTATTATGAAGGATGAAGCTTTAAGGCTTGCTAGGCGAATAGGTATTTTAAGTGAACTTGAAACGAACTTTACTCCAGATCCTGCAGAAATTGTTAATACGCAACAGAACAGTAGCAATAATATTTCCCTTGATAAGAGCAGTGTTATATTGGAACCTCTTTCTGAGATTGCAATAAGCATTCCAGAAAATATTGAGATTAGCGGTGGAAGTAAAATTAAGTTTGAGATTAAGTACCATGACACAGAAGATGAGGGCGTTTTAAATGAAATTGTTTTTAGTCCCGGCGAGGCTACTTTTGAAGATGCTAGGGTTGAGGGTGAGGACAGTATAATTAATCTTGGACCTGATCATAAGCCACCTTTAAGGGAAAAAAAATATATTCAAATGAATATGATTAAAATACACGGTAATTCGGGATCTTTAGAATTGCCTCCAGTAAATGTTTCAAGTGAATTTGAGAAGGTTGAAGTTGAAGTTGGATCACTTTTGGATTTAAAGGAAATAAACATTGAGAATAGGCTTAATAACAAGGTGTTCACTATTCGTGGTATTGAGGTTTTTGATCCAAGAAATAGGGATGGTTATTTGCCAATAAATGCTAAAAGCTTTGCAGAGAATGCGAAGGTAAGATTTGATGGGATAGATATTGAACGAGATTCAAATGTCATTAATGATCTCGTTCCTAACGTTACGCTAAATTTGAAAAAAGCATCAGAAGAAGTTATTATTGCTCAGGTTGAGCCGGATTATGAGGGGATTAGAAAACTTTTATTGGATTTCCTTGTGGCCTATAACGAAGTCCTTGCTGAAATTAATATTGTAAGTTCCAATGAAGATAGTACAGAAGGTAGGAAATCGGATGTATTAGAGGAATTGACTTATTTGAGTGAAGAAGGGAAAGAGGAGGCCTACAAAAACTTGGGAATTCTTAGGACAGAATTTGCTCTAAAGAATCTTAAAGCAAAACTGGAATCAATCATGTTTAATAGCTACAGAACCAATGATCCTAATTTTTCTATAATAAGTCAAATAGGAGTGTTTACTAACTCTATCTCGTCTTCCGGTGGATTATCCCGTTATTTACAACTTGATGAGAAAAAATTTAATGAGATAATAAGAGACAATATTAGTTCAGTAAGGGAGCTTTTTGCGTTTGATCTTAATGAAGACCGAATTTATGACGATGGACTTGCTAAGATACTTGGGGATTATCTATTTCCTTTGGTTAGTTCTGGGGGGTTTATTTACAATAAAGTAAGGAGTTATGATCTTAAGATTCCCAACCAGAAGAGCGTGGTTGAAGATTATAGGAAGAAATATGAAGAACGCGAGAGAAAGGTGGAGGGGGAACTTAATACTCTGGATTTTACCGTGAAGAAAACGAAGGAACAGGAAGAAGTTCTTAAATCTTTTAACTTACAAAGACAAAGCAGGTGATGAATTTATTGGCATTGCATTTATCTTTTTCTTATTTTTGTGATATCCTTCTTAAAAGGCGAAGGGATTTGCCAAAAGTATGTGATAAATCACGGAGGAACAATATATGATAATAAATCATAATACTTCAGCTATTAATGCTTCAAGAAACAATGGTATTAATGCTGCTAATCTTAGTAAGACTCAGGAGAAACTTTCTAGTGGGTATAGAATTAATCGTGCGTCTGACGATGCTGCTGGTATGGGTGTTGCTGGGAAAATTAATGCTCAGATTAGAGGATTGTCTCAGGCTTCTAGGAATACTTCAAAGGCTATAAATTTTGTTCAAACAACAGAAGGAAATTTAAATGAAGTAGAGAAGGTATTGGTGAGGATGAAGGAGCTTGCGGTTCAGTCTGGTAATGGCACATATTCAGATGCAGACAGGGGATCCATTCAAATTGAAATTGAACAACTTACAGATGAGATTAATAGAATTGCTGATCAGTCTCAGTATAACCAGATGCATATGTTGTCAAATAAATCTGCTGCTCAAAACGTAAGAACAGCGGAGGAGCTTGGTATGCAACCCGCTAAAATTAATACACCGGCATCTCTGGCTGGTGCGCAGGCTTCATGGACATTGAGAGTGCATGTGGGTGCAAATCAGGATGAGGCCATTGCTGTTAATATTTATGCGGCTAATGTTCCTAATCTTTTTGCTGGTGAGGGGGCACAGGCACCTGCTCAGGCAGCAAACCAGGAGGAGGGGGCGCAGGCACCTGCTGTGGCGGCTGCTCCAACTCAGGGGGGCGTTAATTCTCCGATTAATGTTACAACTACTGTTGATGCTAATATGTCACTTGCAAAGATTGAAAATGCTATTAGGATGATAAGTGATCAGAGGGCAAATCTTGGAGCTTTTCAAAATAGACTTGAGTCTATTAAGAGCAGTACAGAATATTCTATTGAAAATTTGAAGGCGTCTTATGCTCAGATTAAAGATGCTACTATGACAGATGAAATTGTTTCATCTACAACTAACAGTATTTTGACACAGTCTGCTATGGCGATGATTGCACAAGCAAATCAAGTTCCGCAGTATGTGTTGTCACTTCTTAGGTAGGTTTAATTTTTGATTAGAAAGGGTCTTTTAAAGACCCTTTATTTTTGCTTGCATCAAGAAAAGTATTGGTGTTTTAGTATAATTGGTGTTAGTGTGTTTTGCTTTCGATGTTTTAATTAGGGGTGCGCTTTGTGGCTAGCGTTAGAGTCAGAAATCTTTATAAAACATTTTCTTATAGTAATAATAAAAAGCGAATAGCTAAAGCGATAAGCAGTTATGAGTCGGGAAAAGATAAGGCGGAAATTTATAAAGAATATTCCGTCTTTATTGCAAATGCTAATATTAGTCTTGATGTTTATGAAAATGAAATTTTGGTTATTATGGGAATGTCAGGTTGCGGTAAGTCTACTTTTGTTAGATGTCTAAACGGTATATATAAAATAGATTCTGGGTCTATTTTGGTAGATAATATCGAGATGAATGATATTAATCAAAGGGATCTTTCTGCTTTAAGGAAAGATAAGTTTGCTATGGTATTTCAAAATTTTGGACTTTTTCCACATATGAATGTTTTAAGAAATGTGACTTATGGACTTGAAGTTAAGGGCGTTCACAAAAAGATTAGGGTGCAGAAAGCTCTTGATGTGCTAAGGCTTGTAGGACTTGAAGATGTTCAGTATAAGTATATAAGTGAACTTTCAGGCGGAATGAAGCAAAGAGTAGGAATAGCGCGAGCTTTGGTGGTTGATCCGGATATACTTTTAATGGACGAGGCTTTCTCAGCTCTTGATCCTTTAATACGAGGAGAGATGCAAGATGAGCTTTTAAGATTGGTGGCTAAATTAAAGAAGACGGTTGTGTTTATTACGCATGATTTAATTGAGGCTTTTAAGTTGGGCAACAGGATAGCTTTTATGAAAGATGGAGAAATTATTCAGGTGGGGAGGCCATTGGAAATATTGGCAAATCCTAGTACAGACTTTATAGCTAATTTCATTAAGAATCTTCCCGTCTTAAACATTTTAAAGATTAAAGATATTATTAAGGTTGATTTTACTCTTGATACGAGTTCTGCTGAATTTAATGTTATCATTAAAAGAGAGGGTGATGGGTTTAGTTTGTACAATATAACCAGTAAAATGAAGCATAGCAGTCTTGTTTCTTTGAAGTTAGGGTTGGAGGATGAGATAAAGAGGGTTGTCCAATATTTAAATAAATTAAGTTTTTTAATAATAACAGATGATCGGGGTGATGTTATTGGATATGTTGATTTGGGAGAAATTACTACTTTATTGTCAAGGTAGGGAGTTATGGGTAGAGATTTTGTAGTATCTAGTATAGACAAGTTTTTTAACTTCTTGGTTGACAATTTTGCAGATTCTAGTGGCGTGGGCTTCTCAAGGGTTGTTCTTTTATTCTACGAGAATTTAAAAAAGTTATTTCTTTTTATTAATCCCATTTTTTTTATTGTTATAATTTGCGTTTTCAGTGTTTTCTTTTTAAAGAAAAGATTGGCTTTATTGATTATGCTAGGGTTTTGTTTTATTTTGTACTTTGATCTTTGGGAAGTTTCAATGGATACTATATCAATTATTTTTGTATCTGTATTATTTTCGTTGATTTTGGGAATTCCGGTAGGTATTTTGAGTGGGTATTATTCTAAATTGTATGTGTTCTTAAGGCCTATGCTTGATCTAATGCAAGCAATGCCCCCTTTTATTTATTTAATACCCGCTATACCTTTTTTTGGCATGGGCACCTCTTCGGCTATTTTTGCTACAATAATTTTTGCAATGCCTCCGGTTATTAGGTATACAAGGCTAGGGATTGTTCAAGTACCGGGGGAGGTGGTTGAGGCCGCAAAATCTTTTGGGAGTAGCAACTTTCGTATTCTTTTTCAAATTCAGTTGCCATTGGCTCTTCAGAGTATAATAGAGGGAATTAATCAGTCAATAATGATGGCAATATCTATGATAGTTATTGCAGCGATGGTTGGATCATCTGGACTTGGTAGGACTGTAATATATTCTGTTGAAAGGTTGAATTTTGGAGAAGGCCTAATATCGGGGTTAGCTGTTGTTGTAATAGCAATTATTTTGGATAGAATTATGCAAACTATTTTTATTAAATTTAGCTATTTAAATACTGACAATTACGGAATCAAGAAAGAAAATAAATTTAAGAGGTTTTTGGAAATATATAATAAATGATACAGGTGATATACATCTTTTTGGATAGTTGGAGGTTCTATTGATGAGGAATTTGTCTGTCTTTGTTTTGCTAGTTCTTGCTTTTACCTTATTTTCTTGTGATAAGGATGATGGCTCTGTTTCTAGAAAAGTAGTCAAGATTGCGTATGTTAATTGGATAGGTGAAACAGCCGCTACTAATGTTGTTAAGGTGGTTTTTCAAAAAATGGGTTACGAGGTTGAGATATTCCCTGTTACAACATCCGTGATGTATCAGTATTTGGCGACAGGTCAGGTAGATGGGATGGTATCTGCTTGGGTTCCAACAACTGACAAATTTTACTATGAAAAGCTTAAAGATAAGTTTGTTGATTTGGGCGCTAACTATGAGGGAGCATTGCAAGGGTTTGTGGTGCCAAGTTATGTTACAATCTCTAGCATTACTGAGCTTAAGGGCAGGGGGGTTGATTTTGGAAGTAAGATAATAGGAATAGATGCTGGGTCAGGTACTCAACTTTCTGTAGAGGAAGCGCTTAAGCGTTATGAGTTAGATAAAGAATATGAACTTATTCCTTCAAGTGAGAGTGTTATGCTTGCAAGTCTAGAGGTTGCGATTAAGAAGAATGAATGGATTGTAGTTCCTTTGTGGAAACCCCATTGGGCATTTGCCAAATATGACGTTAAATTTTTGGATGATCCCTTGATGTCAATGGGTGGGGTTGAGAGTGTCCATACTCTTGTAAGACTTGGACTTAAAGAGAATGATCCGGATGCATATTATCTATTTGATAATTTTTATTGGGATGATGGCCTAGTGTTGCCCTTAATAGGTAAAAACTATAAAGAATCCGGACGGGAATATAGGAATGCCGTTGAATTTGTTGATAATAACAAGGAACTTGTCAAAAGTTGGGTGCCAGACAAGTACAAAAACTTATTTGATTAATCTTTTTCTAAATTCCTTTAATGAGTTTAATATTGGGTTTTCGGTCGGCATCAATTCGGATCCCCCTTTGAATAGTGAATTGCATCTCAGTATTCTTAGTACAATTAAAGTCAGGGCTGTTGCAATATTGTATTTTCTAAGACATTCTATTGCATAGTTTGAACAGCTGATCTCATATATGCAATAAAATCCAACAATTTTGGAAAAAGTTTTTTGGTATATCAATATTAGTAATATAACTGCCAGATTTGGTGTTAAAAGTAATTTTTTTAATATCTTCATGTTTGAAATTATACTATGCTATGATTTAGTCATGGTATAAAACGACGGGTGTGTTACTGGTGTAGACTGTTTATGCCTTTGCGCTTTAGGGGGGTAACATTAAAAAATTGATATTGATTTTTGTTTTAGTTGGTTCGTCTTACGCAGAAACTGTTCAAATATCTCCTGAGGAAGCCGTTCGTATGGCTTTAGAGAATAATTTAGAAGCTAGGAATGCTGGGTATGCAGAGAAGATAAAGAAGCTATATAAAGATAATTCTTGGAATGTTTTCATACCAAATTTAGGTGTTAATGCAGGATTTTCAAGAGCAGGTTCTCCTATTCCCAATGCAGAGGAGAAAGATTATTGGGTGGTGGGGCTAGGAGCTTCCGCTGATCTTGCATTAAGTCTTTCTGTTTTTAAAAAGCTTCAACTTACCGTTCTTGACTATGAAAGGGCTAAAATAGATAAGGAAAAGGCTATTAAAAGCATTAGATTGGGTGTTCTTAAACTTTATAATGAGTTGATAGCTTTTAAAGTCACTTTAGAAGTTTTAGAAAGTCAGCTTAAGAATAGTAAGATCAAGTTTGATCAAGCTAGTATTGCGTACAATAATGGACTTTTGTCTGAGTTGGATTACCTTGATGCTAGGCTTAAATATGATCAGTCTCAGCCTGCTTTAGATGAGCAGATAATTAATCTTGAGAAATTAAAAGAAACATTTAAGTTGCTAATAGGATTGGATGTTTTACAAGATTTTGAGACCGTAGGGGAATTATCAGATGGAATACTGGATTTTTCGTTACTCAGTGAAGTCATAGATGTAAATGAACTGCCAGATATTAGGGCATTAAATAATACTTCTAGTAAAATTCAAAAATCTATTGATTCTATTTGGTTAGACACTTTCTTGCCAAATTTTTCTTTTGGGGTATCTTATTCTGCCTCTATTCCCCTTAGCGGTAATTCAAGTGGTTTTTCAAAGAATGGATTTTCCGCCTCTTTGGGGCTAAATTACAATTTAACGAGGATGATGCCATTCTCAGGGAATTTTACAAATATATGGGATAAGGATTATCAGTTAGAGATTTTGAAAAATCAGGTTTCAGATGAAATTCGTAAGTTTAAATCTAATGTTGTACACAAGCGTAAAGATGTGAGAAGATACAAATCTATTTTAGATGCTTCAAAGATAAATTTAGAATTGTCTAGAAAGAATTATCAAATGGCGCTTGACGCTTTTAATTCGGGCGGAATAGATCTTTTAAGATTAAATGATATTGAGGTTTCTTACAAAAAGAGTGATTTGCAGTTTATAAAAGATAAATTAAATTATGCTAATGCAATCCTTGAGTATAAAGACTTAATAAATGCATTGGATTGATAGGGATATTTTATGAGTTTGATTCTTAATATGATATTTAATATCAGGTATTATTTATTTTGTTTAGGCTTGTTGTTTCTTTTTTCATGCGATAGGAACTCTGGTAAAGAGACTCAAGGAGGTGTGGAGGGGGGCGGTTATGAACCTCACAAATTTCCAGTTATTGTCATGAAAGTTAAAAAAGGGGTTTTAAGTAATTATATTGCTTTAAATGGTGATGTAGATACCAAGGTTAAAGCAGATGTTTTTCCAGATGCTACAGGTAAAATAATAACTCTTAATGCAAGACTTGGAACTTATGTGCGGAAGGGACAAGTAATTGCAACACTTGATCCATCAAAGCCAGGTGCTATTTACCTAAAGAGTCCAGTAAAGGCTCCAATTTCTGGGTATGTTTTAACTGTTAATCGTAAAATCGGAGAAACAGTTGGGCCTCAAACGAGCATTGCTTTAGTAGGTAGAATAGATACAACTCAAATTAGGACTTATGTTTCTGAGAGGTATATCCTAGATATTAAGCCTGGTAATATTGCAGTTGTTGAGATTGAATCTTATCCTGGCGAAAAATTTGGAGCAAGAATTTCAGAAGTGTCCCCTGTGCTTGATATTAAGAGCCGAGCGGCAGAAGTATACCTTGAGCCTGTGGGAAATAGCGCAAAAAAAATGGTTGTTGGAATGTTTGCAAAGGTGAAAATTGTTACTAGCCAATTAAAAGATGTAATAAAGATTCCAAGCAGTGCTTTTCTAGAACGAGAAGGCAAACGTTTCGTATTTAGGATAGATAAAGATACTAAAACAGCTCAGATGTTATTTCCACTAATAGGTTTTGAGGTAGACAATATTGTATCTGTTAGCGATGGGATTAATGAAGATGATTTAATTGTGGTTGAAGGCATGTCAGCTCTTTCCGATGGAGCTTATGTAAATATAGCAGAAATTAAAAATGGGCTTTCGAGTGAAGACAATATTTAGTTTTTATTGGAGCAGTGTATGCTAGTAAAGAAGGTTGTTGATAAGCCAATAACGATGTTGGTATTGTTTTTGCTGATAGCCATGGTAAGTGTTTATGCCTTTACAAGGTTAAAGATAGATTTGTTGCCTGCAATTGAAAACAGTGTGATTACTATTTATACAGCCTATCCAGGTGCTTCTCCAAAAGAAGTTGAGGAGAGAGTTTCTAGTGTTTTTGAGAGTAGTCTTGCTTCGGTGAAAAATGTGGAAAAAATAGACAGCTCATCTTTTAAAGGAGCAAGTAGTGTTGTTGTTAAATTTCATCATGGGTCCAATTTGGATCTAGCTTTAAATGAGATAAGAGATGTAATTGATTCTTTGAAGGATCTTTTGCCTAAAGAGACCAGCACGCCTAAAATTATGAGATTTCGTTCAGGTGATATACCAGTGATGACGTTTGTTATTTACTCGGATAGGTCTGTTTCAGAGCTCAGAAGATATGCGGTTAGCATTGTCAAGCCTAGGTTAGAAGGTCTTAATGGGGTTGGCCTTGTAGAGGTTTTAGGAGGTAGCGATAGGAGCATTTTAATCGAAATTTCGCAAAATAAGCTAGAGTCGTATGGGATTACTTTGTCAGAGATAGCAGCATCAATTTCTTCTCAAAATTTTGAATTGTCGGCTGGCAATGTAATAGACAATGGGTTGGAGTATTTAACTCAAGTACCTGCAAAATTTGCTTCAATTAGGGATTTGGAAAATGTAGTTGTTTCTTATAGAAATCCAGACAACTATTCTTTAGGAAGCCCTCCCCCTATTCAGATAAAACTTAAAGATATTGCAAAAGTCAAGAGTACTTTTAAAGAATTGGACTATTACGGTTATTATAATGGCAAGCCCTCTATTGTTCTGGAGTTACAAAAACATGGTGATGCAAGTCCTATTACAGTTTCAAATGCGGTTAATGAAGAAATTGACAAGATCAGGCTTGCACTTCCAAGGGATATATCTTTAGATCTTGTTTCAGATACTTCTGAATTTATCAAAGAATCCATTTCTTCTGTGGCTGATTCAGCTTATTATGGGGCAATTCTTGCAGTGTGTATTATTTTTTTCTTTTTAAGAAGCTTTAGGGCGACGATTATTATCGGAATTTCGATACCGTTGGCTGTGGTTATTACCTTTTGTTTAATGTATTTTGTAAATGTTTCGCTGAATTTGTTGAGTCTTTCAGGTCTTGCGTTGGGCGTTGGTATGCTTGTCGATTGTTCTATTTCTGTAATAGATAATATATATAAATATAGGCAGAAGGGGACAAAGCTCATTCCATCCGCAATTTTGGGAGCTCAAGAAATGATGCTTCCTATTGTGTCTTCGACTTTAACATCGATTTGTGTTTTTGCACCCGTTCTTGTTTTTAGATCTGAATTGGGGGTTATCGCTGATGTGGTTAGAGATTTTGCTTTTACTATTGTTATAGCTTTGCTAGCCTCTTTATTTGTTGCAATTTTTTTAGTTCCCGTTCTTGCTGTTCATTATGTTGGCCTTTACACTACTTTTCAGAAACCCATTAAAAATAAATTTATTAAAAGAGTTGATGATTTTTTTTATGGAATTTATTATTTTGGAGAAGTTTTCTACGTTAAGTTGCTAAAGTATGTCTTGTCTCACAAAGTAAGTTTTTCATTTATCATTATTTTTAGTTTTCTTTTAAGTTTGTTTTCGTTTTTGTTTTTAAACGTTTCTTCTGGCCCTAGTGTTAGATCCTCTTCGATTAGATTTACTTTTCAGTTTCCGGATAAGATAAATTTGGAAAGTTCAAAATTTTATGCAGGTAGGTTATTGGAAATTATAAAGGACGAGATTAAGGATTACAAGAGTATCATTACCCAGGTATATTCAAGCGAGGTGGGTTTTCAAGTTGAATTGCCTCCAGGAGGGGATGTAGATGAAAAGGTGATGGATCCGGAAATTCTTAAATATAGGGTTTATGGGCGTGTTGCACAGCTTTATCCTTATTTAAACACTAAAGCTTCTTCGGAAGGAGGGTTCTTTGGCGGATCTCCTATCGACATTAAGATTATCGCTTCTAATTTCGAGGCTGCAAAAGATTACGGAAGTTTATTGGTTAATGCTTTAAAGAGGGAATTTCCTAATCTTGTAAATCTTGGGCTTAATGTGAAGGAAGAAGAAAATCAAATAGATATAGATATAGATAGAGACAAAGTTTATTCTTATGGAATTAGTATGAGCGCTCTTTCAAGAGAGATTAAGGCTAATATTGATGGAATTTCTGCAGGGAAATACACTGAGGATGGTTTAAACTATGATATTTTACTTAGGCTTGACAGAAGCGACATTACCAATTTAAAGGATCTAAATAAGATTTTTATTAAAAATACATTGGGAGTTAAAATACCTCTCTCTTCAGTAGCTAGACTGAAGAAAACAAAGGGAGTTGGGGTTCTTTTCAGAGAAGATCAGTCTTCGGTGGTGCGTCTTAAGGCAGGAATTCCTCCGGGTGAGAATTTGGCTTCGATCACATCAAAGGTAACTGATTTTATAACCAATAAATTTCCACAAAGAGACGGTATATTGGTTGATTTTAAGGGAGAGTATGATGTATTTATTAAGAGCATGGAGCAATTTAGGACTGTAGTTTTTATGGCTGTTTTGCTTGTATTTGGAATAATGGCATCTCAATTTGAATCTCTTTTAAAGCCATTTATTATTTTCTTTACAATCCCATTAACTGTAGTGGGTATTGCACTCATTCATCTTATAACCAGGGAGACTGTCTCTGTTTTTACAGGTATTGGTATGCTTATGCTTGTCGGAGTTGTTGTTAATACGGGTATTGTGCTAATAGACTACATTAATTTATTAGTCAAGAGGGGCTTTGTGCTCAGAGAGGCAGTGCTTGAAGGGGGGCGTTCTAGGTTTAGGCCTGTTTTAATGTCTGCTCTAACATCAATCATGGGACTTATCCCTCTTGCATTTTCAAACACTAGTGGAGGCGCGCTTGTAAAGCCGATTGCTATTACTTTTATAGGCGGAATGACTGCTAGTACATTTCTTACATTACTTTTTATTCCTATGATTTTTGAAATTTTTTCTAAAATCTCTGTAAAAAATTTCAGCTTTTCAAAATCATTAAAATTAATCAATAAAAGTGACTCACATAAAAAGTTAGAGAGCGTTGATTGTGACAAGAATAATAGGGCCAGAGATAGTCTTAATGATTTCTTTATTGAAGAGGATGATGATTAGTGGGGATTTTGTATGTATAGAGTAGAAATAATTTCTAACTTGTCTTTAGAACACGACGTTCACGAGTGTATGCATGAAATAGAAAAAGATTTAGGTGAGTCTGTATATTATTCTAAAATATATAATGTTCATGGAAAGGGGAGAAAGGGCGAGAAACAGGCTAATGGAGTTTGGCCTGAGGAGAATTTTATTCTTATAGTTTATACTTGTGAACCAATTGTTATGGAAAGACTAAAGGATGCTGTTGAGGCTTTGGACAAGGAATATCCTACAGAGGGAATTAGGATTTTTGTTATGGATATTTGACATTTGGCAAACCTTATAAGGCATCAATTTAAAGATAATATCTTCTAAATTTGTTGGATTTTGTTCTTTTTCGTTTTAAATCGTTGGTGGTGGTTATCTTGATGCGCTATTAGGAGTGTGGTTAAGGGGTTCGAATTATGATTTGGTGATTTAAGATGGTATAATTAGATCATAACGCCGTGGGTGTTGAGTGAGATTGTATGTCAATAGTGAAGTCATTTTTTGAAGTTGCCGATAGGTGTGGTGATGGGGTTGCTCAAATATATAAGAGTGGTAGGAAGTATTGTAGGATTACTTATAAAGAGCTAAAAAACGATGTTTTAAGGTTTGCATCCTTCTTAAAGGGTGTGGGTTTAGGATACCAGGATAAGGTATTTATTTGTTCCGAAAATAGAGTTGAGTGGACTGTCATAGATTTTGCAATTTTGTCTTTGGGAGCTTTAGATGTACCCAAGGGGGCTGATGTTACTCTTTTTGAGGCTGAGGTGATTGTTAATTCTGTTCTGCCTAACATAGTGATAGTTGAAAATTTAAGACTTCTTAATTTGATTTCTCAGGTTAAGTTTAAGGTGAGGCCTGTTATTGTTGTTATTGACGATTTATCGGACAGAGATGAGGAAAAGTTTAGTGGCTTCAAGGTCTACTCTTACAAGGAGTGTATTTCAATTGGAGATAAGTCAAGGAAAGATGATGAGGTTATTAAAGCTTTAAATGGAGTTAATGGCCACGATATGGCAACTATAATATACACGTCTGGCACCACTGGAAATCCTAAGGGGGTGGTGCTTTCGCATTCTAATTTTCTTTATCAGGTATCTAGCTTTAGTCGGATGATTAGTACTGGTGAAGGTCAGATATTTATGTGTATTTTGCCTATTTGGCATTCATTTCAGAGATCGTTTTCTTACAATATTTTTCTCAAGGGAATGGTTTGTTTATTTTCGAGTATTGTGCCAAGGAACATGCTTGACGATATTAAGAGTATTAATCCTCACTATATTGCTGCCGTACCTAGGCTTTGGATTGCAATAAGGCAAAATATTTACAAAGAGGTTGCAAAGAAGTCATTCTTGGCAAGGTTATTCTTTAAATTTTTTGTCAGTGTAGCTTGCTTGAGTGATATTTGTTATCGGGTAGTTAGAGGGTTGTATCCTGATAATGGATTTGACTTATTAATGCCTGTAAAAAAAATATTGGGGGTATTGGTTTTAGTTCTCTTGTTCCCTATCAGGACATTGGGTGATTCAGTTATCTTTAAGAAGATAAGGAAAGTTTTGGGCAATAATTTTGTTGTAGGTATTACCGGGGGTGGTAGTATGTCTTTATCTGTTGTTAGATTCTTTAATTCAATTGGAATTGAACTTGCTAATGCTTATGGATTAACAGAGGCCTCTCCTGGTATTGCTTCTAACGAGCATGGGAAAACGATACTTGGAACTTGCGGCAAAATACTGCCTGGAACTATTGCTGAGATTAGAGATGAGGATGGTAATAAATTTAAGAAACCAGGCAAGGGTATTTTATTTGTTAAGGGTCCTCAAATCATGCTTGGATATTATCAAGATGAGAAGGCTACAAGGCAAGTTATTGGTTCTGACGGATTTTTGAACACGGGAGATATTGTTAGATTGTCAAGGGATGATGTTGTTCAGGTTATTGGGAGACAGAAGGATACTATTGTCTTAAATAATGGAGAAAATATTGAGCCTGCGCCAATCGAGGTTAAGCTTGAAGAGTCTTTATTAATAGAAAAGGCTGTGGTCGTTGGGCAGGATCAAAAATTTTTAGGGGCATTAATTCTCCCTAATTTTGATGAGATAAATAAATATTTGGAGAACATGGGGCAGAAGATTCTTGATTATGATAATAGGCGTCAAATTATTGCCAATAATGTTGTACTTAAGGCTATTAATGACGAGATAAAAAAGCTTATTAACAAAGCGAATGGATTTAAGCCTTTTGAGCAGATATTAAAATTTACTCTTCTAGAAAAGCCATTTGAGGTGGGTAAAGAGATGTCAATTAAGATGGACATTAAGCGTAATTATATCTTAAGTTCTTATAGAAATGAAATAAAGAATTTGTTCTCTTAATTTATTTAAGGCTTATTTCAAGATGGTCTATGTCTTCTAATTTTGTTTTAGGAGGGTGTGATTGTTTGTACACGAATCCGCTGCCCTTTATATTTATTTTTATGCTTGTGTAGTTTTTTAGTATTCTCATTAAATCTCTTTTGGAGATTCCTATGAGATTTGGTATGTATTCCGTTTTATCATGCTTTATTGTGGGTTTTGGTAGGCTAATTTTTGAGGGAAGCCTGATTTTGTTATATTTATCTTTGTTGTTGCGATATTCAATTAGTTCTATTATTTCTTTTGCCATCGGCGCAGCAATTCTTGTTCCGTATATAATCTTTTTAGGGTATCTGTATACGATATATATGATGTATTGTGGCTCTTCTGTAGGATATATAACTAATATTGATGATGTATAATCTTCTTCTGAATATGTTCCAGTAGCTTTATCGATGACTTGTGAGGTTCCACTTTTTGCCGAGATGCTTAAATTTTTTATCCTAAGCTTTGGTATACCCCCTTTATTTACAACTTCTTTCATCATTTTTAAAACTTCTTGTGCTGTACGGCTAGATATTACCCTTCTGATTTCTTCTTTTTGAAATTCTTGAATCGTATTTTCCATTTCATTACTAATTTTTTTTATGATCCTGGGTTTTATCATAATTCCGTCATTTCCTAGCACACTAGCAGCTTGCAGGATTTGAATAGCAGATACCCCTATTTCTTGTCCAAATCCAATTGTGGGTTTACTTCTTCCCGACCATTTGGAGTAATGCTTTAAAAGCCCCTTTGTTTCTCCAGGAGAGGGGAATCCAACTTTCTTCCCAAATCCGAAATCTAGAAGTTTTGTATAAAAATATTGATTACTTACTTTGTCCGTAATGTGGGCTATGCCCACATTTGATGAATGGATTAAAATTCCACTAGAGTCAATATAGTCATAGGGGGGATTTAAAGTCTTTATTGTAATTACTTCTCCGGATTTAAATCTTTTTTGATATATGCCGTTATCCAGGAATTTTTCATTTAAATTTAAGCGCCCACTGTCTAATATAATGGCAACTGTAAAAATTTTATTAATACTTCCCGGTTCATAAGTTAAAGAAGTGGCAAAATTGTTCCATATATCTTTAGGATATTTTAGATAATAGTTAGCATCATACTGTGGAAACTGAAGCATAGATAAAATATCTCCATTTCTGGCGTCCATTATTATGGTAAGCATACTTTCAGGATTGTTTTCTTTAAAATACTTTTTAGTTATCTGATTTGTACTCCTTTGTAAGTTCATGTCTATTGTCAAGTATATGTCGTTTGTGTTCAGAGTTTCATTTATAGATTGTTGTCTTGTGAAATCTTTGTTCAGTGTGCTGTTCAAAGATAATTCAATTCCGTTAAGTCCAACGTTGTCGGTTCCAACAAATCCTGTAATGTTGCTTGCTAGCTCTCTGAAAGGATAGATTCTTGTATGATCTGGATAAAGAGTGATTTCTTTTAATCTTCCTTCTGATTGAATTCTTTCAATTAAATCAGATTCTTCTCTTGGTACCTTTCTTTTTATGTACATAAATCCTTTTTTTCTGGTTAATTCCTTTTTAAGTATTTTTGGTTCAATTTTAAGAATTGCGCCAAGGGTTTCTGATATATTCACAATGTCTTTTATTTTATTTGTGTCTGTTCCAACCGAATATGACTGTGAGGAGAAGGCCATTACTTTCCCATTTCTGTCATAAATATTCCCCCTTTTTGAAGTACGGTCTATGTTTTTGGGGAAATAGATTGATTCTCTTAACGACATTAGAGTAAAGTATTTGTAAATTGGTAATAACGTGATTATTAGGAAAGAGATAAGAACTATATTTAGTCTCGACTTGCTAGTGGAATTTCTATGCATCAAGTGCTGTTATTTCTCCTTGTATATAATAAACACTAAAGTGTTAAGAGTTTAAATATTAAGTTTTTCCCGTATTTATAATATCATACTTATGGGAAGATAAAATTTGAAATTATAGAGGTTGAGTAGAGTGAGTGTTAAAACTTTGAAAGGTTTTAGGGATTATTTACCTAAAGAAGCGTTAATTCGTACCCATGTGATAAAGCAAATATATAGTGTTCTTATGTCATATAATTTTGATTTAATAGACACTCCCGTTCTTGAATATTCCGAGTTTCTTTTCAGAAAAGGTGGAGATGAAGTAGAGAAGCAAGCCTATAGGTTTAAAGATAATGGTGATAGAGACGTTTCTATGCGTTTTGACCTGACGGTTCCTTTTGCAAGATTTATTGCTACCAATAGAACTAGACTTAAATTTCCTTTTAAAAGATTTCAGATAGGTAAGGTATTCAGAGGTGAGAATACCCAAAAGGGCAGATATAGAGAATTTATGCAATTTGATTTTGACATGGTGGGCGAGGATACTTTTCAAAGTGACGCTGAAATTTTGTCTATTGTTTATTGTGGACTTGAGGAAGTTTTTTTAAATTTTATAGAAGGTATTGATAGAAAGTTTGTTATACACTTTTCCCATGTTGGAATATTGAATTCTTATGTTGACATGTTGGGATTGAAGGATAAGAGCCTTTTCATTTTAAGGAATGTAGATAAAATTGACAAGATTGGAATTGAGAATGTCAGGAAAAATCTGCTTACAGAGCTGAGTGAAGAACATGTTAATTTAATGTTGGAATTTATAAATTTACAAGGGTCTTTTTGTGATAAGTTGGGGGCCTTAAAAAATGTTTTAGGGGACAATGATGCTATTAGGAGACTTGAAGATGTTTTTGTGCATCTGAACTCATTAGGGATCCAGGATGCTTTTAATTTCAATCTCAAGATAGTGCGCGGGCTTGGTTATTATACTGGAGTCGTGTTTGAGGCAGAGGTATTGGGGATTGATATGGGAAGCATTTGTAGCGGTGGGAGATATGGTAATTTAATATCTTCATTCTCTAATTCTTTGCAAAAGGTTTCAGGTGTTGGGGGTTCTTTTGGAATTGATAGAATCAAGGATGTAATTGAACATGAAAAATTTAGTTATATCAAGTTGTTTGTTACTAAGGCTAGTTCTAGGGTATTGATCGTTAATATAGATAGTGGGCTTGAGGCTTATTATTATAAGCTTGCAGATAGGTTTAGAAGGCATGATTATTCTAAAGTTAATAATATTGCTTGTGAAGTATATCCAAAGAACAAGGAAGGCAAAAATATTAAGGAACAAATTGAGTATGCCCTTAATAAGGATATAAGGTTTTTAGTTTTTGTTGGTAAAGATGAATATGGGGAAAGCAAAATGAGAGTGCGGGATTTAACTAAAAAAGAGGAGTTGCTACTATCCTTCAGTGAAGCCATAAAAGTTATTAAGGGAAATGATAAATTTTTATGTACGCCTTTTTAATCTAAATGAAGTTAAAGTTGTTTTAAGAATGTAGTATGCGAAAAGGATTAACTTTTTGCCTTCTCTATTGTTCGGATTGTAATTGCATTTAGAGTAAGTTTATTTTTAGTGTAATCTATTTGCCCAAGTATTTCAACTGAGTCTTTAAAGTCGATGTCAATTTCAAAAGTTGTTTTTGCTGTGATTATACCCTCAAGAGCATTTTTGTTATATCCTACATAAAAATCAAAGTAAATTATGCCGTCTTTTCTCTCAATATTGTTTACAATTCCTTCCCATTTTACATACACATTTGAATAAATTAATGGTGTTTGTTTGATTTTTTTTAAGTCTAGATAGTCGTCAAATCTAATAAAATCTGGCCTTGAGATAAAACTAGCAAGATTTTTAGCTTTTAGTTTAATTGATTCTGATGCGTTTGAGTTTAGTATTTTGTTTATTTCAATTCTTGCAAAGTTATCTTTATTTTCTTTTAAGTGATTTTTTATTTTTTGAAATGAATTTTTAATTTCAGTTTCAGTCAGTATGAATACAAACTGCCCTTCATCATTTTCGATCTTTTCTTTGTTATTTATTTTAATATCGTCAATGTATGCTGCTATGTTGTTGACAACTTTTTTGTTTTTTGATTTTGACCCGAATTGCAATGTAATCGTTTCTTTGTAATTTATCAATAGAAATATTGCTAACAGCAATGAAACAACTCCCGCTGCTGTTAGTAATATCTCTGATTTAAACAAATTTTCCCTTTTTTTTGCTTTGATTTCTGGAAATAGCTTATCATATGTGTTTCTTTTGTTCAAAAATAGCGTTCCTTGAATTGGGTTTTTTCGGATAGTTTCCAAAGAAAGTTCTGAGCGTTTTTTATCTTGATTTTCTTCTATCATTTTAAGCCATATCCGGATGGCTTTATCTTCCTTACCTTGGGCTACTAATAATATTGCGATCGATTGCTTGACATCTGGTTCTGTTGGATTTAAAGTATAGGCTTTCTTCAGATATGTTTGGGCGTTTGATAAATTGCCTAATCTAAGGTAGGCCATTCCTAAAATATAATGATAAAAGTAGTAGTTCTTATACAAGAAAATTTCACTTTCTAAAAGCTTGACCACCTCGGAATATTTTTGGGAGTTGTAATAGTAAATAGACTTACCAATAATTTTATTAGGTTTCATAAAGTAGAATTTATCCTCATGGTTTTATTTTTAACGTTGTTACATGTAGATTTTATCTTAAAAAAATAATAAATAGAATATTGTGTTTTGTTTGAAAAAGTCAGGTTTGACTAAAGAATGATTAATGATATAATTTACACAGGTCCTTTTGAGATTTATTTAAATTTTAAAGTGGTAGGAATGTGTCATCGGAAAAAATCACGGAATTAATTAGGGAGATTTACTTAAACTTCAGGAAGGGTGACTTTAAAACGGCTTTGATAAAATCAGAAGAGGCACATTCTCTTGATTTTGATAATGTTGAGATTTTAACTGCTCTGAAGAGTTCTGTATATTGGAATGGACAGGTTGAAAGCCTTGACAGAATAGGCAAAGGCTACGAGAGAGCTGAGTTTTTAATCAGGGAGTGGAATAATTTTGCAAGAAAATATTTAAAGAAGATGGATTTTGACTTTCTTCAGGGGCGTAATTCGATTAAGTATTTTGTGTTTCAGTTATGCCTAGAGATATATAAGAATATATATAAATTACAACCAGAAAACTTGGACGTTTTAACAAAGATTGCCAAGTCTTACAAGGGGATGGGTAATTACGAGAAGGCTATAACCGTTTTTTTACAGATACTGGGGGATGCTAGGGAAAATTCAGATGTGGTGGCCGAGCTTGCCGATTCTTATGCTCTCATTGATGAGATTAAGGAAGCCAAGGTGTTATTTAGGGAAGCTTTTTTTATCAATCCTCAAAAGATAGATATAGATGCTCTTGAATCTGAGATGATACTTAAATTAATAGAAACTATTAAGGGTGAAAGAAATGTATCTGACACTCTTGTTAGAGAATGGGTGCCTGTTTATGGGACATTAAATGGTATTTTTAATATAAAAAGAGAATTAAGGCCTATTGAGCTTGGGCATTTGAAACAGTCTGTTTATAGTTTGCGCAATGAACTTAGAGCAAAATCTTATAGGTCAATAAACGAGAGCATATTGCTTCCAAGGCTTATTAATAAATATTTTTGGCTTATTGATCATTATGTGAGGATAAAAGAGGATCGGGCTCGGATTGATGAAATTTTATCTTACATTAAGGAAATAGATATAGGGATATATCAGCAGTATGTGAATTAGGTTTAATAAAATTGATATTGGGAGAGTTTGATGTCTAGTATTACTTTAGAAAAGTTAGATGATGTTTTGCAGGAAGATAAATGGACAAGGATAGTTGTTAGTAATTATTCCCTTGCCAAGATAAAGGAATTAGATGATTTAATAGAAAATATAATTTCTGAAAATTTGACAGAGGAGGCCTTAGATATTTGTGGTAAGCATTTAAAGGATGTGAAGAAGAGTGTTGCTGGTCTTTATGTTTCAGGCATGCTTATATATAGTAGAAGGCCTCTTAATGACATGAGTTTGCTTACAGTTGTGGATTTGTTTTCTCAAAATCTGAAGTGGTCCCTTGTTGAGCATATATGCAATAAAATGCTTTTAATTTCCGAAAATAAGCATGCGCTTTATACTCTTGCAAAGATATATGCTCAAAATAATGAGAACGAAAAGCTCCCAGATATTTGGACTCGTATCGTTGAGGCTGATGCTGATGATACTACTTTTGTAAGACAACTTGCTGTTTATTATGAAAATATTGATTTACAGAAATCTATATATTTTTTTAGGAAAGCTATTTATCGTTTTATTGAAAAAAAGCAGATGTCAGGTATCAGAGAAGTGTGGGCTAAGTTGACTCGATATGTGTCTGATGATTTTGATTCTTTTCTTCTCATACTGGCAAAGGTTGAAAAAGAACTTGGCTTTAGGAAGGTTGTAGTTCTTTATGAAGACTTATATGAGCATTATTCTGTAAGTGGAAATGTGGATGAGACAATAGAGATTTTGAAGGGAATTTTAAGGCTTGATAATAAAAATCAGAAAGCGAGAGAGAACTTAGTTGTTTTTTTAAGGGAGAAGTATAAAGATGTTAATAATATTGAAGAGTATCTTGAAAAGTCCGATATTGAAAATCTAGACAAGAATTTTATTGATGTTTACTCTGATTTTGAGAAGTATTTATTTTTTGCCAAGGGTAATTTTGTTTATCATCAAACTTGGTCTGTTGGAATAGTGAAGGATGTAAATGAACAAGGTATTGTGGTGGATTTTGTGTCCAAGCGGGGGCATTTTATTAGTTTTGATATGGCTATGTCTGCTTTGTCTCCTCTTGAAAAAGAAGATATACGAGTTTTAAAGGCTACTAGGCCTAGGGAAGAACTTATAGAAAATATTAAAAAAGATGTTGAATGGGCGTTAAGAGTAATCATTAAGAGCTATAAATCAATCGATCTTAAGGGCATAAAAAAGGAGCTTGTTCCAAGTTTAATGACTCAAAATGTTTGGAATGCTTGGAGTATTAAAGCTAAGCAAATTTTGAAGGATAACCCTCACTTTGTAATGGCAACTGGAAAGATTGATTATTATGTATATAACGAGAGAGCCTCTAATTTTAATGAAAAAGTTTATGACAAATTTAAAGTAGAGAAGGATTTTTATAAGAGATACGAAATTTTTGTGAACTATTGTAATGTTAGTGGTGTTGTGAGGAATTTACATGTTGAGGAGGAAATGCTTAATTATTTTTTGATTTATGTGAACAATTTTACAAAAGTTGATCATTATGTTATAAGTTCTTATATAATACTTAAATCTTTGGAAGATTCCGGGAGTGAGCTTGCTTTGAAGGTTAATATGGAGAAGGATATCAATTTGGATGTTCTTTTAAGGGAGTACTCGAAGGATATTGTTGATCTTTTTAATTCAATTTTGAATGCGGAAATCAGGAGGGAATTGGTATCTTTAATCAAAGAGGAACTGGCCAATTGGGTTGTTTACTACAAAAAGCTCTTTCCCTATGCTGTTAACAAAAAGTTGATCGATGCCCTTTATAAGGAAGATGTGGCAGAAACGGAGCAGCTTTTCAATTATATCATAAAGAATTATAAGGTGCACAAAGACGCTTATATTTGGATTTTAAAGCATCATGATTCTTATTCTCTTAACTTGGAGTATACTGATTCGGAACTGTTGATAAATTTGGTTAAGATTTTAGCAGATAGTGTTATTAAGATTAACAATAAAAGCAATTCTGTTGCCAATAAGAGAACCTACAAGATGGTGATTAATCTTTTGATTAAAGATGGGTACCTTGGCTCAGTTTTAAGTGAAGTTATGGATGAAGAGCTTGCTAAGAGGTTATATATGACTTGTTTTTATATCAAAGATTTTCCGCCGAAGGATCTCTTAGCCATTAAGACCGCAATAAGATCTGTGTTTCATGGTATTGGGTTTGAAGATGAAAAAATTCAAGTTTCAGGGGACAAGGTTGAGGTAGGGTTTTTAACTATTTTAAGTTCTTTAAATAAAAAACAAAAGGAATTGCAATATTTAAAGGATGTGGAGATTCCAGAGAATTCGAAGGAAATCGGAAAGGCTCGTGAACTTGGTGATTTGAAAGAAAACGCGGAGTATCACTCTGCGAAGGAGAGACAACAATTCTTAACAAAGAAATTAAATTCTCTTATGTTGGAAATAGATGTTGCTAAGGTGGTTGATACCAAGGAGCTCCAAAGTTCTGTCGTTGGATTTGGAACTAAGGTTACCATCCTTAATAAGGATACAAGGCATGAGGAATCTTATCTGATATTTGGACCTTGGGAATCAAAGCCGGACGAGGGCATTATTTCTTATAAATCTCCCTTTGGAGAGAAGTTGCTAGATGCTAGGGAAGGGGATGATCTTGATTTTGTGATAAACGATACTCATTTTAGGTATTTTGTTAAGAAAATAGAGGCGGCTGGAATAAATTAAAAGAGGGAAAATGTCGAAGTTAGAGGGTCGAAGAGGGAACGGTGTGAGTGATAGGCTGAATAAGGAGAAGGCTGTTGAACTTGCTAGAGTTCAGATAGAGAAAGATTTTGGGAAAGGGAGCCTTATTAAGATGGGGGAGTCTCCTGTGGGTAGGGGGATAGAGAGTATATCAAGCGGTTCTATTTTACTTGATGAGGCGATTGGTGTTGGGGGATACCCGAAGGGGAGGATAGTAGAGATATTTGGACCAGAATCTTCTGGTAAGACTACTTTGACTCTTCAGGCAATTGCTGAGGTTCAAAAGGGAGGCGGAATAGCGGCTTTTATTGATGCTGAGCATGCTCTTGATCCTGCTTATGCGAGGGCTTTGGGTGTAAACACTGATGAGCTTTGGCTTAGTCAGCCTGATACTGGGGAGCAGGCGCTTGAAATTGCTGAATATTTGATTAGAAGTGGAGGAGTTGATTTAATTGTTATTGATTCTGTTGCGGCTTTGACGCCTCAGGCGGAGATAGATGGAGAGATGGGGGATGCACATATTGGACTGCAAGCAAGATTGATGAGTAAGGCTTTAAGAAAAATTACGGGGATATTATCTAAATCTAACTCTTGTATTATGTTTATTAATCAAATAAGGATGAGAATAGGCGTTATGTTTGGCAATCCTGAGACTACTACAGGAGGAAATGCTTTAAAATTTTATTCTTCGCTTCGTCTTGAGGTTAGGAAAATTGAACAAGTTACGGGAAGCTCTTCGGATGATGTTGTTGGTAATAAGATAAGGGTCAAGGTTGTTAAGAATAAAGTTGCTCCTCCTTTTCGTAAGGTAGAGCTTGTTATCTATTTTGGGAAGGGTATTTCTCGTGAGGCTAGTATATTGGATGCTTCGGTTAGGTATAACTTAATACAAAAGACGGGTTCTTGGTATTCTATGGGAAATGATAAATTAGGGCAGGGCAGGGAAAGTGTTATCAATTATCTTATAAAAGAAAAAGAGCTTGCTAGTGAACTTGAAAGTAAGCTTAGAGAGATGATTTTTGGAAACTTTTGTGAAGCTGGGGGGTTAAACGTTGATCAGAATAGGGGGGTTAGTTTAGGTGAGGAAAGCGTTGAAAATAGAAGTTGAAGAACTCAGAGTTCATGTTTTTTTGGCAAGGAAAGGCTTAGGTTCAAGGAGGTTTTGCGAGGATCTCATTAAAAAAAAAATGTGAGGGTAAATGGCAGTCTTGCGAAGCTTGGAGATAAAGTGGTTTTGGGAGATAGTGTAGAGTGCAGGGGGCGTGTGTTTGTTTTTAGGGATCCCGAAATCGAAAGCAAGCTTTATGTAGCTCTTCATAAGCCCAGGGGTTATCTTTGTTCTAATTTTGATCCAGATGGTAGAAGATTGGCAGTGTCTTTGGTTCAGCCTTTGTTTAGGGAGAGGTTATTTTCAGTAGGTAGGCTTGATTTTAAAAGTTCTGGTCTTTTACTCTTCACTAATGATGGGCAGTTTGCAAATAGTATTGTTCATCCAAGGAGTGAGATAGAAAAGGAGTATGTTGTTGAATCAAAAAAGGGTATTGATGAGAATTTGCTTGTTGCTTTTAAGCGTGGGATAAGAATAAATGGGGAAGTTTTTCGTTTAAAATCTTACGTTATGCTTGACAAGAATGCCGCTAGATTGGTTTTGACGGAAGGTAGGAACAGGGAGATTCGGAAAGTTTTTTTAAGTAGAAATATCTTTTTAAAGGCCCTTCATAGAGTTAGGATAGGTAATATTAAGCTAAATGATTTAAAAGAGGGTCAAATTAAAGTTGTTTCTTTAGCTACGGTTAATAGATTAAAGGCTGAGCTTTTGGGGAAGGGAGTATTGAGTGATTATAGCAATTGATGGACCTTCGGCTTCAGGAAAAAGCTCAATTGCGAAAAAGTTGGGAATGAGGTTGGGGTTTAAGTTTATTAGTTCTGGTTATCTTTATAGAATAATAACTTTAATTGCGCAACAGTTTACCTTGAATGAATATGATTTGCTCAGTGAAAGTAAGATTTTGGAGCTTGTTTCTCAAAATAATATCAAATTTAACGGTTCTGAGTTTTTGCTTAATGATAAGAGCGTGGTCGATAATGTTTTTAATGAAAAGATAGATATGCAAGTTTCGCTTTATTCTTCTTATATAGGCGTTAGGCATGTTGTGAATAAAAAGTTGAGAGAAATAATCAAATTAGAGGATGGCGATTATATAATAGAGGGTAGGGATATTACTACTGTAGTCTTTTCAGAGGCAGACCTTAAGGTGTATTTGGATGCTTCGGTTAGTGTTCGTGCTTTAAGACGGTATGGGCAAAGAAATGGGAGTATGACTTTAAGTGAGTTGGAGCGTGCGCTGGAGAGACGGGATGAAATTGATAAGAACAAAGAGTATGGTAGTCTGAAATTGACTGGGGATGTTTTTTATATTGATACAAGTTATGAATGTTTAGAGGATGTGTGTGATAGCATCGTGAGAGCTTTGGACTTGAAAAAATGATATAGAGAGGTGAGTATGGAAAAGCAAGAAGATTTGCAAGAAAATTATCTGAGGGTTCTTGGAAGCGTAGATATTGGGAGTAATGTTTCTGGTGTTGTTGTAAATATCATGAAGGATTATGTGCTTGTAGATATTGGGTATAAATCTGAAGGTTTTATTAATATTGATGAGTTTGAGAATATTCCAAATATTGGAGATAGGATTGATGCTGTAGTTACGAGGATTGGAGGGGAGTTGGGTTTGATTCTTAGCGTAGAAAAGCTTAATTCTTTGAGTTTCCAAGATAATATTGATGAATATGTTGCGAATAGAAAAGTAATTAAGGGTAAGGTCTTGTTTGAGACATTGAGTGGATATAAGGTTCAGATTAATGATAACACTACTGGGTTTATGCCTTTTTATTTAAGCTCCAGAACCAAGGATGAAAAATTACAAAGAGGTTCTGTTATTGAGTTTTATATTGTTGAGGCGAATAAGGCTGATGGTTTGAGGCTTATTCTTGATAGACGAACTTTGGAGAAAGAACGAGAGATTGAGAAGAGGAAAGAGCTTGTTAGTTCTTATGAGGAGGGGGATATAGTCGATGGGGTTGTTGAGAAGATCATAGAATATGGAGCCATTATAAGGATTAAGGAATTTGTTTTGGGAATGTTGAATAAAAGAAATATCGCCTTTACTCGTGTCGAAAATATTGAAAATTTTATCCATGTTGGCGATAGGCTGAGGTTGAAAATCATCAAGATAAACTTGAAGACAGCGAAGATGGAATTGTCTCTTAAGGCTTTAAGGGCAAATCCTTGGGATTCTGTTGAATCTAGATATGCGGTTGAAAGTGTTGTTAAGGGAAGAGTTGTTAAAATATTGCCCTTTGGGGCTGTTGTTGAACTTGATAACGAGATATCGGGGTTTCTTCATGTAAGCAATTTTTCTTGGGTAAGGATGATAAAGAGCCCTCAGGAGGTGGTTAGGCTTGGACAAATTGTAGAAGTTAAGATTTTAGATATAGACAAAGAGAAACAAAGGATATCTTTGGGTATTAAACAAGTTAATGGGAATCCTTGGGACAACTTATCTGAAAGATTTTCTGTTGGAAAGGTTATACAGGGGGTTGTTAAGAATATAACAAAAACGGGCGCTTTTGTTAATATTGAAGAGGGCATAGATGCCTATATTAGTAAATATGACATTTCTTGGATAAATGACGTTAATCCTGAGGATTATTTTAAAGTGGGAAGTTCTATTAGCGGGAAAGTTATTGAGTTTGATGCAAGGAAACAGAATATCAAACTGGGAATTAAGCAGTTGGAGGAGAATCCTTGGGATGATTTTGCTAGGAGCTACAAGAAGGGTGATTCTCTTGAGGTGGAAGTTGTTGAGAAAAAATCTAAGGGCCTTCAGGTAAGAGTTTATAACGATATAATGGGGTTTATTAGTAAGATACAACTTGGAGATACAAAAGAATCTAGTATGGATATTTTTGATAATTTGAGTGTTGGAGATAAACTTAAGGTTATATTAACAAATATTGACTTTAAGAATAAATTGGTTTTACTTTCTTATAGAGAGTATAAGAGCCAGGAATCAAGGGAGGAAATTTCTTCTTATTTGTTTAAGGAAGATGATGATGAGTCTTATAAGCCGTTTGCAAATCTGTTAAAAAGGAATGCTGATGTTTAAAGGTAGGGTCTTTATAGGAATTCTTTTGATTATTGTTTTTGTGGGTATCGTAGTTGTTTTTTATATTTCTATGGATGTTGACTATGTTAAGACAGGAGGGGAAATAGTAGAGAAGCTTGAGGGTGATTTAAATCTTTATTTAAGGGGAAAAAGTGATGAGGAAAAGGGTAGAATAGAACTCAGAATAAAGGAATATATAGGTATGGTAGCAGATGTTTCACATGAGTTTTTTCCAAGATTTTATCTTGCAAGGTCTACTTATTATCAGAGCAAGGGGTTATACAGGGAAGCCCTTGATGATTTAGATATTGTGCTTAATTCAAAGTGGATTGAAAGAGAAATTGCTTACCTTAATAAGGCTGTGATTTATGAAAAAATGGGGCAAATGGAGGATGCTTTATTGGCATATGATAATCTTATTAAGAAAACAAAATTTGAGTTTATGAAGATCAAAGCTTTACTTGGTAAGGCGTTAATCTTTGAGGATAAAGATAAAGATGTGGCTGTGAGTGTATATGAGCAGATTTCTAATTTTTCTTATGAAAATAATTTGTATGTAAATATAGCCAAGAATAAGCTTTTGCAGCTTAAATGATTTGACTTTATTGCGAAATGAGTAAAGGTTTCGGTAGTTTATTAAGTTTTTTTTTGTTAGCTCTAGGGTGTGGCATCGAAGATATTGTTATAGTTGATTCTCCTGTTAAGGTTGATAGTAGGGCTTCTAGGGATACCCTTGCTTTTTTGTTGCCTCTTGGATATTTTAATAAGCCAAATACTTCCAGGATTAAGGGGTTTGATATATACTACAAGTTCTATCCTGAGGGATCGAATTACCATTCTGATAGCTTTACAAAGACGGTTCAAAGAGATTTTGACGCTTTGAAGGGAGTTTTTAATAATGTTTCTGAGTTTAATAATAGAGGATTTTATAAGATAAATTTAAATCATAGGCGTTTTTCAGGGAGACCGACTTTGAAACTAGATAAAAGTTGGGTTGATAAGAAGTTTCCTTTGTATTTTGAACTTAATTTTGAAGACTTAAGAAAGAGCACTCCTGGATCTGCCTTTATTAGTGTAAGGAAGGGTAGTGATTCTTCTGCGCCTCTTATTACCGATGCTATGACCATATATAGGTCCCACGTTGTTGATGGCTTATATTCTGAATTTTCTGAAGCCCTTAAGAAGAGTAATGTTTTAGATGTAGATAAGAGGCCAGTGGATCTTAAGCATATTAGCAATGATTTTTTTACAAGAGATGTTTCTCCTAAGTATAATCTAGTGATTTTCGTTATGGCTGTGGGTAATGTGATAGAAGATGATTTTTATGGTGTTATTCTAGACATAGGAAGTCTAGATAGTTTTAGATTGGAGACCTAGATAAGGCTTGTCATGATAACATTTTTCTTTCATTTGATTTTGACCAATATTGTTGTTTCTTTTTTGGTAAGTTTTTTTGTTGTCTTTTTCGGTGTGTTAAGATTTGGATTTTTATTGGTTTATTTTGTAAGTTTTTTGGGGAGCGTTCTGTTTTTATTTTTTATATCTTTTTTTTATTCCGACTATTATAATAGACAGATAGATTTTCTGTTTTATCTGTTTCCAATTATTGGTTCGGTAGTATTTGTATCTCTATTAAGGTTTTCTGAGAGGAATAAGAACGATTTATAGGGGAAGTAGTTGGCTATTGTAATATACTTGGGAGGAGTTTTTAAGAGCTTTAAAGAGTAATTTTTGTTTTATGTTAGTAAAATTTGATTAGGGTTTAGTGCATTTATCTTGCTGGGGGACTGACTGTTTTTACTATTTATGCCTAAATGAGGGGATCCAATTTCAAATGTTGTTTATCGTTGTGTATGGACTTAGGAGTTGGGTGCAATGGTCTTATCAATTGTTTTATTTTGTGCTATTCTTAACAGAGAAAAATAACATCCGCTATGTAAATAGTGAGTAAGAGAGAGGGATTTGGGAGGTTGTTTTGGCGGTTATTACTATGAAGAGTCTTTTAGAGGCCGGGGTTCATTTTGGGCATCAGGTAAAGAGGCTTGATCCGAGGATGAAAAGGTTTATCTTTTCTGAGAGGAATGAAATACATATTTTGGATTTACAAAAAACTTTGCAGGGGATTAAGGATTCTTATGAGCTTGTTCAGAATGTGGTAAAGAGTGGCAAGAAGGTATTGTTTGTTGGGACTAAAAAGCAAGCGAGTGAAATAATTGAACAGGAAGCCAAAAGGAGTGATATGCCTTATGTAAACAATAGGTGGCTTGGGGGTATGCTTTCAAACTTTAATACTATCAAAAAATCAGTTCAAAAGTTGAAAAAATTGGAAAAGATGGAAGTTGATGGGACTTTTGATATGATTAGCAAGAAAGAAGTTTCTCAGCTTAATCGTGAGAAGTTGAAATTAGCTAAGAATTTGACGGGGATTAAGGATATGGAGGAGCTTCCGGGTGCGGTTTTTATTATCGATCCAAGGAGAGAACAAATAGTTATTAATGAGGCGAGGAGTCTTGGCATTCCTATTATTTCAGTAGTTGATACAAATTGTAATCCAGATGTCATTGACTGCCCAATACCCGGTAATGATGATGCAATTCGTTCTGTTGCTTTATTCACTAAAGTCATATCTGATGCCATCCTTGAGAGCGATAAGGAGGTTGGGATTCAAATAGTTGAGAATTTGAATGAAGAGGACCTAATAAATGAGATTGAAGTTAAGGATGATGGCGAAAAAGAACTAAAAGAGTAGAAGGAGAGTAGTATGAGCATTAGCCCTCAAGAGGTAAAGAGGCTTAGGGATACAACTGGAGCTGGGTTTGGTGATTGTAAGAAAGCTTTGGAAGTTGCTGGTGGTGATTTTGAAGTGGCCAGGAAGAGGCTTAGAGAAATGGGAATTGCATCGGCTGTTAAGAGAAGTGATAGAGACGCCAGAGAGGGTCGTGTGTTTTCTTATAAAGATAGAGAGAGAGTGGGTCTTTTACTTATTTCATGTGAAACGGATTTTGTTGCTATGAATAGTGATTTTGTAGCTTTTGGGAATTCCTTAATAAAAAGATTGGTCGAGAGCGGGAAAGATTCTTTGGATGAAGAACAGGAAGATGGAATTAAGAATTTGGCAGCTACGATAAAAGAAAATATTCAGGTGAAGAAGATTTTTATTTCACATATTTCATCTAATGAACTTGTTAAGAATTATCTTCATGGTGAGCAGTCTAAAATAGGGGTGTTTGTTAAATTAAGGGTAGACGATGCCTCTAAAATAAGAGATGAAAGATTAAATTGCCTTGCAATGGATTTGGCTTTGCATGTGGCAGCTTTTTTTCCGCTTTATTTAAGTGTTGATGATATTTGTCCCGATTACGTTAAGGAACAAGAAGAGGTATTTATTAAGCAGATGGAAAGCAGTGGGAAGCCTGAAAGTATAGTCAAAGGGATCGTGGCTGGAAAAGTTAAGAAGCATTTGGGGGAGATTTCTCTTTTGGAACAGGGTTTTGTAAAGGACGATAAATTCACTGTTAGAGAAAAGGTTGGAGAGATTTCAAAGTTAATTTTAAGCAATATAGAGATAATTGATTTTAAATGTTTGCGTGTTGGATGAAAATTTGGTGTTGTTCTTTTAATTTTAAGGAGGCTTGGGTGGAGGAATATAAGGCTTTATTGGATGGAAAAATGAGTAAAGTTCTTTTGTCTCTTGAGAATGAGTATAAATCTTTGAGGACAGGCAGAGTTAGCAGTGTTCTTTTTGATAAAATACTGGTTGATTATTATGGGGAGAAGACTCCTTTAACTAGAGTTGCTAATGTTAGTATTCCAGAAGCAAGGCTTGTTGTAATCCAGCCTTGGGATAGGACTTTGTTGGGTAAGATAGAACAGGCCATACTTAATTCTGATCTTTCTATGAATCCTTCAAGCGATGGATCTGTACTTAGAATTAAAGTTCCTGCATTGACTGTTGAGAGGCGCAAGGAGATAGTGAAGCAAGCCAAAAAGATAGCTGAGGGGTACAAGGTTATGGTTAGAAATGTTAGGCAGGAGTTAAATAGTAGAGCAAGGAGCCAGGAAAAGGATTCTGAGATTACAGAAGATGATTTACGTCGAATTTTAGATGATTTACAAAAGGGTATCAATTCTTATATTAAGAAAATAGATGAAATTTTGGATTTAAAAACAAGAGAAATCATGGAAGTTTGAGTTTATGAACAGGGATTATCTTCCTTTACACGTTGGGATTATCATGGATGGCAATAGGAGGTGGGCTTTAAAAAAAGGTATTTCTGTATTTGAGGGATATCAGGAGGGTTTAAGGAGAGCTAGGGATATAGTTAGTCATTCTATTAAGTTGGGTATAAAATGTTTATCCCTTTACGTGTTCTCTACGGAAAACTGGAGTAGGGGAAAACGTGAAATAGATTACTTGATGTTTTTGATTGCCAGCTACTTGAAGTCTGAATTTGATTTTTATAGTGAAAATAGCATAAAAATAGTAGTTTCCGGGGAGGTTGAGACTTTAGAAAAGAAGGTAAGGGAATCTATTACTGATGCCGTTGATTTTACTAAAAATTTTAATGGACTTGTTTTAAATTTGGCCATTAATTATGGTGGTCGAAACGAAATAGTTAGGGCAGTTAGAAAGATCCTTAAGGGTGATTTGGGACTTGAGTCTTTGAGTGAAATTGAATTTGCAAGATTTTTAGATAATCCAGAGCTTCATGAACTTGATCTTTTAATACGTACGGGGGGGGAGATGAGGATAAGTAATTTTCTTTTATGGGGAGTTGCTTATTGTGAGTTTATTTTTTCCAATGTTTTGTGGCCAGAGTATTCCGTTTCTCTTTATGATAGAGATTTAAGGTGTTTTAAAAAAAGGAAAAGAAATTTTGGGAGATAAAAAAAATTTGTATGAACTTAAGTCTAAAAAATTGGCGTTCCTTAAGCGGCTTGGTACATTTTTATTTTTTGTGCCCCTGGTTCTGTTTTTAATATTTTTAGAGTTTAGAAATTATTTATTTATCAATATTTTAATCTTTATTTTCAGTGGGATTTCTGCAAAGGAAGTCAATGATTTACTTAAGGTTAAGTCTTCTTCTATTTCAAGTACATTGGCGTTCTTTTTAGGAATATCGCCCCCAGTTTTGACTTATGTACATTTTAATATTTTTGACCTAGGCATCAATATGATATTTTATTTAGTGATAATTTTGATTTTTAGCAATTGGATCGTTAATTTAGTGTTCATTAAGGAGCATGAAATTGTTAATTTTTTATCGCAGGCCACCTCGATAGTTTTTATTCTTATATATCCCGGTATGTTAGTTTCATTTATTGTTGCTATTACCACTTTACCAAAAGCTCCTATTCTTTTACTGATACTTTTTTCCATGGTGAGTGGTAATGATACCTTTGCCTACCTTTTTGGGTGCTTTTTAGGGAAAAATAGTTATAGACCCACGATTATTAGTCCCAATAAAACTATAATGGGATTTTTAGGTGGAATATTATTTTCTGTTCTTGTTGCAATAGTTGTAGTATTCGGGGGGTTTATAAATTTGACCTACGGAGAAGCCGTAATTTTTGGTGTTTTAATAGGATTTTTTACCATCGTTGGTGATTTATTTGAATCCGGGCTTAAGCGCAGCGCATCGGTTAAGGATTCTGGAAATATTATCCCTGGTAGAGGAGGTGCTCTTGATTCAATTGATTCGTTTCTTTTAGCAGGACCTATATTTTATTTGTGTCTATCATAAAAGTGTTAGGGGTAATTTATGTATATTTTGCTTGGTATTTTGGGTTTTACTTTAATAGTGTTCGTCCATGAGTTAGGTCATTTTTTATTTGCAAAGCTTTTTAAGGTTAAGGTTGAAGTTTTTTCTATTGGAATGGGTCCTAGCATTTTTAAGTTTAAAATGGGGGATACGGAATATAGATTTTCTCCGATTTTTTTGGGAGGATACTGTAGGCTTAAAGGATCTGAACATTTGGAGAATGAGCTTAAATTGAACAGGCAAATCGAAGCAGACAAAGATTCTATTTTCGGTATTTCTAATTTTAAGAGGATATTAATATATTTCGCTGGCCCTCTTTTTAATTTAATTCTGGCATTTATTATCTTTATTGCAACAGATATTATAGGAGTTACATCCTTTGATTATTCTAACAAAATAACCGTTGCAAGTCATGGTGCTTTGAGTAAATTTAAAGATGGAGATGTTATTTTAGGTGTTAATAAAAGCGATATAAATTATTTTTCCGATTTAAAGAGAGCTATTCCCATAGAAGAAGGCAGAACGACTTTCACAGTTTTGAGGGATAGTGAGAAAATTAGTTTTGAAGAACATTTGAATTTAGAAAAATTTTTCAATGAAATTAATCCTTGGGTAGATCTTGTTGTATCTAAAGTTGAACCAAATTCTCCAGCAGAAGTTGCAGGTATGAGTGAGAATGATAAAATAGTAAGTATCAATAATGTTGCTTTGAGTAATAATAAACAGCTACGTGATTTCGTTACGAATCTCAATTTTGATGATGTGGCAGAGATTAGATATGATAGAGGTGGAACAATTTTGACTTCAAAATTGGTATTTCAAGATACGAATAAACTTTTAGGGGTGTATTTCTTGCCTCGTTTAGAAAGATTGATTAGAGCAGATAATTTTGGGATTGCTGTTGCAAATTCTTTTAATAAAATTTTGGGTGTTTTGGGTAACATTCTGTATTCTATTTTTGACTTATTAATAAATTTTAAAAAAAACTTTAGGAATATTGTGGGCCCTGTCAGGGTTATTAGTATGCTTTCTGGTTCTTCTTCTCTTGGAGTGCTATACTGGCTTAATACCGTTGCCATTTTTAATTTGTTAGTTGCTGGTATGAATTTATTTCTTATTGTAATCCCAATATTTGATGGAGGTCAAATACTTATCAGCCTGGTTGAAATTTTACGTGGAAAAAGATTTAAGGCAAGATCCATTTACTATTTCTACAGCATCGGAGTTTTTTTGGTTTTGGGTCTTTTTATTCTGGGTCTTTTCAACGACTTAAGCATTGCCTTAAGATAAACTTAATCAGCAGGTAGTACGTGGTTTAACATGAACCAGAAGTGGGAAAAGGAAGCTAGCAGGATCAGGATGTGAAAAGCATCATGTATTCTCATACCCACCATTGGATCAAATTTTTTACTTATTGCATATACGATTCCTCCTGTTGTGTAAAGAACACCCCCTAGTACCAGCCATAGAAATCCTTTTGGAGGAAGGGTATTGTAAATAAAATCGATACCAAACACGATCGCCCACCCCATGAGTATGAATATTAGACCATTAAACCAGCCGGGACTGTTTACGTATATCAATTTAAAGACGATTCCTAAAATGGCAATTACCCAAACAGTTAAAAGAATTATTTTTCCATAAACATTTGGCATAAGAATTAAACAGGGTGGAGTATAGGTGCCAGCTATCAACATAAATATGGAGATATGATCAAGTTTCCTAAATATCTTTTTTATCTTGCTCCCCTTCATAGAGATGTGGTAAAAAGTGCTCATTGTGTATAGCAGTATCATTGAAAATCCATAAACAAGAAATACCACTGCATGAAATTGTTTTTTTGCAGAAATAGATAGGGTAATGAGGATGGTGGTACCCACCACAGATAAGATGACTCCAAATAGGTGAGACACTGCACTGAATAATTCGTTTTGGGGTACCTGATACACGTACGATCCTCGCTCCTTGTCTTTAAGAAACATAAAATCACCTCCCACTTTTGCCTTTTTGTAAACGTAAACCTTCCCCCATGCAGTATTATTAATTCAAAAAGACCATAATTCAAGCAAGTACAGGAAATAATTGTACAGTTTTAGTCTGAGGGTAGAGGTGGGGGTAAATTAAGTTAACTATTCATTGTTTAATTTCCTTCTCAAATTTGAAAAAAAGTTATATAATGCTACTTTGAGTTTTTGGATGGAGAGGAGCGAAGTGATAAATTTTTTAAGAGTGCTTAGGTTTGCAAAGATTCAGAAGTTTGCAAGTGCGATAAATTTGCCAATTTCCGTTTTGCCAGTTTCTTGTTTAATGTTGGGTATTGGGTCAGTGATGTCAAATCCTTCTAGTTTGGTTTACATTGACAACATTGTTTTGCAGGGCGTGTTAGGTCTTATGAAGACCGCAGGCAATATTATTATCTTAAATATTCCGTTACTACTTGTCGTAGGAATTGCTGTGGGAGTTGCGAGAGCTCAAAAGGGTCCTGCTGCTCTTTCAGCACTTGTTGGGTATTTGATTTTTAATGTTACTGGGAATTATTTTCTTGGTGTATTTTCAGAACTTGTTGAACCTGGTTTGATGTCTTCTATCGGCCAAATCAATTTTCTTGGCATTCAAACTTTGAATACGGGTGTCGTTGGCTCTCTGTTAGTCGGGCTTTTAGTTGGATATTTACATAACAGATTTTGTGGGACTAAATTGCCGATGCCTTTTAGTTTTTTTTCGGGGGTTAGGTTTGTTCCCGTGGTAGTTTACCCCTTTTGTATTTTTTTAGGGATAGTGTTTTCTTTGATTTGGCCGAATCTTGATGAGGTAATTACTTCTTTCGGGGTTTTTATTTCTAGGTTTGATTATTTTGGTAGTTTTCTCTATGGTGTTTTAAATAGAATATTTATTCCTTTGGGACTTCACACTATTCTTTCATTTCCTTTTAATTTTACTTCTTTGGGTGGGACTGAGCTTATTAATGGGCAATCGGTCGGCGGTATTAAAAATATATTCTATGCGCAGTTGTCCGATCCACAACTTACTAAATTCTATCCGGGTATTGCTAGATATTGGGGTGGGTTTTACCTTTCCATTATGTTTGGTTTGCCTGGAGCAGCTTTTGGTGTTTACAAGGGAATTATTTATGAGGAGAAGAGTAAAATCTCGTCTCTCCTTTTTTCAGGGGCGCTTACAGCCTTTCTTATGGGAATTACAGAGCCTTTAGAGTTCTTATTTGTTTTTACCGCACCTTTGCTCTACTTTGTGCATTCCATTTACACAGGACTTGCTTTATTGATTGCCAATTTTTTTGGCATTGCAATTGGAGCCACATTTTCTACTGGGTTTTTCGACTTCTTTATGTTTGGAATATTGCAAGGGCACGATAAGACAAATTGGATTTATGCATTGCCCCTAGGGTTTGCATTTTTTTTGCTGTACTACTTTACCTTTAAGTGGCTTTATAATTATTTTGATTTTCAGATTTTCGGTGTTGACGAGCCATTTTTTGGAGGAAACGAGGGGAAAGTTGAGGGAATTGGAGTGGCACATCTTGTAGTTCAAGGACTTGGGGGTCTTGATAATATACAAGAGTTTGATGTCGTGTCAACGGATTTAAGATTCACGGTGTTTAGCCCTGAACTCGTTTCTCACGATTTACTGAAGGAAACAGGAGCTTTGGACGTTGTTGCGAGTGGAAATGCGATTAGAATTACTTATGGAACTCATGTTTATTACATAAGGCAAGCGCTTGAGAATTATTCTCCCAGAAAGCTTTTTAAAGCCAGTGTTGTTGCTGCGTCTGATCATGTGAAACAGGGGATTAAAGCATATGTTGAAATGAAGGAGGATGACAAGCTTGAAAAGAGAGGCAAAACAGGAAAGCGTTATAGGCTTACTAAAGAAGATGATGAGTAGGAACAGTAAACTTAACTAAAGTTTTTGGTTTGTCAAAAAGCCCTTAGCAAGGATGATGGATGTAGGTCTTCTGGTTGCTTTGGGTGTGGGTGGTTTTCTTGAAAGGGTTTTCCGATATTGAAAAAAGTTAGACACTCTTATATACTACTTAAATGACCTTTGCCACAGGCTTGTGGGGTTTGTGGTGCGTTAAAGACCATAAGGAGTTAGAATGATAAGAAAATATGAGTCTTGCTTTTTGTTTAGGAGTGAAGAGCTTGAGTATAAGGAGGCCTTGGAGGAAGTTCGTAGACAATTGGTGGCTTTTAATGCTAGTGATATTGTTGAAAGTTCTCTTGGAGAGAGGTCTTTGGAGTACCCTATTAAGAAACAGAAGCGTGGTAGGTATGAGATAATAGAGTTTAAAATGGACGGTGATAATTTAGGGGAATTTGAAGCACAGTTGAAGCTTATTAAAAATTTGTTAAGGTATATGATTCTTATTAAGGTTAATAAAAAGATTAATACCAGGAAGGTTAAGAGAAAGGGTTTTAGGGAGTTTAAAGATAATAGGGAGTTTAAGGATAGTAGGGAGAAGGAGTTATCAGAGGCCGGTGCTGGTGCCGATGTTAAGGAAAATTAAGGGAATTTAAATGGCAGATATTAATTCATTGGTATTATCCGGCAGACTTACTAGGGATTCTGAGCTCACATACACGGAAACGGGCATGGCTGTTCTTAAGTTTGGGTTGGCTAATAACAGGAGAATGAAGAAGAATGATGAGTGGATTGATCATGCTCAGTTTTTTGAGTGCGTTGTTTTCTCGAAGAGGGCGGAGAGCCTTAGTGCTTTTCTTAAGAAGGGAAAGTCAATTGTGGTAAGTGGTTCTTTGAAATACGAGAGTTGGCAGGATAGAAGCACTGGAGACAAGAGAAGCAAGATTAGTGTTTTAGTAGATGAGCTTCAAATGTTTGGGGGGGCGCCTGCTGCACAAAACACGGGTAATGTTGGATTTGAGGGTTATAAGAAGTCAGATACATTTAAGGATATTGACTTTGATGACAGTTTTAACGAGGATATACCTTTTTAGGGGGTGGTTTATGTACAAGGATAGAGAGTTTCAGCAGAGGGAGTCTCGGCCCGATGGGCATCAGGATAGTTTTAAGAAGAATCCTAATTTCAGGTTCTTTAGGAAAAAAACATGTAAATTTTGTGATATGGATAGGGTTCCAGATTTTAAAGAGTTTGATTTCCTTAAAAAATTTATTACGGAGCAGGGCAAGATATTACCCAGAAGAATTACGGGTACATCTGCTAAGCACCAGCGGCGTCTTGCATTAGAAATTAAGAAAGCTAGGTATATGGCTTTGCTTCCTTTTGTGAAGAGGTAAGAGGTGGTTGAGGAGAGAATATGAAAGTAATTTTAAAGGGAGATTTTGTTAATCTTGGCAAAGAGGGTGACACTGTTGATGTGAAGGATGGGTTTGCTAGGAATTATTTATTGCCTAAGGGGTTTGCTGTTTTTTCAAATAAACATAATGTTGATATTTTTAGGCAAAAGAAGAGGGCAATACTTAAGAGGCAGGAGACGAAAAGAAAGATGGCTCTTGAGCTTAAAGATAAGCTTGATGCTGTTAGTCTAGAATTTGTTATGCAGTCGAGTGAGGGGGGAAAGCTATTTCATAGCATTAATAGCTCAAATATTTCTGATGAGCTTTTGAAGCTTGGATTTGAAGTAGAGAGAAGGAAAATAGAGATACACCATGGTATGTTAAAAACTTTTGGTGTCTATGAGGTGACTGTTAAGCTTTATGAGGGAATTAATTCTATTATTAAGGTTGAGATAAAAAAGGAAGAGCAGAAGAATACTATAAGAAAGTCTAGGAAAGTCGAAAAGGAGGTCGAGTAGAGGTATGGCTTGTGGCTTTTGCTTCCGTAAGTAGTGCTCCTATGCTTTTTTTTAATGATGGGGCGGAGAAGTCAGTCATTTCTAGTATATTTTATAATCCGGAGAAATTAGAAGAAGCCTCTCTGTATTTGAAGTCGGATGACTTTTATAACAGCACGCATCGGATGATTTTTAGGGCCATGTTGTCTCTTTACGAGAAGAGAGAAAACATAGATCCGATAACTGTTTTTGAAGAGGTGTCTGCTTTAGCTCCTAGGTCTCAGCTTTTGGGTGATTTTAAAACTTTAGCGGGATTTCAGGATTATTTAAGTCTTTTGTCGGGGTACCTTCCAACGGATAAAACAGTGAATACACATGTAAAAATTATTAAGGAATATCGTATTAGAAGGGATGTTTCTAAAATTGCTAGAGAGCTTAATGATTTGGCAAATGATTCTACAAAAAAAATTGACCAGTTTGTAGAAGAAGCGCAGAGGCAGGTTCTTTCAATTGAATTGGATTATGCTAACACAAATCTACATCATGCAAAAGCTGTTGTTGAAAGAGTACATTCTGAAATATATGAGAGAAGTATGAAAACCAAGGAAGCTAATTTTGGAATTTTAAGTGGTTTTCGAAAAGTTGATGATCTTATAGGGGGTTTTAGAGATAGTGATTTTATTATCATAGGTGCTCGCCCCAGTGTTGGTAAGACAGCATTTGCATTAAACATTGCGTCAAATATTGCATTAAGAAATAATAAAAGACATAAGGTGGGTTTTTTTTCTCTTGAGATGACTTCAGATGCTTTAGTAAAGAGAATAATGGCATCCAGGGCAAATATTGATAGCTTTAAGGTACAAAATAGCATATTGTCTGGACGTGAAATTCAGGCATTAAATAATGCAGCAAACGATATTAGTAATGCTGAGCTTTATATCGCAGATACCGCTAATATGAGTTTGTTGGCGTTAGCGACTCAAGCTAGGAAACTAAAAAAATTTTCTGGCGTAGATATAATCTTTATTGATTATATTAGCCTTGTTTCTCTTGAAGCTAGGAATCTTCCAAGGCATGAGCAAGTGGCTTCAATTAGTAAGGCTCTTAAGGAGCTTGCAAGAGAGCTTAAGATCCCTATAGTTGCACTTTCTCAGCTTACAAGGGATACTGAGGGGAGAGAGCCTAATCTTGCAAGTTTAAGAGAATCGGGGGCATTAGAACAGGACGCTGACGTTGTTATATTGCTTCACAGAGACAAGGATTTAAAAAGCAGCTCTTTTGGCGAAGAGACCCCAGCAGCACAAACTCAGGTTATTGTTGCCAAGCATAGAAATGGCCCAACGGGAAGGGTTGATGTATTGTTTTTGCCTCATGTTGTCAGCTTTGTTAATAAGGACAGTGAGTATTAGGGTTTGAAGGATATCTATTTGAGGTTTTTATGTTGAGTATGGGAAAGCTTACGCTTTGATTTCCATACCAATGCCGATGTAATGAAAAGTCAATTTTTGTTTATCTAATTTGTTAGTGTCTGTGTTGTAGACAAGAGAAGAGTAGTTTATTTTTGTAAATATTTTGAAATTGTATGTTGCCTTATTGTATTTAAATGTTTCTATTAATATACCGGGTTCAAATTCAAGCCCCATTTGGAATGTGTCTTTTACTTTTAAAGGTCTATAAACGGATTTAATGTCTTTATTGTCCTTGTTATAGGATAAAAATATACCGGAACTTATGTATATTGTAAATAAATCTTTTGTAAATAATGCATATTTTATTCCAGACGAAAATCTATTTGCAAAACTATTTATCTCGGTTATATCAATATCATAATTTGTGGCAATAGCAAAGTAACACTTTAATTCAGGCATGATTTTGTAATACACTAGGCTTCTTATTTGTAGTGGAATCATAAGTTCATATCCGAAAGAAAAATTTTGATCATGAATATGAAAGTCATTTTCCAGATTATTGTCATATTCATGTGTCAAGGATATGCCAAATCCCCCTACACTTAAGAAATTATTCTTATTTGAAAAGTTTATTAAATTAAGATTGTTTGTTGTAAAGAAATTTTTAGAGTAAAGTCTGTATTGAATTCCGATTCCACTCTCTGCTTTTTGTACTTTTGCATATGTCTTTATGTTGTGTATCTCGCTTTGAGTTTGATAAAAAAGTTTAGTTTCAAGCCCTATGGCCTTATTTTTAAGATCTATTCCAATACTTGTTTTGAAAAAATAATCCATAGAGTATGATATGTCAGCATAAGTTTCAAAATTTAATAATCTCATATAAGAATAGCTTATTGCCGTGCTTAAAAAGCCCCTGTAATCATATTTTTCATAGCTGACAGGGAATGGGCGCCATTGCCTTAAAAAAAAGTGTACCAATTGTTGCATCAATCTTCCGCCCCAGTTCCCGTAGAGCAAATTTTTGATACCAACGCCTATGTTAATCTCTCCAAAGTACCCTTCTCCTGTTTTCATTAGAAATGGAAAATAATACATAAAGCCAACTTCAAAAAGGTCAACTCTTCTTCTAATTTGTTCTGGATCATCTTTATATCCTCTAAAAGTTAGCATGTGGGCTTCTGCGTTTATTATGAAATTATGTTTTGACTCATGGGTGAATATTAAAGAACCACTCCTGAGATCATCAAAAAAGTCACTAAACGAAAACCCAAAGCCGTCGTTCAGCGACTCAAAATGGTATTTGTCAACCTTGTCATTTTTATACCTCATTGAGTAATTGTAAGGATAGGCACTAACTGCCACCATTGCCATCATCGTGACTATATTAATTCTTTTGAGCACACCTGGCAAAAGATTGTATCATATCTGAGTTTAAAATGGTAGTATTTAGATACTTTTCCGTTACTATTGGCGGTTAGGCTTTGTTTTTAAGGGTGATATTTTGTTATTATATGATTGAGGGGGCGTTTTTATTTGAGGTTGAAATGAGGAAAGTAGTAATCATTGATGGACTTAGGTCTCCAGTTATTAAGTTTGGAGGGGTATTGAAGGGTGTAAATATTGTCGATATATCCTCAGATGTTGTTAAAGCTTTGCTTGGAAGAAACAATATTGGTAAAGTAGATGAGGTTGTTGTTGGGTGCGTGATATCTGCAGGTCTTGGCCAAAATATAGCTAGACAGATTGTTTTAAAGGCCGGTTTGAGTGAAAGTACTTCTGCTTGTACTGTAAATAAGGTTTGTGGTTCAGGACTTAAATCGTTAGAATTTGCTTTTAACGCTATTGCTCTTGGCAATAGTGATGTTGTTTTAGCGGGGGGGGTTGAGGATTTAAGTAATGCACCTTATCTTTTACCAAGAGGGGTAAGATTTGATGGTTTAAAGTTCGGAGACTTTAAGATAGAAGATTCGATATATAAAGACGCTTTGGTGGATACTTTGAGTGGTACTGTGATGGGGCTTACGGCAGAGTATTTAGCGGAGATGTATGGTATTACAAGAGAGATGCAGGATGAATTTGCGTACAATTCGCACACGAAGGCTAGCGTAGCAAGAGATAGCGGGTATTTTGACGATGAAATATATCCATTATCAGTTGTTGACAGGAAAACTAAGAATGAGATTATTGTATCTAGTGACGAGGAGATACGAGATAATTTGACCTTGGAAAAACTTTCAACTTTGAGGCCGATCTTTAAAGAAGGGGGCACTATTACTGCGGGTAATTCTTCCAGCTTAAATGATGGAGTTTGTTTTTTAATACTAGCAGGTGAAGATGTTGCTCAAAGGATGGGAATTGATCCCTTGGCTTATATTGGTGGGTTTAAGAGTGTGGGTCTTGAACCCCTTCGAATGGGTTTTGGCGCATATCTTGCCATTGAGGAGATCATAAAGAAGTTTAGTTTAATCCCTAGTGAAATTGATTTTATTGAAACGAATGAGGCTTTTGCAGCTCAAGCTTTAACTGTTTTAAAAGCTTTGTATAAGAATTATAGAATCAAAGATGATATTATCAATGTTAAAGGGGGTGCTGTTGCAATAGGGCATCCGTTTGCGGTTAGTGGAGCAAGGATTTTATTAACTCTGGCTCGCCTTATGAAGATTAATAACAAACATAAGGGAATTTCTTCTCTTTGTGTGGGGGGAGGGCAGGGTATAGCCTCTTATCTATATAGATAGTTATTTAAGTTAACTAGATTTAAATTTAATGTTTTGTTAGAATTCTGATTGTTAATGTAAGGTTGGTTTTATGCGTGGTTTTTTTTGCTTTCTGTTGGTTGTTATAGTGGGGGCTAATTCTTTCGCTCAAAATGCTCCTGTTGTAGTTGTTAATCTGCACAGCAATGAAATTATTACTAGGACGGAGTTTGATTCTAAAATTAGTACACTGAAGAAAACACAGGGGAGAGATTTAAGTATTGCTGAGAAAAAGCAGGTTTTGCAAGTCTTAATAGCGGATATTCTTTTTGGCCAGGAAGCTTTAAAGCAGGGGATCAAAGTTGAGGAGGCGGAGGTTATGCAAACCATTAGAACTCAATTTGGACTTACAACTCTTACGGATGAACAGATTAAACAGATGGTAGAAAGTCAGGGTACTAATTGGGATGGTCTCATGTTGTCAATGAGGAGATCTCTTTCTGCTCAAAAATTGATTTTAAAGTTTGCTCAGCCTAAGTTTTCAGAAATAAAGACGCCAGATGAAAAAGATATAGTCGAGTATTATGAGGCTAACAAGACTAAGTTTGTTAATCCGGATATAGCAAGGGTAAGTCATGTTTTCTTTACTTCTAAGGATAAGAAGAGGTCAGATGTTCTTGCTAGGGCAAAGGATATTGCAAATCAGATAAAGACAAAAAAGATTACTTTTGAGGAGGCTGTGAGAAAGTATTCGGAGGATGAGGGATCTAGGGCTAAAAATGGGGACCTCGGGTTCTTGGCAAGGGGCGAACAAAATGCACAAAATGTGCTCGGGATGGATTTTATTCGAGGAGTTTTTGCTCTTAATAAGGGGGATATTTCTCAACCAATATCCTCAAAAGAAGGATTTCATATAATCAAAGTTACTGAGACGTATTCTCAAAAATTTTTAGGACTTAAAGATAAGATATCTCCTAATGCGGATATGACTGTAAAGGATGCTATAAGGAATAATATGGTCAACGCGCAACAACAGCAAATTGTTGCTAGGGTACAACAGGAGATGTACGATAAGCTTAATAAGTCCGCTAGTGTGCAAATTTTGGATTCTGATTTAAAATAGAGAAGAATGCTTGTTATTAGTTATGGACTTAAGGTATAAGGCTAGAGAGTTAGCTTTCAAAAAGATTTACAGTATTGATATTAATTGCAATTCGAGGGACAATATTTATGATATTTTTAGTCTCGAAGATGTGTTGGATGTTGAAGAATTAAGAGTATTTTACTCTGTTTTAGTTAATGGTACTTGTGAGAATTTGGAATCTATTGACAGATTAATTAGTGATATTTCCCTTAATTGGCGTTTGGAGCGCATGGATAAGGTGGATCTTGCTATATTGAGGATGAGTGTTTTTTCTCTTAAATTTCAAGATTTGGGACTACCTAAGCGAGCTATAATAGATGAGGCTGTTTTAATTGCCAAGAAGTATGGAAGTAAAAATTCTTACAAGTTCGTTAATGGAATATTGGATGGTTTATTGAAGAATATGGAGAGTTCATTTGAAAGTAAATAAAGGATTGATGTTTGTTTTTGTACCTTTAATCACCCTTTCATTAGGCGTGCTTTATTTTAACTCGAATTCTCATGTTTTGTATATGTTAAAGGGTCGAAGGGATTTTAATGAGCTTATTGTGGAAATTGATAATTATCTTTTGAAGAGTAATTTATATGGAGCTGAGAGGGCTATAAGGGTATCTTCGTCTTATGCAGATACTGAGTTTAAGTGGATTTCTTTAATCAAGAGAGTAAGACAGTATTCTATTGGGACTAAAGATTATCTGCTGATGAGAGATATTGTTGAGCTGGGTGTAAAGAGCCTGCCTGGAAATTTAAAGCTTAGGGCTCTTGAAGTATATTCTAAACTAAAAGTGGGTGCTGTTTCTGAGGCTTGTGATATTGCAAAGCAATATCTTATACAGCATGAAGAATATAAATACTTGTACGAGGAAGCTTTTATTAAAAATTTATCTTTAAATTATGAATTAAAAAGCGTCAAGGATTTTTTGTTTAAAATAGAGAGAGAAAGGGATGCTTTTACTTTTGAAAGTATAGGCTTAAATCTTAAGAACAACGCGTTTTTAATTAATGCAATGCTTTTGTATGTGGAGAACAAAGATTTATCTTCTGCTAGAAGAATACTTTTGAAAGTAAAGGAAGATAAAGGTTTCGCTAGGGAGCTTGCTCATATTTCTTATGGTCTTGGTAATTTGGATTTTGCTATTTCCAATCTCAATCTTATTAATGATAATAGAGAACCGAGTTTGATGTTTTTACTGGCGGATGCGTATCTTAAGAGGGGTGATATTCATAAAGCTAAGGCTGAATATTTAAAGCTTTATACTAGATTTCCTGATTACAGTATGATGATTTATCTTGGCCTGGCATTTATTGCTAGGAGGGAAAATGATCTTAAAAGGGCAATTTCTTATTTAAGTAAAGCTAATGAAAAGTTTAAAGATAGTAAAACAATGAATTATTATTTAGCTAATACCTATTTTGAAGCCAATGATTATTTTAGTGCGAATGAAATAGCAAGAAAGTACAAAGACGATCCTTTATTTTTTAAGCTTTACTTTGTATTGAATTATTCAAACCTTGATCACGGTGCTAAAAAGTCTTTTTTGTGGCGTTTGTTTTATAGGTCAAATTATAGTTCGGATATTGCGCAGCTTTTGGCTTGGAATTTGCTCCTCTATTTTGATCTGGAGGATCTAGATCTGTTTTTCAAGATTTATATTCCTATGGATGAGGCACATGATTGGTATTGTTTTTACAGATTCTACTACGATTTTCTCAAGAAAGATTTAAATTCTTCAAAAGAAGTAGTTTTTGAAAATCAAGTTAAAGAGTACGTATACGGGATGTACTATAATCTTGGAGTTTTAAAACTTTATCAAAAAAATTATAAAGAGTCCGAGGAGTATTTTAGGAAGGCAGTTTCTCGTCTTCCTTTTACTCTTGATGGTAGGGATAAAATGAGTATAGAAGAACGAGAGACGGCGGCGAAGGTGTATTTAAAGAGAGGGATTAATTATCTTTATTTGGGTGAGTTTGAAAAGGGACGAGAAGCCATCTTAATTTCTCATACTTTTTGTGAAACCAATGAGAGCAATATTTATATGAATATGGCAGAAGTGCTTAAGGAAAGGAAGTAGTGGGCTTGAGGTTGAAGTGTAGAGAGGACATTGAAAAAATAAGGGCATCGGCAAGCCTTTTGGCACAAACTCTTTTAGAAGTTGAACGGAATATTGCACCTGGAGTGAGTACTAAAGATCTTGATGTTGTCGCTGGTGATTTTATTTCTAGCAAGGGGGCTAGGCCAGCTTTTAAGGGGTATAACGGATTTGAGGGTGTTATTTGTGCTTCTGTAAATGAAGAAGTTATTCATGGTGTACCTAATATAAGGAAACTTAAGGATGGTGATGTTGTTAGTATTGATTGTGGGGTTGTTTTAGATGGGTTTTATAGTGACATGGCTAGAACCTTTAAAGTAGGTCAGGTAAGACCTGAGATTAGTAAGTTATTAGAGGTGACAGAAGAGGCTCTTTATAGAGGAATTTCTGAGATGAGGGTTGGTAACCGGATTTTAGATATTTCAAGAGCCATAGAGAATTTTATTAAACCTTTTGGTTTTGGGATAGTTAGGGACTATACGGGGCATGGAGTTGGATTTGCTTTGCACGAAGAACCTAGTGTGCCCAATTATTATGCTCCTTTTTTTAAGAATATTCGAATTCGTGAAGGGATGGTGTTAGCGATTGAGCCAATGGTGAATTTAGGGGGGCATAAGGTATCCCTTAAGAGGGATGGTTGGACGGTTTTTGCGTCTGATTTAAGTTGTTCTGCTCATTTTGAACATACTGTTGCTGTTGTAGATGGAGTTCCTTTGATTTTAAGCGAAGTTCAGTGAGTAATAAAAAATTATTTAAAAGATTGGTTGAATATTACGGAGGTGTTTAAAGTGAAGAAAAATTTTTTTTCTATATTTTGTGTTAGTTTTTTAGCTTTAGGTATTGGATTTTTTATTGGAATACACTATTTAAGACCTGACAAAAATACTATTGTTTTCGCACAAGAGAAGGGAGATACTTTACAGTCTTTTCAGGATTCTTTCAGAAAGGCATCTAGGAAAATTTTGCCGTCTACTGTGGAGGTGTATGCCACTGGGGTGATTAAGGAAAGGGATCCCTTTCATTTTTTCTTTTTTGATATGCCAGGATTTAATATTGAGAGGAAAGCTAAGTGGGCCGGTTCTGGTATAATAATTGGGAAGGATTCTAAAAAGTCAAATTTATTTTATGTCCTTACAAATAGTCATGTTGTGGATAAAGCTATTGAATTTGAGATTGGAACTTATAGTAATAAGACTTATAAATCAAAACTGGTAGGTAAAGACGATAAGAAGGATCTTGCACTTATTAGCTTTGAGGCTGATGATTCAGAAATCAAAATAGCTGAGCTTGGAGATAGTGATGGCCTTGAAATAGGGGATTGGGTCATAGCTGTTGGAAGCCCTCATCAATTTAGTTTTACGGTGACCGCGGGTATTGTGAGCGGACTACATCGATCAGCAAACCCTAATTTAAAGGCTAGAAATTTGTTTATTCAGACAGACGCAGCCATTAATCGTGGTAATTCTGGGGGTCCTCTTGTAAATATTAGAGGTGAAGTTATTGGGATTAATACATGGATATCATCTCCTTCTGGAGGCAATGTTGGGCTTGGGTTTGCTGTTCCTATTAATAACGCCAAAAATGTTGTAGATGCTTTTATTAGTGGAAAAAATGTTGAATCAGCTTGGCTTGGGGTTTCTTTTTATAACTATAGAGACAAGGACATGGCAGTTCTTAAAAGTTTAGGCTACGATGATGATTCTGTCTCATCTGCTATTATTGTAAACGTCTACGTGGGTTCTCCTGCCTTAAAATCGGGACTTAGACCTGGCGATGTAGTGCTTAAGGTAAATGGGGTGGCTATGAATATTTCTCAGGATGTTATTCATTATCTTAGCGATTTTTATGCGGGGGAGAAAGTTGACATTGAGGTTTTAAGGAAGGGTGAGAAGAAGAAAATAGAAGTTGTGCTTGCTGTAAGACCCGATGACAAAGAAATTTTATCAAAAGGTAAACTGGTGCCAGGATTTGTTGTTTATCCTTTAACTAGCGAGGTTAAAGCACAGCTTGGTTTAAGAAATTGGATCAATGGGGTTGTTGTTGATAATGTTGATAAGAGTTTAGAGAAAAATGCTAAAATTTCAACAGGGGATGTTATTACAGCTGTTAATTCAAAGAGTATTAAGAGCCTTAGGGATTTTTATGATGCTATTGAGTTTGGGAAAAATACGTACAGTATACTAAGGGGTGGTCAAACTATAAAAGTATCTTTTTAAAACTTTATTTTTAGTGGGCGTAAAGATTTAATGCTGTACGTCCTAGATTTTATATTGTAAATTGAGTTTCATCGTGAGTTGATGGGGGAGTAGTTGAGGTGCTGCTGTCTGGTTGTATTAGATAGTATAATTGGGGTCAATGGTGGGCGATACTGGAGTGGGTATTGATTTTGGTTTCATTTTTTTGAGGAGTCGTGTTGATGAAAAAATTCATTTCTTATGAAGAAATAAGAGTAAATGGATTCAAGCTCGCTTATAAGATATATAAAGATGGGTTTATACCCGATATTATCTATGTATCCTTAAGAGGAGGGGCTTATCTTGGCAATATTATTAGCGAGTTTTTTAAATTTATTAAAATTGAAAAGCCGCTTCTTTATGCTGCTGTTGTAGCAAGGTCTTATGATGTTTGTAATGATCAAAAAAAGATAATGATAGATGGGTGGACTTATGATCCCAAGTATTTAAGGACAGGGGATAATGTGCTGTTTGTTGATGATATTTTTGATACTGGCCGTACGATTATCCATTTGCGGGAAAAGGTTCTATCTAGGGGAATAGATAGTCAAAACATTAAAATTGCTGTTTATGATTACAAGGAACGATTAGATGTAAAACACAGACCCGATTATTATGTTAACAAATACTTAAGTACGGAAGTAGACACCTGGATTCATTATCGCAACCATGAGCTGACAGGCCTAGCAGAAAACGAATACAAGCTAAACTTCGAAAACGTAGACGATGAATTGAGCAGCATTTTAAGATTTTTATCGGGGAGAATTTAAACTTACTCAATCTTTATGTATTCTAAATCATCGTATCCTTTTGTGGCTAACGTTTTTGTTATCGTCCCCAGGTCATCTTCCAAGACTGGGCCAATTAAAGCAAAATCCTTGTTTACTCGTGTTCTCATCTCGCTGTTGATTGCGTTAATTTTTTTTATTTTTTCGAACCTATCACTATTGTATTTCGGATAAACTTTAATTTTGTACCATACTTCTGTATTTTTTCCTGACCCCCCTTCCCTCATATGCATGCTATCTCGTGGATACAGTATTCTTTCCGACTGTCTTATTTCTATTATGCTATTTGCACCAACTTTTGTGCTTCTGTTTTTTTTACTATAGGATAAAACTCTACCATCCTCTATAGAGATCTTTTTTAGCCCCATATCCTGACTCTGACCCTTTACAGATCGTGGATACCTAACCCTAGCTGATTGATTAATGCTGGCATCTTCCCCATCCTTGTCCGACTTTGAGCCTGAAAGCTCTCTCTCTACATCCGAGGACAGCCTCAGCTTATCCTTTGATTCCTCTGAAAATAGCGCTAAAGACGAAGACAGCAATACGATGCAAAAAAACTCCATTTCCACCTCCCGCTCCAATTAGAAACAAATACTTTTGGGAGACCTTGGAAACGGTATCACGTCTCGAATATTGGCCATCCCCGTCACATACTGTACCAACCTCTCAAGCCCAAGCCCAAAACCAGCGTGAGGAGTCGAACCAAATCTCCTTAAATCCAAATACCAATCAAGAGTCCCAGCCTCCAAGTCTAGCTCTTTTATTCTTTTATTCAACTTATTCAGATCATCCTCTCTCTCACTGCCTCCAACAATTTCTCCGATGCGTGGTACCAAAATATCCATTCCTTTAACAGTTTTATTGTCTTCGTTCATTTTCATGTAAAATGCCTTAAATTCCTTTGGATAATCAATAACCACGATAGGTTTTTTGAAAATTTCTTCTGTTAAATATCTTTCATGTTCTGTTTGTAAATCCATTCCCCAGCAAGGTTTTATTTCAAATTCTTTGTTGGTGCTTTCAAGCTTTTTAATTGCTTGGGTATAGGTGATGACTTCAAAGTTTGAGTTTATTACATCTTCAATTTTTTTGATTAACCCCTTTTCAATAAAATTTTCAAAAAATTCCATATCTTGACTACAATTATTTAGAACTTCTTCTAGTATATATTTAAGACAATCCTCTGCTAATTCAATATTATCCTCAAGGGTAGAAAATGCTACCTCGGGTTCAATCATCCAAAACTCCGAGGCGTGGCGCGTTGTGTTAGAATTTTCTGCTCTAAATGTGGGTCCAAATGTATATATTTTCGATAAGGCCATTGCATAAGCTTCGCCATGTAGTTGTCCAGTTACTCCAAGAAATACTTCTTTTCCGAAGAAATCATTTTTAAAATCAGTTTCTTTGTCCTTTGAAATGCTGTTAAGGTCTAGAGTGGATACACGAAATATTTCACCGCATCCTTCTCCATCATTTGATGTGATTATTGGAGTATTTACATATAAAAATCCATTTTTTTGAAAATATTCGTGGATCTTATAGGAAACTTGATTTCTCACTCTGGCGACAGCTCCAAATGTGTTAGTACGTATCCTTAAATGAGGAATTTCTCTTAAAAACTCAAAGGAGTGTCTTTTCTTTTGTAAAAGATATGTTTCTTGGTTCGATTCTCCAACTACATTGAAATTTATCGTTTTAATTTCGTATTTTTGTCCTCTTGCAGGACTTAAAACTAAAATTCCCACTAAAGATATACTGGCACCCGTTGTAAGCCGTTTAAGTTCTTTCTCCTGAAAGTTAGAATCTTCTTCGTTAATTACTGCTTGAATTCCCTTAATATTTGAGCCATCATTGATTTCGACAAATGAGATTTTACCACTGCTGCGCTTTGTTCTAATCCATCCCCTTACTGTAACTTTGCTTTCCGCTATAGGATCATCTAGAATGTCTTTTATACTTTTGTGCATATTTCCTCTTAATACAACTTGATTTATAATTATTATATATTAAACGTGTAATAGTTTTAGCATGTGGTAGTGTGTAGTGCTTCAAATGCTGTTGAAGTTGTTTAAAGAAATAAAGTATCCATACTGAAATTTGAATGAGGCTATGAACAGTTTAAAAGATGTGGTAGTGATTTTTGATTCAGGGGTTGGTGGGCTCTCTTATTTTGATTATATAAATAGGCGTTTTGGAGGAGGCAGCTATCTTTATATTGCGGATAATAAGAATTTTCCTTACGGGGAGAAAAATAAAGAGTTTCTTTTAAAGGAGATTTTAGAACTGATTTTTAAAGTGAAAAAAATTTGTAATATTTCTTCATTGGTTTTTGCGTGCAATACAGCGTCTGTTATTACATATGGTGAGTTGGAGTGTAATTTTCCCATAATATATACCTTGCCTTCAATTAGTTCAATAAGAAAACTGGCATCTAAAAAGGTTATTCTAATAGCAACCGATACTACTATTAATAGCGAATTTGTTCAGAATGAAAAAGGGCTACATGGCGATTTGGTTTTAAAGTCTGCTAGAGAGCTTATAAATTTTGTAGAGTATGGGGATAAGTTTAGGGAGGATGCATTTAGATGTTTAGAATCCTTAAAATTAGAGGTTGAAGCTAGCAAACGAGATGTAGTTTTTTTGGGTTGTACTCATTATTTGCATATCAAGGATATAATTGAAAATTTTTTAGGAATTCCTGTCTATGAAAACCGTGCATTTGTGGCAGATGAGCTCGCTAGGGCTGTAAAGAATGGCAGTATTGGTGGTTTTACGAATTCATTTTACTTAACAAAAGATGAAAATTTGTATTTTTATAAGGATTTTTGTGAAAAATATGGGCTTAAATTTAAAGGGATAATTTATTGAATGATCTCACATTTGAAGTGCTTTGGGGTGTTAATAATATTTATTCTATCATTGAAGCTGGCGCCAATTTGATTTATGAAGGTGTTATTAAGGGTAAGATTTTAAATATTCAAAATAAAGAATACAGCCCTTTGGTTCCTGGGGATTTTGTGATAGGAGATATTTATGATGAATGTAGGGTCTACATTAGGGAAAGATTGGAACGTAGGAATATTTTTTGGCGTTATAACGGAAAGGCTGATCTTAGACAAGTTATTGTCTCAAACGTTGATAACGTTTTAATTGTTAGTTCTGCAAGCCTCCCTGAGATAAAAAATTCATTTATTGACAGGATATTAATAGTTGCTGAGGATCAAGGGATTACTCCGATTATTTTGCTGAATAAAGTTGACCAGGGTTTAACTAGTAGAGTTGAAGCTTTGATTAGAATTTATGAAGATTTAGGCTATAGGGTTGTTCAAACTTCCGCCATTACTTTACAGGGCATTGAAGAGTTAAGATCAATTGTTAAAAACTCAAGGACTTCTTTTATTGGACAATCTGGAGTGGGGAAGTCTTCACTTATAAATTTGGTTGATTTAAATGCGGCACAGACTGTAAAGGAAATATCTCATAAATATGCGAGAGGAAAGCATACTACGGTTTATGCTGTGGCTTTCCATTCAGAGGGTGGAGTGGTAATGGATACTCCGGGTATTAAAGAGTTTGGGATTGAAACCCTGGACTACTTAAAACTTAAGCATTTTTTTAAAGAGTTTAGGGATTTAAATGATTTATGTCGGTTTAGTTCTTGCCTGCATACAAATGAGCCAAATTGCTTTGTAATGAGCCAAATTGGACTGAAAGTTTCAGAAGCTAGATATAAAAGCTACTTAAAAATTTTAGATGAGCTTAGGAGATATAAAAGCTATGCAAGGTAAATATTTGGAAAAAATTAATTTTTATCAAATACTATCCTCAGTTTCCTCCTACGTGGTTATTTCAGACACCGTTAATCTTTTAAACAGCCAGAAAATGCTGAAAAATGAGGAAGAGCTTAATAAACTATGTTTTTTTGTTAAATTGATTAGAAATTTCGTTGAAGTTTACGATGAATATCCAAATTCTTATCTAGAAAGTATAAGCGATTCTATTGAGTTGCTTCTTAAGGAAAATTCAAGAGTCTCTATTGAAGAAATTAGCAATGTTATTTTTTTCCTTCAAGAAGTTTTAAGAATAAATTTTTTCCTAGATAGAAATGAATTTAAAGCTAAAGATGAAATTAAAAGTTTGAAAGATTTATTGTTTCTAGAATCAAGCCTTAAGCAGTTGCTAGAAGTTTTATCTGGATATATTGATACTGATGAACTTAAGATAAAGAGGGGAGTTGATAAAGATTATGATGAGATTGATTTTGAGATTAAAAATTTAGATAAAAAAATTGAAAAGCAGATGAAGAAAATAATAGGGTTAAATTCAGAATATTTAACGTCGACTCTTGTTTGTTATAAATCAGATAAGTACACTGTTGCACTTAAATCTAGTTTTAAAAATAAAATTAGGGGGAATGTGATATCTGTTTCATCCTCTGGTGAAACATTTTATGTTGAACCAAATGAAATAGGCAACGAGAATAGTAGATTAGGATTTTTAAGATTAGAAAAGAATCGTGTAACTTTGAGAATACTTCATGAGCTTTCAGATGAAATTCGTAAACAAATTGTTATTTTGAAAGAGCTTTATAATAAATTTTTGTATTATGACTCTCTTAAAGCTAGGGCAATTTATGGGATTAAGACCCGAGGAGTATTCCCCAATGTTGGAGCTGGGCTTAACATATTAAACGCTCGTCATCCTTTAATACGGAACGCGAAAGAGATAAGTTTTTGTCCCTCAGAGAGCAAAGTTGTGGTTATTACGGGACCTAATGCTGGTGGAAAGACGGCAACTTTGAAAACCGTTGCCCTATTGAGCGCTATGTTTCAATTTGGAGTACCTGTTCCGGTTGATGAGTCTAGTACTTTTAAGATTTTCGATAATATTTTCATTGATATTGGAGATGATCAATCAATTGAAAATTCGCTTTCAACTTTTTCAAGTCATATGAGTAATATTTCTTGTATTTTAAGGAAAGCAACAATAAATAGTCTTTTAGTGTTTGATGAGTTTTGTTCTGGGACAGATATTGAGCAAGGGCAGGCATTAGCTATAGCTATCCTTGAATATTTAATCAAAATTAACTGTCATGTAATTGTATCTACCCATTATAATGCCCTTAAGTATTTTGCCTACACTAATGAAGGCATTATTAATGCATCTATGCAGATGAATTTAGAAAGAATGGAACCTAATTATAATTTGGTATTTTCTCTTCCAGGGGAAAGTTTTGCTTTCAGTGTGGCAAGCAATTCTTCCATTCATTCTGACATCATACTGAGAGCACAAGAGATTTACTCATCTGGCAAGACAGAAGTGAATAGAATACTTGAAAGGCTGATTGAAAGAGAGAAGGAAATATATACGCTTGAAGAAGAATTGAAAAATAAGCTTAAGCTTATTGAGCTTAAAGAGATAGAAATTAATAACTTACAGGAAAAAATTATTCTTAAGGAAAAAAACATAGAAGAAAAACTTATAACTGAACAGAAGGAGTTTTTAAATTATTCAAGGAGAACTTTAGAAAATTTGGTTAGAGAAATAAAAGAAGGAAGGGTTGATCTGAATAAGAATAAAGAGTTTATCTGTAATGTTTCAGATAGAATATCGAATAAGACCTCCAAAGTTGAACTTCTTGCTAAAGAACTTGCTAGTGATGCTCAATTTAAAGTGGGCGATAAAGTTCGGGTATTCAATCCAAGTGTTTTAGGAGAAATAGTGGGTGTCACCAAAAAAGGATTTATTGTAAATACGGGTGCCTTCAATATTACCGTTTTGTCTTCCAATTTAGAAAAAATATTAATCAAAAAAGAAGTTAGTGGTACTTCAAAAAGAGACTTTAGCTTTTCTTTTCATAATCAAGATGATAATTTATTGGGGATTACTATTGATATTAGAGGAATGAGAGTAGTTGAGGCTATAGATTTTTTGAGTAAAAAAATAGATAACATGTTGTTAAGTAATATTGGTAAATTTGAAATAATTCATGGCAAAGGGGAGGGTCTTCTTATGGCTGGCGTTCATGAATTTTTGAAGGGCTTAAAGTTTGTTAAGAGGTATTATTTTTCTCATCCTAATGATGGAGGAGCTGGGAAGACAATAGTAGAGATTTAAATGGGCATATCTAGGTTTGAAGAGCTTGAGAATATACTGTTTAACATATGTCTTGATGTTGATTCTGTTCTTGAAGATGAGTTTGGTGGTGTTTATGAGGTGCATCCAAGCAGACCTTCTAGGGGAAAAGCAGCTAATGGCACTTTAGATGGGCTTTTTCGTGTGACTACGTCTTTTACTTCTGGGTATGGTTCCAGCTATGGAAGGGGCTATTTGATCATAATTGAGATAATAACTCTTGACGTAGTTGATATGGAGTTTAGTAGAAAAGTGACAGAGAAGGGCGTTAAAATCTTTGGAGAGAAGTTGAGAGAAAAATTTCCGGGGAAAAAACTTTTCATAGTGCATGATGTTAATGTGTACAAAATTGTTGGAGATTTTTTTAGTAATTAATTTTTTTAATTTATTAACGGTTGAGTTTAAAAGGAATCAAAACAATTAAAACCGTATTTATTTTAAAAATTTAATTTTGGCATATACTTAATATGCGTTAGATAGCTTGAATATTTTAAGTATTAGTAATAGTATTTTACTATTGAAATTTATTGATGTTAATTTCTCTATTTTTTGTTTATTGAATGTTTTGAATTATTTTGTGTTTACGTGAGGAGTGCTCGTGCAATTTGAAGTTAAAGATTTAATAGGTAGGATTAAGAAGGATGGGTTTGAGGAAGCTGATAGGCTGGCTGGTGAGATTGTGGGTAAGGCGAAGAAGGAATCGGAGGCTATTATCTTGAAGGCTGAGAGTGATGCTAGGGAGTTGAGGATAAGGGCGGAAAGGGAGATTAGTGATTATAGGAGGCATGCTCTTGAGGCATCTCGTCAGGCGGTCAGGGATTTGATTATTGGTACTGAGAAAGGCATCAAGTCTCTTTTTGATGCTGCATTAAGGGATTCTGTTTCTAGGCAGTGTGATAATAGTTTTTTGGGCAAGCTTATTGTTAAGGTTGTGGATGGATGGAGTGGGGGTGATGGGATAGATGTTATGATTAATGAGTCTGATCTTTCTGATTTGTTGTCTCTTTTAAGATCGGAAATAGGCGAAAAACTTAAGGAAGGTATCCAGATTAGGCCTTTTAGAGGAGTAGGTAAGGGATTTAAAATACAGCAAAGGGGTAGTAGCCTTCATTATGATTTCACATCAGAAACTATTTCTGACATTCTTTTTGAGTATTTAAATCCAAGGTTTAAAGAATTGATTAAAGTGGTTTAGGAAAGGGTGTATGCTGAGTCCGTATTATTATGTGATATCGACATTACCTTATCTTGATATAAGGAGTGGGAAGGTGTGGAGCGTGTCGGATTTTTTTAAGAACGTTGAGATTGCTCTAGATCAAGAAGATTTCATTTTTTTAAAAAACTTAACGGAGACAGGTGTTTTAAGAGGAAGTTTGGGGGTTATTGATTGTTTTCTTGATTTTGAAGAACAAATGAAGTACGCGTTGGCTTATATTAGAGCCGAGCGGTTGGGTTTTCCAAGAGATGTTTATTTGGAATCCTCTTACTTTTCAAACTATTTTTTAGGCGTTTTGAAAGTTGTTTGTCTTAAGGAGAACCCTTTTGAGGTGGAATTGGGGCTTGATCTGTTGAAATGGCAATTCTTAACAGATCTTGAGGTGGGGAATGAGTTTAATTTTGAAAAATTAGTGGTTTATTTTTTGAAATTAATGTTAGTCTCAAGGAGAAGTCTTTTTGTAGAAAAAGTAGGCGAGAGGAATTTTGTAGACATTTGTCAAAAATTAAGCATGGATATGAATAAAAAGTTTTAGAAGAGGAATTTTGATGGAAACTAAAGGAAAAGTAGTAGGTGTGAATGGGAATTTGATTACTATTGAGGTTGTTGGTACTGTTGCCATGAATGAGGTTGTTTTTGTTAAGAGTGTTGGGAAGAGTTTGAAGGCAGAGATAATTCGTATTAGGGATGGAGAAGCTGATGCTCAGGTTTTTGAGATTACTAGGGGAATTTCTGTTGGAGATGGTATTGAGTTTACAAATAATCTTTTAACAGTTGAGCTTGGTCCTGGGCTTTTAACTCAGGTTTACGATGGGCTTCAGAATCCTTTGCCTGAGCTCGCTGCGCAATGTGGATTTTTTTTAGAAAGAGGTTTGTATTTAAGGGCTCTTGATAAGAAAAAAAAATGGAATTTCAAAGCAACTGCAAGAGTTGGGGACACTGTTACTGCGGGGGATTATCTTGGATTTGTTGTTGAGGGTACGGTTAATCATCAGATAATGGTTCCATTTGATAGAAGGGATTCCTACGCTATTGTTGAGATTGTTGGTGAGGGCAGTTACACCATAGACGACAAAATCGCGGTTATTGAAAACGATGTTGGGGATAGGAATGTTATAACTATGTCATTTCATTGGCCCGTTAAAATTCCTATTACAAACTATAAGGAGAAGATTATTCCTAGTGAGCCAATGGTTACTCAAACAAGGATAATAGATACATTTTTCCCAGTTGCTAAGGGGGGTACATTTTGTATTCCTGGGCCTTTTGGTGCTGGAAAGACAGTTCTTCAGCAGGTCACAAGTCGTAATGCTGATGTTGACGTTGTAATTATTGCTGCCTGCGGAGAGAGGGCGGGGGAAGTTGTGGAGACTCTTAAGGAGTTTCCTGAGCTTACAGATCCAAGGACAGGCAAGTCATTAATGGAGAGAACATGTATTATTTGCAACACATCCTCTATGCCAGTTGCTGCCAGAGAGGCCTCGGTTTATACGGCCATTACTATTGGTGAGTATTATAGACAGATGGGGCTTGATGTTCTTTTATTGGCCGATTCGACTTCAAGGTGGGCTCAGGCCATGAGAGAGATGTCTGGTCGTCTTGAAGAGATTCCAGGCGAGGAGGCGTTTCCCGCTTATCTTGAATCTGTTATTGCATCGTTTTACGAGAGAGCAGGGATTGTTGTTTTAAGGGACGGTAGCGTTGGTTCTGTGACTGTGGGTGGGTCTGTGAGTCCTGCTGGGGGTAATTTTGAAGAGCCTGTGACTCAGGCAACTTTGAAGGTTGTGGGGGCATTTCATGGTCTTACAAGAGAGAGATCGGATGCTAGAAAATTTCCAGCTATCAGTCCTCTTGAGTCTTGGAGTAAATATGGGGGAGTTGTTGATGCGGGGAAGACAGAATATGCAAGAGCCTTTTTATCAAGAGGAAATGAGGTGAATCAGATGATGAAGGTGGTCGGTGAAGAGGGAACAAGTAATGATGATTTTTTGGTTTATTTGAAGGCGGAACTTTTGGATGCTTGCTACTTGCAGCAAAATTCTTTTGATAGTGTTGATGCAGCGGTGGGTCCTGATCGTCAAAATCATATGTTCGATATAATTTATCATATTTTGAAATCAAATTTTAAATTTGAAAATAAGTTGGAGGCGAGGAATTTTATTAATGAGTTAAGGCAGAATATTTTAGATATGAATCTTGTCCCTTTTAAAGACGAAAAGTTTAATAGATTAGAGCTTGCTTTAAAGGATTTAATAAATTCTAGGAAATTAAGTTTTAGAGGTATCGGAAATGAAGAGGATATACAGTAAGATAGAATCTATTGTAGGGAATGTGATAACTGTCACGGCACGTGATGTTAAGTATGGGGAGCTTGCCATTGTGAAAGCGAGGGATATGAGTTCTTTAGCAGAGGTTATTAAGTTGGATAGGGATAAGGTTTCTCTTCAGGTCTACAATGGGACAAGGGGCGTTTCGACTTCGGATCAGATTAAGTTTTTAGGTCATCCAATGAGGGTTGCATTTTCTGAGAATTTACTTGGCAGGGTTTTTGATGGAGCTGGGAATCCAAAAGATGGAGGACCTAGTCTTGAAGATAATTTAATTGAAATTGGAGGGCCCTCTGCCAATCCTGCGAAGCGAATTATCCCAAGGAATATGATACGAACGGGTCTTCCAATGATAGATGTGTTTAATACTCTTGTTGAGTCACAGAAGTTGCCGATATTTTCTGTTTCTGGGGAGCCTTATAATGAGTTGCTTTTAAGAATAGCTCTTCAGGCAGAAGTTGATTTGATTGTTCTTGGAGGGATGGGACTTAAAAATGATGATTATCTAACTTTTAAAGATTCTCTTGAAAAGGGAGGTGCTTTGGGTAGAACCATATTTTTTGTTCATATGGCCAATGATTCTGTCGTTGAATCTTTAACGGTTCCTGATATTTCTCTTGCTGTTGCTGAGAGATTCGCCCTTCAGGGGAAAAAGGTTTTAGTACTATTGACTGATATGACTAATTTTGCTGACGCTATGAAAGAAATTGCTATTACTATGGAACAGGTACCTTCTAATAGAGGTTATCCTGGTGATTTGTACTCACAGCTTGCATCTCGATACGAGAAGGCCATTGATTTTGAGGGAGCTGGGTCTATTACTGTGCTTGCAGTTACCACTATGCCTGGAGATGATGTTACCCATCCGGTGCCTGATAATACGGGCTATATTACCGAGGGGCAGTATTATTTGAGGGGGGGAAGGATTGAACCTTTTGGGTCTCTTTCAAGACTTAAACAGATGGTCAATGGGAAAACAAGAGATGATCATAGAATAATCATGGATTCAATGATTAAGCTTTATGCGTCTTCAAGGGAGTCTATAGAGAAAAAAGCTATGGGATTTAATATGACGGAGTGGGATGAAAAGCTACTTAAGTATAGCGATATGTTTGAGAGCAGACTGATGGATTTGTCTGTTAATATCCCTTTAGAGGAAGCTTTGGATTTGGGGTGGGAGATACTTTCTAGTTGTTTTGAACCGAAGGAAACTGGAATTAAGACAGAGCTTGTAGAAAAGTATTGGCCCAAAAAAGGGTAATAGAATGGCCAAAGTTAAGTTAACCAAAAATGAGCTTAAAAGGCAAAGGGATAGTCTTAAGATGTTTAATAGGTACTTGCCCACATTGCAGCTTAAGAAGCAACAGCTTCATTTGGAAATTAGGAAGGTCAAGGCTTTAAGGCGGGAGATGGAGCTTGAAAAGGATAGGATAAGGGAGAGTATTGGTTCTTGGGTTTCTTTGTTTGGGGAAGGATTTCCTTTTCAAGATTGGATTCAGATTAAGAGAGTAGTTAGGGGTTCAGCAAATATTGCGGGTATTGCTATTCCTGTTTTTAGTGCTATCGAGTATGAAGATGTTAGACATGACCTTTTGTTGACTCCTTATTGGGTAGATAGGGGAATAGAAGTTATTAAGAGTGTGATTCAGATAGATGCAGAGCTTGAGACTTTAGGTGAGCAGGTTAGTTTGTTAGAGGCAGAGTTTAACACTACTTCCCAGAGGGTAAATTTATTTGAGAAGGTTATGATACCTGTTACTAAAATTAATATAAAGAAGATTAATGTTTATCTTGGAGACCAGCAAACGGCAGCTGTTGTAAGAGGGAAGATGGCTAAGGCTAGTTTTGTTGATGGTAGATAGGGATGGGGATGATTTTATGATTGTAAGAATGAAAAGGGTTTTGCTTTTAACCTTGTTGAGATATAAAAGAGAGGCTGTTGAAGCGTTAAGAGAGGTGGGAGTTGTTCATGTTGATTTTTATAACAAAATTTCAAAGCCTTTGGAAGAAGTTATTGAAACCAGGGGGATTTTGGTTCAGGCTTTATCTTTGCTTGAGGATGATTACGAGGTAAAAACTTTGAAATCTTCAAGTGAGAATTTTTTGGATGTTGCAAAAAATATAGTTAATTTGGGCACTGAGATTAAGGATCTTAAGGATACGAGACAGGGATTATTACATAAGAAGAACATGGTGTCCCCTTGGGGTCATTTTTCTCTTGATTTGGTAAATGAGTTGAGGGATAGAGGTGTTTATGCACAATTTTTTAAAACTCAGATTAGTGAGTATAGGAAGTTATTGTTGTCCTCTGAGGTTAAGGTTGCCCTTATTAATAGTGTAAAAGGCACTGCTTATTTTGTAGCCATTAATGATTCTGTGCAAACAATAGAGACTGCAGAGGAATATAAATTTGATCTTGATCTTACCCTGGTTGAGAATAAGTTAAAGATTATTGATGAAATTTTGGAACAAAAATTAACTCAATTGTCTCTTTTTAATAAATATAAGGATGTTTTGGGAGATGAGATAAGGGAATATAGTCAGGTTGTTGAATTTGAGCAGGTTATAGCTGACATGAGGGTGGAGGGGGATGACTTTGTATATATTACGGGGTTTATTCCGGAAGATAAACAAGAGGAGCTTAAAAATGTGGCTGGGGATAAATTTGAGGTGCTATTTGCAGATCCAGATGGAGATATTGTACCTACTTATGTTAAAAGGAAAGGGCTGGCTAGGCTCGCTAAACCTATTTTTGATGTTTTAGATACGATTCCTGGGTATAAAGAGAGAGATGTTAGTTTTATTTTTATGTTATTTTTCTTTGTATTTTTTGGGATGATAGTTGGTGATGCTGCCTATGGTGTGCTGTTTTTGTTAGTAGGAATTGTGTTAAGTTTACGTAATGTTGTAAAGAAAAAGCCTTTAACATCCGTACATGCTTTGATATTTTATCTGAGTACATCATCGATTATTTATGGGTCGATGACTGGTACTTGGTTTGGTAGTGATCCTTTTGTTCTTGAATTATTTCCTGTCTTGAAGTCTTTTCGACTTGAGTATTTGACAGGCAAAAGTGGTATGCAGAATATTATGTTTATATGTTTTACAATAGGTCTTTTACAGATATCGATGGCTCATATATGGAATTTTATTCGACAGATAAAAGAAAGACCTCATATACATGCAATTTCACAAATTGGTTGGCTTGTTGGGATTTTTGGGCTTTATTATTTGGTTCTCAATTTGATACTTGGCGAAGATAGCTTTCCTATGGGGAGTGGTGTTTTAAATATGATATGTGTTGGAGTTGCCCTTGTATTTATTTTTGGGAAGCAAGATGGTTCGAACTTTTTTATTTGTATGTTAAGGAGCTTTGGGGGGGTAATAGAACAATTTTTGGCTACTGTAGCGGGATTTGCAGACATAATATCCTACATTAGGCTTTTTGCTGTTGGGCTTGCTGGGCTTGCAATTTCTGATAGTTTTAATAGCATGTCTGCATCTTTATTAAAATCATCTAATATTGGTCTTATAATAGGTGGCATTATTGTAATGCTGTTTGGGCATATTTTAAATATAGTTTTATCTTTGTTGTCCGTTGTTGTTCATGGGGTAAGACTTAATATGCTTGAATTTTCAAACCATTTGGGTCAAGAATGGAATGGATATTCTTATAAGCCCTTTAGAAAAGTAAAAAATAAATAAGGAGATACATATGGATATAGGTTTAATAGGAGTGAATTCAGCCTTAACAATAGCTGCGGTGGGTTCGGCTCTGGGTATGGGAGCTGCGGGAAGTGCTGCTATTGGGGCATGGAAGAGGTGCTATATGCAGGGCAAGCCAGCTCCATTTTTGTTAATTGTTTTTGTTTCAGCGCCTTTGACTCAAATAATATATGGGTATATATTGATGGATACTTTAGCGGGTGTGATGTCACAAGTAAATCCTTGGTTATCATTTGGTGCGGGTTTTGGAGGTGGACTTGCTATTTCCATTTCCGCTTTTGCACAGGGGAAGGCTGCTGCTGGGGCTTGTGATGCTTTTGCAGAGACTGGAAAGGGATTTGCGACAAATCTTTTGGTTTTAGGGCTAATAGAGTCTGTTGCCCTTTTTGTAATGGTATTTTTAATGATATTTAAATTTTGAGAAATTAAATATTAAATTTTTCTTGATTTATAAGAAAGTTTAATGTGTTTGTGGGTGTGATGAGGAGTTTTTTGCCTTTCTTGGTTTTTGTTTTGATTTTAAATTTGAGTGCGTCGGTAGGTGGAGAACTGCCGTACTGGATCCTACTTGAAAAAGGAAGGCAGCTTATTTACTCCAAAGAAGAGTTTATTCAGTCTAACCTTACTGTTGCCATTAGTTATTTGCAGGAGGCTTTGCTTAGAAAGGGAATATATCCTGAGGCTAATTATTATTTGTCAGTGGTTTACGGGAGGACTGGTAATTTTGTTCTTGAAAAGTTGCATCTTCAAAAGGCATTGGAAGACAGAGATTATTTGTTGGATAAATCTTTTGAAAAGAGTATACTCTTTTCTTTGGCTAAATTAGCTGAATTTGAGTCTAATTATGTAGACATGATTGATTATTTAAATGAGATTTTGGAAAGATTTTCAAATGATGATGATTACTATAAGTATCATTATGTTATGCAGAAACGTGAAATTTTGCCTGGCGGTAAATTTAATATAGGGTTTTATTTGGACTCTTATTTAAAACATGTAAGAGGGACTTCTGGTCTTGATTTTACTTTTAATCTTTATAGGTTTAAAAATTATAATGTTGTCGATGTGCATCAGTTATTATCGAAAGTTTATTTAAAGATGGGTGCTTATGAGCTTGCAATTACTCATGGACTTGTAGCTGCTGTTGGTATTTTGACTAGAATGGATGAGTATGTTAGTTATTATGAGCCTCTTTATAAGTTTAAAAATTTAAGATCTTTCGTTCACAAAATAAATGAATACAGGGATATTAGAGCTAGCTTTGAGTCTGCGGATTTTTGGGAAGTGGTATATAGAATTGCGCATGCTACTTATATGTATGATAATCATAAAAACAAATTTAGAGCTATAGATACTTGGAAATTGATTGTTGATCTTGCTCCTAAATCATCGCCTTATGTTTTAAAATCAAGGCATTGGATCAAGAAATTTTAGTTAATAAAAGTGTATAATTATTTTGGTGTTTCTAACTATTTTGATTTAGGGAGTTTGGGATTAGTTCTTATAAGAGGAATTTTTGCATTATCGCACATATTGATCATGGTAAATCGACCTTAGCGGATAGATTTATACAGAAGGCCAAAATAGTTTCAGATCGGGATTTTAAAAGCCAGATGCTTGATAGCATGGATATTGAAAGAGAGAGGGGTATTACGATTAAGAGTCAAGTTGTTACTATTGAGTATAAGAGCAGTGATGGGAATACTTATGAGCTTAATTTTGTAGATACGCCGGGCCATGTCGATTTTTCTTATGAGGTCTCAAGGGCAATTTCATCTTGTGAGGGAGCGATTTTACTTATTGATGCGAGCCAGGGAATAGAGGCTCAAACTGTTTCTAACTTTTATATGGCTTTTGAGCATGATCTTGAAATTATTCCCGTCATTAATAAAATAGATTTACCGAGTGCGAATGTTGATTTTGTAAAAGAGCAAATAGAGCGTGATTTAGGTATGGATTCAAGTATTGCTGTATCTATATCTGCCAAAAATGGGGTAGGAATTGATGAGTTGCTTGAGTCTATTTGTAGACATGTTCCATCTCCTGAGGGCGGTATTGATAATGCGTTGAAGGCTTTAATTTTTGATTCACATTATGACTCTTATCGAGGTGTTATTGTTCATTTTAGAATTTTTGAAGGTCGAATCAAGACGGGCGATAAAATTAAATTGATGCATTCAGGTAGTGAATATTTAGTTGAAGAGATTGGGGTCTTTAAAATATCGCTTGAGAGAAGAGATTTTTTGGAAGTTGGCGATGTTGGTTATTTTATTGCAGGAATAAAGAATATATCAGACGTTAAGATTGGAGATACTGTAACCCTTTTTGATAGACCGGCAAGTTGCCCTCTTGAAGGGTTTAAAGAGGTCAAGCCTGTGGTATTCTCTTCTGTTTATCCAGTTGATGCTAATCAATATGACGATCTTTTAAAGGCAATGGACAGGCTTAAGCTTAATGATGCATCACTTACCTTTGAAAAAGATGCTTCCGCTGCCCTTGGCCATGGATTTAAATGTGGATTTTTAGGTTTACTGCATCTAGAGGTAATTCAGGAAAGAATTGAGCGTGAATTTGATCTTAATGTAATCTTAACTTCTCCTTCAGTTCGTTATAAAATCGTTCCCAAAAAAGGAGATCCTTATTTTATTGAGAGTCCTGAGCAGTTTCTTGGAAGTGAGCATATTGAATGTGCCCTTGAGCCTTATATTAGAGCTAATATTATTGTTCCCTCAGAGTTTTTGGGTAATGTTATGAGTATTTGCTTGCTTAAAAGAGGAGTACAAGAAAACTTAATTTATCTTGACACAAAACGAGTTGAGGTTATTTACAAAATGCCTCTTGCAGAAATACTTTTTGATTTTTACGATAAAATCAAATCTGTGAGCCGCGGATATGCTTCTTTTGACTATGAATTATTAGGTTATGAGGTAACAGATTTAGTTAAATTAGATATTTTGGTTAATGGGGACAGAGTTGATGCATTATCTCAATTGGTTTTCAAAGATAATGCAAGGACTAAGGCTACGGGTATTTGTAAGAAATTAAAGAAAGAGATTGCAAGGCAACAGTTTAAAATAGCAATTCAGGGTGCCATTGGTTCAAATATTATTGCTCGAGAGACAATTTCACCTGTTAGAAAAGATGTTACTGCTAAATGTTATGGTGGTGATATCACTCGTAAGAGAAAACTTTTAGAAAAGCAAAAGGAAGGGAAGAAGCGAATGAAGGTGATAGGAAATGTTGAGATACCACAAAGTGCTTTTCTTTCTGTGCTTAAGTCAGATGATAAGTAGGGATAATTTAGAAAGTTATGAAGTACGAGTGGTGAAGTCATTTGTAAGGGGTATAAAAGAGAGTTTATTTCTTGATATTTGGAATTTATTAGATTTATAAATATAAAAATTGACTTTAAGAGGTTATTGTTATTGGATGTTAAATTGCAGTAAATGTTTACACTTTCATAACCCCAATATTGCTAACACCACGAGCAAAACCTTCCTCTAAATCACTATTTGATCTTGAAAAGTCCTCACTAAATATCGAATTGTTTTTAATGGATTGGAAGAAGGGGAGAGGATCCTAGGATTGGGTTTTGATTTATGGATTTATGTGTTAACTGTGTATATAATGTACGGGTATGAAGGAATTGGCGCATACAACTAAACTTTTTAAGCTTTTCTCTGAGTCTAAAGCGGTGGAGTTAGAAAATTTACATATTAAAGCTGAAGAAGATATACAAAAAATATTTGAGTCTAATTTAGAAGTTTTTTTCAAAGTGAAGTTAATAGCTACTGAATTTAAGATAGGAAATAAAAGAATAGATACACTTGGAATTATGGAGGCAAATGATCGTGTTGTTCCTGTGATATTTGAATATAAGAAAGATGCTAGCCCTATGCATGTTTTGCAGGCTGTTGGATATGATGAGGTATTGAAAGATAGGAAGCGTGATTTTTTGTATGTGATGAGGGAGAAGTTTGGTCAAATAACGGAGAGATACAATAATGTAGATTTTGATTCAACTAAGCTTATTTGTGTGGCTAGAAAATTCGAGGTAGCGGCTTAGAATCAGGCTAAAAGAGATCCTTCGGAAATTATTCTTGTAGAATATGATGTGTATGAAGATAATTTAATAACATTAAAATTAACTACTTACCCTGCTGCTGGTGTTAACAATAGTAAAGTTTCTAGTAGTAAAAAAAATAAGGGTGTTGCTCGGGCGACAATGCTACGTGATATAATGCCTCAAAAAAATGACAAAAATCTTTTATTAACAAAGAATCTGGAAAAATTGGCAAAATCAAATGCTGAATTACAGAGTTTAAATAAAATATTGGAGAACTTTATTTTTACCTTGGGTAATGTTGAAAAATATGAGACTAAGCATTACACGGGATTTAGGGTTGTTGGGGGGTAAACTTTTTGCAGATTTGATATTTAGACCTAAAAGGAATGTAATACTGATTACTGTTACACTTCCTTTGGAAAAGGTGTTTATAGAGGAAGGCTTTACTCGTGCTATGAATGGTATCGGTCATAATGGCAATGTAGAAATTGTTTTTAATGGATCTAAATTTGAAGATGTTAAAAGACTTATAAAATTAGGTTATGATAATGTTAGTTTTGATTAAAACTTTATTAAGCTTGTTTAATTTTTTGTTATATAGATTATTTGTTTTTATGATTTTCTCTTTGAGTTGCTTTTATTGCATTTTTGGTAGGTTGTGAGGTATTTAGTTCTTGTTAAAAATATTGGAAAAGTATTTTGAAATGTTATAAGATAATTTCATTAAGTTAAATAATTTTATATGGAGATTTATGTATGCTTAAGTGTAATAAAGTGGTTCTTGTTGGAGCTGGGGGTGTTGGTTCGAGTTTTGCTTATGCTTTAACAATAGATAACTCACTTGTCCACGAGCTTGTCATTATTGATGTAGCGAAAGATAAGGCTAAGGGTGAGGTTATGGATTTAAACCATGGACAGATGTTCCTGGGGAAAAATATTAAAATAAGCTTTGGAACATACCAGGACTGTTCTGATGCTGATATTGTTGTAATTACTGCGGGTCTTAACCAAAAGGTGGGAGAAACAAGACTTGACCTAGTAGGTAAGAATACTAAAATATTTAAAGAGATTGTTACAAGCATTGTTTCAAGTGGTTTTAGCGGTATTTTTGTAATTGCAAGTAATCCTGTTGATATTATGACTTATGTTACGATGAAGTACTCTGGGTTTCTGGTACATAGGGTCATTGGAACAGGAACTACACTTGATACCTCAAGGCTTAGGTATTTTTTGGCGGAGCGTTTTAAGGTAAATACTCAGAATGTTCATTCATATGTTATGGGGGAGCATGGGGATAGTTCTTTTGTTACATGGGATGAAACCAAAATAGCTATGAAGCCTTTATCTGAATACCTTAATGAGGGGAAAATAGGGGAGGAAGACCTTGATGAGATTCATGCTCGGGTTGTAAATGCTGCTTATGAAGTGATTAAGCTTAAGGGGGCTACTTATTATGCTATTGGACTTGGAATTAAAAATATTGTAAACGCGATAATCAGTGATCAGAATCTTATTCTACCTATATCTTCATATATTAATGGTCAGTACAAGGGGGTTGCCCAGGATATTTATGTCGGAGCTCCCTCTGTGATATGCAAAGAGGGTGTGAAAGAGACTCTTGACTTTAATATAAGCGATAGAGAAATTGAGAAACTGAAAGCTTCTGCTGAACAGCTTAGAGGCTATATTGATAAAATAGAATTTTAAAGCCCATTGGGCTTTAAAATTCTATGAGCTGTTCGCCGCTTTTTCTGTGTTCAATTGCCTCTAGTAATGATTCTCTTGAGATGTGGCTCTCTTCCTTTAAATCGGAGATTGTTCTTGCAATTTTTAGTATTGAATGGGTGGCTCTTGATGATATGTTAAGTTTGTTTAAAATGTAAATCAATTCGTCTTGTAGTACTTTATCTAATTTGCAATATGTGGCAATTTGTTCTGGCTTAAGGTCACAGTTTTTGTGTACACCTTCGGTGTCTTTATATCTTTTGCTTTGGATATTTCTTGCTTTTAATATTCTTTTTCTTATTTCATTTGAACTTTCACTTTCTTCTTGAAATAATTTTTCATTGTTTACCGCTTTGGTTGGTACTCTAATATCAATTCTATCAAGCATAGCTGCTCCGAGTTTTTTCCAATAGTTTGAAACTTCTTGTTGGGAGCAGAAGCATTCTATGTCTTTTTTGCCAAGATTTCCGCAGGGACAAGGGTTTGTAGCAATGACTAGCTGAAAATTTGCAGGGTATTTAAACGACCTTGAGCTTGCCCTTACAATTGAGATTGTTTTATCTTCGATTGGTTCCCGAAGCGACTGTAGTATTGATTTTTGAAATTCTAAAGCTTCATCTAGGAATAGGATTCCATTGTGTGCTAGCGATACTTCTCCAGGCAAAGCATTAGAACCACCGCCGACTATGCCTTCTTTGCTTGCAGTATGATGGGGTTGCCTAAATGGTCTTTGTCTTATTATTTTTGTATCTATTAGTTTGCCTGCTGCCGACCAAATTTTGTTTGTTTCAATCAGTTCTTTATTTGTAAGTGGTGGTAAAATGGATCTGATGCATTTTACGCTGAGAGTTTTTCCACTTCCAGGTGGCCCAAAAAGCATGAGATTGTGACCCCCAGCGACTGCTATTTCAAGCGCTCTCTTTATCCTATGTTGTCCCTTTATATTTTTAAAATCGTATTCAGATTTTTCTTCAGGAGCCTCTTTAATATATTCTATTGTGGCATCAATCGTTTGTTTTTTCGGAAATATATTATTGTTAAGATGTTCTAGTATCTCCAGAGTTTCTTTTAAAGTTTTAACTCCCCAGATGTTTAGGTTATCCAATAGAAAACCTTCTTCTATATTATCAAAGGGTATTATGATGCACTTAATGCCTCTTTCCTTTGCAAGTGAGATAGCAGGTAATACTCCCTTAATTGCCCTTATTTTGCCGTCTAATTGTAATTCTCCTAATATTAGGATTTCTAAATTATTATTTTTATTTTCATTTATGTTTATAATGCTTGTTGCAATTGAAAGGTCAATTGCTGTTCCAATCTTTTTGATACCTGCTGGTGCAAGATTTATCAGTATCCTGTCTTTTGGAAAACTGAACTCTGAATTTTTGATAGCTGCTTTTACTCTTTCCCTTGATTCTTTAATTTCACTTCCAGCAAGCCCAACAATATCAATGCCCGAAATTCCTTTTCTGGTATCTACTTCAATTTCAATTAGCTCTCCGTCATACCCCATGGACGAGTGGGAGTATATTCTCATTTAAATTCTCCTTAAATATTTAAGTTATTTCATTGTGTTTAAGCTTTCATTTAGGGCTTTATATGGTAGCATGAAGCAATCTTGCCTATTCGTATGTATGAAATTTTCAAAATTTTTAAGACTTGCATCAATTTCTTCTAGCTTTTCAAAGTTTTTATTAATTGTTTTTGTTATGACTTCCAGCATTTTTTCTTCAGATTTGTTATCGCATATCCTAGTTAGTGTATAAGCGCTGGCAAGAAGAACAACACAACCTGACGCATTGTATTTCAGTCTGATCTTTCCGTTCTTCACGTTTATTTGAAAGGCTATTTGATCACCACACTTGGATTGGTAAACTAAATTCTGATCCTCGTCTGTTTTAAATGTGTATGTACTTATCCTGCTAAGTCTTATTAGTTCCTTTTTTATTTTTTCTGAAAGCATAGTTCAATTTTAAGTAGTTTGTTTAATTAAATCAATATAAAATTGATGGTGTTGGGTTAATTAAACACTTTTATTGTTTTTTTAAGAGAAAATATAAAAGCATCAATTTCTTCCTTTGTGTTATAAAAATAAAAACTTATTCTTAAGAGATGATTTTTTTGTATATTTTCTGAGAGGAACGCAAGGTAGGAACAAGTACGTCCAGATCGGATTGCAATGCCCATTGTATCAAGGTATGTCTCAATATCGTGTGAATGGATATCATTTATTGTAAATGATATTATTGCGTTTCGTTTAATGTATTGATCTAGGAGAAATTCGACTTCATCGATTTCTTTTAATCTTTCAACGCAATATTCAACTAGTTCCTTATCTTGTTCTTTAATAAATTTCATTGAAACACTATTAATGTATTCTATTGCTTTGCCAAGCCCAATGATTCCCGCAATATTGGGGGTTCCTGATTCAAATTTATTTGGTGATTCAAGAGGTTTAAATAAAATTTCTTCATTTTCTATAAAGATATCTTCTATAGTATTGCCTCCTAGCTTGGAACTACTGAGTTTATTTATAATTTTATTGGATATGTATAGTACCCCTACTCCCGTTGGTGCAAGCATTTTGTGACCTGAGAATGCCAAAAAGTCACAGTTGATTTTACGTATATCTATTTCCGTGTGAGGCGCCATTTGCGCTGCATCTACAAAAAAAATAATTTTATTTTCTTTGGCAATTTTTCCAATTTCTTCTAAATCTTGAATAGTACCCAGCATGTTGCTTATACCCGATATAGCAATAATTTTAGTTTTATTTGTAATTAAGCTTTTTATTTGTAGAGGCGGAATAAGACCCATTTCGTTAAACTTTGCAAGTTTAATTTTTAGGTTTAAATATTTACTGATATTAATCCAAGGGAGTAAATTGCTGTTGTGTTCGAGAGTTGTTAAAATGATTTCATCTTTTTCTTTTAAGATTTTTGAAAAAAGTAACGAATTTGCTGCTGTATTTATCCCATCTGTTGTTCCAGAGTTAAATATTATATTTTCACTAGATTCTGCATTAACAAATTTTTTTACAAGTTTCCTTGTCTCTTCTATTTTTAGACTGGATTGGATTGCAAGTTCATGTCCACTTCTGTGAACATTTGCATTGTAATTTTCATAGTATTCTACTTCAGATAAAATTACACTTTGGGGTTTTTGAGAGGTAGCAGCGTTATCGAAATAAATAAGCTTCTTATTGTTTACAGTTTTATTCAAAATGGGGAAATCTTTTCTTAAAAACTTAGCTTTTTTATTTGTGTCTGTTGTCAGATTAGGTTTCATTCTAGAAAAATTTTCCTTTCTCATTCATTTTAAAATAAAAATCCTTGTTTTAAACACTATAATATTATTTATTGTTTTATTTTTGTGATGAAGATCGTTTTTGCAATTGATACTTTAATTTTAAGTTCTTGCATAACTTTAGCTTTTATATTTGAATTCTATCTTTATGTTATAATTCGTGCTATGAAAGAAATAATTTATAAATTTGAGAAAGCAGAGGACTATAAGTTAGTACCTGTTAATAATATTTATGGAAATGTAACCAACACTGGAGAGATTTTTTGTGATCTTGTCTTTGAATCCACAGAAATACCTGAGGAGATTGTTTTTACTAAGACTAAAGAGGGAGCGTTGGAAGAAATATCTGGAAGACATAAAGGTTCTAAAGAAAGGATGATTTTGATAAACTCTTTTTTTGGAATTTCTATTACAAAAGATACGGCTAAAAATATTGCTTATTGGCTTTTAAAGAAGGTTGATGAGTTAGAGGACAATGAGTAAGACCTCTGAGGAACGAATTAAAATTTATTTGTCTAGGTTAAGCAAGTATAGGAGTAGGGTATTAAAGGAAAGGAATATAAGGGATATCATTTCACGATCGGATTTATCTGATAATGATATTGAAAATATTAAAATACATTTTTCCAGGGGATATGATAGAGCGCAAAGACTAGAGCAAGTTGGGCAGTTAAATTCTGCTTTGAAAGAACTTGAAGATGTATATTTACATTGTCTTCACAATAAGACTATGTTTGCTTCGTTTTTAAATCTTTATGAAAAGGTTGTAAGGAGGCTATATAGAAAGAACGGGAACAATGGATTAATACATCTAGGTCTGCAGGCTAGGGAATTTGGAATATCGGGAAGAATTGATTTAAGCTCTTATGATGAGAATAAGAAATTTAAACAAATAGCGCTAGTGTTGCTTTTGGGTCTTTTATTAATAGGGGTTGTTTCGTTCATTACGTATATAATAGTACGTTCCTTTATTGGAGGAGAGGGAAAGTTTGGCAAAGAACAGCATGTGTCGGAGGCTATAGTACAACAAGGTTTACCCTCAATTACGAGGGCATCTGACTTGGTCGTTGAATCCGCTAGTCTTGCTTCAGATCCGCAAGCCTTGTATCGTGTTGAAGTTGAGGGAGTTAAAGTTTTAGTTTTTGAAGATGCACATTCTTACCAATTAAAGGCAGGGGTTATCTCGAACAAGGAACCTATTAAAAAAATTAAGTATAGTTTTACTGTTTATGATGATTTGAATAAACCTGTTTTGAATAAAGTGATTGATAAGATAAGTGATTTACCTAACAGATGGATCAAAGGTGTGTATGCTCCACTTGATTTTGTACATAGCATCCCCAAGGAGATTAAGGGGCATCCCAGGAGAATGGTTCTTGATATTCTTTTAGTTGAATTTTTTAGTGGAGTTGAAGATGTTTCTGGTGTTAATCTGAGTACAGATTTTTCAGTTTTGAATTTTAAGTATCTTGGAAGTTATTTCAAACAATCTTTTGGGATTTATGAGGCAAATTCTTTAATAGAAGTTTTTAATAGTTACCAGGATGATATTAAAAGTTTAGAGGTAGAGGTCGCTTATCTTAATAAGGGAGGCTCGATTATTAGATCTTTACGGCGAAGATTAATTTCTGAATCAAATTCTGCTCTTAGGAGGCATACTAGACAGAGTTTTGTGTTAAAGACTATTTTCCCAGCGGAGATTTACCCTAACATTAAAGAAGAATTGTCTTCTATTAAAATTGTTAACGTATCAACGTAATTTTGATGCAACTGATGTCAGTTCTACCTCAGAATTTCTTTTTCTTTGAGCTTTGAGATGATGTTTAGAGGAATAAGTGTTGTTGCAATACTCAGTAGCGTATATGAGACTAGGATAGTTAAGCTAAATTTTATGCTTATCTGAATGTTAAATTCAGAGATGTAATAGTCAGAGTTTAGAAGTTCTGTATGTTCAACCTTAAATATTTTTGAAATTGTGTTGGTAACGATGTCCACCGTGTTAATTAGGTATTCGATGTTAATGGTGATGTAGTTTCCAATGAGTATTCCTATGATGCAAGATACAAAGCTTAAGACGGACGCTATTAGCATAAATATTGCTTTAAGACTTAAATTATTCATTCCAATTGATTTAAATATTGCAATTTTCTTCTTATTTTCAAATATTAACATACAAAGGGATGAGGATATGTTGATACTTGCAAATATTACAATAAATGCCATAATGAATAGCAATAGTTTTTTGCTGGTCTCTAGGTTCATGTATTTGTTAAAGTAGAGTTCATAAAATGTTTTTATTTTATATTCGGAAAATTCTTTTGCAAGGATTTCTTTCAAACCATCAATTTTTTCCTTACCAGCACGATTAAGGGAGAGTCCGATTATGCTTTTAGAAAATTCTTCCGACATTATGTATGAATCTTGTAACGATATGAAAATTAAGTTTTTATCGACTTCTCCTAATCCTGTTTCAATTATCCCAGATATATTAAACTTCCTCACTCTTGGCAATGTCTTTTGGTGCTTATTATTTGGTACCACTATGTAGATATGTTCATTTACATTTAAATTAAGCTTTTCTTTTATTTGTTTTGATATTAGTACTTCGTCCCTTTTCATGCTTTTCTTTCCATCTACTAATTTTATGTGTTTATTTTCGTCAATGAATTTAGATTCTACCGCCCGTATTAAAGCGCCCTGTTTCTTTATGTTCCCAATTATTCCATAAGTTCTTCTTTCAAAAAAGTATTTTAATTCATTATGCTGGTATTCTTTTTTAAATTTTTCTAATTTTTCTCTGAGAAATCCATCCTTTTGAGTTTCATTATGCTCAATTTGCAAAGAGAAGCCTTCATTTTCAATGTATCTGTTTATCGTTGAGTTTACGATGTTATTTGACATATAATAAACGACAATTAAAGGAACCATCACTAAGCTTAAAGATATTCCAGAGCCAATTAGTGCTTTCTTGTTTGTTGAATTTGCAAAGATTATGTATGCTATTTTTGCGAGTTCTTTAATGCTTGTATGCATCATATTCTCTTTAATTTTTTTTCTTTAAGCTCGTATTTTATATCTGCTTTGTTGGCAAACTCCAGGTTGTGAGTAACTAAAATTAATGTTTTTCTAAATTTTTTAGCAGTATCTATTAGCAAAGATTCGACTGTCTTTGCGGTATTAGTATCCAGGTTCCCAGTAGGTTCATCGCATAATATAATGTTGGGTTCATTTATTAATGCTCTAGCAATTGCTACCCTTTGTGCTTCTCCCCCCGAGAGTTCTGAAGGATAGTGTTCTGCTCTTGAATCTATTTCCAATATTCTCATTAAATTTAAAGCTTTTCTATTTATTATCTCAAAGCTATCCCGTCCTTCAATTATTTTAGGTAAGGTAATATTTTCAAATACATTAAACTCATCAATTAAATTATGATTCTGAAAAACAAGACCTATTTTTTTATTTTTGTACAAACTGAGTGTCTTTTCATTTGCATCTTTTAAAGAAATTCCACAAGATACTATGTCTCCGGAGTCCATCTTATCAATTCCTGATATTATGTTGAAGAGTGTTGATTTTCCACAACCGCTCTTTCCTTGAATGGAGATAAAATCTCCACTCTTTACATTTATGCTTAAATTTTCTATTACTTTTATTTTTGTTTTATTTTTGATGTATGTTTTGTGTATTTCCTTTACAGTTAATATGTTAGTCATTTATGCTGTCCCATTTACTTTCTGGACACATTTAATCCTTTTTGTTAGACTGAGGCTTGAGTACATCGTAAAGCAGCAGGCAAAAGAGAATGTAAATAGTAAATCGCTTAGGAATATTTTAGGAGTAATCATTTTCTTTACTATTTTGATTTCAACATTTTGTACGCTTAAGTTTGATAGGTAGTTAACAACATTGATTAAACTGTTTACCAAAAGGTCGATTAAGTTTAGGATTTCATTGATGTTTAAAGATATAAGAATGCCTGCAATGATCCCAATTATGCTACCCAATACGCAAATTACGGCCGAGTGAATTAAGAAGATTTGCCTAATTTTTTGAGATTTAAGACCAATAGATAAGAGGATCGAGATCGATTTGCTTTTGTTTATTAATATTCTTTTTTGTAAATAATATGTATTAACTGCAATAACAAGAAATATGAAGGTCAAAATTATGAGCATTGTGTTTTTCTCTATTTTTAATGCTCTATAGAGTTCTTTATTGTATTCGTTCCATGTTTTAAACCTTATGTTTGGATTGATACTCCCTATGTTATTTATCAATGTTTGACTTGGGTACAGGTTTAGTGTTTTTATTTGATAGCTGATATCTGAGTTTTTTATAACATTTTTTCTGTAAAAGTAATTAATGTTCATAAATACTGTGGATCCGTTAATCTTTGCATAATTACTTCTAAAAATGGATCTTATTTTAAAATGCTTGATTTGATCCTCTAATGCTTTAATGTTTTGTATTTCATCACTCACTATTATTCCCATTAGATCGCCTTCAGATAATCCTAAATTGTAAGAAAGCACATCTCCTATTATAACTTCGTCTTCATTAAGGTCAAGTTCAAACTTTTCAAGGCCGGTTAGGAGAAGAAAATTTTCATCCCTTGTGATATCTTCTGTGTCAAGAGCAATGACGTTTAAAATAGTTGGATAGTAGTAGCTCTCAATTCCGATTCCCTGAGTTTCATATATTTTGTTGATATGAACTACCTCTTTAATCTCCTTAAGATAATCAAGTTCTTCTTTGTTTAATTCGCTTTCGATTTTTAAGTTTCCACTCTCTAGGGCAGATATACTTGTGAAGAAGTCATTCTGAAATCCATTCATTATTGATATTGTGATGATGATAAGTACTTGTCCAAGCACTATACTCAACACGACCACAATCGAAAGCGATAAGCTATTTTTCTCATCCAATATCAGTCTTTTTAACAATAATTTATTTAGTTCCATTGCTGTCCCTGGTAATATTTTGCCTCGCCTCTTCAATAACTTTGTCATCTTTATATCTTACCTTAAAGATAACCTCCCCGTTGTGGTACATTTCCTGTTCATACTCATTCTCATCAAAATATTCAGTTTTCAGTGACATTAGGTCATTTTCATAAATTTTTTTTGATTTCAATTTACTATCATCTTCATATTCATATTCTGTTCTAGTATTGTACTCCTTTTTTTTTTCTTTTACAGTCACATGTTCCATCGTAATGAAGTCAGATGCATTATATTCAAAATCACTTATCTCAACTATTGAGTTGCCCTTGTATACTTCTCTTCTAATTAAGTTGCTTCCTTTATATTTGGATATGGTTTTCACGTCGCCTTCTTCAAGAGTATTTATTGTTTCATCTTCTAGATATTGACTTTTTTCTCTAGATCTTATTTTATTGTCGGTCGTTATTATACTTTCTAAATGGTTCTTATTTCCATCATATCTGATTGCTTTTGAACTAGATTTGTTTATGTCAAAATATGTTGATTTTATCTCTCCATTAGGATCATAGTTCCAAACTTGAAAATTTGATCCAGTTATCCTTAAAAGCCTTCCATCTGTGTTTCTCATGTATTGCAGTGTTTTTGGCTTTTGGTTTAACAATTTAATTTCTTTGTAAACTAAACTGTTATCTTTGTAGAAGTATTTTACAGACTCAAGTACTATTCTCTTATTGCTATATCTTATTTCTTCTATTTTATTATGTAAACTGTCGTAGAGTTCCTCTTTTGTCTTGATTTTTTTATCATTGTAGTGTGTTACTCTTTGAACATCTTCTATTTTTTCTTTTGTTCTATATTTTACCAGTTGTCTCTCTTTAAAGAGGCTAAATTTTTCCTTTTCCTGGATTTTTTCATATTCAATATAAAATCCTGTTTCTGGAATCTCGTATACCTCCTGATATTGGTTAAAAAACACATCTGACAAAAAAAAACTTTTTCCATATGTGGGTGCCGTTACTATCAAAAAAAAGATTAATACCTTATTTTTCATAGTAGTTTATTGAAGTAGTCATCAATATTAAATTCCCTGATATGTTCTACTTTTTCCCCAAATGTAAAAAAATATATTGGTTTTCCAAGTAGCTTTGAAATGTTTATTATTCCGCCAGCTTTAGAGGATGAGTCAAATTTTGTTGCTATGATGCCATCAATTTCTATTGCTTTGTTAAATATTTCTGCTTGCTCACTTGTGTTTTTTCCGGAAGTAGAGTCTATTACCAACATTTTTCTATAATTTGCGTTTATTTGAGATACCTGTTTTTTAATCACATTGTCCATTTTTTGAAGTTCCTTAATCAAATTATCCTTGTTTTGCAATCTTCCCGCCGTATCAATGAGCAATGTATCGTAATTTTTGGCCTTTGCACTTGAAATACTGTCAAATATTACCGCAGCCGCATCGCTGCCTTGGGCTTGAGCTACGACCCTAATGCCAATTTTTTCACTCTGTATTTTAATTTGTTCTATTGCTGCCGCCCTGAACGTGTCTGCTGCCGATATTAATACATTATGACCCTCAATCTTAAGTTTATTTGCAAGTTTAATGATGCTTGAGGTTTTCCCAACTCCATTTACTCCAATGATCAGTAATATGTTTAGGCTTTCATTCTTTAAATTAAGTGTTTCCTGATTTATGTAGTTTCTTAACAACTCTTTTACTTTAAGAATTGTTGCAGACTCTCCCCTAACTTTCGTTTTTTTGATTTTTTCTATTATCTCAGCTGCTATATCACTTTTAATATCTGCTTCTAGCAGGATATCTTCCAGCTTTTCAACCATCTTGGTTTCTTCTTTACCCTTAAATAGGTTCGCTATATTTTTAAAAATGCCCAATCCGCTCGGCCTCCTGTCGCTTTACGCTACTTAAGTAATTCTACAATAATTTATTCACCTTTGCTGGCTTCTTGCATATATTGCACTAAATGGATTATCAGTGGGATAAAACTACCAATGGATAAAGTTATGCCTGTGCCTAATAAAAATGTTGTAATCATTTGCTCTGATTTTGCCCTGTATAGGTCTTGAGGTGCTATTCTTTTGCTAATGAGGTTGTCTGATGCTATATTGTAAAGTTCTGATGATTCTCCGGATAGAGTACCCGCAAATACAGTGCCTATTAGACTTAACGTAAAAAAGCCAAGATTTATATAAAACAGATCTCTTGCAACAGTAATTTTACTTTTATTGTCTTTCAGCATTTCTACATGTATTTCTTTGTCCTCTCTTTTTAGTAGTTTGAACATGTTTTTGTATCCCTCAGCTTGAAGTAAAATAGACTCTATTTCTCTGGGTTCTTCGATTTCAAGTGGGGTTTCTCCTATAAATATTCCCTTTCTAAATACTCTAGACTCCACATTGCTTGTGATTAATATTTTGTTCTCATTTTCTTTTTGCAAATTAACATTTAGATTGATCTTATCTCCATTTTTTACCTTTATATTTGCTGAGTAGGGTTTAAAGGATGTACTTGTGATGTGAATGTTAATTTCTTTTTTTTGTAATTCTGATATATCGAATATATCATCGCTGTATATTCCTTTCGATACGAACTTTTCGTTTATATATATTTTGGCATCTAAATTATTTAGAACATTTATTCTAATTTTAATAAATTCTCTTCCCAATATTTCTTCAAGACTAAGTTCTGCTATTTTATATGCAATGTCATCAACGGATGATGATAATTTAAAAACCTCCCTGTTAACTTTAACCCCCGTAGGCGTGATATTATTAATTTCAAGAAGATAATATTTTTCTACTTTTTTAAGATTAATATAGTTTATAAAAAAAAGCTCCTCACTTGTTAAAAATTCTGTGTTCAAATTTAACAGATTGACTTTTGCTTCTATTTGTTTGTATTTTGCTTTCATCTTTTTTAAGCTTACAAGGTACTCTTCAAGTTCTTTTTGCTTAGTTTTAATATTTTCAATGTCTTGCCTAAGGTTATTAATTTTTATTTCTATACTATTTTCTTCTCTTGAACTTATCGAATTTTGAAGCCTTTTCCTATCCATTTCTTCTTTAAGGTTGCTAATTTCTCTTTCTTTGCTTACTATATGCTGGTGTATATAAAGATTTCTGATAAAACTCTTATCCTTGTCATTAACGACATGTTCGTTTATTGCTTCATAGATCTTATTTAGGGTTTTATCAATCCCTTCTTTAAGGGTTTTATCTTTGTCCTTAGCATTGATGATATAAGAAAAACCGTAATCAACGTTACCTTGAGGATATAGTAGGCTTGTTATGGAGCTTAAAAATAATATTATTGCGTTTAGCTTAAACTTTTCCATTTCAGATATTCTTCTATAAAGTTATCAATGTTCCCGTCCATTACGGAGGTGACATTAGGATTTTCAAATTTCGTTCTGTGATCTTTTACTAGATTGTAAGGCTGAAATACATAGGATCTTATTTGATTGCCCCAAGAGATGTCTTTTTTCTCCTCTTGTTTAGATTTGTTTTTTTGTTGTTCAATTTCTTTGTAGTGTTCATAAAGTCTTGATTTAAGTACTTTCATTGCCAATTCTTTATTTTTATGTTGACTTCTATCGCTCTGAGACTGAGTTACTATTCCTGTCTGAAGATGAGTAATTCTTACTGCTGAGGATGTTTTATTAACATGTTGTCCCCCAGCTCCAGAGGCTCTATACGTGTCAACTCTAATGTCTTCTGGTTTAATTGTTATTTCAATTTTATCATCAATTACAGGAACAACAAAAACAGAAGCAAAAGATGTATGTCTTTTTTTTGCAGTATCAAAAGGAGAGATCCTTACAAGTCGGTGTATTCCAACTTCGCTTTTTAAAAGGCCATATGCGTATTCTCCTTTTATTTCGACTGTAATCGATTTAATTCCTCCTTCAGCTTCAAGTAAATCTATAAGTTCTGTTTTATATCCACGTCTTTCAGCATATCTTGAGTACATTCGATATAGCATACTAACCCAATCGCATGCCTCCGTACCACCCGCGCCCGAGTGTATCGTTAAGAACGCGTTATTTATATCAATTTCTTCTTTAAAATAAGACAATGTGAGAAGAGTTTTGTACGTATTATTTATCGTATTAAAATCGCATTCTACCAGTTTTGCGTCTTCTTCGCTCCCTATGAGTTCACAGAGTTCCTTTAAATCCTTAAGCCTGCATATTAAATCTTCCCATGGCTCTACTTTGCTTTTCAGAATGTTCTGTTCTTTAAGAATCTCTTGTGCCCTTTTTCTGTCATTCCAGAAATTTTCACCACTTTTTTGTAGTTCATATTCTTTGATTTGTGCCTTAATCGCTTGGCTGTCAAAGATTCCTCCAAACATTTTCAACCTGTTCCAATAATCTGTCAATTTTTTCCCGCATCATAAACTCTCACTACTATTTATTAGTATAATTATATTTGGAATTAAGGATAAAATGAACATTATAAAAAAATACGTTGCTTCGTTTTCTAATATTTTGGATGTCAGTCTTTTTTCAAAATTTCTCTTTATTAGTATTATCAGCATGAGGGATATTAGGACGCTTAACGAAGACAGGACAATTATCCCAATTCCTTCAAGGAAGCCATGATTCTTTTCTAGAGCGAAAAATATTATTGCAACTAATCCACTGCTAGACAGAAGAAAGTCGTTCGAACATTTCGATTTGTTGTAGACAATTAGTATATTATTTAGTGCTTTAATTCCTATTATTGTTATGTAGAGTATTGCTACATATATAATCGGCATTATGAATAATAACTCATGCTTTACAAGCAAGTTATAAAAATAAAAAAGAAGTGAATAAATTAATAGAGAAGTTATTATTATTGTTAAATATTTCTTCGTTAACGTTCGATTATCTTTTATTTTTATATCCTCAATGCCGATGAAGTGTATTAATAATAAATTATTTACTAATAAGTAAATCGTTAAGTTATTGGTCATAATTTTATAATTTCTTCTCCATTTGCATTTTTGTGTTCTATTGCTTTTTCCTTATTTACGCTTAAATAATGCAGTATTTTTTTGATCTGAAATGTTAAACTGTATTTTCTAATTAAAGTTGAACTTATCTGTAGTATAAAAATTGATAATACAGCCGATAGGGTTTCAAATGGAATATAGCCTAATATTGTAAGATAGAATAAAGACAGCATGCATCCATATATCATTTGCTCAAATTTGAATGAAGGTGCTGTTTGTAGTTCTGTGCCTATTGTAAATATCAAGAGCATTGGAATTGGCGAGACTGCCAGAGACAACGTGTCAAAGGCTATATGATTGTAAATATTCATATTTTTTAGCATATAGGCAAGTAGCAGAAGACTCGTATAAAAAGATAGTGGTATCAGTTTATTCAAGATGAATTTTCCGAGAATGAACGAAAATCCAATATAAAGCAAGATGGGGGACAAATATTTTTCGTTTTGCAGGCCAAATAGGCTTTCAATGTGGAATCTCGGTATGATCATGCTTAAATGAGATAATATTTGCTCGTTTGTAACCTTTTCAACCATATCGATATACTTGTTTTCATGTCTTTTAAATCCTGTTAAGCTTTCTAACCCCTTAATTTTTGGGTTTTTCTGAATTATCTTGTCCCAAGTAGGAATTATCTCCTCTTGTATTAATAGTTCTTCCGAATATGTTTGTTTGAAGCTTGATGGGAAGTTGATTAACAAAAACACAAAGGAAATTAATAGGGGATTCACAAGGAATTTGGAAAGTTTGGAAAAGTAAAAAAATACTAAAAATGTAAAAAGTAGCGATATTGTCTTTAGTGTTATAGAAAGATTTAAGGGGAGTATTATGCTAGTAATTAATGCAGCGTATATGAAAAATAGCAGACATTTATGTTTTGCCTTAAGCATTACTGGGATATAAGCCACCAAGCTTATAATTGTTAGTATTAAAGTGTCAATTAAGAATTTTGTATTATTGTAAAAGGAAAAAATTAAGCTAGGAATTAGAGCCAATACAGTTGTTAAATAGATGTCTTTTAGATTATTCTCAGTATATATTGGCTCGTTTTTTGGAGTGATATTTAATATTTTTTCCTTTATTTCTCTTCGAACCTTGCTTATTTCTTCTTCGATTTCAGTTTCGGTGTATCGTAGGAATTTAAATTTTTTATTTTCATGTTTGTCTTTACCCTTGATTTTTGAGAGAATAACCTCTTCAAGATATAGCGGGGAAAAACTTGGTATTTTAAAAAAATTTGTATTAAAAAATGCCGGTTTTTTTCTAAATATTGTAATGCTATATACATCTCTTGTTATAGGCACATTTAGACTGTTTATTTTTATTTTATTTATTGGATTGTTTAAGAATACATCATATTTTGTTATATCAATGTCCTCATTTATTATTTGGCGGATGGAGGTTCCAATTTTTACTTTTATTATTTTGCTTTGTATTTTTTGATTGCCGTTTATGGTTATGAACTTTTCTTTATATGGAATGTTTGTTCTGACTGCACTGTGGACGTTGTAAAGATCTTCAACATTTGCTAAAAGTATATTTTTATTTGGGTTTATGTTCTCTTGAGTATTCTCCTCATTATATAAAAAGTGCATTATCATCTCATGATTTGAGTAAGGCTGTGGGGTATTGGGAATGAGTTTGATTTTTAATTTTTTGTCTTTAAAATTAATTAAGTTTTCAAGTTCTCTTTTTAAGTTACAATTTGCTAGCACTACTAATATTTCTTTGAATTTAAATATCTTATCGACTGTTTCAAGTCCATAAAGAATTTCATTTAATTTTTCTTTTATGAGTATTTCTGAGATGTTAGTAAACGAATCCCTTCCATTTATGAGTAAAATCATTCTATCCACTTTTTTGCATTTGCTTACATATTGAAATAGTGAATCATCATCAAACCAAGGGATTCCTAATCTTATCAACTTTTCTAATGTTTTTTCTCTCGATTCCGTCTCATCTGATTGTTCTTTTTCATTTTTGATTCTTCCTTGAAATTGTATTAATGCTGATTTTAATTTTTTTCCATTTGGAAGGTTGGCAATATATATTTTCTCTATTATTCCAGATATTGAAGAATATGTGTATAAATCTACATTTACATTTTTTGACAGTATTTGCCCTTCTTCAATCCTCTGGTTTTCAATTATATACAAGTTAGATCTTGAATTTTCTGTTTCTAGTGGAATGAGAACGTATTCAGGGATTTGAATTTCGTCTATATTGACTATGTACCTCATCTTTATCTTTGTTTCTATTTTTGGCGGCTTTTCTGAGTTAAGCATTTAGATATTTCCTCTAGTCTTTAATGTACTTCTATATTTTTTATCAATATTTAAAAGAATTGTAAATCTTATCGCCTTAAATAGGAACAGTAATAAGAAAAAAGGCAGAGAAAGAAAAAATAAAATTTTAGAATTATCCTTATCCATTGCAATACTGCTATTTTTTTCTTTGTATATTAAGATGGGATTTCCGTTGTATAAAAATAACCTTGAGAGTTCTTGATTGAGGTGTCTAGATATGAAGTCCTTGTCTACTCTGTATACAGTTTTCGGATTGACAGTTATCCTGTTATTTTCTATCTCAAAATAGTCTTCCTCCACATTTTCATTAGATTCTCCATACTTGGATGTTATTTTGTATTTAAGCTCATTTTGATAAAGTATGTGAGACATATACCCCATAATATTTGGAATCTCCTCATTATATCCCACCATTAAGTAAATGCTGTTAGGACTTAGGTAATCAAAATAGTTCAATTTTTTGCTATAAAGGTAATTGAAATTTTGGTAGGAATTGAGCATGTATTGTGAATAAAAGAAGGGCATTAAAGAGGTTATAAATAGAAGCAGGTGTGTGATAATTTTTAATTTTATAATTCTTGCTTTTCGTTTTTGTTCTTTTATCTCAATTAAAAATAGGAATGTATCTTTAAAATTTCTTTCGGTTTTGATCCAAGTGAATATCAAAAATATACAAAGCGTTGTTGCTGATACAAAAATAATAAAAATTGGTTCAAGATTGATAGTTAAGAAGTTAATTACAGCAACATAGTACAAAACTATAAATGTAAATAAGAAGATTGGAAATTTTATTCTCTTCATTAATGACAAAAAGCTGATCTCTTGTAAAGAGATCTTATTGTAATTTTTGTTGAAATTATCTATCAGCACAAATAGTAGATAAGAAAGAATAGTTAAAGGATAGAAGTATAGCATTTCATTGCTATATATCAGTATGGCGCATGAACTTATTAAAAATAGTAATATAAAGGGTGAATATTTAATATTTAGTATTAATAAAAGTGTTACCATTATCATAAATACTATATTTGAAAAGTATTTAATCTTGGTTTTATGGTCAATGGAATGTAATTCCCCCTCGACGTTTTTGACTCTTTTAAGCTTCTTTAAGTCACTGCTTGTAAATGATGAATCGACATAGAGTATTTTTTTGTTAGACAGGTTGAAAATGTTAGGTAGGTTTTTTAAAAACGGATCCTTTCTTAGGTCATAATCATTAAGCTTCGCTAATTCATGTATTGTTATTTCCTTGAAATCCGGAAAGTCGAGTATACCAACTTTCGTTGTATACTCAGATATTGTTCTGTATCCCAATGAGTTTATATATTCATTTGCAATTTTTAAATCTTCTTCTCCTTTAAAGTAAATTGGTTTGTAATCCCCGAATTCTGCCACACTACAAGACGAGAGAAGTATTAATGCACATAAAAACTTGAATGGATTCATTTTTACCCTTGTCTGTTAATCTATGTTATTCGATGACATACTGCCCATGCGGAAATTATCCCAATAAGTACACCCGTAAATACTTCCTTTTTTTTATGTCCTTTTACCACTTTGATTTTTAATGGCTCGATTTCAATTGCGATTTTTAATTGCTCGGATAAATCATTAAGATATTCTGCTTGAACACCTGCCATATACCTGACACCAAAGGAATCTCTTATTGTTATCAGAGCGAATGCAAGAGCAATAATGAAATTAGTATTTATTCCCTCTGTTATGAATATTGACACTGCAAGAGCCGTAACTGTTGAAGAATGACTACTAGGCATGCCTCCAGTTTCCAGAAAGATGCTTTTTACAAGATAGGATGGACTTAACTTAAGTCTTTTTGTTTTCATTGCCTGAATAGCATACTTGATAACTTGCGCAGCGATCCCCGACACAAAACAGGATAAAAAAAGATCGTTTGTAAATAACTCCTTTATCACGACTAATTACCCCAGCTTATCGTATCGAGAATTTTCCATCTTTCATTATTAGGTGTTTCACTCCCTTCCCATCGACCCCAATAACATCCATGTCGCTGCTCCCAATCATAAAATCGGTATGGATTAAAGAGACGTTACATCCATAACTCAGTTTTTCAACATCAGTTTTCAATTTTTCTTCATTGTTTAAGCAAGAGGAATAGGCACTACCCAACGCAATGTGACAACTTGCATTCTCATCATACAGTGTGCTGTAAAATATAAGTCCACTTTGGTAAATTGGAGAACGACTATCAACTAATGCAACTTCTCCTATATACCTTGATTGTGTATCGGTTTCCATATGTCTTTTAAGTATTATCCTTGATTGTTCATCATCGCAACCAAAGTCAACTACTTTTCCTTCGCTAAATTTCATCCATATTCCAGTTATCAAGTTCCCAAGGATCATAACCGGTCTTGTAGCATATACAACACCGCTTGTTTTCCTATAGTCTGGGGTTGTGAAAACTTCTTCTGTGGGTATGTTTGCATTAAATTCAATATCTGTTCCCTTTATCTTTTCGCTTCCCCCCGTCCAGACGGAAGTGTCCAAAAGACATACTTCTAAATTTGTTTTATGATTTTTGAATACCAATTTTTCCAGTTTAAGTTTGTTTAAAATTTCGCATCTTTGATGAAGTTTTACATCATGATCTTCCCAAGCCTTTATCGGATTTTTTGAGTCAAGTAGCAGTATCTTCTTCTGAATTTCAAAAAATTCTTCCAAGGTTTTTTGATTGTTAGGCTTGTTCAAAACTTTTGAAGCCCATTTTGGACCGGGAGCACACACCACGCACCAAGACAGTTCATTGCTCATCGTTGCGGTTGAAACATGTCTAGACACCAGTCTTAACTGCTTAAAGTATTTTGATATTTTCTTGCTATCAATATCCTTTAGTCCATCTAAATTTTCTGTGTCATCAATTCGTATTTTTGCCCACCTTTCATCTATCATTTCTTTAAAAAATTCGTTCTTAAACCTTGGAGTAAATTCCAGTAAATCTTCTGATGAGTACTTTAATCTAGTCCTTAAAATATCAATGTCTTCAATAGCTAGCTCCACATACTTCGCGCCATATTCATAAGCTTTTTCTGTAAGAGTTCTTAAAAAATCATAATTTTCAATTGAACCTGTGATCAACACGCACTGGTTCTTTTGTAAATTAATTCCCTTCAATATAATGAGTTCCGCATATTTGATTAAATCTTCTTCCACATTGTCTCCTAAACAGGCTCTTCCAAAATGTTGTCGTTAATATAGTGAGCAACCGCCTCATCATCGTTTGTTCCTATTACCTCCAGGTAGGATAACATTACCTTAAGTCTATAATTTGCATTACCCATTAATAGCCCTTTTCTTACATTTTCCAGCATATCAACATCATTAAACCCATCTCCGAACGCAACTACTTCGCTCAAATCAATGTTGATAATTTTTAAAACATCCTTTAACGCACTTCCCTTTGAAACTTTGTTGTTAACAATTTCAAGTGAGTGAGGCGTTGATAGATAAACATTTATTTCTTGTCTGTATTTTTCCAGTATCATAGCCTCATACCTTATTAGGTTTGGCTCTTCATCATACAAGAGGATTTTTGCTATGTTTTTAAAGTTTTGAAGCTCTCTGAAGTGATTGACTTCACAAAACTTTATGCTCTTATCCTTCAATTCCTTTTCCATGTACTTGTGTCTTTTTGATGATTCATATTCACCTATCTTCTTATTAATAGCTTTGTTAGTTATTCTGTCAATATAAAGACTGTCTTCTACACCATCAGATTTTTGTAAAAGATGGGGTATGTCGTGATACTTGTCTTCTCTAAGGTTTAAAATTTCATCCACAATCTCAGAAGATAAATCATAGCTGTTTATCAGTTTCCATTCATTGTTGTAAACTCTTGCGCCATTTAATGTTATAAAAAATGAGACGTCTGAGCTTAAGTTTTTTGTAAAAGGTATTATCTCACTCTTGCTTCTTCCCGTTGCAATAATGAACTTTTTATTTTCCCTAGTAAGTTTTTTTATCACAAGCTCACTAAAAGCTCCCATTTGGCTTTTTGAAAGCAAAAGCGTTCCGTCGAGATCAGAAACAACAGCCTTAACATTTTCCATACTTTATCCTTCGATTTTACTTCTATGTGTAGATTATAACAAATAAAGAAATTTTTTAAAATTGAATTATTTGTTATAATGAAAGCAACTTACTATATTTACTGAGTTATTGGTTTAAAGGAGCTTGCCTGTATGGATATTAGAACTAGGGTATTGTTTTTGAGGAATTTGATGGTAAAGAGTGGTATTGATGCTTATCTGGTGGCAAGTTGCGATCCGCATATGAGTGAGTATTCCCACAGTAGGTTCAATGCGCGTGAATTTATTACGGGTTTTACAGGGAGTGCTGGGACGGTGGTTGTTACAGATAAGGATGTGCTTCTTTTCACCGATGGTAGATATTTTTTGCAGGCTGAAAGTGAACTCGAGGGGACTGGTTTTAAGTTAATGAAGCTTGGTGTTAGGGGGTATCCTGATCTTTTTAGTTACATCAACATAAATCTTAAGGGCTTAAGGCTCGGTTTTTATTCTGAGGGTGTTAGTGTAACGCTTTACAATGAGCTGGTTAAGAATTGTAGGGGTACGGACATTGAAGTTTTAGAAGAAGACTTGATTTCAAGCATTTGGCGTGATAGACCTATACTGGAAGGAAATAGGATATTTGAACTAACTGAAGCGCAGAGAAACAATAAGCGAGAGGATAAGATTGGTGATCTTAAGGTGAAGCTGGAAGAAAGGATGGTTGATTTTTACATAGTAAGTTCTTTAGATGAAATAGCTTGGATTTTGAATTTGAGAGGTTTGGATATTAAGCCATCTGCTCTATTTTACGCTTTTTTATTTATTACAAGGAGCAAGAGGCACAAAAATGTGCTTTTTGTTAATGCTTTAAATCTTGATACTGGTTTAAAAGAGACACTTGAGAGTGAGGGATTTGAGATTGAAGACTATGGTAGTTTTTATTCATTCTTAAGGGAAATTAGACATGAGGGTAAGTTTTTTGTATCAGTTGATAGTAATGTTAGGGTATTAAAATCTATTGGTGAGTCAAATGTAATTCTTGGACAAAGTGTTGTTAGTGAACTTAAGGCGATAAAATCTGATTATGAGATTGAAAAAATGAAGGAGGCGCACGTTATTGATGCTGTAAGCCTGATAAAATTTTTGCATAGATTTAGGAGTTTAAGTAGGGATGAGCTATCTGTGTTGGATGAAGTTGACGTTGCAGATATGCTTTTGAGTTTTAGGTTGATGAATAATGAGTTTTTTAGTTCTAGCTTTGGTTCAATAGTTGGATTTAAGGAAAATGGGGCACTGCCTCATTATAGCCCTAAGAAAGGAGCTAGAAGAATAGACTCTAGTGGATTACTTTTAATAGATTCTGGGGGTTCCTATATTGAGCTTGGCACAACAGATGTTACGCGGACCATTTTGATTGGTGAGCCATCTTATGAGGAGAGGGAGGATTATACTTTGGTTCTTAAATCTTTTATTGCCCTTGCATCCTTAAAATTTCCATTTGGTATCTCGGGCGCTTCTCTTGATGGGATTGCCAGGCTTCCTTTGTTGAAGAAGGGGTTAAATTTTTCTCATGGGACGGGTCATGGAGTAGGGTTTTTTTTAAATGTGCATGAGATGCCTGTTTCTATTAGTCCTTTTTCTACTTATTCCTTTAAAGGATCTGAAATTGCTTCAATTGAGCCCGGAATTTATCGTGATTCTAGGCACGGGATTAGGATTGAAAATTTAGTTTTTGTGAAGCAAAGTTATTCGAATGAGTTTGGAACTTTTTTGGAATTTGAACACCTGACTCTTGTTCCTTTTGAAAAGGAGTTAATTGTAATTGAAATGCTTTCAGAAGATGAGTTGCAATACGTTAATAGGTATCATGAATTTGTGTATTTCAGTTTGAAAGAGCACCTTAGCGGTGAAGAGTTGGAGTTTTTGGAGAGATTGACTAGTAAGATATGAAAATTATAGCCTTTTTGGTAATGTTTATTGCTTTTAGATTTGTGAATTTAGACGCATTAGCGTCGGATGTTATTTTTGAGAGTTCTTACAGAGATGCTATAAATGAAGCGAGAAGGCTAAATAAAAATGTTTTAATTTTGGTTGGAAAGGATATCAGGGATAATTTGATAAACGATTTTCTGAATTCTTTTGAAGATAATAAGGTTCTTAAGCTTGTTGCCCAGAATAATGTTTTTTTAGTTGTTGATATGAGTAATGAGATTTTTAGTGAAATTAGTTTAACCAAGAGCCCCACTTTATTTTTTGTTGATTCAAAGAGCGAACAGATTAAGGCTTCTTATGTAGGGGCTATTAAGGATGCTGTTCAGTTTGATAAAGGGTTTTTAAGCTATGTTTTAGGAACTTCTAAATCAGATGGTATCGTTCATGAGGGGAATAATTATGAGATTAACACTTATGATGACAAGGTTTTTTTTTATAAGACATTGGATGGTAATTGGAGATTAAGGATGAATGGGCAGGATAAAAAACTCTTTTCTTCAAAGATAGAACTTAAGGAATACTTGGTATTTAAGGACGAAGATGGGAGTAAATTCTATGCTTTCCCTAAGTCCAGGAAGGGTAGTATTTATTTTTCAGAAGTGGGTAATGAGGAGTGGAAACTTTTTGGTAAGATAAAGACATAGTATTGGATAAGTGGTTTAGGAATTTTGTGAAGATTGTTTTATATCCCGATGATTTGCTTAGAGTTCAGACTCAGCCGGTCTTAAGTATTGACGATGAGGTTAGGAGTACGGCTTTTAGGATGGTAAAATTAATGGATGCTAGTGGAGGTGTTGGGTTAGCGGCGCCCCAGGTAGGGCTCAATCTGTCTATTTTTGTTGCAAGGGAAGACAGGCTTGAGAAGCCTTTGATTTTTGTCAATCCTTTAATAACAGAGACTTCTTTTGAGCTTTCTGTTGTTAAGGAGGGTTGCTTAAGTATTCCTGGAGTTTTTTATGATCTTGTAAGACCAACGGCTGTTACGGTAGAGGCTTACGATGAGAATGGTAGATTTTTTAAAATCGAAAATTCGGGATTTTTGGCCAGAATTATTCAGCATGAGGTGGATCATTTAAAAGGAGTGCTTTTTATTGATTATTATGAGGATAAGCTTAGAAATAAGTTATTAAGATCTTACATGAAGAAAAGGAGGCGTGTTGGGGTTTGAAGATTTTTTTTGCAAGTTCTGGTAGCATTGCTTTAGAGGTTTTTAGGATAGTGATCGATCGTCATGATGTTGTTGGCGTTTTAACAGCACCCGATAAGCCGAGTGGTAGGGGTTTAAATTTAAAAGCAAATAGGATCAAGATTGAAGCTATTAGAAGGGGTATTCCGGTTTTGGATCCTCTTGTGCTTGATTTTTCTACGATAGGGGCAATTAAAGAGTTAGAGCCGGATCTTATGTTAGTTTTCTCTTATGGAAAGATATTTAGACAGGAATTTTTAGATATCTTTCCATTGGGTAGTGTTAATGTTCATCCTTCTCTTTTGCCGAGGTACAGAGGACCTTCTCCTATACAGTCGGCTATTTTAAATGGAGATAGCATTAGTGGGATTACGGTTCAAAAAATGGCTTTAGAAATGGATAGCGGGGCTATCTTGGCGCAGAGACAGTTTGAGATAAGTAGCTTTGACACAAGTGCTGATATTTTTGAATATGTTTCTTTAAATAGTGCGGATATTGTTTTAGAAGCTTTAGGTAAAGTAGAAGAGGGAAATGCTGGAATTTCTCAAGACTCAAGTCAGGCAACTTACTGTTCTTTTTTGACCAAGCAACAGGGGGCTGTTGATTTTGGTTTGAGCGCCTTTGAAATTAAGAATAATATTAATGCTTGCAATCCTTGGCCACTTGCGAGGGCTAGGTTGGGAGAGGATGAAATTATTTTTCACAGGGCGGACTTTATGAAGAATGATGATTATTGTGAGCAAGCAATAGGGGAAATTGTTTCATTTTCTCCCAATAAAGGTCTTTTTGTAAAGACAGGAGATGGAATTCTTTTACTATTAGAACTCCAAAGAGCTGGGAGAAGGGTTTTGGATTTTAGGTCTTTTTATAATGGAAGTAGAGATTTAATAGGAAAAATTTTTCTTAAATTTGAATTAGGGGTGGCGTAATATTGAGCGACAATAAAGACCAGGATAATTTGTTTTTGGATGGTAAGAATTTGGGTGATCGCCGTGGTTTGTGTAAAGATGATATAAGCCTTGAAGAGATTCCTTTTCTGCCCAATCATATAGTTAGGGGATTGGTGCTTGCTATTTTTGGGTCTTTAATTATTTCATGTGCAATATTTTTTATATTTTTGAAGAGCAGTGATATCGTTGTTGTTCCAAATCTTGTTGGACTTTATCTTGAAGATGCTGTGACTGAGCTTCAAGATAAAGCTCTTATTCCTCATATTGAGCTTAAATTTTCATCAAGTTCTCTTGATAAGGGGCGGGTAATAGATCAGATACCTAAAGCGGGTACTGCCTTAAGGCTCGACAATAAGGTTATGGTGTTTATAAGTGGGGGAGCAGTGGTTAATAAGGTTGACAGTTTTATTGGGAAGAATGTTGATGATGTGCTTATCAATTTGAAGGCTAATTCAGTAAATAATAACAGATTGTTTTATCATGTGCTAAAACCTATTGAAGTTGAGAGTGAGCTTTCAAAAGGGACAATAATACGACAAGAACCCCCTCCGGGTACTAAAATTACAGGTTTGGTTGACCTTCAGTTTTTAGTGAGTAAGGGGCAGGCGAGAGATTCGGTTAGATATGTGAAAAACTATGTTGGGCTTTATTACAAGGATGCAATTGTTTCTCTTTTAGATGATGAAATTGCTTTTGACGTAGAATTGGTGAAGAGAAACAATTTTGGAAGCGTTATTCTTCAATCTTTGCCAGCAAACACTAGGATTGAAGATTTAAGTAAATTGGTAATTACTGTTGATGAACCCAAGATAGATAATTTGAGTGTTTTTGGTATTTTAACTTATAAGCTGGATAACTACCCCTCCAGCGTAGAGATAATGATTAAGATAAAGGATTCTAGTGGGAATAGTTCTTTACTTTATTCCTTTAAGACGAGAGGGGGGTCTGTTAAGTTGCCTTATGAAGCACCAAAAGGTTCAGTGATTGAGCTTTACATTTATGATAAACTTGTGAACCAGACAATGGTAAGTTAGGCTTTCGAAGCTAGAAGATTAGTCATGGGAAGATCAAAAAATTTACTTTTGGAGTATCTTTGATGCAACGATGCTGGAGGATACGATTGTAACTGTTTCTGTTCTTAATATGTTCGAAGAGATGGAATATGGCATAAATCCATTTTCTTTTATGAGGTTTACTTCTTTTTCTGTAAACCCCCTCTCTGGTCCAATAACAACGGCCACGTTTTCTGTTGTTATGGTGATATCAGTCAAATTGCTATTGCTTTTTTTCTCAAGTAGTATTTTTGTGTGCTCAAAGTTTTCACATTCTACATTTTTTAATGCTTCCGTCAGGTTATTAAGAATTTTTATTTTTGGCATATAGGTAATACCGCCCTGCATGGCGCCTTCTATTAGATATTTTTCATATTTTTTTTCTTTAAACAGCTTGGAGCATGAGTAGGATTTTTCACTAAGCGAAGCGTTGAAAAAAATAATTTCGGAGACCCCAATACTGGCAAGGTCTTTAATTATTCTTTTTGCTGTTATTGGGCGTACTAAACCAATTATCACTTTTATCCTCTTTAGTTTATTTGATTTTGCTATTTTATGACTTTCCTTAAAAAAAAGCTTTGTATCTTCTTTGTATGTACAAGAATAAATCCACTCTTCTTCAATGATTCCAAATTTAAATTTTTCATTATTTTCAAGATTTAGTATTTCAGTAATGTGCCTTGCCCTAAAATCATCAAGAAAAATCCCATTCTTGAACTCTTGTAAGCTTATTAGCATTAAGTTCATTTTATATTTCCCTTATCGATTATATTGTATTTATGTTATAATGAGGAATCTATTAATTTAGGAGAAGATATGGCGGTTAGCTTAACTAGGCAGGAGTTTATTGATAGGGTTTTCGACTATGAAAATGGTAAGGAATGGGCTTTTAGGGGTAAGAAACCTGCAATAATTGATTTTTATGCTGACTGGTGTGGTCCGTGTAAGATGCTTTCCCCAATTTATGATGAGCTTTCAAAGGAATATGGGGATAGGATAGATTTTTATAAGGTGGATACTGATAAGGAACAGGAGATTTCTATGGCGCTTGGTGTTCAGGGTCTTCCTACTATCATGTTTATTCCTGTCGGAGAGAAGCCTAAGGTTTCTGTGGGGTACCTTCAAAAGGATGCCTTTGAGGATACTATTAGGGATTTTTTTAAAATTTAATTTTAAATGGCGTTGATTATGAAATGAGAACTTCATCTGTTTATATGATATCTTTTTGGTTATGGTTATTTTAGGGTGTGATGAGGTGGAAGATGAAGGTTTGAATTTGTGGGCGGAAGATGTTGAGTTTGAATATTTGGACGTTTATCGCGGCTTTGTCTTGTCTGTTCTGGAGTGTCTTTGCGTTAGGGAGTTTGAGCTTTCTGTTGTTCTTTGTAGTAATGCTTATATCCAAAAGTTGAATATTGAGTTTAGGCAAAGATTTGAACCCACTGACGTCCTTTCTTTTAATTATCTTGAGGAGGGGGGTGGTCGGCTGAGCCGTGTGATAGAGGGCGACCTTGTGATATCTCTTGAGTATTTGAGGCTTAGCGCTTTGGAATTTGGCGTTGAAATGTACGATGAGCTTCAGCGCGTTACTATACATGGAATTCTGCATTTGATAGGATACGATCACAAAACAAATGATTTTCAAAAGGAAGAGATGTTAATTATCCAGGAGCAAGTCTTAAGACAAACCAGAAGGGTGTTTTGATGTTGAATTTTTTTAATTTCATTAAGAATAAGAGGAAGAGATGTGCCGATGGGGATAGTGAAGAAAGGTCTAGGTTTGAGACTTCTTTGATAAACAATTTTAGTTCGCTTAAGAGAACTATTGTTAAGGAAATCATGATTCCAAGGATAAGTGTGGTCTTTGTTGATTATTTTGGGAGTAAGGACGAGGTTTTGAAGGTTGTAACATCTAGTAATCACTCAAGATTTCCTGTTTATAAGGAAACGATTGATGATATTATTGGGGTAATTCATACCAAGGATATCCTTTTTCATATGTGTAAGAAGGATTTTTATGAAATTGATTTAAAAGAAATTATGCGTAAGGTGATGTTTGTGCCAGAGAGCAAGAAAATTGATTCTCTTTTGAAGGAATTTCAGGAAAATCACGTGCATATTGCCATTGTTGTCGATGAGTATGGAGGAGTTTCGGGGCTTGTTACTCTTGAAGATATTCTTGAGGAAATTGTTGGGGATATCCAAGATGAATTTGATAATGAGCTTGACGAAATAGTTTCTCTTGATGATGGTAGTTACCTCTGTACTGCTAGAGTTTTGATAGAAGATTTAAATGAAAAACTTGGATTGAGTCTTCCGGAAGGAGATTTTGACACTCTTGGTGGCTTTGTGTATGACTTGTTTGGAAGAATTCCTTTGAAAAATGAAAAAATAGAGTACAATGACTTGACGTTTACTATTAAAAGTATGCACCAAAGGAACATTAAGGTGATAAGGATTTCCCAGAGGGAAGCGTTGTGAGTTTGAGTCGATTTTTGAGCTTTATTCTAATTTTGAATTTAAGTTTTGGGAATTTGGTAGGTTCTGTAACGGCGGTTGAATATTACCAAAGGGCACATGAGTATTACCTTGTGCAAAGGTATTATGATGCGATTGACGAACTCCTTGAGGCTGTCAAGATAAATCCTGATTATTATGATGCATATAAGCTTATTGCTGAGATTTATTATTTGCTGAAAATATATAGCCAGGCTCAGTTTTTTATAGAAAAAGCCCACAAAATGTCAAATGGTGATACTGAATATAAGATTCTTTATGCGAGTATATTACTTAAAAATAAAAGAACTGATCAAGCTAAAAAATTTTACACTGAAGTTCTTCTTAAGCAAAGAAACAATGTTGATGCTTTAGTGGGACTTGCTTCGATCTTTGAAGAAGAGGGGCTGCTTGTTGCAGCTGCTAATTATTACCTTTCAGTTTTTGACTATGGGCATACAAATTACGATGCCTTTGAGCGTCTTATGAATATTTATGAGAAATTAGACATGAGAGATAAGGCTCAGCATTTGATTAACAAGGTTAGGGGGAATTTTAATTCTTTTCCAGATTTTCATAAGAGGGTTGCGGAATTTTATGTTGTTACTCAAAACTTAGGGGTGGCGGAGAAATATGCTCAAAATTATTTAATGTTGGTAGGAACCACTTATAAAGATTTTGGTTTTGTTGACGCCTACCGCCTGCTTGCACTTGTTTATCTTTATCAGTCTAAATACGAAGATGCAGTAGATGCCCTCCAAAAGGCAATACTTGTTGATAAGAATATTGATGAGCTTTATTACTTACTTGGTTATTCTTGTTTAAAACTTGGGGAGTTTGGCAGGGCAATTTTAAATTTGGAAAAAGCTAGAGATATGAAAAAAGACTTAGAGTTTTATGATATTGCTCTGGGGGAGGGTTTTTTTGTATCTAACTTTAGAAGCTTTGTTCAGGACAACAATATTAATACGGAAATTTCTAAGCGGTATGAAAGAGAAGGGTTTAAAGCTTTTAAGAATTTAAATTTGGATGATGCAGTTTTTAATGCAAAAAATGCTGTTGATATTTATCCTGATAATGATAGTGCTAGATTTTTGCTAGCGAAAATCTATAAACTGCTAAAATTAGATATTATGGCTTATGAGGAACTTTATTACTTGGCAAATCAGAGAAATGTTTTGGATCCTAGAATCTTGGACTTTTTTGATACGGTTTCATTTGATATTAGAAGTTCTTTGTTTTTTAGGTATGGATATAGGACGATTGGTGATTTAAATAAGCTTTATGATGATCGGACGGTTTATAAAGTGGGTATTTTTACTCAGAATGAGAATAAAGTCTTTGGGGCAAATGGGTTGATTTTGAGGTATGCTGAGCGGATAATTGAGCGCAATCTGGCTATAGAAGTGGTGAATTATAACTTTGATCATAGTAAAAATAAGGACTACTTAATAAGCAGCTTTTCTGAAGGGTTTTCTTACGCAAGGAGTAATGATCTTGACCTATTTTTGGTCTTTGATCTTGACGTGGATATTTTTAAGAATTCGGCCAAGCTAGGGGTTGATGTTTATTCGGGTAGAACAGGTGTTAAGGTTGGTACTTTTAATTATAATTCGGGAGGAGTTCTCTATTTGAGTGAAATTTTAAGTTCTTTTTCTAGGGATTTTAATAATTATTTACCTAAAAAAGGGAAGATACTTAAAATTAGAAAGGAGGATGCCCTTATTAATTTGGGGCGCGTGAACGATGTTAAAAAGGACGATATATTTTTGGTTCTCAAGGAAGGGGCTTTAAGACATGATAATGATAGCTCTGGTTTTATTAGTTATGATAAATCGGATGTTCTTGGTGAAATTTTGATCGAAGAAGTGGGCGATTATATCTCTAGGGGAGTTTTGAAATCTTCTAATTTTTTAAGGGACCATATTCAGGAGGGATATACGGTTTTCATAAAAATAGTTTGACACTTGCTATTAATTAATTTATGATTTAATAATTCTAGTAGTGGTATAAGAATATGGAGGTTTGTATGAAGTTGGCTATTAATGGCTTTGGGCGTATAGGTAGAAACGTTTTCAAGATTGCTTTTGAAAGGGGGATTGAAATCGTTGCCATAAACGATTTGACTGATCCTAAGACACTTGCTCACCTTTTAAAATATGACTCAACTTTTGGGGTATACAATAGGAAGGTTGAAGCGAAAGAGGGGGCAGTTGTAGTGGACGGTAAGGAGATAAAGATTATTGCTGAGAGAGATCCGAAGAACCTTCCTTGGGGAAAACTTGAAGTTGATGTTGTAATTGAGTCAACTGGTGTTTTCTCAACAGCAGCAGGTGATAGGGGTGGATATATTGATCATGTTGAGCATGCTGGGGCTAGGAAGGTGATTTTGACAGTTCCTGCTAAGGATGAAATTAAGACGATCGTGCTTGGTGTGAATGACCATGACATTAGTGCTGATTTGAAGGCTGTTTCCAATGCTTCATGCACAACAAACTGTCTTGCTCCTCTTGCTAAAGTACTTCATGAAGCTTTTGGGATTGAACAGGGACTTATGACTACTGTTCATGCTTATACTAACGATCAAAAGATTCTTGACCTTCCGCATTCTGATCTCAGACGAGCGAGAGCAGGGGCTTTATCTATCATTCCTACTTCAACAGGTGCTGCTAGAGCTGTTGGTCTTGTCTTGCCCGAACTTAAGGGGAAGCTTAATGGTACTTCGATGAGAGTTCCTGTTCCGACAGGTTCAATTGTTGACCTTACAGTGCAGCTTAAGAAAAAAGATGTTACGAAAGAGGAGATAAATTCTACTCTTAAGAGAGCGTCTGATACTAGAGAGCTTAGTGGTATTTTGGGGTATACGGAAGATCCTATAGTATCTTCAGATATTAAGGGGAATTCTCACTCTTCAATAGTTGATGGTCTTGAGACAATGGTTTTAGCGAATGGTTTTGTTAAAGTGCTTTCATGGTATGACAATGAGTTTGGATACTCTACAAGAGTAGTTGACCTTGCGCAGAGATTAGTTAAATAAATATAAATAGTTGTGGGTGGGGGGTTGTATTGGTGTCAATAAGAACGATAAAGGATTTTGACTTTTTGGGTAAACGGGCCCTGGTAAGGTGCGATTTCAATGTCCCATTAAGAGATGGGAGCATTGGTGATGATACTAGGATTAAAGCAGCGATGCCTACTATAGAATATCTTAAGGCTCATGGAGCTAGAGTTGTTCTTATGAGCCATTTGGGCAGGCCAGATGGGGCTAGGGATCTTAAGTATTCTCTTGAACCTGTTGCTGCTAGATTATCGGAGTTGTTGGGGCAGGAGGTTAAGATTCTTTCTGATTGTGTGGGCAGTGATGTGGTTAATGCTATTTCGTTTATGAAGAATGGGGATGTTGTTTTACTTGAAAATTTGAGGTTTTATAGGGAGGAAGAGCAAAATGACAGCGAGTTTGCCGAAAAATTATCTCAGAATGGAGATGTTTTCGTGAATGATGCTTTCGGGACCGCTCACAGGGCTCACGCATCTACTGCGGGGGTTGCGGCTTATTTGCCGGCCGTTGGTGGATTTTTAATGGAAAGAGAAGATAAATTTTTGGGTAAGATTTTGAGGAGTCCCGAGGCTTCGTTTGTTTCAATAATTGGGGGTTCAAAGGTTTCTTCTAAAATTGGGGTTTTGGAGTCTCTTTTGCCAAAATCAGATGTGATGGTAATTGGGGGGGGCATGGCTTATACCTTTTTGAGGGTAGAAGGACATTCTATTGGGAACTCTCTTTTAGAGGGCGGTTGTGTTGATATAGCTACTTCTTTTTTAAAGAAGGCCAAGGACTTGAATGTGAGGATTATTTTGCCACTTGACCATGTTGTTGCGAGTGAATTTAGGGCTGACTCTAGACCTGAGTATGTTGATACTATTGATATACCTGATGGCAAGATTGGGATGGATATTGGTGATAAGACGTTAGGAGAAATTGAGAGTGTTCTGGGAAGTGCAAGGACTGTAATTTGGAATGGACCTCTTGGAGTTTTTGAGTTCGATTCTTTTTCTAAAGGAACGGCTAGGGTTGCTAATTTTGTAGCAAATTGTCCTGGGGTTACGGTTGTTGGCGGGGGAGATTCTGTAGCGGCTGTTAATAAATTTAATTTAGCTGAAAAGATAACTCATGTTTCAACAGGGGGCGGGGCTTCTCTTGAGTATCTTGAGGGGAAGATTTTACCGGGTATAAAGGTATTGGAGAAATAGGTATGAGAAAGGTATTTTTAGCGGGAAACTGGAAGATGCACTACACTAGTGTAGAGGCTTTGGGTGTTTCTGAGCGTATTGTAAATGGTATGCGACATATTAAGGATGATGTTGTAGTCATGATAGCACCTCCGTTTACGTCTCTTTGTAAAGTTTGTGGTGTTGTCAGGGGAAGCGGTGTTCTTCTTGGAGCGCAAAACATGTCTTATGAAGATGTTGGGGCTAAAACCGGAGAAATTTCGCCTTCTATGCTCTTGGAATTTGGAGTCGATTGTGTAATACTTGGTCATTCTGAATGTAGGACTTATCTTGGAGAAACGGATGAGATAGTGAATAAAAAGGTTCTTACGGGGCTCAGGCATCCGTTTAAGTATTTAATTCTTTGTGTCGGGGAAACCCTTGAGGAGAGGGAAGGAGGTAGGACTTTGGATGTTGTTTTAAGTCAAGTTAGAAAGGGAATATCTTCTGTGCCTGAATCTGAGCTCGGAAGAGTAGTTTTAGCTTATGAACCCGTGTGGGCAATTGGAACCGGTAGAACTGCAACAAAAGAGGAGGCGCAGGAAGTTCACAAGGCGGTTAGGCTTGAGATCGAGAGGATGTATTCTAGAATAGCGGCTAATAATATTATAATCCAATATGGTGGTTCTGTTAATTTGGATAATGTAGAGGGACTTATGGGGGAGGAAGATATTGACGGAGCATTAATTGGCGGGGCGTCTTTAAAGGCTGATTCTTTTTTAAGTATAGTTAATAAAGTAGCTGGGCGGTTGAGTAGAGAGGGTTAATTTGGAATTTTTTCGATTTTTAATGTTTGTTTTTTTTATTGTAACTTCTTTTGCGATTATTCTTTTGGTTTTGTTTCAAGATGAGCAGGGTGATGGTATTGGGGGGGTGTTTGGTGGGGGAAGCTCTTCTATTTTTGGAGCCAAATCTTCGAATGTTGCCATAAAGATTACAGGATTTTTTATTGCGCTTTTTTTTATATTTGTTGTTACATTGTCCTTTATTAATACGAAAAGGGTTGATGACAGTTTGTTGAAAGATGTCAAGATAAATGAAAAAAGTTCACGGTTTTGGGGTGATGACGTAAGAGAGGGTGAAGAAGATGATAAAAAGGCTTTGCAGAGAGAGGACTGACATCGCCATCCGGATGGTTTGTCCATTTTTAATGTTTAATAAGTTGGCTTTAGACCCCAGAAGAGTTGTTACTGCCAGAAGAGTTGTTACTGAAAGTCTATTGGGGTTTTGTTGTTTTTTTTAAGGTATTCTAGGGCTTGGTTGAAGTGGTTTGAGCCCAAGAACCCGTTGTTTGCGGAATAGGGAGACGGGTGGCTTGTTTCAAGGATTAAATGTTTTGCTGTGTTGATCAAACTTTTTTTCCCCCTTGCGAAGCTACCCCACAGCATAAATACAATGTTATCCAGACTTGTTGAGATAGTTCTTATTACCTCGTTTGTAAAGATTTCCCATCCTATTTCTTTGTGAGATGAAGGGAGCCCTTCCTCCACTGTTAGTATTGAGTTTAATAAAAAAACGCCCTGAGTAGCCCATCTTTTTAAGTCTCCACTTGGAATAGTTTTTATTTTTAAGTTTCTTTCTATTTCTTTGAATATGTTTTGTAGTGATGGAGGTATCTTAATGTCTGAATTCACAGAAAAAGCTAATCCGTTAGCTTGTCCTTTTCCATGATACGGATCCTGGCCAAGAATAACAACTTTTATATTTTTAAATGGTAAAGAATCGAAAGCATTAAATATAAGGCCCGGAGGAGGAAATATTTTTCCCTCTTTTGTTTTGTATTCATTCTTTATGAAGCTTACAAGTTCTCTAAAATATGCTTTGTTAAATTCATCCTTTAGTATTTCCATCCAAGATTTTTCGATTTTTACCCGCATTTTTACTATTATATAAAAATAGTTTATTTTCAAAAATACTACCTTGATTTTATTTTTATCACCCAGACCAGATTTCATGTTTAATTGTGCGAAGAATCACTGAAGAATATACAAGTTAAGCCTCTTGTACTTTAAGAGAAGTCAAAAGATAATAGATGAAAGAATCTATTATCATTATCATCAGGACAAAAACCCAAGAGCCTTTTATATTAAAATCAATATTGTAATCGTGATTTAAATGTGAAATCATGTACGTGGAAACTTCAATTAGCCCATAAGCCATCAATGAGGTAGTCAATCTAGTTAGGTTGTGCTTCGCCCACTTTGCTTTTATGTTTTTCTGTTTTATTGCAGTATACACATATATATTCACATACTGACATATGTATATGATATAAGTACCAACGACAGTTGTTGTAGTATATGCCGTGTTGTAGAACAATATTTTAAGGTGTATATTCGAAGTGTCAAACGAGTTGTGTTGAAAAGCTAATGTAAAATTAATCATTAGTACGAAAGTCACATTTATGAATAAACCCAGAGTTGCGCATTTTGCGGCCGATTTAGCATTATATTTTTCTGTGATCAAATTAAGAGCAAAAAGGATTGACAAGAATGTTATTATCGTTAGGTTGACAGTTTGATCAAATATAACCACCCTCTTTAGTATAAGAATTTTTGAAAGTATTGTAGTAATAGCAGTGAAGCAAAAAAGACCAGATCTTCCGAACAGATAGTAAAATATCGTCAGATACAGATACACAGATAACAACAAGAATGCCCATAGAAGGAGGTCTGCCATAGATGCGTCAATTATAGCAAATTAGCAGCCAATAGTTAAGCAAATAATTATCATCGTATTTTCTTTTGTTGCGATACAAGCTTTGCGGCATAAATGAATGGAGAACCCAATAACCCAGCAGATGCCTTGATTACGTATGTGGAAAACGCTATTTCAAAACAAGCTTCCTTTGGAAATATGTTGAAATACGTTGCAATACTCACGAATACTACTGTATCTATTAACTCACTCACTAGGGTCGATACACTACTTCTCATGAATAGAAACTTCGGATATTTATTTTTAATGATTTGGTACAGGTGAACGTCGTTTAATTGAGATAGCACATATGCTGTTGTTGATGCAGCCAATAAAATTGGAATTGAAGAGAAAATGCTTTGTAGGCTGTTGAAATGTACATCAAGCTTGTTTGGTGAAAAATAAAGTTGAATATTCGTGATTGTAGCAAAAGCCATGAAACTTATAAATCCAATGTAGACTGCTTTTTTTGAAACTTGACGCCCATAAAATTCTGACAAAATATCGGTCGCAATATAGGTGGATGCATAAATAATATTGCCAAGGGTAGCATTAAGACTAAACAGCGTAACTTGCTTTAAAACTTGAATGTTAGCAATAGCCACAGACGATGTCACCCACACAAACAAACCCTTTTTTCCAAAAAACTTGTATACGGCAATTAGGATCGAATAAGTGCAGACCAACATAATAAACCATACAGCTTCGTTACTCAAGATACCCCCGTTACTTCTGGTAATCTATTATACAATGGCTATAAAACTTTGGAAGTTTTTTCAAGTAAATATTTTGCTTTTTTATTGCGTTTATATTATAATCTTCAACGAAGTGCTAACGGGGGTGTTTTGGATTTTGACTAAAAGGTTTGGTGGTATGGGTTGCAGGCAGAGTGAATCTCTTAAAACTTCTTTAATAAATGCAAAAAATAGTAACTTTGCAAGTTCAAATCTTGTAATGGCTGCTTAGGTTAGCAGGGAGTTTTGTTGGATTTTGCTTTGAGGTTCAGCTTATACTTCTCAAGAGCATCAAAGCTTGCCTAACGATGTCTCAAGTGCGTCTTTAGGGACTTTTAACTTGAAAGTAAATTGATGGTTCGCTGGTGTCCCCGTCTTTTTACTCAGTAAAACACCGGCTAAGCTTGTAGAGACTCACGCCATCTCCTTTAGGACGCGGGTTCAAATCCCGCCACCTCCATACTGGGGCTAAGCGTCCTATCGGAATCGAACCGACATCATTAGCTTGGAAGGCTAAGGTAATAGCCATTATACGAAGGACGCAAAAACATCAAGTCCGATTCTATAAAAAAATGTGTTTTATGTCAATTAATTTATCATTGAGTTTATCTAGTATTTTTTTTCCTTAATAAGTACAATTGTGTTAGCTTTTATGAAAGCCGATGTGAAATTAGTGCTTTTTGAGTGGAGGAATTAATGGGAGAGCGAGGGGAAATATATTCTGATAAATTATTTACAAATTCTGAGAGAACTTATTTTTTTAATGTTAAAGAAAATAGGAAGGGTGATTATTTTTTAAATATCGTTGAGAGTAAGAGAAATGCCAGCGGAGATTTTGAAAGGCATTCAGTTTTTATTTATGAGGAAAATATTAAAGAATTTGAATCAAGTTTGTTAAGAGCAATTTCTGTAATTAAGAAAAAAATTTCTGGAAGTTATGTTACAGAAGGTGCTAGGCATAATGATTTTGATGATCATAATGAAGGTTTTAGAGGTGATGATTTTGATAAAGATCACCACTTTTCAAGAGGATCTAGAAACAGAGATTATTAAGGAATCTATTTAGGCGAGTTTAAAACTTTTTCTGTGAAGACTTAGGATTCCATATTTTTTTATTGCATCTTTGTGTTCTTTGGTTGGATATCCTTTGTTATTTTTTAGGCAATATAAGGGATAAGTTTTGTCATATTCGACCATCAACTTATCCCTTTGCACTTTTGCGATAATTGAGGCTGCTTTTATTTCGTTAATAATAGAGTCTCCCCTGATTATTGCTTGGATTTTTTTAGCTCTTATTTTTGGAATGAATTTTCCGTCTACAAGAACTAAATCACAGTTCATATTTAGTTCTTCATATGCTAGTTGCATAGCAAGGAGAGATGCATTATGAATATTGATTTTATCGATGATAGAGCTGGGCACCTCCGCAAAGGCGTAATATGAATTTTTAAGTATTAATGAGGATAAATATTCCCTTTTTTCTTTTTTGAGTTTTTTTGAATCGTCTAGTTCATTTAAAAAATTGGGTTTTCCTTTAAAAACAACTGCCGCGCTTAAAACTGGCCCAAAAATGCACCCTCTTCCAACTTCATCAATTCCGCAAACCATAACTAACAATATTATCCCAATAGAGAAATTATTGTATTTAATATATAATCTACCAAGTAATGGGAGGATTTTATGAGGGAAGGAAAGTTTTACTTTCAGAGGTATTTTTTAATTTTGATATTTTTATCCGTTGTTGTTGCTTTTGTTACTTATCTTTACTCCAGCAGCCTTATTAAGGTCACTCGTAAAAATACAGAGGAAGATTTAAATAAAAAGTTAAAGTTGATTAATGAAGAGAGCTTTTATTTTGATTTAAATTCTAATCTCAACATGAATGATTTTTTCTTTCCCAGGCCTTATCTACCTAATAATGCATTAGAAGGTGATTTGACTAATCATCGGCCAGTTGATGAAGAGCTTCTTAAGGAATTCTGGATAAAACCGGAAAATTTATTTAGCATTGATTTAGAGAAGGAAAATGAGGCAGTAATAGACAGAATTTTGGAAAATTATAAGTGAATAAGGGTGAATAAGGTTTGTTTTAGTGTTTTATTTTTCGTTGTAAATGCAGTATCCCTACTGGCTGCTGATGGTGGTTACGCTACTTATGAGCTTGATTTTAGTAATAAAGAGAGAGAATTTTTGGTAGGAACTAATTCAAAATTTAATTTTTTTTTTAAGGATGATGCTTGGATTTATATCAAAAGTCCTAAAAATAGTTCTTTTATCAGGCTTTTGGGGGAATCCTATCAGGAAGGAGCTACCTTTAATTTTCAAACTTCGAATAAAGTTGGGCGTGTTGTGTTGACTTTCAGTTATCAAAATGTAAGAAATTCTAGAGAATTTATTAAAAATGTAGTTTTGAAAATTTCTCAAAAAGTATCTAACAAGTTGGGTGAGGGGGAGTTAGACGAAAATATTCAAATAGATAAAAGTGTTGAACTGAAGAACGGGAACGTTGGCTTGAGCGCTAAGGAGATTATCCGAAGAGCTTTAAATTTATCCTATATTAATGATTATAAGGGTGCAATTGAATTACTTGATGGTCATAATTTTAATGAGAGTGAATATACTTTACTAAAGGCCGATCTTTATTATAGGAATGGAGATTATTTAAATTCCTATGAAAATTACTTAAGTTTAAGAGACAAGCACTTTACTCAGATTTTTTTGCATCTTATTGACCTTGGAATTAAGTTGAATAGAGTAGAAAATGTGCTAAAGGATGCTAGATTACTAGTGGAGAATAATATTGATTTTAGTGAAAATGTTTATCTTGATATTCTTGAGTTTTTGTTACTAAGTGGGGAGTATGAGTTTTTTTTAAATTTTAGTTCTCTGTATTTCTCAAAATATGTAAGCGCAGGTTTTCCAGATAGATACAATTATTTATTGGGTAGATTGCATGAGACGGAGAGCGGGCATAGGGATTTTCTTAAGGCACTTGGTTTCTATAAGAAGGTTGTTGATGATTATCCTTTTAGTAATTATTATGAGGCGTCTAGGTTGGGGTATTTGTTTTTAAAAAGGTTTTTTTAGGAGGATTTTGTATGGTTAGACGCAAACTTACCAAACAACTTGAAGTGATAAGAGATTATCTTTGGGACATGAAGGAATGTGTTCTTAAAATAATAGAAGATTCCTTAATAGCTTTGGAGTCTAGAGATAAAAATTTGGCTAAAAAAATCATTAATGAGGATGAGAAAATAATAGATGACTATCAATATGATATTGAGGATTTATGTGGAAGAATTATTGCTACTGAACATCCTGTAGCCACGGAGCTCAGAGAAATACTGGCAATTATTAAAATAATAAGTTCTCTTGAGCGTATTGCAGATCATTCTACTAAAATTGTAAAGGTTGTGCTTCTCCTGGAGTCTAACGTTGCAGATTTTTGTACAGTCGATCTTTATCTTAAACCTCTGAGGGAGATGGCAGATACGGCAAAGGATATGCTTTCAAGTATTTTTGACGCTTACTTTGATGGAGATTTTACTAAGATACTTAAGATAGTAAAGTATGACAACATCATAGATAAACTGTTTTCCAAGCAAAAAACAGTTGTAATTGATGCTATGAAAAATAACCCGGAAAATTTGGATTATCTTCTAAATATCTTGTTTTTAAATAGCTTTTTAGAAAGAGTTGGAGATCATGTTGCTACGATAGGTGAGCTGCTTTATTTTGTTAAGGTAGGAGAAAAGGTGAATTTAGCCTAGGAGAGTCCATATGTTAAGTGATGAATTGAATAGATATATTGGTGATAGGTTTATGTTGGTTTTAGATAAAGTCTGTAGCGTAAGGCATAAACTTTATGAACTTTTAAAGGAGGTTAAGAAAGGAAATTTTGAAGATATCGAATACGAACTTAGTGAAGTTGAGACTTTAATTGTCAATGTTAATGCTTTACAAGCGGAATTTATGAGCGATGGGGAATTTGCACAAAATGTGCATTTATCTTTGACTATATTTAACATTCAAAACTGTATCATGGGTTTGATGAGCGAGAAAAACCTTGTTGAAGAACTCATCTATTTGAACAAAAAGATACAAGATAAATGAGTATATACTAGTTTGATTTTTTATATGTAGCAGGCATAACATACTCGAAGTTTTTGTTTCCTCTAATAGTCTCTGAATGACCGATAAGTAGAAAGCAATCGTCCTTTAAATGTTTGCTAAATTTTTCAGCGAGTAGGTCTCTGGTTGCCTCGTCAAAGTAAATCATTACGTTTCTGCAGAAAATTAGATCAAACTTTTTCTTGAATGGGAAATATTCATCCATTAGGTTCAACTTCTTAAATTGAACCATTGTTTTGAGTGCATCCTTGACTTCAAATTTGTCATTTTTAAGCTGATTTAAATATTTAAGTTTTAAATGTTTAGGAAGGTTTTTTACACGGTCCCCTGGATAAATTCCCCGACTAGCTTCTTTTAATACAGTAATTGAAATATCGGTTGCCAGAATTTTTGTTTTTAAATAGATTTTGTTATTGTTTATGTGTTCGTTTATTATCATTGCAATTGTATATGGTTCCTCTCCACTTGAACAACCAGCCGACCATATACGAATCTCTTTCTCTCCCGACTGCGGCATCTGACCAATCATTTTAGGTAAAAGCTTTTTTTCAAGGAAGTCAAAATGATTAGGTTCTCTAAAAAAATAAGTATGATTTGTTGATATTCTATCCACCAACTCTATCAAGGACATCTGACTTGTATTGTTTTCTAGGTAATTAATATAGTCTGTGAAGTTGCCGAAATTTTTCGCTCTAATCGTCGATGAGAGGCGGCTCTCAATCAACAATTTCTTCTTCTCGCTAAGATTGATGCCAAAATTGTTATACACTATCTTTATGAGCCTACTGAGCTCGTTTGGTTTTATGTGAATTGTAAAATTATCTTCCTTCATAACCACCTGCGCACAGCCCAGCCCCCAAAGGGCATCAACCAGCGAGTATACATCTACCCTAAGCATAGTTCTTAATATAAATATTTCAATTGAAATAATGACTTAATTATGCTACTTTAATATTCAACTGTTATTTTTATTGAAGTTTTGAAGGTTGTTTTTATGCGTAAGAAAGTGAAACAGATCAGGGAAGATGCTTCTGGGGTTGGTTCTGATTCCATCGATAAGAGGGTCGGTGTTTGGGGGCTTTTAGCACTTGTGTTGATTGTGTTTGGGTTTATTGTTGCTCCTCTAGTGCCGGCTTTGCTTGATGGTACTGACTCATCCAAGTTGAGGTTCGGATCTTACAAGGGGCAGCCAATTTATTATGAAAAGAACGGTAGATTTGCTAAATATGTTAATCATTATTCAAACCTTTATTCTAGGCTAATGCAGAATAGGAATAATTCTGATATGGAATACGCTATTTGGAATTTGGCTTTTGTTAGGCATGTGGAGGATCTTGCTTTTCTTGATTTGGCAAAAACTAATAGCTTTTACGTTTCAAAGGATATGTTAAATAAGAATTTGATGAGATCTCCTATGTATCTGGACTCTAGTGGTAATTTTAGTCCAAAAAGGTATAACAAAGTTTCTGATTACCAGAAGTTTGAGCTTCATAATGAAGTATTGGAGGATTTGCTTTCTTCCAACATACAGATTTTGTTGAATAGTAATTTTATATTTTCAGATTCTCTTCCTAATGCAATTAGAGATATGGCTAGGGTTAGGAGAAGTATTTCATATGTTTCGCTTTCATACCAAGATTTTCCACAAGATGAATTAGTTTCTTATTCCGAGAGAGCTTTAAATTTATTTAGAAGTATTGAGGTAGCGTTTGTTCGTTTTAAGAGTTTAGGGGATGCAAACGATGCTTATGAAAAGTTGTCCAAGAATACGCCCTTTGAGGAGGTTGCTAAGTTTTATTCTGAGGACATTGCCAATTTTAAGGGGCTTGTTTCTTCTAGAAAGTATTATTTTGATTTTGAGATCGCTCTTGAGAGGAAGGAAGATGTGGGGGCAATTTTTTCTTTGAAAGTGAATGAGATTTCTAGACCTCTTAAAACCAAAGATGGAAGTGGATATGAAATCTATAAGGCATTAAGCAATGTTTATGATTTTGATAAAAATTCAGAACATGATATTAGCGTAGCTAGAAACTATATAGAGACTTATGAGCCGAGCGTTATTGAGACTTTTCTTGAGAATAAACTTAGCAGTGTCGTTGTTGAAATGGGTACCGATGGTGTGCAAAAAACTCTCAGAAGCCATAATTTGGCATTGAAAAAAGATATTGTTAATCTTGCTTACAATATGAGCATTTATCCTAGTACTTTAGGGGAAGAGCTGTCGGGGTTTAAAAATAGTAAAGATTTTTATGATATCATCTTTACTTTAAAAGAAAATCATTGGTCTAGGCCTTTTTTGGGGGATCGTAAAGTTTATGCGTTTTTTCTAAACCCAAGCGGTAGTTATTCTGTTGGTTCTAATAATGTGCTTAAAGAAGAGATTATTTTTGACAATCTTTATCAGGCAAACAATAGATTAGTGATAGATTCTATGTTAAATAAAAGTGACTTTGAAGAAAATTTTAGTGAGGCGTTTTTTGCCTTGCAGAATTTTAATTAAAAAAAAATTTTAGTTTTATTTATGGGTTTAATTTGCAGATATAATCATGTGGTATGCGTTCTAGATTAGTTTTATCTCTTTTCTTTTTTATGTTGTCCTGCGTTAAGGGAAATGAGGGCTTTATTGTTTTTAATAAAGAGGTAAAAAAAAATGACGAGGTGGGCTATCTTGATGTGAGATTTTCAAGTTGGGGTAATGGGGAAGATGTTTTTGGGTCGCTTATTGACCTTAAAGGCTATAAGATTCTTTCGGTTCAACAGGAAAATCTCAATTTAGATGTTTATTTTGAACAAGTGGTTTTAGCACAAGATTTTTCAGATCTTAAATCTTATCTGTTTATTATTGGTTTTGATCCAAAAACACATGAAGCCATAGTTCTTTTTAAAGAACAGGTAAATATTGATTCTAATAAGTCTTATAATATGTATCTTGAGGATATTACCGGTGATTATGATTTTGACATAGTTGTGCAGGGATTTTTAAATGAAGAAACTGTTTTATATGTTTTTCAAAAGGCGGTTGCTAACGATGTATCATCTTATAGACCTATTTTTTTTAATAAAGTGAATGGAAGTATTATTATAAACAAATATGATAGATCCTCAGCTTATGACGATAAGCAGTCTAGGGAAAGTTATTCTATTTCTTTGGAAAAATATGATAAGCAAGGTGAAGATATAATAGTTAGTAGAACTGAAATGTATAAATATTCTCAATCGCAGAGGAGGTATTATCCTTTATCTGCAAGCGAGAATATTAGACGGATGGACAGCGATGTGTATAAAGTTTTGAAGAATTTAACCAAAGAAGGGGTTTATAAGTTTTTATATGGTGTTTGGTATGAAAGCGGCGTCTATCAAAATCAAGGGGCGTCGAAGTCGAGTCTTGATGATGTTTTATTTTTGTTGTTTAATAGGCATTCCAAAGAGATTAGTATCTTTAAGAAAAATTACCAGGAAATAGCAAATATTGAATATATATCAAAGCCGGCATATAATATGCTTAACATTAGTACGAAATCTGTCTTTTCAGACTTAATAGTTTACAATTTTTGGATAAAAATCATTGATGGTGATAATGTTGAAGTGAAAGTTGATACTGGAACGGATGCTTATGATAAGTATGGGTTCTCAGGTATTTTTAAAAGATTTGATGATTCTGTTTTGGAAAAAGATGATAATGAGAGGAGTTTTTTTATCCCGAATGGCAATTATGTGCATAAAGATATTATTTATGATTTTTCTTATCCTAATCTCACTTATATTGTTGAAGATGATGTTTATTATGGAATTTTTAATGTTTTTAGTTTAAAAAACGATTTAATTCTTGAGTATGAGGTTAGCATTGGTGATTTTATAATGAGGGAGTCTTTCACGATCGAGCATAGCGAGAGGGTGGTTCAGAAACAAAAATTTTCTACAATTGTTCTTAGCCCTGTTAAAATTTTGAAAGATGAAGTAAGTTTGGTTAGGGGACAGAGGTTAAAGCTTGAGAGGATAGAGAAATTGGATTAGGTCTTATGAAAGTGTTAAGGAGTGTACTCGCTTATGTTAATGTTCTTTTCTTCTTTTTTGTTTTTACTGCTTTGTTTCCGGTGTGTTTAATTTTTAGACTTTTTAGGTTTGATAGTTATTTTCTAGAGTTTGGTTTTGTGTTGATGAGAGTTGGGATTGGTATTACTTTGTGGCTTGCTGGTATTAAGGTCGTTGTTACTAAGGACAATGGTGCCTGTTTGTCTGGTAAGGGTGGCGCAGTGATTATGGGAAATCATGTCGCTGCAACTGATCCAATTTTTTTAATTTACATATTTACGCAGCCCTTTGTGGTGGTTGCTAAGCGATCGCTTTTTAATGTTCCCTTTCTTAATTTGGTGTTGATTTCCGTGGGGACTATTCCCGTAAATAGGAGTAGTATAAAGTCTTCTGCTAATGCCCAGAAGATGGCTATTGATGTCATTAAGGAAGGAAGGTTTATTGGAATTTTTCCTGAAGGGACTAGGAATCGAGGAGGTGAGGTGGGAAAATTTAAAAGAGGTGCTATGAACTTAGCTTTAAGGACGAATTCTTCAATTGTGCCCGTTACTCTTCTTAATACGCATAAGGTATTTATTAAAAATTTTATATTGAACACAGGATTATCTGTGTATGTTCATGTTCATTCTCCGATAGATGTTTTTAATTTAAGAGATGATGAGAAAGAGAATCTTCATGTTACTGTGAGAGATCGAATAGTGGAAAAATTAGCAAAAATGAAAGTTCAGTATGGCATTGATAGGGATATAAATGAAGACAAATAGTTACGACGAGAGCAAAATTATTACCTTGTCTTCCCTTGAGCATATTAGGCTGCGGTCTGGGATGTATATAGGGAGGCTTGGGGATGGTTCTAACATTGATGATGGTATTTATGTTTTGATTAAGGAAATAGTTGATAATTCCATTGATGAATTTATTATGGGCTATGGTAAGGAAGTTTTTATAAGAAAGGAAAATAATATTATTGGAGTCAGAGATTATGGGCGAGGTATTCCTCTTGGGAAAGTTGTAGAGAGTGTTTCTGTTATTAATACTGGCGCTAAATACAATGATGATGTGTTTCAGTTTTCTGTTGGGCTTAATGGGGTTGGAACTAAAGCTGTTAATGCTTTGAGTTCAAGATTTTTTGTAAGATCAATAAGGGATGGCAAGTTCTTTGAAGCTCTTTTTTCCAAGGGAAACTTGATGAAAACTGTAGAGGGAAATTCTGATGAGAAGAATGGTACTTATATTGAATTCTTGGCTGATACTGAGATTTTTGGCAAATATAAGTATAGTGAAGATTTTTTAAAGAGGAGATTTTTTCATTATGCTTGCTTAAATAAGGGTCTGAAAATTAATTATAACGATCAGATTTTTGAGTCTAGGAAAGGGCTTCTAGATTTTATAAGCTCTGAAATTAAAAATGAAGATCTACTTTATGATTTTGTTTATTATTCTAGTAAAACGTTAGAATTTGCTTTTTCTCATACAAGTAATTATGGAGAAACGTATTTCTCATTTGTAAATGGGCAATATACTAGTGATGGAGGGACGCATCAGACAGGTTTTAGAGAAGGATTTGCTAGAGCTATTAATGATTTTCTTAAGAAGACATATTCTCCTACTGATATTAGAGAAGGACTTGTAGCTACTCTTTCTGTTAAGATAAGGGATCCGATATTTGAAAGTCAGACTAAAAATAAACTTGGCAATGTTGAAACTAGGGGCAATGTCGCTAAGGAAGTACAAAGAATAATTTCAGAAATCCTTTATAAGGATAAAGCTCTGGCAAAGGCAATTGAGAGCAAGGTAGTTGATAATGAGCGCCTTAGGAAAGAATTAAGTAGCGTAAGGAAGGAGGCTAAGGAGAGGGCAAAGAAAATATCTTTTAAAATCCCTAAGCTTAAAGATTGTAAATTTCACTTTAATGAAAAGAGTATTCAATCCGAGGTCACTATGATATTTTTAACGGAGGGAGATTCTGCAACAGGCTCAATGGTGTCCTGCAGAGATGTGTATACACAGGCTATATTTTCTCTCAGGGGTAAGCCTCAAAATATGTTAGAGAAGAGTAAGTCTGAGATATACAAGAATGAGGAGCTTTACAATATGATGGTGGCCCTTGGTATCGAAGAGTCGATTGAAAATTTAAGATATAATAAGGTAGTGATTGCTACGGATGCTGATTTTGATGGGTTTCATATTAGAAATTTGCTTTTAACATTTTTTTTGACCTATTTTGAAGATTTGGTTTTAAATGGACATATGTATATATTAGAAACTCCACTCTTTAGGGTAAGGAATAAAAAATCCACTGTTTATTGTTATTCTGAAGAGGAGAAACAAAAAGCTATTCTTGAAATTAGTAACCCTGAAGTGACAAGATTTAAGGGACTTGGAGAGATTTCCCCAAATGAGTTTAGAAGCTTTATTGATGTTTCTAACATTAAGCTTACGAAAGTTGATCTTTTCAACATAAAGGATATAAAAGAAAAGTTGGGGTTTTATATGGGGCAAAATACTCCTGATAGGCGTCGCTTTATTATGGAGAATTTAATTTAATGGACATTAGAACGCTACTTAGAGATAATTTTCTACAATATTCATCTTATGTTATCAAGGATCGTGCAATTGCTAGTGTTATTGATGGATTCAAGCCTGTACAGAGGAGGATCATACACTCTCTTTTTGAGATGCACGATAGTAATTTTCATAAGGTTGCAAATGTTGTTGGAAATACAATGAAGTATCACCCTCATGGGGATACTTCCATATACGAAGCACTTGTTAATATGGCAAATAAGGACTTGTTTATTGAGAAGCAGGGGAATTTTGGTAATCTTTTGACTGGTGATCCTGCGTCTGCTTCGCGGTATATTGAGTGTCGATTAACTCCGTTAGCGTTTGATGTGCTTTATAGTAAGGAAATAACATCTTATGAATCTTCTTATGACGGTCGTAATAGTGAACCCTTGATTTTTCCTGCAAAGATACCAGTAGTACTCATTCAGGGGAGTGAGGGGATTGCGGTTGGCATGGCCGCAAAGATTTTACCACACAACTTTAATGAAATTTTGAATGCTGTGAGGAGTGAGTTACTTGGTCAGCCTTATGAGCTTTATCCGGATTTTCCTACGGGTGGGATAGTTGATGTTAATGAATATGCGGATGGAAATGGAAAAGTGTTAGTGCGTGCTAAAATTGAGGCTACAGATGATAATAGGACTATTTTAATAAAAGAGTTGCCATTCGGGGAAACTACTGAAAGTGTGATAGCTTCGATTGAGAAGGCTATTCGAAAAAATTATATTAAGGTAACAAGTATTAACGATTTTACCACGGAGAATGTGGAGATTGAGTTGATTCTTCCAAGGGGGGTATATGCCAATGAGGTTGTTGAGAAATTGTATCATTATACGAATTGTCAGGTGTCCATATCTGTTAATTTACTTTTACTGAGTGATAGATACCCTGTTATTTATACCGTTACGGATATTATCAAGTTTCATGCGGAACACCTGCAAAGAGTTTTAAAGATGGAGCTTGAATTACAGAAAAGTAAAATACTTGAAAAAATTTTTTACAAAACTCTAGAGCGAATATTTATTGAAAAGAGAATTTATAAAGTTCTTGAGACTATTTCTAATGAGTCTGATGTTGTAAGCATTATTTTAAGTAAAATTTTAAAATATAGAGATAACTTTTGTAGAGAGATTGTTTTGGGTGATATTGAAAATTTACTTAAAATTCCTATTCGAAAAATAAGTATTTTTGATATTGATAAGAACAACAAAGACATTAAGGCTCTTGGTAGTGAATTAAGAAGTGTTGAAAGTAATATTGGGGCAATTAGAGGATATTCAATAAATTTTATTGATAAGCTTCTTTCAAAATATTCTAAAGCTTATAAAAGGAAGACGGAAATATCTCTTATTCGGTCAAAAAATGTTAGGGAAATAGCTACTAAAAATATGAAGGTTTATTTAAATTTAAAATCTGGTTTTGTTGGGACTAGTCTTGTTGATGGTGAGTTTATTGGTAATGCTAGCTATTATGATAAAGTATTGGTATTTAAGAAAAAATCTTATGTTATAAAGAATATTGAGGATAAAACTTTTATCGACAAGAATAATATAGACGCTTTAGTTTATGATATAAATAATTCAAAGGATCAGATATTTTCTGTTATTTATCTTAATAAGTCTGAGAATCTTTATTATGTTAAGAGATTTAAGATAGATAAGTTCATTACGGATAAGATTTACAAATTTTTGGATGATGGGGATGAATTTGTAGACTTTGCTTTAAGCCCTGAAGTTGTGGAATTTTCTACTAGTAAGGATATTGTTAAAACGCTTAATATTGATGATTTTATGATTAAATCGAGGGTTTCTGTTGGCAAGAGGATTTCAAACAGTAGGCTTAAAAAGGTTAAATTTAGGTAAATTTATATTCTGTTACCTCCTTTGTTGGGTGGGTCTGTTTTTGTATTGTTGATACTATGTTAATAGTATAGTAACATTTATATCATAATGATGGAGGAGGTTATTTGATGAAGGGAATACTGGTTGTGTTTTTATTTTCCTTTTGTGCCTTTGCTAGTTTTGCTCAGGTTGGGGGTATGAGTGCGAGTGATGACTCGGTGGGTAAGTTGTTAGTTTATGAGTCTTCTAAAAAGGATCCTTTGATTCCGTTTTTTTTGAATCTATTTTTGGGATTTGGGATAGGGTCTTTTGCGCAGGGAGATGTTGTTGGTGGTCTATCTATTTTGGGATTTGATGCTATTGGCGCTGGGTTGTTGGCTTATGGTGTATATTCTGTTGGCGGAATGAGCGAGCTTAATGATAAGAAGGATGTTGGAGAGTGGCCAGTGCTAGCGGTTTCTTTAATGGCAGTAGGGGGGGCTACTTTGGCTATAACAAGGCTTGTTGAGATTGTTCTTCCTTTTGTGCATGCTTCTAGTTATAATAAGAAGCTCAGACAGAACTTGGGCGTTGCTTTAGGAGGGTTCCAACCTAGTTTTAGTGTTGCTGTGAATGGAAGCAACGTGCCTGGACTTGGGATTTCTTTTACAAAGAGTTATTAGTTCTAGTTTGATTTTATTTAGTGAGATTAGAGCAGTTTTATAAACACTCTAATCTGCGATATTTATTCATCAGATTATCTATACCGCTTAATGTCGCGGCTCAAGTCCTTCTTGATGCTTTTCTGTTTTAGTACTTCTCTCTTATCGAATAATTTTTTACCTTTACACAAGCCAAGCTCTACTTTTATTAATGAGTGTTTTAGATAAATTGAAATGGGAACCAGAGTGTATCCTTCTTTTTCTTTGAATTTTTTTAGTTTTTGTATTTCTTTCTTTGTAACAAGAAGCTTTCTACTTCTTATTTCCTCATGATTAAAGATGTTTCCTTCTTTGTATTTAGATATATGCAAATTTTCAAGCCATAATTCGTCCTTTTTAACATAGGCGAAGCTATCACTAAATGAAAATTTTTTTAGTTTAATAGATTTAACCTCAGTTCCCCTCAATACAATACCACAGGTTATTTTATCCTCAATGAAGTAATTGAATCTTGCTTTTTTGTTTTCAAGCAACAATGAGATCATATCTATTCCTTTTCAACAATCAGCCTAAACCCAATGTTTGGAGAGCTCCAACTTTTAAAAAAAGAAGCTTTTGTTGAGGGTTTAAGTATCGAGTTTTCATCATAGACATATGTCCTAACCTCAGTTATTAGCGAGTGAAAGTGTGTAGAATATATGTTATTTTCATTTTCATCTCTGAATAATAAGACATCATTAAAACTTGGATTTTGCATTAGATTCCAAAACCCAACTTTTTGAGAGATTTCATTTATATTTAAGTTATTGACTGATTTTGATTCTTCTCTTTGGTATAGCTCCCACTCTTGAGATAGTGGGAGCCTTGCTGTAAATCCTTTTGGTAGGCTTGAAGAATACCATTTAGCATATTCTAGTGCTGCGTGGTACGATATATTAGTAATGTCTTCATTTGATGGCATTTGATCAAAATTTTTAAGATATCTCTCATCTACCAGTTCTTCCCTTATTAAATTATTCTTATTGCTGAATTTCCACCTAGGATTTTCATGCAAGAACATTTGGTACTCAGCCTTGGTAATGTTTTTATTTTGTATCAAAAATTCTTTTAGTCTGTATTTAGTTTTGATCGTAATGTTTTGGGAATGCAGTTTATAATCCTGAATACCTTCAATGGCGCTTGAAGCTACTTTTTTAAAGCCTTCCAGAGTTAGATCTACATTTTTGTTTTTAAACGTTAACACTTTTCTTTCATCTTTTAGTTTCTCTATTAGAGTTATAAACCACTTTTCATTAGATATTTGTTTTTGCTGTTCTTTGTCCAGGTTTCCAAAAAACCAAAGAATCGCCCTGTCTTCAAGATTAAAGTTTTGTTTTAAAGATTCCCACATTTCTTTGTTGTTCTTATCGTTTATCAAATAAATTTCCCTATATGCTTTCAGAAAGTCTTTAAATATCACACTTGAGTTTAAATACGGAATAGAAATCTTGAAGAACTTCTTAACACATTCTGGTCTGTCTCTTAAGTCTTTTAAAATTAGTGAGAATACGGGAATCGGTTGTATATTGTCGCTGGTGTTTTTAAGTTTTGTCATAACTGAGAGTTCCTTTTGCCTTTGGTTCATAATTTTAACAGGATCTCTTAATGCTAGATTGACATTAAAGTGATAACTTGTAAAAAATTTATTTCCTATCTCAATTTGTTCTTCATAAGTACCAAACCCCAGTCTTTTGATTCTTAAGGTTCCCGTGGTGGCATTTGTGTATTTAGTTAATGGAGTTCTCCCAAGGTACTTTTTATCTATGTAAACATGTGCCCCTTCAATATTAGTGTTCACATGTAAATAGGCTCCAGGATTCTTTATTTTGGGATTTACTAAAAAAATAAAAACCATAGATAAAGCCAGAATGAATGTTGTCAATAAAACATAAACCTTTGGTTCTACTCCTAATATAGGCTTTAACCTTACTCTAAAAGCCTCGTCGTTAATACCAATTTCGTCTTCTTTATGCATCACATGTGTAATTATAGGTAAGTATTAAGACATGGTCAATGTTATCTGTTACACTGTCTTCAAGCATTTTCGTATTTGTAAGTATTTTAGATTTTATGTATATTTTATTATCGAGGTCGGAATTTATGTGTTTAGGGAAATTAGACAAATTGGCTTGCTTCCTGGTAAAGGCTATTGAGGGGTATTTAACCTATAGAAAAAGAAAGAAGTATTTTTATAAGTTAAAAGCTAGGAAAAGAGGTTTTTTTGTAAGCTTTTTGTTTGAATTTTTAGGAGCTGTGCTTTTTGTTTTGGCAATAAATCAGTATTTTTTCCAAGGATTTAGAATTCCAACAGGATCCATGGAAGATACTCTTAAGGTTGGAGATTTTTTATTTGTAGACAAGTTTTCTTATGGACCCGAATTTTTGCCTGGAATGGGTAAGATAAATGGAATTAGGGAGCCAGGAGAAGCGGATATTGTTATTTTTGAAAATATAGAGTACAAGTCAAAGGGACTTTTTTTTGATATTTTGCAAAGAATAATTTTTATGTTGACTTTCTCCTTTGTTGATCTTGACAGAGATGAGGATGGGAACCCTAGTGTTAGGTTTTTTGTGAAAAGAGCGTTATTTGCGGATGGTAAAGTTGTAAGATTCCGAAATGGAAGAGTGTTTATTAAGAAAGAAGGGGAAGAGGATTTTGTAGAAGAAAAAACATATAAAGATTCCTTGGAGTATGATTTTGTTTCCAAGAAACTTGTGGAAGATGAGGAATATAAGCTTTATGATGATCTTGCTATGGTTATTGCATTAAAACAATTAAGTTTAGATCTAAAGAATATGCCCGATTTTTCATTTTTTAATTTGAGAGTTATTGATAGATTTGAAGTTGAGAGATTAGAATACAGTTATTTGGTGGCTTTCATGCCATATGTTGATTATTATATGGAAAAAGCAATAATGAGAGATTATGGGTTGTATGTGCCTTATGGGTATGTATTACCTATTGGAGATAATAGAGATAACTCCCATGATGGCAGGTTTTTTGGTGTCATAAATAAAAATAAGATACTTGGTAGAACTTTTTTCTTGCATTTTCCCTTTTATAGGATGGGTTTTCTCTAAAATGGCGGCATATGCAACTTTTGAACAGAGACTTTTAAGGAAAAAGCGAAGGAAGAAGTTTTTTAATTTTACTTTGCTATTTTTAATGTTAAATTATGTTTTTACAAAACTTGTTATGCAGATTTTTACTTTTCAAGGTGAAGAAATGTTGCCTCTAATAACAAAGAATCATGATTTAGTTTTTGTGTCGAAATACATAAGGTTTTTTTCTGTGCCTTTTAGGGTGAACGATATTGTGCTTTATGAAAAGCTAGCTTCAGAGGGTAATGTTATGTTAGATTTTTTCAGAGATTTATTTTGCTTGAGTAAAATTTTTAATACAAAAAAGTATAGTGTATCAAGAATAGTTTCTACTTGGGGAGATTCAGTTTATGTTAGGGGTTTTGATATATTGGTTAACAGAGGAGGTAGTGGTTCTTTTTATTTAAATGGTACCTTTATAAGTAATTATAAATTGAATAATTTTTTTAAATCCAATGAACCAATTAAGTGTTTTACTTTAAAGAAGAATGAGTTTTTTCTCCTAAATGAAAATTTAAAAATTTTGAATGATTCTAGAGTATTTGGACCTATTAAAAAGGACAAGATGAAGTCTTTCCTAATCTTAAAGGTGATGGATTATAGGATTGTTAGATAAGATTTTTGTTGATGCTGATTCTTGTAATTTAAGGGTAATAAAATTTTTACAAAATTTTGTCTTCCAAAGAAGCGTAGGACTTATTTTAGTTTCAAATAAATCCTTAAATCTAGAGTGCGCCAAAAATGTTGCTTTTAAGGTTGTAGGAGATGCCGACTCTTTTATTGTGGAATTAGCTGATAGGAGCAGTATTGTAATTACAAGAGATATATTGCTTGCCAAACACCTATTGGATTTGGAAATTAAAGTCATCAACGACGAGGGTCACATTTTCAACATAAACAACATAGGCTATCTACACTTCAGATCCAACATGAACAATAACCTGGGTTCTATTAAGGTAAAGAGGTATTTTACTCATGAATTCAACAAGGCTAGATATTCAAATTTTACAATGAATTTTCACCGCTTATTCTTTAGTTAATTCATTATTCTCGATTTTCCATAGTCCCTTTCCCTGAGTCAGGATATAGGTTTTTCCGTTCATGGGTATAATATTATTAAGCTTTGTTTTACTCAACTGTGAAGCATTGTAGGATCCCTGTGATACAGATTTAGAGGGTGATTGTAGGTCAAATGTGCCTTCGCCTTTGACAAGCTCTACAAATCCATTATTACTGCCAATGACTATTGTTCCATTAACCTCTCTTGCAAAATATGCAACAAATCCTCCTATATCTTCTCGGTTAAACACTGGCTCTTGATAATTATCTATACTTGAGTACATTGCAAGTTTATTATCTGAGCTGTCGCTATAGCCTCCCCCAGTCATTATCAAGGTTTCACTGAAACCACGGATATTTGTGTCTATTATGGGCATTATTTCATTTTTAGAATTAGCATGCACAGGTTCACCGTTGTCAAGTTTCCAAATCTTTGAGAATCTGCCTGTGATTAACTGATGTTCATTTGAGATTTGATAAAATTTGTCGCCCTTATGTGTGCCTGCGGGAGTTCTGTTGCCTCCATTAATATCTAAAATAATTTGATTTCCATTTTCTTCCGATGCTAGAATGTAGGCTGATTTGACTTCAGTTGCGTCTATAGATTTCAGGAATTTAATGGCATTTAAGTTTTTTTGAAACATAAGCTTCCACTTGTCATTCTCAAGAATGTAGAGTTCCAGTTTACCTTCTTTGCTTTGGGCTAATAGATATGTTTTTCCTAAAATATTGACCAGATCAATCACAAATTCATAAGAATCACTAAAATTTACTCTTTCAACGTTTCCATTTTCTTTTTTAAATAAGTGCATAGCCGCAATGTATAAGGTATTGTCAACCAGTGAAACACCATTTGGACTTGAACTGTCTAACGTGTTGTTATCACTACTTATTTTTTGTAACTTACTGAGCTGAGAAAAGATAGATTCACTTGAGCATGAGCCAACCATTAATGTTAATACTATCAGAATTAATTTTTTAAGATCCTTACTGTTCATATTAAACCTACAATTTATTTACATTTACTGCTACTGAGAGAGAAACTAACAAAAAGTGTCCTATTTTAGCGGAGTTCCCAAATTCAAACATCGACCACCATGCTGTTGTAAGGCCTAGAGACCACTTATAATTGAAGTTCCACAAAGCCCCACAGCCAATTGAAATTATAGGCATAGCATCAAAGGTTCTTAAATTTGAAATATTATCACTTTTGTCTCCGTAAGAGGTTAGGGAAAATCCTACATTTGAAAACATGGGTATTTGAAAAAGCTCGCCAATATCAAGCACATAGCTTATTAAAAACGTAATAGGAACTATGCCAAGTGTCTTACCTATCCCAGCTTCAGGGTTAAGTAAGTTGAATGTTTGATTAATGTCAAAATTGAACAAGTACCTAAGCTCAAGCCCCACAGCTAGGCTGCTTAATATGTGGTACTGATATTTAAGAGCTCCAATCCCTCCGGGATACAAATTTGAAGGATAGATACTCGACAAATCATTATAGAAAAGAGGCATTCCCAAGCTCAAGTCCACCCCGATAACAGAGTTCCCATTCCTATCAACCGAATAAGCCACGACCCTTGACACATTCAAGCCCAACAGGATCAACCAGATCAAGCAAACTAAAAGGTTTCTTTTCATTATTCTCCGTTTTTCAAAAACTCGTTGTTACGATCATTATATTTAAAAAAAGGTTTTATTACAATTAATTCTTTTTCAAATTGATTCTTATTTACGTTTACAATGTTTACAATATGAGTATAATATGTGGTGTTTGACAAATTAATAGGAGGGTCGGTTTGGCCAATGTTTTTGATGGTAAACTCTTTGCGGAGAGATACTACTTATTGTTGAAAAAGTTTCTAGCAGAGTATGATCTGGTAAATAAGATTGGCTTAAAAGTTATTTTGGCAAACGACAATCCTGCAAGTGGGCTTTATGTGTCTATTAAAGAAAGAGTATCAAAGGAGATTGGCATTAATTTTTGCGTTATCAAGTTAAATAGCAATACAAAACAAGAGGATATTTTGCAGTTAATTGAGGCTGAAAATTTGAATGAAGATACTGATGGAATTATTGTACAGTTACCTCTTTCGAGTGGAATAGATGTAAATATGGTTTTAAACAAGATAATGCATACAAAGGATGTAGATGGGCTTTCTGCTATCAATTTAGGTAAATTGGTGTTGGGTGATAAGATGGGATTTGTTCCTTGTACAGCTCTTGCTGTTCTTAAAGTTTTGCTCGATCAGAGGGTGGAAACTTCCGGAAGGACTGTTGTTGTGATTGGAAGAAGTGCTCTTGTTGGAAGACCTGTTTCCATTTTGCTTTCTTGCAAGCCTTATGATGCTACTGTAATTACGTGTCATAGCAAGAGTACTTATTTGGATGTTTATGTAAGGCAGGCAGATATTATTATTACTGCCGTTGGTAAGCCTAGGCTAATTGGTTTGAATATGATATCCGGGAGCCCTTATGTTGTCGATATTGGTATCTCTGAAGTAGAAATTGGGGGTAATAATGTTTTGGTTGGAGATGTAGACTTTGAGGAAATTAAGGAACATGTTAAATTTATTACTCCTGTAAGGGGGGGAATTGGTCCTGTTACAGTGCTTATGCTAATGTTTAATACAATTAAAGCACATTTGATTAGACATAATAATTTTGATGTTTTGGAAAAATTAGAAAAGCTGGTGCTGGTGGAGGTTTGAATGTCTGGTCATAGTAAATGGTCAACCATAAAGAGGAAAAAGGGTGCTACTGATGCTAGAAGAAATAAAATCTTTACTAAATTGATTAGGGAAATAAGCATTGCTGCCAAGATGGGCGGGGGCGAGATTGATTCTAATCCTAGATTAAGGGTTGCTGTTAATAAGGCGAGGGTATCTAATATGCCTAAAGAGAATATTGAGAAAGCAATCAAAAAGGGCACTGGCGATAATACAGGTGATGAGTATTTTGAACTTACCTATGAAGCTTATGCCCCGCATGGGGTGGCTTTAATGATTATGTGCCTAACTGATAATAGGAATAGGACAGCAAGTGATGTAAGGAATGTTCTTACAAAGGGAGGTGGTTCTCTTGGATCCCCTGGCTCTGTATCTTATATGTTTCACAGGAGAGGTTTAATATCTTATAGTCTAGACAAATATTCTGAAGACGAGATAATGGAATTTGCGTTAGAGGCAGGGGCGGAAGATATTTTGAGTGAAGGGTCTGAAATAGAGGTAATAACAAGTGATGAAAATTTTGAAACGATTTTGTCTGTTTTGAAAACCAAGTTTGAGGAAGAGATGGCAGAGATTGCCTTTATTCCTGAGAATAAAGTTTCTTTGGAAAGGGATCAAATGGATAAAATTCTTTTTCTTATTGAAAAATTAGAAGATTTTGATGATGTACAGGAAGTTGTTCATAATTTGGAAATTTTTAATAATCTTGATTAATCACATGTTAGTTTTTAAATTTAGATGAGAATATTAGGTATTGATCCTGGTCTTGCGAATGTCGGATGGGGTATTTTGGATAAGAAGGGCAGTAGGTATGTATATGTTCAAGATGGGACTATAGTCACCAGTTCTTATATGTCTTTAAAGGATAGAATAAAGTTGATTTCTGCAGAACTTGTTTTGGTTATTGATAAGTTTAGTCCTGATGCGGCAAGTGTTGAGGATATTTATTTTTCTAAAAATAAGAAAACTGCGATAGCAGTGGCAGAGGCAAGGGGAGCCATTATTTTGACTCTTGCTGCGAAAGATGTAGATTTTTATTCATATACTCCGATGCAGGTTAAGAATGCAATTTCTGGTTTTGGTGGGCTTAAGAAGATGCAAGTAAAGTATATGATGCGTGTTTTACTTGGAATGAGTTCGGACTTTACGTTTACTAGTGATCATAGTAGCGATGCGCTTGCGCTTGCCCTTTGTCATGGCAATTACAATTAGTTATAATTTATCTTGTAAATTTTGTTGCCGAAGTCATCTGAAAATAAAATTGAACCATCCCAATAAGTTATTATGTCAACAGGTCTTCCGATTTTAGAGCCATCGGAGGCCAAAAGGCCATCTAGGAATACCTTATAATTTGTTGCAGTTTTTGTACCCGGAATAATGTCTAGTGTTGTTATTCTATACCCAACAGGAGTAGTTCTGTTCCATGATCCGTGTTCAGCGATAAAAAGCTTATTTTTGTATTCGCTTGGAAACATACTTCCCTTGTAAAAATGTATTCCAAGGGGTGCAACATGAGCTGGGAGCTCGTAAATAGCGGGTGTAAAATTAATGTTTTTGGGAGCTTTAGGGTAAAAGGAAGGATCTTTTTCATTTTTGCCAAACATGTATGGAAATCCAAAATGCTCTCCATGTTTGGATACTAAATTAATTTCATCTGGTGGTAAATCATCGCCAAGGTGATCTCTTCCATTGTCACTAAAGTAGAGACGGTTATCGGTTGGATGGAAATCAAATCCTACTGAGTTTCTAACGCCACGGGCTACTATTTTTTTTGTTTTAGTCTTAAGGTCAATTTCTAACAATACTGCTTCATGCTCACCCTGCGGGATGCTAGCATTGCTAGGAGAACCAATATTGACTATCAATTTTTTATTTCTTTTATCTACCTTAATGTATCGTCCTGCATGTATTTTTGAATTTGTATCTGGCAATGCAACAAATTCTTCCATTTTCCACTTATGTAGTTGATTGGTATTAACAGTTTTAGTTATTTCTTTTTCCACATCTTGAACAACGTAAATCTTGTTTACTGAAGAAATGTATAATTTGTTGTTAAAATAGGAAATACCTATTGGTTTTTTAAGATTTGAAGCAATTTTGTAAATATCTTTGTTTTTTGTGATTAGATAAGCAAAGTTACTTGAAGATCCTATGAAAATATTTCCTTTATTATCACATGTAAGTCCTCTAGGTTTTTCAATATTGCTTGCAAAGATTTCAACTTGAAACCCATCTGGAACTCTTAATTTGACAGGCTGTGCCCCTAGGCTTAAGATCAAATTCAACAAGAACAACATGCAGACAGTAAATATGTTTTCCATAATACGACCTCCTATCTCATTTTACATTGATTGGTGTATGGAAATAAGACTAATTTGAATTTATTATGCATTATAATTTAATTCTATGATAAATAAGATTTATGGTAAAGTTGTTGAAAAAAGGGTTTCTAGTGTCGTTATTGCGGCGTTTCCCTTTGAATTTGAGGTTTTAGTTAGTTATTTCTGTATGATAGAATTTGATTTGCTAGAAGATGTTGAAATATTAATTTATCTTCACTTAAGAGAAGGGGAGATAAAGCTTTTTGGTTTTGCAAATGCAGAAGAGAGAGCAATTTTTGAGGAACTTATTGGTGTTGAAGGAATAGGGCCAAGGGCAGCTTTAAGAATACTGTCGGGTATTAAATACAGTGAATTTAGAGATGCAATTGAGAGGGAAGATGTAAAACTTATTTCTAAGGTTAAAGGGATTGGAAATAAAACAGCGGGTAAAATATTTTTAAAGCTTAAGGGAAAACTTGTTAAAACAGATGGGTTGAGTTCGGATGCATTTAAATTTAAGGATCTTGAACAGTCAATTGTTAATATGGGTTTTGATAGAAAGCTTGTTTTGGCTGGGATAAAGGAAGTTATGGCTACAGATAGGTTTTTAATGTTAGGAGAAGATGACCAGGAACAGTTTTTATTCAGAGAAACCTTAAGAAGACTTTCGAGTTAATTTTGTTTAGTAAATATTTAGTGAAGAGAGGGCTTGTAGATGAATTTGGGAGAGGGATCTAGTTTTTTAAGTTCCGACAAAAATTTTCTTTATGACAGAAATGAGAGTGAGCTTAGGCCAAAATCCCTTAGAGATTTTTCAGGACAGTCCCACATTAAAGAAAACTTGAATATTTTTATGAAAGCATCGAGGGAAAGAAATGAAGCCCTTGATCATGTTTTTTTAAGTGGCCCTCCGGGTTTGGGCAAGACTACTCTTGCTAGTATTATTGCTTTTGAAATGAACACTACACTAAAGGTGACTTCAGCACCAGCACTTGATAAACCAAAGGATATTGTGGGAATTTTAACAACTCTTGATGATAAGAGTGTTTTGTTCATTGATGAGATACACAGACTCAAGCCTGTAATAGAAGAGATGCTCTATATTGCGATGGAAGATTATGAAATAGACTGGGTAATTGGGCAGGGGCCTGCTGCAAGAACGGTAAGAATTCCTATTCCTAGGTTCACTTTGATTGGAGCTACTACAAAACCAGGAAAAGTGGCATCTCCTCTTTATGCGAGGTTTGGAATTGTGTCCAGATTTGATCTTTACAATGAAAAGGAGCTTGTAGGGATAATAAAGAGAAATGCTGTCATCTTAAACGTTAAGCTAGAAGATAATGCATCTTATCTTTTGGCAAAAAGCTCGAGGGGAACGCCTCGTGTAGCAAATAGAATCTTAAGAAGAATGAGAGACTTTGCACAGGTTAATGGGCATGATTTTATTACAGAACGTGTTGTTAGTTCCGGGCTTGAAATGCTAAAGATTGATAAAGAGGGTCTTGATGAACAAGATAGAAATATTTTAAGGAACCTAATACTGAAATTTAAGGGAGGGCCTGTTGGTGTTGAAACTTTAGCAATTTCTGTTGGTGAAACGGCTGATTCTCTTGAAGATTTTTATGAGCCTTATCTTATTTTAAAGGGCTTAATTGAGAGAACTAGTAGGGGGCGTAAGGCCACTGACTTTGCATATTTTCATCTAAATCTGGATAAAAATGAACTTAATGATTTAAATAATGGGAAAAAAAATGGATACCAGGGAATTTTATTTTAATTTGCCATCTAATTTGATAGCGCAATATCCAAGCAAAGAAAGAGGTGCATCAAGGCTGATGGTTCTAGATCCTGGTAGGCATAAAGTCTATCACGATCGTTCTGTAAATGATATGTTGAAGTATATTGACAGCAATATTTTTTTAGTATTTAACGATTCAAGAGTTAGGAAATCAAGAATATATGCCAAGACAGATAGTGGGGGTAGTGTTGAATTTTTGATTCTAGACAGGATAGCAGATGATGTGTTTACATGTTTAGTTTCCAAATCTAGGAGACAGAATGTTGGAAAGATTTATAAATTTCCTCAGGATTTGTTGGCTCAGATAATTTCAAAGTCAGATAATGAGTTTACACTTAAATTTAGTAAATGCGTGGACGAAGCTTACTTCGAGCAATATGGGCTCATTCCTTTACCGCCCTATATCAAGAGGACCTATGAAAAAGAAGACGAAGAGCGTTATCGAACAATTTATTCTAAGTGTATAGGTTCATCGGCCTCAGCTACAGCGGGGCTACATTTTGGTAGAGAATTTTTTTCTTTGTTGGACAAGAATAGCATTGAGTATGATTTTATTACACTTCATGTTGGACTTGGAACTTTTCTTCCTGTAAGAACAAAGAAAATAGAAGAACATAAGATGCATTTTGAAAGATTTTTTATAAAAGATTCTGTTGCAATGAGGCTTAAGAAAGCGATGACTTTAGGTAAAAAGATCTTAGCCGTTGGGACCACTACTCTTAGGACATTAGAGTCAGCTTATAAGGGTAGCAATGAATTTATGCGAGGAGAACAGAAAACAGATCTTTTTATTTATCCGGGTAAGGGTTATGGCTTTAAGTGTGTTGATATGCTTTTTACAAATTTTCATACGCCAGGATCAACTCTTTTAATGTTGGTTTCCTCATTTGGTGGTAAGGACTTTGTATTTAATTCTTACAAGGAAGCCGTTGAGATGAATTATAAGTTTTTCTCTTATGGTGATGCTACTTTATTTTTAAATCACATATAGATATTAATTCTTAATTATTTTAGTATTGAAGAGACAATTGGATCAATTTTAAAGGAGGGAGAGTCATGGTGTCGTCTTTGCAAAAGGAGAGGTATCAATATATACCGAGGTTACCTAAAGTTTTGGAACATGATTTTAAAAATATTAGTGTAGTTTTTGGTGAGAAAACTGAGGGGCTTCAAGATAGAGAAGCTTTAAGAGAAGTTTTTAAAAATACTTATGGGCTTCCGGTTGTAAGTTTTACTCAGGGATCTTCAAATATAGACTTTTCAGAGGTTTTAAATGTGGGGATAATTTTGTCAGGTGGGCCCGCTCCTGGAGGGCATAATGTTGTGGCTGGTGTTTTTGACGCAATGAAGAAAGCAAATTCAGATTCAAAAATCTTTGGGTTTAAAGGAGGTCCTTCAGGTTTATTGGAAGATAAGAAGATTGAAATTACTAGCGATTTGATGGATCTTTATAGAAATACTGGAGGCTTCGATATTATATCTTCTGGGCGAACCAAAATAGAGACAGAGGCCCAGTACGAACAGGTTTTGTCAGTTTCTCTTAAAAATAATCTGAATGCAATTATTATTATTGGTGGCGATGATTCAAATACTAACGCAGCCTTATTGGCAGAATTTTTTAAAAAAAAGAATAGTAATATTCAAGTTATTGGTGTTCCAAAAACAATAGATGCCGATCTTAAAAATGAACATATTCAAATTTCATTTGGATTTGATTCTGCTACTAAAACTTATTCTGAATTGATAGGTAATTTATGTCGTGATGCTATGTCAACTAGGAAATATTGGCATTTTGTTAAACTTATGGGAAGAAGTGCGTCTCATGTTGCCCTTGAATGTGCATTAAAGACTCAACCTAATGTATGCATTATATCTGAGGAAGTGTTAGTGAAAAATAAAACCCTGTCAGAGCTTGTTGGTGAAATAACTTCTGTTGTAGTAGAGCGTTCTTTGAAAGGATATGATTTCGGTGTGGTTATAGTACCTGAGGGCGTTATTGAGTTTATCCCTGAAGTTAAATCTTTGATGGTTAGTTTATGTAGCATATTTGATAGCAATGAAAACGAATTTAAGGGGTTGAATGTTGAAGCCATAAGGGAAATTTTTATTGGTAAACTTAATGGATACATGAGAGAGGTTTATTTGTCCCTGCCTTTATTTATTCAAATTGAACTTGTGAATTCTGTTTTAGAAAGAGATCCCCATGGTAATTTTAATGTATCGAGGGTACCTACCGAGAAATTATTCATTGAAATGGTTCATGTTAAGCTAGAAGATTTAAGGAGGCAAGGTGAATATAGCGGTAAATTTACTCCCGTTGACCATTTCTTTGGTTATGAAGGCAGAAGTGCCGTTCCTTCAAATTTTGATAGTAATTATTGCTACAGTTTGGGATATAATGCTGCTTTGCTTGTTTTAAATGGTTTAACAGGCTATATGTCTAGCATAAAACATTTAGATAAAAAAACCACAGAATGGACGCCCGGGGGGGTTCCCTTAACAATGATGGTGAATATGGAAGAAAGGTATGGCGTTGCAAAGCCTGTTATTAGGAAAGCTCTTGTTGATTTAAATGGGGCTCCCTTTAATGAGTTTGCTAGGAAGCGTGAAGAATGGGCAGTGAATAATTTATACGTGTACCCAGGGCCTATTCAGTACTTTGGTTCTTCTAGTCTTGTTGACGAGATAACCTTGACGTTAAAATTAGAATCAGAGAATTAAAGTATTGATGCTTGTCGGACTTTTGTTTTTACTCTTTAATGTTTGCGTACTTCACTCCAATTCTCTCGATTACTATGAACTCGAGTTGGATTTAGGTCAAAAATTTTCGCTGAGAGATGATATTTTTTTCAGCGAAAGGGATGTTCGCTTTGGTAATGAAGTTTTTGTTAGGCTTCAGGACAAGAGAGATGATGATTTTCTTTATAAAGATATTCAAGAAAATGAGGTTTTAAATGTGGAAAAATCTACTGAGTCTAATTGGGGCAAGAGAGCTTTTAGATTTTCATCAATAAGCGTTGGAACTTTTCCCATAGCTTTACTAGTGAGTTTGTTTTTTTTTGATTTGTCTTATTATTTCAGTAATGGCATGGATACAAAATATCTTCCATATCCTTTCTCAGGTGGTTTTAAGCTTTCAAGAGACGAAACTTTTAAAAAATACATGATTACAGCATCAGCTGGGTTGGCATTGTCTTTAATAATTGCTTTGGTTGATTGGGTGATTTATTGAATGAAAAAGATTCAGGAGGAGTTTGTTGTAAGGGAGGATTGTCAGAGGCTGGATGTTTATTTATCCGAAAGGTTTCGTATCTTTACCAGAAGTCAGATTAAAAAGAGAGAAGTAGCTGCCTTTAAAAACAGTGGTGGTGGGTTTGTTCCAATAAAGTTATCAAGGTCTGTTTTTTTGGGGGATAGGATATTAATAGAGTTTAATGAAGAGATTAATTTAAGAGATTATATAAGACCTTTAAAATTGCCCATTGGTATTATTTATGAAGATATAAATCTTATTGTTGTGAACAAACCCCAAGGTATTTTAAGCCATCCTTGCATAACTGGATTGGAAAACACTGTTGTAAATTTTCTTTTGTATCATATTTCAGGCTTAGAAGACGGCTTTAAAGGGGATAAAATTAGGCCTGGAATTGTACATAGACTGGACAAAGATACATCTGGGGTATTGATTTGTGCTAAAAATTTAGAAACTTTAAATTTTTTGTCTATTCAGTTTAAGGAGAGATTCGTTAAGAAAGTTTATATTGCAATTGTAAAGGGTATTCCTAAAATGTCTTCCGGTATTATTGAAACCTTTATAGATAGAGATAAAAATGACAGGAAAAAATTCAGCGTATATACTAGTAGAGGTAAAAGAGCATTAACTGAATATAAAGTGTTGGTTAATATGGGGAATTATTCTTTAGTAGTTTTAATGCCCAAGACGGGGCGTACACATCAAATAAGGGTCCATATGAAATATTTAAATCATCCAATATTGGGGGATTCTACCTATAGTAGGGTGGACAGAGATTTTAGGGATTTGCCTTTGATGCTTCATGCTTTTAAGCTTGAGATCAATATTAAAGAGGGTTTTTTGAAAAAATTTATTTCAGAACTTCCCCAGAGATTTATTGATTTTTTATCAAATTTTTATACAGAAGAAGAACTTGGTGTGTATGTTGCTAATTTAGTTGAATTTTTAGAGGAATTTTGAGTATTAACATCTCGTCTAGTTGTGCCTATTCGATAATTTTTTTGCCACCTGTTATTTCATTTGTATTCAGTACCGTAATGAAGCAGTTGGGGTCGACTTTCTGAGAAATATATTTAATTCTTGACATACGTATTGTTGGAACTACTATGAAAACTATGGTCTTATTATTTCCCGCCCAGGCACCTTGTCCGTCAATTAGTGTAGCCGCTACTTTTAGCTTATTAGTGATCAGATAAGATATTTCTTTTCCCTTGTCTGATATAATGAATATCGCTTTTTGGTTGCCAAATCCTATGCTTGCCTTATCTGTCATTACAGATGTTACAAAGGAAGCTATTAAAGTGTAGAGAGCGATTTCAATATTGAAAAAGACAGCTGCAACCAATAGCACGGCAAGGTTAACAAGGAAATTTGTAGTTCCAATACTAATTGAATATTTTTCTTTAATGATCATGGAAATTATGTCTGAACCGCCCGATGACCCCTTTGCCCTAAAAATCAAACCAAGTCCAAGGCCTGATATGAGACCTGCTAAAATTGATACAAGCATCATGTCGTCAATGTGCATTTTGCCTTGTAAAAATTGCGAATAGTTTACCATGATAGAATATAAAGCCATAGATATCCAGCTTTGAATTACAAAGGTTATGTTTAAAAATTTGATTCCAAGAATGAATAATGGAATATTTAGGATAAATATTGTATATCCTAGGTTGAAATTTAGGATATAATGCAGCATTAAAGCAATTCCAGCAATTCCTCCACTCAAAAGTCCATGTGGTATATATAAAATATTTGTAGATATTGCCATTAAGAGAGAACCGATTGTTATTTGTAGTGTACTGATCATTATTAACCTGGGGTCTTTGAAGATATTTCTGAGCTGTTTCCTAAGTATTATACGAACAATAAATCTGGTTTTTTGTTTTATTCTCTTCCATCTACTCCTCTTTTTCTTCACACTCTTTTTCTCCTCATAGCGACTCATGCCTTCTTTAATGCAAAACTATTAATTCACTTGAACTTTATATTAATTTTATTAAAAAAACAATTTTATTTTATTGAAATTGTTTCTTTTTTTTTGATATTATTGTCTCATAAGCAATATGCCAATGGATTATATAAAGTTTGTGCTCTTAATATTTTTCCTTTTTTTCTATATCTGGGTTTTTATCGTTTTAAAGATGAAGAGGTCTAGTTTGGCTTTGTTGGAGAGGGTCAAAGAGGGGGCGATAATATTAGATATTAGGTCTGCTAGGGAATATAATAATTGTCATTATGCGAAGGCGGTTAATATTCCTTTTAATAGTTTATTTGCTAAGAAAGATAGATTGGGTAGTATTGATAATCAAATTATAGTTTATGGTAGAAGTTTTAATAAATGTTTTGAAGCTGAAAAGATTTTAAGAGGTATGGGATATAAAAATATATTTGTTGCAGGAACTCTGAGGGATATGCCTAAATTGCAAGAAGAGGGTAATGGTTAAGATTATTGGAATAGCTGGTGGATCTGGTAGTGGGAAGACTACTGTTGTTAATAAAATTAGTGAAGTTATCCCCGAGTTTGTCCTTATATCTCAAGACAATTACTATAAAAGTGTTGGTGATTATGAATATGAGTTTTTAGATGTTAATTTTGATCATCCAGATGCTTTTGACAATAATTTATTTTATGAACAACTGGGGAAGTTAAAGCGCAATGAGCCAATCAATATGCCTCTTTATGATTTTATTAATCATAGAAGAAGATTGGAAACCGTAAAGATATATCCAACTTCTGTTGTTATTGTTGAGGGTATTATGATTTTTGTTGAAGAAAGAGTGCGTAACCTGATAGATTTAAAGATATATATAGATACGCCTAATGACATTAGGTTTATTAGAAGGCTTGAAAGAGACATGTCTAGGAGGGGTCGTACGCTGGAATCGGTTATTGAACAGTATTTAAATACCACTAGGGCGGGATACTATAGGTTTATTGAGCCCACTAAGGAGTATGCTGATCTTATCATTCCTGAGGGGGGGCACAATGATAAAGCTCTTTATGTGCTATCGTCATTCTTAAGGGCTCTTGGAAGGGATAGCTCAGATTTTTTTTAAATTAGGGAGATTGGGTAATAATCTATTTCGATATACGTATCTTTTGTCGATCTTATTTTTTCTTTTGTGCTTCTTATTAGCTTTTCGAGCAGGTTGAATGATTTTGATAGGTACAATATGTTGTATCTATAGTATTTGGATATTTTTGACATAGGGGCTTTTGATGGGCCAAGATATTCAATTTCTTCATTTAGAAACTCCTTGGATATTTCAAAAAATTCCAGGCATTTATGTTTGGCTGCTTCTTTTCTGTGGCTTCTAACGATTATTCTGATTATCTTTTTAAAGGGTGGATAATTAAGTTCTTTGCGAATTTTTATCTCTTCTTTATAAAATGATTCATATTTACCCTCGTATGCATACTTTATGGCGTAGTAGTTGGGATTTTTTGTTTGAATGATGATTGTATTGTCGCTTTGAAATCTTGCTGCTCTGCCCAGTACTTGTGAAATTATTGCAAACATCCTTTCGCTACTCCTGAAATCAGGAAGACCCATACCAACATCGGCATTAATAATTCCTAATGTTTGTATTTGTCTAAAATTAAATCCTTTTGCAATAATCTGTGTTCCAATTAAAATATCCAATTTCTCATTTTCAAAATCAGTGATAGCATTGATGATGTCTTTTTTGTTAAGATCAGAGTCTGTTCTTGCTATTTTTGCATTTGGTAAAAAATTTTTTAATTCCCTTTCAATAAATTGAATTCCATATGTTTTATGTGTGATGTTTTCCGCATTACAACCAGGACAACTTTTTACTATGCTCGTTTTATGGTTGCAATAGTGGCAAATGAGCTTATTTTCGTTTTTATGGTATGTTAAGTTAAAAGAACAATTTGGGCAGCAAATTATGTGCCCACAAATGTTGCATTCAAGTGTTTTTGAGTATCCTCTTTTATTGAAAAATATTAAAACTTGCCTTTTATTAACCAAGCTTTTTTGTATGCTGTAAAGTAATTCTGAAGATATAATCTGACGTTCTTTTTTCATATCTATTATTTTAAGTTCTTTAGCTGTTTCATTGAAAAATTTGTTTTCCAGCATCATTTTTTTTATCTGATTATTTTCCATGGCCATATATGCTTCAAGTGATGGGGTTGCACTTCCCATTATAAATTTAGAATTAAAAACACTTTGTAAGAAAAAGCCTATGTGTCTTGAATGAAACCTTGGAGTATTTTCAGATTTATATGTGTGTTCATGTTCCTCATCCATTATTATTAAACCTAAATTTTTAAAAGGGAGCATTAATGCACTTTTAACTCCAATGATAATCACGCTTTCTCCATTCTTGACTTTATTCCATGTTGAGATTTTTTTTGAATTTGATACTTTTGAGTTATACTCGTAAATCTCGTTTGTGCTTAAATTAGATTTGATCCTTTGAATTATTTGATAACCTAAAGAGATTTCGGGTATTAAGAAAATTATTTGTTTTTCTTGTTTTAAATATTGTTCGCATAATTTAATGAATATTTCTGTTTTCCCAGACCCAGGTACTCCAAATAAATAAAACGTATTTTGTGTTTTTGATTCTATTATCTCTTGATAAATATTGTTTTGCTCTTCATTTAGTTGAATGGGTATTTTGGGTTCCGATTTTTTATTGTCTTTATTTTTTGTTACTCTGCCTGAAGTTGAGTTTTTAGGGAGTCCGCAAAACAAAGCTTCTCCAAATCCAGAAAATGTTTTTTTACTAATCCAGTTAGCAAGTTTAATGTTGTGTTCTATTATTAGTGAATTTTCATCGACGATCTTCATTATATCTTTTATTTCAAATGTAAAATTCGTATCGAGTTCACCTTTAGGATATCTTTTTATTATGATTCCAATCGTTTCCCTTCCATTAAAGTTTGTTATTACTCTTACTCCTATCTCTAATTTGAAACTATGTCTGTAAAGAAAAAGTTTATTTACGGGGATATTAAAAGCAACCTCATAATAAAAACTATTTTCCGCATTATCATCCATACTTTATTATACCTTTTATTATTTTTAAGTCTTGCCAGATCTCTTTTTTTAATGTTGGATTTTTGATTTGACTTATGGGAAGGTATGTGAACACTAATGGAATTCCTTTAAATCTGAGCTCAAAGCCTCTTACAATTTGAATTCTTAAGTTTTGATTTAAAAAAAATTCTACTTCTTCGCAAGATAGGATTGCTTTAGGTTGTTTACTAATCTCTACGCTTAGTGTGTTAAAATTATCTATTATCTTATAATTCAGTATTTTAATACTTTGGCACCATTTTTTTACTATTTCACTTGCACTTTTGTTTAAGTATTTTTTATCTATGTATACTATTAGCAGATCCTTTTTTTCATTTTTGCTTGGATTAAGTTCTGTTGATTCTGTATTTTCTTTTATGCCTTCTTGTTCAATCTGGTTGAGTATTGCATTACTTTTGGGTTTTGTTGTCTTATTTTTGATTTTTTTGGCCACTTCTTTGTTCTCATAGAGATTACCCGATATATTATTTCCAAGCATTCTCAAAAGTATCAATTTTTTAATTAATTTGTTTTTCATAGTAAACCTTATCTAAAAATAAAGCATTTGCAGGAGCTGTTTTTCTTGCAAATTTTCTATTCTTTGAGTTTAAGATTTGTAAGAATGTATGAACAGGTTCATTTTTTATTTCAATATCAAGCATCGTTCCTATTATTGATCTTACCATTTTCCATAAAAAAGAAGAGCCTATTATCTCAAATACAATAAACTTATTTTTCTTCTTGAACCTAGCAAAGTAAATTTCTTTCAGTTTTGAATTTGTTTGATCTCTTATACATGAAAAGGTAGTAAAATCATGCCTTCCAATTAACATTTCAGACATTTCATTTAATCTGTTGATATTTAATTTTTTCTTCACATAGTAAGCTTGATATGCATCCCAAGGGTAATGATTTTCGTTATTGAGTATGTAATAGCTATATTTTCTGCCTCTAGCGTTAAATCTGGGCTGAAATTCATCTTTTGTATATTTTAATTTTGTTATCTTAATATCATTCTTTAAAAGAGAGTTTAGAGCCACTTTCAAATTTTTTGGGGAAATATTCATGTTTATATAAAAAGCTATTATCTGTCCTCTTGCATGAACTCCTTTGTCAGTTCTGCCAGAGGAGTAAATTTTGATCTTTGTTTTACTTATTTCTTCTAAAGCTTTCTCTATTTCTCCCTGTATTGTTGGTTTTTTAGGTTGAATTTGGAATCCATGATATAAAGACCCGTCGTACGCTATCTCTGCAAGTATTTTTTTCATTTATTTTAAAGTTTTTATTTCTTTTGAAATTTTAAAATAAACTTCTTTTATCTTGTCTAAAAGTATTGAGGGTTTTTCTCTTGATGACTTCCCCATGCCGGCTATTTTAGAGAGTACAGTCTTGATTTCGACTAATTGATTGTATCTGTACTCCTTATTATCCTTATTACCATAAAAATATTCTAGCAGCCCAGATAAGTATAAAACACTGTCATACCCATAATTCTTATCGGTATCAGGGCCGAATACTGCTTCATTAGAGATTGGCTCTGAATTATCTTGCTCTTTTTCAATCGTTGATTTATAAAGATAAGCTGCTTTGTAGTAAAATATTTTTTGTAGATAGTTATAATTCTTATTTGGATTTTCTTTGTGAAGATCCTCGAAAACCCACGCTGCCCTTATTGCACATTTAGCCTGGTTCAGAGTTGGATTGCGGCTTTTATCAAAATACTCATAGCACATCATGGCAAGTATGTAGCTAGCAGCGCCCTCTTTAAGCCCTCTTGGTTGATCAAAATTTAGATTGTCCTCAAAAAGTGTTTTTATTCCTTTTCGTTTTTGCTCACAGTTTACTAACATCTGCTTTGTCTGTAAACCAACGGGTATTGCATTAAATTCATTCGGAAAAGCAGCCAGGTAGCAATTAGGACATACTGTAATCGAATATATCCTAGGGTAGATATCTCCATACCTTTCATTCCTTACATATTCTCTTTTTAAGTCAACTCTTAACTCTCCAGATATTAACCGGCTGCTTCCTGTCAGAAGATCTTCTTTTCTAAATTTATGGTCACACAGAGGACATTTGATTTCGTATTTTGTGAAATATGATATTTTGTTCATAAACTAGTCTTCTATCATTACAAACGCAACAGCGTACTCCCTCTCATGCGAGATGGTCAAATACACTCTCAAGTTCATTTTATTGATCAAGTCTTCTACATCATTGTGGAGCCGGAATACAACATTCCCAGCCGGCAATTTAACGACCTCCATATCTTTAAGGGAGTACTTTATCTTATTTTCCAAAAGAGGACCCAAAGATTTAATCAAAGCCTCCTTTGCTGCAAACTTGCCAGCCAAGCTTTCCAGGACACCCTTCCCCTTCATTTCTAAATTTCCAATTTCTCTTTGCGTAAAAAACCTCTCCAATTTCTTTCTGTTTTCTAGCAAACCATTAAGCCTACTAACCTGTATTATATCACATCCTATTGATTTCATAATTTTATTGTTCACTTGGAATTACCTCTAGTCTTATCTTTTTAGGTTCTTGCTCATACACCTCAATGCCGTGAGCATTGTTTTTAAGCGTTACATCTGTATTAATGTTATAGATTCCTGGGGTTTGAATATGACCCAGGTCCAGATTAAAAACGATGTTTTTGTTATCTATGTGCATTTTGATTATTTTGTCAGATAGCCTGCTCCTTATTTTAATGAACATCTCTTTTTCTGGATTTAGAATTTTTTCCTTATCTTTTATTTCTAATCCATTTTTGACATTGCTGATAATTAAATCAGGACTTTTTATTGTCGTATGTGTATATTTTTTATTTAGTGTAATAGTAACCATCACATGGCTTTTGTCAATTGTGATGAGTGGATTTGGAGATAACACTTCAAGATACTCTGATATAAATATGGTTCTTGTATCAAATTCTTTTATTTCAGTTTTAATTGTATTAATTGTGTCTATCACCTTTTCGGGGCCATATATTGTTAATTGTTCGGGTGAGATATTGTATTTGGCAATAAAATATTCCCCTTTGTTCTCTTTTTCAAGTAGTGTGAATTTGGGTTCAACTTTTACTAGCTTTGAAACTTTTTTATCGAGACTTAGCGAGATTGTGTTTCTTGAAAGTTTGTACTCAGCAATGGGAATTGAATTGAGATTTTTGATTTTTATTGGAAGCTCGTATTCTCCTGATTCCTTTATATTAGTGGCCTCAACTAATAAGATTATGCGGTCAAGATCCAAGTATTTTAAATTTTCTTTGTCAATTCTTGTTGTAAGCAGTATTTTGGTGAAATCAGGAACCTTTCCTAGTGTGATTTCATCTTTTAATAAAATCTTGATTTCCTTTTCTACCGTAACCGATTCTATGTTGTTTAAATAAAATGCAGCAAACATAACAATGGCTATTAAAATAGAAATTGATTTATTTTGCCAGTCTTCAAACAATAGTCTCATTATATTTCTAATTTTTTTGATTATGTTCATTCTATTAATGCAAGATTTAACTTTTTTCTAACTTCATTCAAATCTAAATTATACTCTAGTTTTCCATTGCTTGTGAGCGAAATGGACCCAGTTTCTTCAGAAGTAATTATTGTAATTGCGTCTGAATTTTCAGAAATCCCAAGACCTGCCCTGTGCCTTGTTCCAAAAGTTTTGCTTATAGATTCGATATTAGATAGAGGCAGGAAGGATCCAGCATAAACGATCCTGTTGTTGCTAATAATAACAGCGCCATCGTGTAGAGGTGTTTCATAGTCAAAAATTGATATCAAGATTTCGTTAGATACGATGGAATCTAATTTTATTCCTTTGTTTATTAATTGATCCAGCTGTATTTTTTTCTCAATACAGATCAAGCTACCAGATTTGCTTTCCGACAAGTGCTTGATTGCTTTTATTATTTCAGAAATAATTTTGGTAGTTTCTTCTTTTCGGTTTGCAAATTTAAAAGATAGATTAAAATTGCCGATTTGCATTATTATCTTCTTTATTTCTTTATTAAATAGTATAAGCATTGCAATGGGCAATATGTTTGCTATATAGCTTAAAAGCCAGTTTATAGTGTGTAGATTAAGATAATAGGAGATAATTCCAATAGACGAAATCACAATCATCCCTTTAAGCAGATTGATGGAGTAAGAGTTAACTACATTTTTATATACGTAGTAAATCAAAATACTGATTAAACCTAGGTCTAGCACCCTAAAGAGAATATCCTTCATTTGAATCATATTAACCATGTCTGTCATAAACATTTCTACCTAGTTTTGCATTATATATTGAATATATTTGCAGTTACATATATATTTTAATACAACTTGGTTAATTTAAATTAACTTCTATTTTATGGATAAGAAAGAAAAGATAATAGCTTTGATATTCGATTTTGATGATACCTTAATTTGTGGCAATATGCAACAAGTGCTTTTTGATGAGTATAGTGTTGACGAGCGTTCGTTTTGGAATGAAGTTAAAAATTTGGCTTCTGTTTATAATGAAAATAACTATAATATTATTACAAATGAGATGATATATTTGTCTCATTTTTTGACGTATGTCAGAGAAGGTATTTTTAAAGGTTTGAATAATGAAATATTATTCAAGTTGGGGTCAAAATTAAAATTTTTTGAAGGTGTAGTTGAATTATTTGAAGAGATAGATACAATCAACAAAGGATTAAAGGGGTCGGGTTCTGCAATAAATATTTACATTGTTTCAAGTGGATTTCGGCAGATGATTTTGGGGAGTAAGGTTGCTCCTTACGTTACTAAGGTTTGGGCTTGTGAATTTATAGATACATACCTTATGCCTTTTTATAATAGCCTAGATAATAAATTTTCCGAAAACAGTGTTTTAAGCAGTGTGTGTTATTTTGTAGATCATACAACAAAAACAAGGGTAATTTTTGAATTAAATAAAGGGTCTTATGATAGGATCAACAAGAGAGTCCCGAGAGGTAGGAGAGAGATCCCTTTTGAGAATATGTTTTATATTGCAGACGGGTTTAGTGACATTCCAGCTTTTGAGATATTGAATAATAACCTGGATCATTATGAGAATACGTTAACAGTTTATTATGAGGACGATAGGAAGGCTAGGAGATTACTCAGAGAAAAGAGGGTTGGCAGCGTAGCTGAAGCTAATTATAGTAAGGGAAGTAAATTATATAATTGGATAATGAAGAGAATTCGTTTGAATGTGTAAATTAGTTTAAGACTTTTTGCATGTTCTTAATTCTGTATGCAGTTATTTAAGTGTTAAAGGAGGAATAAGATGGCTTTAGATTTAGAACCAGCTGATAAATTGAAGTTTTTCAAAGTTCAGTCTATTTTTTACACTGTAGTGTTGGTTGCAATTTTAGTTAGTTCTTTAAAAATAGCACAGGCAGTGTTTAAGCCCTTAGCTATTGCGGTGGTTCTTGGGTTTTTGGTATATCCTATTTATACCTTTCTTAAAAGGTTGCTGATTCCAAGGGTTTTAATAGTCCTTGTCATTTTCCTTTTTCTCTTTTTATTTTCTTATTTAGTTTGTAATTTTGTTTATTACAGTATTACTGTTTTAATGAAGCAGTTGCCTTATTATCAAAATCAGTTGATCTTTATCATAAGAGATATTCTTGATAAATATAGAGTAGATAGTGCTATTATTGGAAATATAGATTTTTCTGGGTACATCTACCCTTTTTTAACTAGAATATCTAATGAAATTATTAGTTTTGCAAGTAGTTTAGTGGTGCTGTTTTTATTGTTGTATTTTTTACTATCAGAGATACATATTTTTGGTATAAAAGTTAGAGAGGCTTTTGGACATTCCGTTTCAGAGAGATTCGTTGATGCTTTGGGTACAATAAATAGTCAAATTAGTAAGTATTTGGTAATAAAAGTTTTTGTTAGTTGCTTAACAGGTTTTCTGGTATTTGTAGGTTTGACTTCGTTTGGGCAGGATTTTCCTCTTGTGTGGGCAGTCATTACATTTGTTTTTAATTTTATTCCAAGCATAGGATCGATTTTAGCTGTGTTCTTTATTGTGGTAGCTTCTTTAATACAGTTCTATCCAAATTTAAATTTGGTGCTTTATATATTCATATACAATACTTCCATTCAGGTATTGATTGGAAATATCCTTGAACCAAAAATGCAGGGATATAGGCTTGATATTTCTCCTTTTTTATTGCTTTGTTTTCTTTTCTTTTGGGGTTGGCTTTGGGGCATTGTAGGACTTTTAATAGCTTATCCTTTTACAGTAATTATAAAGGTGATAGTGGATAATATTGCTTATTTAAGGCCTTTTTCTGTATTCTTGAGTGGTTCAAAGATTTTAGTCGATGTTAATGATAACTTGTTGGATAGAAAGGAGAATTAAGCTTGAAGAAGAAGGTTATGCTTACAGGAGATAGACCCACTGGCTCTCTCCATTTGGGGCATTATGTAGGCTCTGTTGTAAGTAGATTAAAATACCAAGAGGAGTATGAGGCTTATGTTATTATAGCTGATTTGCATACTCTTACTACGAGACCAGATTTAAATAGTATTAGTGAAATATCTTCTAATGCTAGGGAGATGGTTTTGGATTATCTTGCGTGTGGAATTAATCCAGAGAAAGTACACATATATTTACAGTCAGCCATACCAGAACTTTTAGAGCTAAACTTAATACTTTCAATGATTGTTATGGTAAGTCGTTTGCAAAGGATTCCTAGCATAAAAGATATGAGTGTTGCTGCTGGGTTTACTGAGGTTTCTTATGGACTTTTAGGTTATCCGGTCCTTATGAGTGCGGATATTTTAATGGCTAAGGCTAATTTGGTGCCGGTTGGGCGTGACAATGAGGCTCATATTGAGCTTGCAAGGGAACTTGCAAAAAGGTTTAATTTTCTTTATGGAGAAAGCTTTTTCCCAATTCCTGAAGCTATTTTCACAGATTCTCAGTCTCTTGTGGGAATTTATGGCAAGAATAAGATGAGTAAGAGTCTTGGTAATGCAATATTTTTGAGTGATGATGAAAATTTATTGCGTAGAAAGGTTATGTCCATGTTTACAGATCCAAAAAGAGTGAGAGCGGATATACCAGGAGAAGTTGAAAGCAATCCTGTTTTTATTTATCATGCCCTTTTTAATAATAATGTTGATGAACTTTGTGAACTTAAAGCTAGGTATAAAAGGGGTACTATCGGTGATGTTGAAGTTAAGGAAAGGCTTTTTGAGGTTTTAAATAAATTTTTAAAACCGATCAGAGAGAGAAGAGCTTTTTTTAAGTCCAAAAAAAAATATGTAGATGAAATAATTTATGAGGGTACAAGTAAAACCAGAAAAGTTGCAATGGAGGTCGTCAGAGGTGCTAAAAAATTGATGGGTCTTTCTAGAACTTGGAATAGTGTGAGGAGAAATGTGGAAAAATCCTTGAGGGATAATTCAAATGTGTAGTCATT